>NZ_CM001558.1:1292058-1897561 GCF_000281895.1 Pseudomonas fluorescens Q2-87 | reverse complement strand
GTTGGAACAGGCGATGCACCACCGCATCGTCTGGCCCGACGGCAGCCTGCATTGGCTGGAAATCAATGGCAGTGTGCTGCCCGATAAGCATGGCCGCCCTCGCATGATCGGGGTCATCCGCGAGATTACCCATCAGCGCGAGCGCGAGCAGGCGTTGCGCAGCTCGGAAAAACGTTTCGCCACGCTGTTTCACCTCAGCCCGAACATGGTGCTGTTGACCCGCCAGGAAGACGGGCTGATCAGCGAGGCCAACCAGTATTTCGAGAGCCAGTTTGGCTGGCCGTTGCATGACGCAATTGGCCGGACCACTCTGGAACTGGGGTTGTGGGTCGATCCCGGTCAGCGGGCGAAACTGCTCGAAGCCATCAAGGGCAGGGGCGAACTGGCAAGCATGGAAGTTGAGCTGCGCGCCAGCAACGGGCAAGTCCATAGCGGTCTTCTCAGCGCGCAAAAAGTCGAGCTGGAAGGCCAGCCTTACCTGTTGAGTACCTTTCTCGACACCACCGATCGCAAGCTGGCCGAACGAGCCCTCAAGGACAGCCAGGAACGCCTGGACCTGGCCCTGGATTCCGCACAATTGGGCACTTGGGACTGGCATATTCCCAGTGGCATGCTCTACGGCTCGGCACGGGCAGCGCAGCTTCACGGGCTGGAACCCAAGCCCTTCCATGAATCGTTCGATGCCTTCTTCGAGGGGGTGCCCACGGAAGAACGCAACAACATGCGTAACGCCTACCGCAGTCTGCGCGAAGGCCCGGCGGGCAATTATCAATTGACCTACCGCGTGCAACTGCCCGACGGCAGCTCTCGCTATCTGGAAAGCCGCGCCCGCCTCTACCGCAACGACGACGGCAGCCCCTTGCGCATGGCCGGAACGTTGCTGGACATCACCGACCAGGTGGAGCGCGAACAGAGCCTGGCGGCTTCGGAGGAAAAATTCGCCACGCTGTTCCAGGTCAGCCCCGACCCGATCTGCGTCACTCATCAGGACAGTGGCCGGTTCCTTGAAATCAACTCCAGCTTCACCCAGACCTTCGGCTGGGGGGCCAGCGATGTAATTGGCCTCAGCGCCGATGAAATCGGCCTTTGGGACGCGTCGGGCAGCAGCCTGCAACGGATCGAACGGGTGATTCGCGAGCAATCCTTGAGCAACGTCGCCATCGTCGTTCATCACAAGAACGGCCAGCCGCTGACCTGCGTGATCTCCAGTCGGCAGATCAACGTCGGCAACCAGCCCTGCATCGTCACCACCCTACGGGACATCACCCAGCAACAACGCTCCGAAGCGGCCCTCAAGGCCAGCGAGGAGAAGTTCGCCAAGGCGTTTCACTCCAGCCCCGACGCCATCACCATCACCGAACTCGACAGTGGCCGCTACCTTGAAGTCAACGACGGTTTCTGCCGCCTGACCGGCTACCGCGCCGACGAGGTGATCGGGCATACGGTCTATGAGGTCGGCATCTGGGCCGAAGAAAAACAACGCACGGCCCTGCTGGCCGAGCTGCAACTCAAGGGCCGCGTGCTTCACCAGGAAATGCTTGGGCGTAACAAGCGTGGGGAATTGCTCACGGTGGAGGTATCGGTCGAACCCATCACGCTCAACGAAACCGCCTGCCTGTTGCTGACCGCCCGGGATGTGAGCCTGCTGCGCAACGCCGAGGCCCAGATCCGCCACCTGGCCTATCACGACCCGCTGACCAACCTGCCCAACCGGGCCTTGTTGATGGACCGGCTAAGCCAGCAGATCGCGTTGCTCAAGCGCCATGACCTGCGCGGTGCCCTGCTGTTTCTCGACCTGGATCACTTCAAGCACATCAACGACTCCCTGGGCCATCCGGTGGGTGACACGGTGCTGAAGATCATCACCGCGCGCCTGGAGGCCAGTGTGCGCCTGGAAGACACCGTGGCGCGGCTGGGCGGCGACGAATTCGTGGTGCTGCTCAGCGGTCTGGAAGGCAGCCGCAACGAAGTCGGCACGCAAGTATTGAAGCTGGCCGACACCTTGCGTGAGCTGCTCTCGGAGCCGATGTTTCTCGACGGCCAGCGGCTGCAGGTCACGCCAAGCATTGGCATAGCGCTGATACCCGACCATGGCGCCACGCCCACGGACCTGCTCAAGCGCGCCGACATTGCGCTTTATCGCGCCAAGGATTCGGGGCGCAACACCTCGCAGATGTTCCACGCCACCATGCAAAAAGCCGCCAGTGAACGCTTGCGCATGGAAACCGACCTGCGCCAGGCCCTGGCCCGTGGCGAGTTCAGCGTGCACTTCCAGCCCCAGGTCGATGCCCGGGATAACCGCATCATCGGGGCCGAAGCCCTGGTGCGCTGGCATCACCCGGACCTGGGCGCCCAATCGCCCAATGAATTCATCAAGGTACTGGAAGACAGCGGCCTGATCCTGGAAGTCGGGACCTGGATCCTTGACGAAGCCTGCGATGGCTTCAAGCAACTGATCGCCAGGGGCAAGATCGACCCGCAGCGGTTCAGCCTCTGCGTGAATATCAGCCCGCGGCAGTTCCGCCAGAGCGATTTCGTCGAGCGTATCGAAAACAGCCTGGCCACCCACGGCCTGCCCTGCTCCATGCTGAAACTGGAGATCACCGAGGGCATCGTGATCCAGAACCTGGACGACACGATCAGCAAGATGCGTCGCCTCAAAAAGTTGGGGGTTAGCTTCGCGATGGACGATTTCGGTACCGGTTATTCGTCATTGACCTACCTCAAGCGCCTACCGGTAGACACGTTGAAGATCGACCAGTCATTCGTGCGCGACGCCACCAGTGACCCCAACGACGCGGAAATCATCCGTGCCATCGTCGCCATGGCCCGCAGCCTGAACCTGGTGATGATTGCCGAGGGTGTGGAAACCCTGGAGCAGTTGCACTTTCTGCAGGGGCTGGACTGCCATCTGTACCAGGGTTACCTGCACAGCCGGCCACTGCCGCTGGAAGCGTTTGAGCGGTTGTTGCCCTAAGTGTTCGGGATAGGAAGCTCTTGTGATGAGGGAGCAAGCTCCCTCGCCACAACTATTCCTTCATTGCTTGCAAAAACGAAAAAGGGCGCCATCTGGCGCCCTTCTTCAGTTGCGATGCATCAGTTTTGCAGCGCGGGTTGTTGCTGCACCCCATTGATCGGGATGCGCTTGGCTTTCGCCTCTTCCGGCACCACCCGCAACAAGTCGATACTCAACAGACCGTTGCTCAGGCCGGCGGACTTGATCTCGATATGATCCGCCAACCGGAAGGACAGCTTGAACGCGCGCTGGGCAATGCCCTGGTGCAGGTAGGTCACGCTGTCGTTGCTGGCCTCACGTTTACCACCACTGATGGTCAGCACGCCTTTCTCCACCTGCAAGTCCAGGTCTTCTTCCCGGAACCCGGCGGCGGCGACCACAATGCGGTACTCGTCATCGCCATATTTTTCCACGTTGTAGGGTGGATAGCTGCTACCCGGCTCGTTGCGCAGTGCGGTTTCGAACAGGTCGTTGAAACGGTCGAAGCCCACCGAGGAACGGAACAGAGGGGCCAACGAAAATGCAGTACTCATGATTCAAATCTCCTGAAAATTCAGCAAGGTTTTTTGTCTCCGCGACCCGAATTCGGCATCGCGTAACCCCTATCTAGGGTCCGCCAAATACTTTTCAAGAGCTTTTTTTGAATTTTTTTCAGGCCGCTTCAGTGCGGTGCACCCCAAGCAAACGGCCCACCGCATCCAGGTCGGTTTCCCGCCGGACGGCGCTGAACAGCTCAACGGCTTCGGGGTAATTGCGGGTCAGCATCGCCAACCACTGCTTCAACCGACCGGGCGCTTGGCGGGGGGTCAGTTGCTCGACCACTTGCACCCAGAAGTCCTGGAGCATCGGCTGCAACTCGGCCCAGGACATCTCGACGACCTCCTCGCCGGCCCGGGCCGCGGCGATCTGCCGGGCCAGGTCCGGGCGAGACACCAGGCCGCGCCCGAGCATGATGTCCTCGACGCCGCTGATCTCCCGGCAACGGCGCCAATCTTCCACGCTCCAGATATCGCCATTGGCGAACACCGGCACCTTCACCACGTCCTGGACCCGGGGAATCCACTCCCAGTGCGCCGGCGGCTTGTAGCCGTCGACCTTGGTCCGGGCATGCACCACGATGTGCGCCGCGCCGCCTTCGGCCAGGGCCGTGGCGCAAACCAGCGCGCCGTCCGGGCTGTCGAAACCCAGGCGCATCTTGGCGGTAACGGGAATGTGCTTGGGCACCGCGCGGCGCACGTGCTCGACGATTTGGTTGAGCAGCTCCGGCTCCTTGAGCAATACCGCGCCGCCCCGGGATTTATTCACCGTCTTGGCCGGGCAACCGAAGTTCAGGTCAATGACTTGCGACCCCAACTCGCACGCCAACGCCGCGTTCTCCGCCAGGCACACCGGATCGGACCCCAGCAATTGCACCCGCAACGGCACGCCGGCAGCGGTCCGGGCTCCAGTCAACAATTCGGGGCCGAGCTTGTGGAAATAGGCCGGCGTGAGCAGGCGGTCGTTGATGCGGATGAACTCGGTGACACACCAGTCGATACCGCCGACACGGGTCAGGACATCCCGGAGGATGTTGTCAACCAACCCCTCCATGGGTGCCAGGGCAATTTGCATGGAAAAACACACTCAACGAAAAAACGTGCGGCAGTTTACCGGATTTTGCCGGCATACCCGGCATTCACCATAAAGCCCGCTCCCACAGGATTTTGGTGAGCAGAGAAGTCGCGTCCACTCCAATCCCCTGTGGGAGCGAGCTTGCTCGCGATAGCGCTGGGTCAGTCTATGGAAATGCCAGACGGATCGAGCGCCACACCATAACCTTCGATGAACTCCGCCGGCATGCGCTTGGGCCTACCGGTGGACAGTTCGATGCAGACAAAGGTGGTCTGGGCACGTAACAAGGTGGTGTTGTCACTGGGGCGCACCAGCTGGAAATGCCGGGTCATCTTCAACCGCTGGTCCCAGTCGACAATCCAGGTGGCCAACTGCAACTCGTCGCCTTCATAGGCAGCTGCCAGGTAATCGATTTCATGACGCACCACCGCCATGGCTCGGTCCAGCCGCCGATACTCCACCAGGTCCAGCCCCAGGCGCTGGGAATGACGCCAGGCGCAGCGTTCCAGCCATGTAACGTATACCGCATTGTTGGCGTGGCCCAGCCCGTCGATGTCTTCGGCCGCTACCTGGAGATCAATGATGAACGGCGTTGCCCGATCCCAGCCCATGCCCCTCTCCCGTCAGAATTTGGATCGGGGCAGTGTAACGGATGCTCAAGCCGATTGCCGCGCTTGCAGGCTGCGTCCGGCCAGCAGTGATAACACGCCATCAACGACGCGTTGATCGGCCAGCACCCGCTGATGTCCGCCCTGAGGCAATCGCAGCAGACGACTGTCGAACCAGACTTCATGAATCAATTCGGATTCCTTGACCGAAACCGAAGTGTCATCCTCGGCATGAACGATCAATCCGGGCACATCCAGTTGGTAGTGCGCCACATCCATCTTCGAAGCCGGCATGCCTACATCGCTTTCCACCTGGCGAATGAACGCCGAGCGCGCCTTGGGCGGCATGCCCATCAGCCGGGCGAAACCGCGTAGCACGCCGAGGATGCGCGCTGGCGCGGCAATGCTGACCAACGCCTCGGTACGCAAACCCAACTGAACCGCCAGCATCGCACTGGCCCCCCCCATGGAATGGCCGATCACGGCCTGGAGCGGTGGCAATTCAGCCGCAGCCTCGAGCATGGCCCTGGCGAACAGCAGGACATTCGCCTCGCGGCCAGGCGAGCGACCGTGAGCCGGGCCGTCCAGGGCGACGACTGTGTAACCGGCCTCGACCAGCGCCGTGATCAGCGCCGCGAACTGGGTAGGCCGACCTTCCCAGCCGTGCATCAGCAACACCGCCGGCCCCTTGCCCCAACGCAAGGCCGATAAGCCAAAGCGCAAGGTGATGCGCTCGGAACTCGCCAGCAATGGCAACTCCCAGTCCCGCGGCGGCAGGTTTCGGGGCCGCATGAACAGCGTGCGCATTTTCTTCGCTACCAGCTGCGGCGCTACCCGGCCCAGCGTGCCATTGACACCACGAATCCAGCTCAACCTGTCCATTGCTTGTCTCCAGGGCTTGCGCCTCAGCTCAACGCACCGCCGACTTGGCGGCCCGCAGCAAACGATCCGATAACTCTCCGGGGCCCAAAGCCCGTGCCAGGGCCAGGCCACCGACCATCAAGGCAATGTCGGCCAAGGCCTTGTCGGCATCTTCCGGGCTGGCCGCCAACTGCGCGGCCATCAGCTCGATGTGTTCATTGAGTACGTCACGAAACGCATCCGGCAGCCGTCCGAGCTCACCAACCGATGCGGGGATCGGGCAGGCTTGTTCAGTGGAATCCCGGTGCTTGCGCGACAGATAGAACGCCGCCACCAAAGCGCGCCGCTCTTCACCGGTCAACTCGGCATCCATATCGGCGATCAGGCCGCGACGCCGATTGAGCAACTGCTTGAACGCTTCGAGCATCAAGGCGTCCTTGCTTTCGAAGTGAGCATAGAAACCGCCCACTGTCAGCCCTGCCGCGCCCATCACCTCGCCCACGCTCGGCTCAGCCGGGCCGCGTTGGATCAGCGCGTCGCTGGCCGCCTTGAGAATACGTTCACGGGTCTGTGCTTTTTTATCGCTCATCGCTGCCTCCGAATATTACGATTGAAATATTATCTCTATAATAATTTTCTGCAAGCAGAAATTCTGACCGTTGGTCAGAAGCGCTTTTTTCGATAAATAGAGAATTGGCTGAACGCCAGACAAACAAAAGGGCCATTCAAGAATTGAATGACCCTTATAAAATCCCGCAGAGCGGGTAATCGTGGCGTCCCCTAGGGGACTCGAACCCCTGTTACCGCCGTGAAAGGGCGGTGTCCTAGGCCACTAGACGAAGGGGACACAAACCTTCTTGCTTGATCAGCGCTGAGAACTGATCGATTCAAGGCCGGTGTGGCCAGACCTTGAACCTGACGTTTGGTGGAGCTAGACGGGATCGAACCGTCGACCTCTTGCATGCCATGCAAGCGCTCTCCCAGCTGAGCTATAGCCCCGGATTTTTCGCCTCGCGGCGGAGCGACATCTTGCAACATCGCTTCTGTAAAACTGGCGTCCCCTAGGGGACTCGAACCCCTGTTACCGCCGTGAAAGGGCGGTGTCCTAGGCCACTAGACGAAGGGGACGCAAACCCTTTCTACAACTGATCAACGCTGAGTGTTGATCCCTTCAAGGCCGGTGTGGCCAGGCCTTGAAGTGTAAAATTGGTGGAGCTAGACGGGATCGAACCGTCGACCTCTTGCATGCCATGCAAGCGCTCTCCCAGCTGAGCTATAGCCCCTCATCGCTGAGGACGGGGCGAATCTTAAGGGCGTATCGGAGGGCTGTCAAATTTATTTTCAACATATTTGAAAATTTTTTGCCGGGATAACAATCACTTACCGACAAACCCCGGAAAACCGGGGTATGCCCTGCCCCATCGACCGATTATGCAATCGCGCCCAGCAGTTTTTCCCACTCCTTGTTTTCCTTCTTCGACACACCACCGAGCAGATCGAGGGCCTGGCGCAGGCGGAAACGGGTCAGGTCCGGCCCGAGGATTTCCATCGCATCGAGCACCGACACCGAGCTGGCCTGGCCGGTAATGGCGGCGAACATCAGCGGCATGGCATCGCGCAGTTTCAGCTCCAGCGACTCGACCACAACCTGGATGGTCGCGGTAATGCTGTCCTTCTCCCACTGACGCAAGCTTTCGAGCTTCCACAGGATCAGTTGCATCAACTGGCGCACCTGGTCGCCAGAAAGCTTCTTGGATTCGAACAGCTTCGCATCCGGCGTCACGCCACCGGCAAAGAAGAAGCCGGCCAATGGCGCGATCTGGCTGAAGGTTTCTACCCTGCCCTGCACATGGGGCGCGATCTTCATCATGTACTCAGGGTTCAAGGCCCATTTCTGCACGCGCGCGGCGAATTCTTCCACCGGCAGGTCCCGCAGCCACTGGCCGTTGAGCCACGACAGTTTCTCAATGTCGAAAATCGGCCCACCTAGGGAGACGCGCGACAGATCGAAGTGCTCGACCATCTCTTGCAGCGAGAACTTCTCACGCTCGTCCGGCATCGACCAGCCCATGCGACCCAAGTAGTTGAGCATCGCCTCGGGCATGAAGCCCATGCGCTCGTAGAAGGTCACCGATGTCGGGTTCTTGCGCTTGGACAGCTTGCTCTTGTCCGGGTTACGCAGCAGCGGCATGTAGCACAGCTGCGGTTGTTCCCAGCCAAAGTACTCGTAAAGCAGGATCAGTTTCGGTGCCGACGGCAGCCATTCTTCACCGCGCAATACGTGAGTGATGCCCATCAGGTGATCGTCGACCACGTTGGCCAGGAAGTACGTCGGCAAGCCGTCGGTCTTCATCAGCACCTGCATGTCCATGCGGTCCCACGGGATTTCAACATCGCCGCGCAACATGTCCGGCACCACGCAGACGCCTTCGGACGGCACCTTCATGCGGATGACGTGAGGCTCGCCAGCCGCCAGGCGACGGGCGACTTCTTCTTTGGACAGCAGCAGTGCACGGCCGTCGTAGCGTGGGGTTTCACCACGGGCCATTTGCTCGGCGCGCATCTGGTCCAGTTCTTCGGCGGTGCAGAAACATGGGAATGCATGCCCCATGTCGACCAGTTGCTGGCAGTACTGCTGGTAAATATCACCGCGCTCGCTCTGGCGATACGGGCCATGGGGGCCGCCGACGTCCGGGCCTTCGCTCCAGTCGATGCCCAACCAACGCAGGGCGTCGAAAATCTGCTGTTCGGACTCACGCGTCGAACGCAATTGGTCGGTGTCCTCGATCCGCAGGATGAACTCGCCGCCGTGCTGTTTGGCAAAGCAATAGTTGAACAAAGCGATGTAGGCGGTGCCGACATGGGGATCGCCAGTGGGCGACGGCGCGATGCGGGTGCGGACGGTGGTCATGGCTTGTCTCGAAAAGAATATAAAAGCGAAGGTCGAACAGGGGGCGAATGGTAACAGGCGATGGCGGGCGGGCTCCAGTCAGAGCGGGATATGAGTCTTTTCTTTCAGACCGCGTCGCTCCATTCGCGAGCAAGCCCGCTCCCACACAGGAGACCGCATGAAGCCTGGACGACGCGGTCAACTGTGGGAGCGGGCTTGCTCGCGAAGAGGCCATCAAAGCCACCGCAAAGACTCAGACAGTCAGCAACCGCTCGCGCAACTTGCCAATCTCATCACGCAATTGCGCCGCCGCTTCGAATTCCAAGTCCCGAGCCAACTGGTACATCTTCTCTTCCAATTGCCGGATACGCTTGGTGATTTCGCTCGGCGAACGCAGTTCGGCTTCGTAGCGGGCGCTTTCTTCGGCCGCCTTGGCCATGCCCTTGCGCTTCTTGCTTCGCGAGCCGGGCACGGTGGCGCCTTCCATGATATCGGCGACGTCCTTGAACACGCCTTTGGGCGTGATGCCGTTGGCCAGGTTGAACGCAATCTGCTTGTCGCGACGGCGTTCGGTTTCGCCAATCGCTCGCTCCATGGAACCGGTGATGCGGTCGGCATAGAGAATCGCCCGGCCATTGAGGTTACGCGCCGCGCGACCGATGGTCTGGATCAACGAACGCTCCGAACGCAGGAAACCTTCCTTGTCGGCGTCGAGAATCGCCACCAGTGACACTTCCGGCATGTCCAGGCCTTCACGCAGCAGGTTGATGCCCACCAGTACATCGAAGGTACCCAGGCGCAGGTCGCGGATGATCTCGACCCGCTCCACCGTGTCGATGTCCGAGTGCAGGTAACGCACCCGCACACCATGGTCGGCCAGGTAATCGGTGAGGTCTTCGGCCATGCGCTTGGTCAACGTGGTCACCAGCACCCGCTCTTCCACCGCCACGCGCTTGCTGATTTCGGAGAGAAGATCATCGACCTGGGTCAACGCCGGGCGCACCTCGACTTGCGGGTCCACCAGCCCGGTCGGCCGCACCACCTGCTCGACCACCCGCCCGGCATGCTCGGCCTCGTAGTTGCCCGGAGTGGCCGAGACGAAGATCGTCTGCGGGCTCACGCTTTCCCATTCATCGAAGCGCATCGGCCGGTTGTCCAAGGCCGAAGGCAGGCGGAAACCGTATTCCACCAGCGTTTCCTTGCGCGAACGGTCGCCTTTGTACATCGCGCCGACCTGGGGCACGCTGACGTGGGATTCGTCGATCACCAGCAAGGCATCGGCCGGCAGATAGTCGTACAAGGTCGGCGGCGGCGCACCGGCCGGGCGGCCCGACAGGTAGCGCGAGTAGTTTTCGATACCGTTGCAGTAGCCCAGCTCCAGGATCATTTCCAGGTCAAACCGGGTCCGCTGCTCCAGGCGCTGGGCCTCCACCAGCTTGTTGTTCGAACGCAGGTACTCCAGGCGCTCCTGCAACTCGACCTTGATCCCCTCGATGGCGCCCAGCAGGGTTTCGCGCGGCGTCACGTAGTGGCTCTTGGGATAGAACGTGAAGCGCGGCAGTTTGCGGATGACTTCGCCAGTGAGCGGGTCGAAGGCCGAAATACTTTCCACTTCATCGTCGAACAGCTCGATGCGGATCGCTTCCAGGTCGGATTCTGCCGGATAGATGTCGATCACGTCGCCACGCACCCGGAACGTCGCACGGGCGAAATCCATGTCGTTGCGGGTGTATTGCAAATCCGCCAGGCGCCGCAGCAAGGCGCGCTGGTCGAGTTTGTCGCCGCGATCCACGTGCAGCACCATCTTCAGATAGGTTTCCGGGCTGCCCAAGCCATAGATGCATGACACCGTGGTGACGATGATCGCGTCCTTGCGCTCCAGCAGGGCCTTGGTGGCCGACAGCCGCATCTGTTCGATGTGGTCGTTGATCGAGGCGTCCTTCTCGATGAAGGTGTCCGACGATGGCACGTAGGCCTCGGGCTGGTAGTAATCGTAATAGGAGACGAAGTACTCCACCGCGTTATTCGGGAAAAACGCCTTGAACTCACCGTACAACTGCGCCGCCAGGGTCTTGTTCGGCGCCAGCACCAGGGTCGGGCGCTGGATCTGGGCGATCACGTTGGCAATGCTGAAGGTCTTGCCCGAGCCGGTCACACCGAGCAACGTCTGGTGCGCCAGGCCAGCCTCGATGCCCTCGACCATCAGGCGGATGGCTTCCGGCTGGTCGCCGGCGGGCTGGAATCGAGTGACGAGCTGGAATTGAGACATGACATAACCTCTGGTTCACCCCGGTCGGCCAGCCGACAGGAACGAGAAAGACCGAAACGACTGATGTCGCCCGAGGAAAAAGCTGGAATACCCACAATGTGGAGGTGAATGCCTTCGCTTTCAAGACGAACGTCCTACACCCCTTGAAGACTTTGATGCGGCGAAGGGACTAACGGTCGAAAAAAAACGAAAATACTTACCGTAAAAGCCGAATCGCCTGTCGCCGCGCCCGGTGATGGCCTCTATACTAGCTCCCCGTTTGTGCACCGCTCTAGTGCATTCGGCTGGAGCGCGACACGTCCCCTCTCACTCCATTCAGAGCCGCGCAATAATGAGCCTGTTTTCTGCTGTCGAATTGGCACCACGCGACCCCATCCTGGGCCTCAACGAAGCATTCAACGCCGACCCTCGTACCAATAAGGTGAACCTGGGCGTAGGTGTTTACTGCAACGAGGAGGGGCGCATTCCACTCCTGCGCGCTGTCGTTGAAGCCGAGACGACCCGTGTGGCTCAGCACGTTTCCCGTGGCTACCTGCCGATCGACGGCATTGCCGCCTACGACCAGGCGGTCCAGACCTTGCTGTTCGGCAAGGATTCGCCGCTGATCGCTGCCGGCCGGGTCATCACCACCCAGGCCGTGGGCGGCACAGGTGCACTGAAGATCGGCGCAGACTTCCTCAAGCAATTGCTGCCTGACGCCGTCGTGGCCATCAGCGATCCAAGCTGGGAAAACCACCGCGCCCTGTTCGAAACTGCCGGTTTCCCGGTGCAGAACTATCGCTACTACGACGCCGCCACCCATGACGTGAACCGCGCCGGCCTGCTGGAAGACCTCAACGCCCTGCCCGACCGCTCGATCGTCGTGCTGCATGCCTGCTGCCATAACCCGACTGGCGTGGACTTGAGCCCCGAAGACTGGAAAAACGTGCTGGCTGTGGTCAAGGCCAAGAACCACATCCCGTTCCTGGACATGGCCTACCAGGGCTTTGGCGCCGGCATCGAAGAAGACGCCGCGGCCGTGCGCCTGTTCGCTGAGTCGGGCTTGACCTTCTTTGCCTCCAGCTCCTTCTCCAAGTCGTTCTCCCTGTACGGCGAGCGCGTCGGTGCCCTGTCGATCGTCAGCGAATCGAAAGAAGAAAGCGCCCGCGTGCTGTCCCAGGTCAAGCGCGTGATCCGCACCAACTACTCCAACCCACCGACTCACGGCGCAAGCATCGTTGCCGCCGTACTCAACAGCCCGGAGCTGCGGGCCCAGTGGGAAGCCGAACTGGCCGAAATGCGCCTGCGCATTCGCGGCATGCGCAACCAGATGGTGGACATGCTGGCCAAGGCCGCGCCAGGCCATGACTTCAGCTTCGTGGCACGCCAGAGCGGCATGTTCTCCTACTCCGGCCTGACCGTTGAACAAGTGACGCGTCTGCGCAACGAGTTCGGCATCTACGCCCTGGACACCGGCCGCATCTGCGTGGCCGCGCTGAACCAGAACAACATCGAGGCGGTGACCCAGGCGATTGTCCAGGTGATCTGAAGGTCGCCGGGATGAAAACGGGAAGCCATGGCTTCCCGTTTTTTTTGGAGCTTTAGTATCCGGCGAGGCTACAACTCACTCGCCCGCTGACTCGCCGCATCGTCATAAACGACATACAACGACTCGGCGACTTGGCTCTTGATGGCCTTGGTGCTTTCCAATCCCAGGACAAACCCTTCGGCCTTGCCCCCGGCACGGTTCAGCTCTTCGGCGGAGCTAGCCTGGGTGATGGCGTCGTAAAGCTTCTCGGCGTGCGGCCCCACACCCTTGGGCAAGCTGATATGTGCGGTGCTCATGGAGACACCTCGGTGCCACTGGCTGTGTGGAGCGGTAACAGATGGTTCATGGCGCGTACCTGTGCTGGCGAATGGCCGTCAGCGCGTACTGCCACTTCCGGGCGGCCATGGTAGCCCTCTCGAGCGGTGACGGTAACCGTCAAATTGCGAATCGATGGGCATCGGCCATGGGAATCTGCCGGCCGGCATTAGAAGCTTGACTTCTCTTTTCCAATCAGTAACATACGCGTCATTCCGCGATAGCTCAGTTGGTAGAGCAAGTGACTGTTAATCACTGGGTCCCTGGTTCGAGTCCAGGTCGTGGAGCCAGACAGCAACACATCAAGCCCCTGAATCGAAAGATTCAGGGGCTTTTTTGTGGGCGAAAACCAACCGGTGGCCGTATCAGCCTGTCCGAGGTCGCTGCCGGAACATTAATCTGGCGCCAAAAAGGCATTATGGTCTGAATCCTGCTTTCTTTTTCCGACAACCCAAGCTGTCACTTGAGCGTCATGGCCGTGCCGCAAGCTGGCGCTGTCCGTCAACAACAGCTTCATAAAAACAAGGACGAAGGTATGCCTACACAAAACCCCCACCGCATCGTTGGCCTGTGCACCTCCAGCAAGGTGTACAACGCGCTGACCGAACTCAAGCACCTGGAAGGCCATCGCAGCGCCAAGTTCCTCTCGCTGCTGGCGGAAAACCTGGTACGCAAGGGCCTGCTCAACGAGCAGGAAGTGGTGCACATGCTCGACCTGGTGGTCGATTGAGCGGCGTCGATTCCTACTATTGAGGCGGTTGATTTTTCCTCGTCCCGGCGGAGCCGTAGGGTAACCCCATCGATTGATGGAGGTTTCCCATGCCCAAGGTTCAAATCATGTCTGTCATTGGCAGCGCCGTCCCCGCCCCACTCCGGGACCGCGGCTTGCTGGCCTGCTGGTATCTGGTGCAGGACGGCGTGACCATCAGCGGCCCGCTGACTTCCCTGCCCGCCGCCCAGGCCTTGTCGCAGCGCATCGGGCCCTACGTGCTCAGCGCCTAGGGCAGTTGTATCCGTGGCGTGCTTTCGACAAACAAGGCCCAACACGACATGAACAGCGCAGCGATCAGCGGCCCGATCACGAAGCCGTTCAACCCGAACACCGCCAGCCCGCCCAGGGTCGAGATGAGTACCATGTAATCGGGCATTTTGGTGTCCTTGCCCACCAGTATCGGACGCAGCAGGTTGTCCACCAGGCCAATCACGAACACCCCGAACAGCGTCAGCACCACGCCTTGCCAGATGGCCCCGGACAGCAGGAAATACACCGCCACCGGCGCCCAGACTATACCCGCCCCTACCGCAGGCAACAGTGACAGGAAGGCCATCAGCACGGCCCATGGCAACACCGTCTCGATCCCCAGAATCCAAAAGATCAGCCCGCCCAGTGCCCCTTGGGTGATAGCGACCAGCAGGTTGCCCTTCACCGTCGCTCGCACCACCCGGTTGAATTTCAGTTGCAGGCGACGCTTCTGGTGCTCGGCCAGGGGAACCGCCGAACGCACCTTGCGCACCAGTTCGGCACCATCGCGCAGAAAGAAAAACAGCAGATAGAGCATCACGAAGAAGCTGACCAGGAATTGGAACGTCCCTTGTCCGAAACTGAAGGCCTGGGTGGCGAAAAATTCGCTGCCCTGCATTGCGCTCTTGACGATCTTGTCCCGCAACCCATTCAAGTTGCCCAGGCCGAAGCGGTCCAGCAGATGCTGGAAGTACGGCGGCAAGGCATCCTTGAAGCGGGCCAGGTAATCGGCGATGTCCAGCTCGCCGCTTTCCAGGCTCTTGTAGAGCGCCGCGCCTTCTTGGACCAGCAGGGTGCTGATGACAATCACCGGCAAAATCGCGATGACCACGCAGACGCTCAAGGTGAGTAACGAGGTGACGTTGCGGTGCCAGCCGAATTTCAATTGCAGGCGGCGCTGCATGGGCGCAAAGACGATACCGAGGATGACTGCCCAGAACACCGCGCCGTAGAACGGCAAGAGGATCCAGATGAAGGCGATGGTGACCAGCATCAACAGCAACATCTGGGATTTATTTTGCAGCATCTTTCGGTTCATCAGCTTTCCATGTCCAGGGGCGGGATATGTATTAGTCCGCCCGGACCCGCCGGAGTGCCGTCGCATCTGCATCCGGTATTGATCCACGTCAATCTGGCCCGGCCCACCTTGGCGTACCCTCGGCGCTTTTGCGACCCCGACGCCACCATGACCTTCATCGCCCCCGAACTGCTCGCTCCCGCCGGCACCCTGAAAAATATGCGTTATGCCTTCGCCTATGGCGCCGATGCGGTGTACGCCGGCCAGCCGCGCTACAGCCTGCGGGTACGCAACAATGAATTCGACCACGCGAACCTGGCCCTGGGCATTCGCGAGGCCCAGGCCATGGGCAAGCGTTTCTACGTGGTGGTGAACATCGCGCCGCACAATGCCAAGCTGCGCACGTTCCTCAAGGACCTGGAGCCGGTGATCGCCATGGCGCCGGACGCATTGATCATGTCCGACCCGGGGCTGATCATGTTGGTGCGCCGGCATTTCCCGCAGATGCCGATCCACCTGTCGGTGCAAGCCAACACGGTGAACTGGGCGAGCGTCGAGTTCTGGCAGCAACAGGGTCTGAGCCGGATCATCCTGTCGCGAGAACTGTCCCTGGAGGAGATCGCCGAAATTCGCCAGCAGGTGCCCGCCATGGAGCTGGAAGTGTTCGTCCACGGCGCGCTGTGCATGGCCTATTCCGGACGCTGCCTGTTGTCCGGTTACCTGAACAAGCGCGACGCCAACCAGGGCAGTTGCACCAATGCCTGTCGCTGGAAGTATTCGGCGCAACCGGCAATGGAAAACGCCGTGGGCGACATCGTGCACACCTATCAACCCGAGCCGACCCTGGGCCTGGGCGCGCCCACCGAGCAAGTGTTCCTGCTTCAAGAGGCGAACCGCCCGGACGAGTCGATGCCGGCCTTCGAAGACGAACATGGCACCTACATCATGAATGCCAAGGACCTGCGCGCCGTCCAGCATGTGGAGCGCCTGGCCCGCATGGGCGTGCATTCACTGAAGATCGAAGGCCGGACCAAATCGCACTTCTATTGCGCACGCACCGCCCAGGTGTATCGCCGCGCCATCGATGACGCGGTGGCCGGTCGGGAATTTGACCGCACCCTGATGAACGACCTGGAGTCCCTGGCCCAGCGCGGCTACACCGAAGGTTTCCTAAGGCGCCACGTGCATGATGAATACCAGAACTACCAGAACGGCAGCTCGGTGTCGGAGCGCCAGCAGTTCGTCGGCGAACTGACCGGCGAACGGCGCGAACGCCTGGCCGAGGTGCGGGTCAAGAACCGTTTCGGCCTGGGGGATCATTTGGAACTGATGACGCCCAAGGGCAATTTCCACTTCGACCTGCATCAGTTGCAAAACGCCAAAGGCCAAGGCATCGAAGTGGCGCCGGGAGATGGGCATGTGGTGTATGTGCCGATTCCGGATGCGGTGGATTTGCAGTTTGGGTTGTTGATGCGGGATCTGAGCGGTTTGCCTGCCTGATCAGGGCAATGTGCCCGACTGAATTCGCGGAACGATTCGTCCAGCAGAAACTGCCGAAGGCTGCGATCCTCCACTCCCGATAGGGCCTGGTAGCCCAGGCGAAACATCTGGATCGAGAGCGAAAGATCGCAGCCTTCGGCAGCTCCTGCTGCGGCGGGATCAGATTCGGAACTGCCCCACCAGTTTGCCCAGGCGCTGGCCCAGGTCTGCCAGGCTGCGGGAGGTCTGGGCGCCAAGTTGGGTTTCGTCGGCAACGCTGTCCACCGCCACCGCGATCTGATGCACGCTGCGGTTGATTTCCTCGGCCACGGCGGTTTGCTCTTCAGCGGCGCTGGCGATCTGGGCGTTCATCGAATTGATGGTGCCGATCAGTTGCGCCATGGTGTCCAGGGACGCACCCGCTTCGTTGGCTCGCACCGAGGTGCCATCGCCGGCCTCGCTGGAACGGCGCATCGCTTCCACTGCCGCATGGGTGCCCGATTGCAAGCGGTCGATCATGCCCTGGATTTCCTGGGTGCTTTGCTGAGTCCGGCTGGCCAGGGCCCGCACTTCATCGGCCACCACGGCGAATCCACGCCCCGCTTCCCCGGCACGCGCAGCCTCGATGGCCGCGTTCAGGGCCAGCAGGTTGGTCTGCTCGGCAATCGAACGAATCACCCCAAGTACGCTGACAATCGAGGCGACGTCCTGCTGCAGGCTGTCCAGGGACACGCCGCTGCTGCGAATGTCGTTCACCAGCGCGTGAATCTGCTGGATGCTGCCGGCCACCACGCGCTTGGCGGACTGGCCTTCCTCGTCGGTCTGCTGGGCCGCGACGGCGGCGCCTTGGGCGCTGCGGGCCACTTCTTGTGCAGCCGAAGACATTTCGTTGATGGCGGTGGCGACCTGATCGGTTTCGTGACGCTGGCGCTCCATGGCCTGCTCCGAGCGCTGGGCCTGTTCGGAAACTTGCGTCACCAGCCCGGTCAGTTGCGAGGTCATGTCGGTAATCTGCCGCACCAGGCCGTGGATCTTGTCGACAAAGCGGTTGAACGAGCCGGCCAATTCACCGAGTTCGTCCTGGCTGGTGATCGCCAGACGGCGCGTCAGGTCGCCCTCGCCCGCTGCGATGTCGTCGAGGTTGTCTTTCATCAGGTGCAGCGGCCGCAAGATCGTGTTGGCCAGCAACAGGCCCACGACCGCAATCACCAGCAATACCACGGCGGCAATACCGACAATACTGAGGATCACGCCTTGCACACGCTCGTGGACCTTAGCCTCCACCAACGCCACCTGGGCTTCGATGCCGTCCAGGTTGACCGAACTGCCGACCGCCATGTCCCACTTGGATAGGTATTCGGTGTAGCCGAGCTTGGGCACTAACTCCTGGCTATTGGGCAGTGGCGAGCTGTATTCCAGGTAATGCGTCCCGTCCTTGGCGACCTTCACCAGGTCGCGGTTGACGTAGACGCCGTTGGGGTCGCGGTTGTCCTTGAAGCTCTTGCCCACACCGTCGGGGCTGTTGGCCTTGAACAGGCGCACGGTTTCGGAATCGTAGCCGAAGAAGTAGCCGTCCTTGCCGTAGCTGACACTCGACAGCAACTTGATCGCCTGGGCGCGCGCCTCTTTATCACCCGGGGCCGCGGCATCGTACAGCGGCTTGATGGCGGTGAGCCCCACCGCCACGTAGTTCTGCAGTGTGGCCTTGGCGTCGGCCAGCAGTCGTTCGCGGGTCTGCTGGACCTCTTTGCTGGCTTGTTCATTGAGAATGAAGGCCGTGGTCAGGCTGATGATCACGGCGGACAGCAATACCGGCAGTATCGCAAGGGACAGGACTTTAGCCTTCAGGCTCATGCGCATGCTGTTCACTCTTATGGGTGTTATTGGCGTGGTTAGCTGTATTAACGGCCAGGCACGGCAAAACTGTAGAGCAATGCCTAATTCAGCGGATCACAGGATTCAAAGGCCCCTTCGCGAGCAAGCCCGCTCCCACACAGGATCGCGGATGTTCACATATTCTGTGTTTACCGCAGATTCAGTGTGGGAGCGGGCTTGCTCGCGAAGGGCGCGACTCGGTCCGCGAGCCTTGTTGAAGCGTTACAAAACCATCGCCGCCACCCAACCAAATGCCAGCAGCGGCAGGTTGTAGTGGATGAAGGTCGGGACCACGGTGTCCCAGATGTGATGGTGCTGGCCATCGATGTTCAGGCCGGAGGTCGGGCCCAGGGTCGAGTCCGAGGCAGGCGAGCCGGCGTCGCCCAAGGCGCCAGCGGTGCCGACGATGCAGACGATCGCCAGCGGGCTGAAGCCCAATTGCAGGCACAGCGGCACAAAAATGGTCGCCAGGATCGGCACCGTGGAGAACGACGAGCCGATGCCCATGGTCACCAGCAGTCCCACCAGCAGCATCATCAGCGCGCCGATGCCCTTGTTGTGACCGATCCAGCCCGCCGAGGCTTCCACCAGGCTCTGGACTTCACCGGTGGCCTTCATCACTTCGGCGAACCCCGAGGCAGCGATCATGATGAAGCCGATCATTGCCATCATCTTCATGCCTTCGGTGAACAGATCGTCCGTTTCGCGCCAGCGCACCACTCCCGACAAGGAGAAAATCAGGAACCCGACCAGCGCGCCAATGATCATCGAATCCACCAGCAACTGGATCGCGAACGCGGCCGCCACGGCAACACTGGCCACCGTCAGGCTCAGCGGGTTGTAGCGCACCGCTACCTGCTCGACCCGGGCGATTTTCTTCATGTCATAGACGCGTTTCTTGCGATAGCTGAACAACGACAGCAGCAGGCCGAACACCATGCCCAGCGCCGGAATGCCCATGGCGTGGGTGACGTTGATGCCGCTGACGTCCACGCCGCTGCGGGAAATGTTGGCCAGCAGGATCTCATTGAGGAAGATGTTGCCGAAGCCCACCGGCAGGAACATGTAGGGCGTGATCAGGCCAAAGGTCATGACGCACGCGATCAGGCGGCGGTCCAGTTGCAGCTTGGTCAGCACATAGAGCAGCGGCGGCACCAGGAGCGGGATGAAAGCGATGTGGATCGGCAACACGTTCTGTGAGGCGACCGCGACCGTACCCAGCAGGCCGATCAGGACCCATTTGACCCCAGAACCACCGGCGGCGTCCTGGCGATCCACCAAGGCCAGGACCTTGTCTGCCAAGGCGTGGGCCATGCCCGACTTGGCAATCGCCACCGCGAACGCACCGAGCAAGGCGTAGGACAACGCCACCGTCGCACCGCCGCCAAGGCCGGCATTAAAGGCCTTGAGTGTCGCCTCGATCCCCAGGCCGCCGGTCAGGCCACCTACCAATGCGCCGATAATCAGGGCGATCACCACATGCACCCGGGACAGGCTGAGCACCAGCATGACGCCAACCGCGGCAATTACTGCATTTATCATCGTTACCTCAAAGCACAGCGATGGAAAGCCACCGGACAAAAAGGTCGCGACTTTGCAGCAAGCGGCGCCAGGCTGCAAGCGTCATGCGGCGGGTTTTAACGTCTCGCAATGTTTGCACCCATCACCGCCCGCTCCCACAGGGGGTTGGCGCAGGTTTCAGCGCTTGGGCAGTTCGATCACGACCTTCAACCCGCCCCACTCGCTGTCGTCCAACGCCAGCATCCCGCCCCAGCTGTCGACGATGTCCCGCACGATGCCCAGCCCCAGGCCGTGTCCATCGGTCTGCTCGTCCAGTCGGGTGCCGCGGCTGAACACTTGGTCGCGGCGATCCTTGGGAATGCCCGGGCCGTCGTCTTCCACGGCCAGGCTGAACCCTGCGGTTGTCTCGTTTACCGTCAGGCGCACCTCGGCGTCGGCCCATTTGCAGGCGTTGTCCAGCAGGTTGCCCAGCAGCTCCAGCAGATCCTCCCGGTCCCAAGGCAAATGCAAGCCTGGTGGGGCCACGTAGCTCAGTTGCAGGTGTTCGCCGTGGATCATGTTGAGCGTGGCCAGCAGCCCTGGCAGTTCGGCATCGCAATCCAGGTGCGCGCCGGGCAAGGCATCGCCGGACAGTCGGGCGCGGTTGAGTTCACGGTTCAGACGCTGCCTGACTTGCTCCAACTGATCGAGCAACAGCTTGCGCAACTCGGGATAGGGGTCGAGCTTCGCATTGGACGCCAGGCTTTGCAGCACCGCCAGCGGAGTCTTCAGGGCATGGCCCAGGTTGCCCAGGGCATTGCGGGAACGCTTGAGGCTGTCTTCGGTGTGGGCCAGCAGGTGGTTGATCTGCGCCACCAGGGGCTCCAGCTCCCGCGGCACTTGTTCATCAAGTTGCGAACGCTGCCCGCGTTGCAACTGCGCGATCTGCTCCCGGGCGCGATCCAGCGGACGCAAGGCCCGGCGCACAGTGAGGCGTTGCAGCAGCAGGATCAACAGCAGCCCCGCCAACCCCAGGCCGAGGCCGACCTGCTGCATCCGCCGAAAGCTGTCACGCACCGGCGTGTAGTCCTGAGCCACGCTGATGGAAATCCCCTGGCCCAGTCGCCGATAGTCGGTACGCAACACCAGCAGTTTCTGGCCCTCGGGCCCCAGTTGCAGGTTGCTGTGCAGGCCTGGATGGTCGAGCCGGGGCAGTTCCTGGTCCCACAGCGAGCGGGAACGCCAATGCACATCAGCGAAGTCGATGCGGAAATAATGCCCGGAAAACGGCCGTTGATAGGCTGGCGACAAGCGCCGCTCATCCAGTTGCAAACCCTGTGGCCCGCGCACCAGGGCAACCAGCAGGTTTTCACTGTCGTTACGCAGCCCGGCTTCCAGGTAGCGCTGCAAGCCCAGCTCGAACAGCCACAAACTGGTTTGCGCCAGAACCAGGCCGACCACCACCATGACACCGATCAGGCCCAGGCTCAGGCGCCGCTGGATCGATCTCACTGCGCCTGCCCGCCGAACAGGTAGCCCTGGCCGCGACGGGTTTCGATGACGCTGCGCCCCAGTTTGCGCCGCAGGTGATTGACGTGGACTTCGAGAACGTTGGAGTCGCGCTCGGTTTCACCGTCATACAGATGTTCGGCGAGGTGGCTCTTGGACAGGATTTGCTCGGGGTGGAGCATGAAGTAGCGCAGCAGCCGGAACTCGGCGGCGGTCAGCTGGATGTCCGTGCCGTCGCGAACCACGCATTGGCGGCCCTCATCCAGATGCAGCCCGGCCGACTTGAGCGTCGGTTGGTTGACCTGGCCATGGGAGCGGCGCAACAACGCCTGGACCCGCAAGTGCAGCTCCTCGGGGTGAAAGGGTTTGGTCAGGTAATCGTCGGCACCGGCCTTGAGACCCTCGATCCGCTCGGCCCAGGATCCGCGCGCGGTGAGAATCAGCACCGGGGTCGCCAGGCCGCCGGCACGCCATTGGGCCAGCACCTCAAGCCCCGGCACACCCGGCAGGCCGAGATCGAGAATGATCAGGTCGTAAGGCTCGCTGCTGCCCTGGTACACCGCGTCGCGACCATCGGCGAGCCAATCGACGGCGTAGCCCTGTCGTGTCAGCCCGGCCATCAGTTCGTCGGCCAGGGGAACGTGATCTTCCACCAGAAGCAGGCGCATCAGTCTTCCTTATCTTTGAGTAAACGGCCGGTCGCGGCCTCCAGGTCCAGTTCGCGCACGACGCCGTCGGTGTCCAGCAGTTCGACCTCATAAATGTAGACACCGTGCTTTTCTTCCAGCTCGGCCTCCAGCAGCTTGGCGCCGGGATGCAGATCCAGCGCCTGCTGCAGCAACTGCTCCAGCGGCAGGATCACGCCCTGCTGGCGCAGTTGCAGGGCTTCGTCCTGATCCAGGTCGCGGGCCAGGGCCAGCGAACAAAATCCCAGCAGCACCAGCGCCCAGCGGCAACGGGCGCATCGATTAAGCTTCATTACGTATCCTGATGATTCTTGAGCACCTTGCCGGTGACGGCGTCTACTTCCACGTCCCAGTCGATGCCCTGGGTATCGCGCAGGTCCACTTGATAGATGTACTTGCCGTATTCTTCGTCCAGCTCGGTATCGGTCAAGGTGGCGCCCGGGTGCTCGGCCAAGGCCGCGGCGTTGAGTTTTTCGTAGGACAGGATGGTACCAGCGTCTTGCAGTTTGCGGGCTTCGTCCTCGTTGAGGTCCCTGGCGTGCGCCGCGCCAGTACCGATGACCATGAGCGTCGCGATGAATAAGGCAGTCAGGCGGTTCATGGGTTATCTCCTTTTTATAGTCTTCAGCGGTGGACTGTATCGGGATCAACTTAACTGAAACTGAATTGCCATCATGGAACCCACATCACCCACAGGGTTTTGTGTCGCTATAATCTTTCGCTTGTATGCATTCGAGACCGGTATGACCGCCATTCACATCAAGTTTCCCGCCCTCACCCTCAAGGCCGGGGCCCGTGCGTTCGCGCGAATTCGCCAAGCCGGCCTGAACGCCGCCGACGTCGGAATCCTGCCGGGTGCCGCCGGTGGTCCAAAGGCTCTCGGCATCCAAGGCCTGGATTTGGCGCTGTTCGGCGAATGGCTGCCCGCCGCGCCCCGGGAGCGCTCGCTGATCGGGGCTTCGGTGGGCTCCTGGCGCTTCGCCAGCGCCTGCCTGCCGGATGCCGCCGAAGGCCTCCGCCGCCTGGGCACTTTATACAACGAGCAAAGCTTCGCCAAAGGCGTGACCATGGCCGGGGTCACACAAAGCTCGCAACGCATGCTCGATGATTTGCTCGAGGGCCGCGACACTTCGATCCTCGCCAACCCGCATTACCGGCTCAATATCATGGTGGTCAAGAGCCACGGTTTGCTGGCCCTCGATCATCGCGGGCGGCTGGGCCTGGGGTTGTCTTCGGTGATCGCCGACAACCTGCGGGGCCGTGCGCGGCTGTCGCGGCACTTCGAACGGCTGATCATCCATGACCCGCGCCTGGCCCCGCCGCTGCATCCGTTGAACGATTTTCCGTCCCGTTTCGTTGCCTTGGACGCCGGCAACTTGCGCCAGGCCCTGCTGGCATCGGGCTCGATCCCGATGGTGATGGAAGGCGTGCGCGACCTGCCGGGCGCCGGTGCCGGCACCTACCGCGACGGCGGTTTGCTCGACTACCACCTTGACCTGCCCTACAGCGGCGACGGCATCGTGCTATACCCGCATTTTACCGACCGAGTCATCCCCGGCTGGTTCGACAAAGGTTTGCCATGGCGCCGGGGCGATGCCGAACGCTTGCAAGACGTGCTGTTGCTGGCGCCGTCCCGTGAATACCTGGCACGCCTGCCCTTCGGCAAGCTGCCGGACCGCAACGACTTCAAGCGCTTCATGGGCGATGACCCAAGCCGCCGCAAATACTGGCGCACGGCGATGGACGAAAGCCGCCGGCTCGGCGACGAGTTCCTCGAACTGACGGCCAACGGTGCGCTGGGCGAGCGTTTGCTGACCCTTTAGTCAGCACGGTCGCGCAACGCAGGGTTCAAACTGATAAACTCCGCCGCCTGCCTCGCGACCGCTACCTTAAAGAGCCCGAACCTGTGGAAATTTTCAAAGAATTCACCTTCGAATCCGCCCATCGCCTGCCCCACGTGCCGGACGGCCACAAGTGTGGCCGCCTGCACGGTCACTCCTTCAAGGTGGCGATCCATTTGAGCGGCGACCTCGACCCGCATACTGGCTGGATTCGTGACTTCTCGGAGATCAAGGCGATCTTCAAGCCGCTCTACGAGCGCCTGGACCACAACTACCTCAACGACATTCCTGGCCTGGAAAACCCTACCAGCGAAGTACTGGCCAAGTGGATCTGGAATGAGTTGAAGCCGTTGCTGCCTGAACTCAGCGCCATTCGCATCCATGAAACATGCACCAGCGGCTGCATCTATCACGGCGAGTAACCATTGTCCTTGCGGCAAGTAGGCTCCCGTGGCGAGGGAGCTTGCTCCCGCTGGGCTGCGCAGCAGCCCCAACAGCAGCGGCTCGATTCAACCCGACACACCGCCATCTCAGGCTTGAGGGCCGCTTCGCGCCCCAGCGGGAGCAAGCCCCCTCGCCACGATTGTGTTTTTCCAACTCCATTGCATTGGCCTATGCTCCGTCCTCTGAACCCTTCTCAGTGGAGCGTCGAACATGACCAACTGGCCGCTGGATCAGCGATACGACTTCAACGGACACCCCATCCGCTACGCCATCCACGGCGATGGCCCGCCGCTGGTGTTCGTCCACGGCACGCCCTTCTCATCCTACGTGTGGCACCGGATCGCCCCGCTGTTCTTCGCCACCCACAGGGTGCATTACTTCGACCTGCTGGGTTATGGCCAGTCCGCGCAGCCCGATGCCGACGTGTCCCTCGGCGTGCAAAACCAGCTGCTCGCGCAACTGCTGGAACACTGGGGCCTGGACTGCCCCGATGTGGTGGCCCATGACTTCGGCGGCGCCACCGCACTGCGCACGCACCTGCTCAATGGCAAGGACTACCGCAGCCTGACGCTGATCGACCCGGTGGCGCTGTCGCCCTGGGGTTCACCTTTTGTGCAGCACGTACGCCAGCATGAAGCGGCCTTCAGCGGCCTGCCCGATTACATTCAGCGAGCCATCGTGCCGACTTATATCCGCGGCGCGATCAAGCGGGACATCCCCGACACGGAACTGGCGCCCTACGTGCAGCCATGGCTTGGCGAGACAGGCCAGGCGGCGCTCTACCGGCAGATTGCACAGATGGACGAGTGTTATACCCGCGAGGTCGAAGGGCTGTACCCGAAGGTACGCTGCCCGACCCAGCTACTCTGGGGCGAGGATGACCAGTGGATCCCCATCGAGCGCGGCCGGGCCTTGCACAAGCGGATTCCAGGCGCGCTATTCCAGCCGATCCCGAATGCCGGGCACCTGGTTCAGGAAGACGCGCCGGAGGCGATCGTGGCGGCGCTGTTGCGGTTCCTGCCGTTGAACTCTTGCACCTGAAGAAACCGTATCTCTGTGGGAGCGAGCTTGCTCGCGAAGGGGGTGTGTCAGCCAACATATTTCTACCTGACTCACCGCTTTCGCGAGCAAGCCCGCTCCCACAAGGGACCTCCATGCGCAATGCAAACGCTGTCCCAACTTGAATCACGCCCGCACCGTTTTCGCCCCTTCGCCCAACTAAAATCCAACGATTGTCTATAAATAACCTCGCGTTCACTCGCTTGGCACGGCCACTGCACGCTTGCGATATCCCTCCCATCCGCAAGGACCGCCACATGACTCAGAACGATCCGGGCAATGACTACCCCTTGAGCGAAGTCCCGATGCATGCGCGAAAAGGCCTGGCCTCCACGGCCATGGTGCTGCTGGGTTTCACCTTTTTCACCGCGACGATGTTTGCCGGAGGCAAGCTCGGGGTGGCGTTCGGTTTTGCCCAGATGCTCACCGTGATCGTGGTCGGCAATCTGCTGCTGGGCCTCTATGCCGCCGGCTTGGGCTATATCGCCTTCAAGAGTGGGCTCAATTCGGTGCTGATGGGCCGTTTCTGTTTCGGCGAGGTGGGCAGCAAGCTCAGTGACTTGATCCTGGGTTTCACCCAGATCGGCTGGTACGCCTGGGGCACCGCGACCGCCGCGGTGGTGCTGGGCAAATATTTCGAACTGGACCAGGGCACCGTGCTGGGCTTGATGGTGCTGTTCGGCCTGGGCTTCTGCGCGACGGCCTACGTGGGTTATCGCGGCTTGGAAATCCTTTCGTATATCGCTGTGCCGGCGATGATGTTGCTGCTGATGCTGTCGATGTGGGTGGCGACGGTGAAGGTCGGTGGGCTCGATGGTTTGCTGGCCGTGGTGCCGACGGGCAGCCTCGACTGGTCCACCGCCATCACACTGGTGTTCGGCACCTTCGTCAGCGGCGCGACCCAGGCGACCAATTGGACGCGCTTCTCCCGCTCGGCGAAGGTCGCGGTCCTGGCGAGCCTGATCGGCTTCTTTCTCGGCAACGGCTTGATGGTGCTGATCGGCGCCTACGGGGCGATCGTCTATCAGCAGCCGGACGTGGTCGAAGTGCTGCTCTTGCAGGGCTTCGCCATGGCGGCGATGGCGATGCTGTTGCTCAATATCTGGAGCACCCAGGACAACACCATCTACAACTTCGCCGTGGCCGGTTGCAACCTGCTGCGCACTCGCCGGCGCAAAACCGTGACCCTGGGCGGCGCGGTGATCGGCACGCTACTGGCCTTGCTGGGCATGTACGATTTGCTGGTGCCCTACCTGATTCTGTTGGGCACGGTGATCCCGCCGATTGGCGGCGTGATCATGGCCGATTTCTTCTTCCGCTGGCGCGGTCGCTATCCGCGCCTGGCTGACGCGCAACTTCCGGCGTTCAACTGGCCGGGGCTGCTGGCCTATGGGGTGGGTACGGTCGCCGCGTTCAACTCGCCGTGGGTCGCGCCACTGGTAGGAATCGCCACCGGCGCGCTAACGTATGTGCTACTGATCGGCGTAATGGGTACTCGCACCGCTGACGCGCCCCTACAAGACCTATAAAGGATTGACCTGATGCATATCATCAACGCCCGCCTGCGCAACCGTGAAGGCTTGCATGAACTGCACCTGGAAAACGGCCTGATCGCCAGCATCGCCCGCCAGACCGAGGCGCCAAGCCTTGGCCCGGAAGACCTCGATGCCGGCGGCAACCTGGTGGTGCCACCCTTCGTCGAGCCGCACATCCACCTGGACGCGACCCTCACCGCCGGCGAGCCGCGCTGGAACATGAGCGGCACACTGTTCGAAGGCATCGAGTGCTGGGGCGAACGCAAGGCCACCATCACCGAGGAAGACACCAGGACCCGCGCCGGGAAAACCATCCAGGCCCTCGCCGCCCATGGCATCCAGCACGTACGCACCCACGTCGACGTGACCGATCCCGAGCTCACGGCCCTCAAGGCGATGCTGCAAGTACGCGAGGAAAGCCGCCACCTGATCGACATGCAGATCGTCGCCTTCCCTCAGGAGGGCATCGAGTCCTACCGCAATGGCCGCGAGCTGATGGAAGAAGCGATCCGCATGGGCGCTGACGTGGTGGGCGGCATCCCGCACTTCGAATACACCCGCGACCAAGGCGTCAGTTCAGTGAAATTCCTCATGGACCTGGCCGAACGCACCGGCTGCCTGGTGGATGTGCACTGCGACGAAACCGACGATCCGCATTCGCGCTTTCTTGAAGTCCTTGCCGAAGAGGCCCGCAGCCGAGACATGGGCTCGCGCGTTACCGCCAGCCACACCACGGCCATGGGATCCTACGACAACGCCTATTGCGCCAAGCTGTTCCGCCTGCTCGGACACTCGGGCATCAGCTTCGTCTCGTGCCCGACCGAAAGCATTCATCTGCAGGGGCGCTTTGACAACTTCCCGAAACGCCGCGGCGTCACTCGGGTCAATGAGCTGCTCGAGGCTGGAATGAACGTGTGCTTCGGCCAGGATTCCATTGTCGACCCGTGGTATCCGCTGGGCAACGGCAACATCCTGCGGGTGCTGGAAGCCGGTCTGCACATCTGCCATATGCTCGGCTACCGCAACCTGCAAAGCGCCCTCGACCTGGTTACTGACAACAGCGCCAAGGCCATGGCCCTGGGTGAGCGCTACGGCCTGGAACCAGGGCGCCCGGCGAACCTGCTGATCCTCTCGGCCGACAGCGACTATGAAGTGATCCGCAGCCAGGGCTTGCCGCTCTACTCGATTCGCAACGGCGAAGTGCTGATGAAGCGACAGATGCCCGTGGTGGAATTCGCCCCGCAGCTAGGCTGACCCCCACCAACCTGTGGGAGCGAGCTTGCTCGCGATGAGGCCATCGGCCGTGTCGCTGGACGTGCAGATTTTCTACGGTGCGGTTCGCGCTGTTCCGAAGAGCCTGACCCGCCTCAGTTCGCCAGCCTCTTCTTCCAGCAGAATCGGCGCGGTGCCGCCAGGCATCACCACGCTCACTGGCCCCGCCTTCACCCAGCCCACCCGCCATGCAGCGCAGGCCACGGCGCTGGCGCTGGTGCCCGATGAGGCGGTGGGACCTTCGCCCCGTTCGAATACCCGAGCGGCGATTCGCCCTTCGACTTCGCGCCAGGCCCATTGCAGGTTCACCCCCATCGGGCACGGAATTCCAGATCCACCGGGCGCGGCAAAGGCGATGCGCGTCAGGCTTTGGGACAGCGCGGCGGCAAGCATCTGCGGATGACTCGGCAGCGCCTCGGCACGCGCCACCAGCGTCACGCAATGTGGATTGCCAATGTTCACGAACTGGCTGTTCTCCCACGCCGGATTCAATGCTTGCAACGCAGCCACGCGACTGACGTCCCGTTGATTGAAGGTCACGCTTTCCACGTCCTGGGCGCCAACCGCTTGGGCCCCAAACAACGGTCGCCCCAGGTCCAGCCAAAAACCCTGCACCCCCTCGAACCCAGCGGCACGCACCGACGTTTGCAGCGGTGAGCGACCTTGTGAATTGTCGTGATGAACTTGCAGCACACAATCCTTCTCACTCGGCATCAAGCCTTGCTCATGCAGGGCCTGGGAGAAAATCGTCAGGCCGTTGCCGCTGCGCTCGGCCAGGGTGCCGTCGGTGTTGACGATCAACAGGTCAAAGGGTGGCTCGTTCTGGAACGGCCCGATCAACAGACCGTCACTGCGATGGGCCTTGGCGCCCGGCGGTGCTTCGCCCGGTGCCCAGGCACAGAAGGCATGCACCGCAGCCGTCGCCCAGGATTGACGCGTTTGCGCAGCCAGGGCCGCCGAGTGCGGCAGATCCACCCCATCGGCACGGGCCTGCTGCGGTGAGACGACCCCATAGATATTGCCGCGTGCGTCGTAAAACTGCGTCATCGACCAAACCCTGAATCTGCCAGCAAGGGCCGCTACTTTAGGCTGGCAGAAGCTGCTGGGCAAAGCTTGCTCGCGCCTCCTGAAAGGCGTCGGCACCTTGGGGTCGCAGTGCGGTCAGTGGATATGCAAGCATAGTTCCCCTGCCCGCCTCACCGCACCGCGAAAAACCAAGGACGTTTCATGACTGCCATTACGCCCCCGCCCACCTTTACGCCCGGACGCCTGGAGCAGATGTCCACCCGCATTGCCTACCTCATCGCCGGCATCGGCATCGCCGCCTGGGCGCCGCTGGTGCCTTACGCCAAGGTGCGGGCGAACCTGGATGAAGGCACCCTCGGGTTGCTGTTGTTGTGCCTCGGCGTGGGTTCGATCCTGGCGATGCCGATTTCCGGCGCGCTCGCCGCGCGATTCGGTTGCCGTCAGGTGCTCAGCGGCGGGACGGTCCTGATCTGCCTGGCGTTACCGCTGTTGGCTACCATGACGTCCTTGCCCTGGTTGGTGGCGGCGTTGTTCCTGTTCGGCGCCGGGCTCGGCACCGTGGACTCGACCGTGAACCTGCAAGCAGTGATCGTCGAACGGGCCAGTGGCAAGACCATGATGTCCGGCTTCCACGGCATGTTCAGCCTCGGCGGGATCATTGGCGCGGCCGGCGTGAGCGCGTTGCTTGGCCTGGGGCTTTCGCCATTGGGGGCGACGCTGGCGGTCAATGGCGTGCTGCTGGTGGCGTTGTTCAAGGCTGCACCGCATTTGCTGCCCTACGGCAGCGAAAGCTCGGGCCCGGCGTTTGCCATCCCCCACGGCGTGGTGCTGTTTATCGGCATCCTGTGTTTTATCGTGTTCCTCGCCGAAGGCGCGGTGCTGGATTGGAGCGCCGTGTTCCTGACCACCGAGCGCGGCGTGCAGACGGCCTACGCCGGGCTGGGTTATGCGGCGTTCGCGCTGACCATGACCGTCGGCCGGCTGACCGGCGACACGGTGGTGCATCGCCTGGGTGCCAAACGCGTGATCATCTACGGCGGGGCAGTGGCCGCAGCGGGGTTCCTGCTGGCGACCCTCGCACCGATGTGGCAAGCCGCGCTGCTGGGGTATGCGTTAGTCGGCGTGGGGTGTTCGAACATCGTGCCGGTGTTGTACACCGCCGTCGGCAAACAGACCCTGATGCCGGAAGCGATTGCCGTTCCGGCCATCACCACCATCGGTTATGCCGGCATTCTCGCCGGCCCGGCGCTGATCGGGTTCGTCGCCCACGGCAGCAGCCTGAGCCTGGCCTTTGGGTTGATTGCTCTTTCGCTGGTCGCCGTGGCGGCCAGTGGCAGGGTGTTGAAGGTCTGATTGCTCACCCCACTGTGGCGAGGGAGCTTGCTCCCGCTGGGTCGCGAAGCGGCCCCAAAACCTGCCGGACGCGGAGCATCAGGCACACCGCATCCGCCGGATTACGACTGCTTCGCAGCCGAGCGGGAGCAAGCTCCCTCGCCACAGGAATTGTCTTTCAACCCGAGAAATTGTGTTCCAAGCCACAGGATCTAGCCTGATCCTCGATCAGAACCCCACGCTGGCCTGCACAAAGAACGTACGCGGTGCGCCGACGTAGATACCCGAATTGTTGTCGCTGGAGCGGGTGTAGTACTGGTGGTCGAACAGGTTCTTCACCCCGGCGCCGACTTTCAGGTTCGACAGCTGCGCGCCGAAGTCATAGCCGGCGCGCACGTTCCAGAGCACGTAGCCCGGCATGTCGCCGTACTGTCCATCGGCACTGCCATCGGTGATGTAATCGCCGCTGAAGCTGCCATCGGCGTTCACGCTGTTGCCCGGTGAACGTTGCTTGGACTGGGCAAAGGCATCGAGGTTGTAGGTCCAGCGGTGGACGTCGTAGCGCAGGCCCACGTTAGCCACCTGACGGGAATAGAACGGCAAATCACGGCCCTTGAAGCGCGGGATTTCACCTTCGTAGGTCGCCCGGGTGTAGGTGAAGCCGGCGTTGGCGGTCAGGCCTTCAAGGCGCGGGTCCAGCGCGGCCATGTCGTAATGCACCGAAGCTTCCAGGCCCTGGTGCTTGGTCGCGCCCATGTTGGTCCAGCCGACGTCATTGCTGATGTATTGCAGCTCGTCATCGAAGTCGATATAGAACAGCGTCACCTCCCCGCCCCACACGTCATCGTTATAGCGCGTGCCGATCTCGTAGGTCTTGGCCTTTTCCGGGCTCAGTCCGTTGGCCGTGTTGTTGCCGTCGCCGCCCTGGCCCAGTTGGAAATACTGCAGGCTGCCGAACGAGGTCTCGTAGTTGGCGAACAGCTTCCAGGCATCGGACAGGTGATACATCACGCTCAGGGCCGGCAGCGGTTCGTTGCTGTCGATGCTGCGGCGCTTTTCCTGCACAGGGCTACCGGCCGTGTCGAGGACCGGCCGGTCGTGCCACTCGGTGCTGATGCGCTCGAAGCGGATGCCTGGGGTGATCGTCCATTTGCCGACATCAACCTTGTCATCGATGTAGACCGCGTGCGCTTCAGTGCCGCCGGTACGGTCCTGATAGACGTGACCGTCGGCGCCCGGTCGCACCACCGGTTGGTTATCCCGCAATGCCAGGCGGCTGGCCTCTTCGTGCATGCCCTCCTTGAGGTAGCGATAACCCACACTGGCTTCTTGAGTGGTGGGCCCCAGGTCGAACACATGGGACACCCGCGGCTCGATGCCGAAGGTGTAATAGGTGCGAGGGTAGGACACCAGGTTGCGTTGGTCCCGGGACGCGATGGTGCTGCCGCGATAGCTGTCGGAGTAATAGGTCAGCACTTCGGCCTGGGTGTGGTCGTCGATCTGTCGCAACCACTTGAACGACACATCCTTGCGCCGGCCGCTGAAGTTGTCCCAGTCGCGGTCGGACTGATACGGGTCGGCGTCGTACTGCTTCTGGTTCAGACCACCGGGCATGTCGGCCTTGGCGTCGTAGTAATGGAAGTTCAGCGAAAAATCATCCACCTCGGTGGGCGCCCAATGGGTCTTGAGGATGACGTCGTCGATGTCGTTGCCGTTGTTGCTCTGACGATAACCGTTGCCGTTGACGCCCGAATACAGGAGCGCAACGCCCAGGCCATTGTCGGCGGTGCCGCCGAGGAACGCCGTGTCGATGTGCTTCCAGCCGCCGCGCTGGGACGTTTCCAGCGTGCTGCCGATTTCACCGGTGGCTTTTTCCGGAATCGCACGGGTCACGAAGTTGATGACCCCGCCGACGTTCTGCGGCCCGTAGCGCACCGAGCCGGCACCGCGCACCACGTCGATGCTGTCCAGGTTGCCCGAAGAAATCGGCGCCATGGACAGTTGCGGCTGGCCGTAAGGAGCGAACGCCGCCGGCACGCCGTCAATCAGTACCGTGGAGCGCGGTGAAAGGCGCGAGGTGAGGCCGCGCACGCCGACATTCAAGGAAATATCGCTGCCACCGGTGCCATTGGCGTCCTGCACCTGCACACCCGGTATGCGCCGCAACACATCGCCGACGTTCATGGCGCCCTGTTCCACCATCGCCTCGCGGCGCACCACCGTCCGCGCGCCGGGATGGTTCTGCACCACTTCGGCGTTGGCGTCACCGAGCCAGTCGCCGACCACTTGGATTTGCGTGGCCCCCAGTTCCATTGGGCCGGCGCTGGATGTCGACGGCGCCGGCACCACCGTCACCGCCCCTTCATCGATCTGGTAGCGCAGCCCGCTGCCTTGCAGCAATTGACGCAAGGCCGCCTCCGGCGACAGGTTGCCCTCCACCGCCGGGGCTTGCTTGCCGACCACCGACTCAGGGCTGAAGAACACCTGTAACGAGGTCTGCTGGCCGAGTTGGCTCAGGGCCTGGCCCAGCGGTTGCGCCTGGATGTGAATGGCTGCGGCCTGATCGGCAAATGCCTGGGGCAGCGCGGCGCTGACGGCCAGGGTCAAGGCCAGCGGCAGCCAGCGCGAAGAGGAACGGTAGTGGTGTTTGGCGGAGGTTTTCACGTCGAACCTTGTCCTGTCGAATCGCAAGAATACGCGTCTGTTAATGCAAACCAGTTGCAGTTGGACAAGAAGACGAAGAACTCGAAAAAAACCTGAATCTATCGCGCAATTATTTCCTGGCTGCCGTCATCCAGGGACCGCACCGCCACCGGCAAAATGTTCGGTAGCGCCTTGAGCAGCGCCTCGGGATCGTCGGCGCGGAACACGCTGGTCAGGCGCAAGTTGCCCACCGCCGTGTTGGCGACTCGCAAGGGCTGGGCGCGATAACGGGAAACTTCTTCAACCACGTCCTTCAGCGGCGCGTCGTTGAACACCAGCTTGCCGTTGCGCCAGGCAGTGAGCGCCTCGGTGTTTACCGCATAGGGTGTGGCGACTTTGCCCTGAGCATCGATCTGGGTACCGAGGCCCGCAGTCAGGCTGACCGATTGAGCCTGGCGCGCGGCGCGTCCCTGGACCTTGACGCTGCCCTGCGCCACCGCGATACGGGTCTTGTCGGGATCACGGCGCACATCGAAGCGCGTGCCGGTCACTGTCACCTGGCCGTTGCCCGCGTCGACAGTGAATGGCCGACTGGCATCGTGCTCGACGTTGAACAACGCCTCGCCTTCGGCCAGTTCCACCCGGCGCTGATAGTGGGCGAATCGAACGCGCACCCGGCTGCGGCTGTTGAGGTCGATCACCGAACCGTCCGGCAATGCAATGTGCCGGCGCTCGCCGAAGGCGGTGGCATATTCGCCGCTGTAGTCGGTGGAGGAACTCAAGCCGCTGAACAACCCCAACCCGACCACCACCGCCAGCAGCCCGGCGGCGACCGCGTAGCGTAACAATGGCCGGCGCTGAGGACGTTTGGCCGGTGGCTCGCACAACGCTTGCAGGCGTTCCTTGGGCAGCAGGTCCGTGGCGCTCCAGATCCCCTGGAGCAATTGAATTTCATCGCGGTGATTGGCGTGTTCGTCCAGCCAGGCTTCAAACCGCTGGCGCTCTTCGACACCCATGGCCGGCGCTTGCAAGCGCACGAACCACTGCGCCGCCTCGTCGCGAACCCTGTCCTGCCCGCACGGGCATTCACGGCTGTCCATCGGAAGGTCCTGTGGCTCAGGTGGAAAATAGCGACGGGTCATTGCTCAGGCCCGTCCAGGCGATCACGCAGATGCCGCAGGGTGCGGATCATATATTTTTCCACCATGTTCTTGGACAGTCCCAGGCGCTCGGCAATCTCGGCCTGGGTCAAGCCTTCGATCTTCTGCCAGACAAACACCGTACGGCAGTTGGCCGGCAGTTCGGCAAGCGCTCGTTCGATGGAGTCTGCCAACTGGATCGCGTGCATGAAATGCTCCGGGTCGCCCGACAGCGACTGGCTATGGTCAACCGCCACCTCCTCCATGGCCCCCCGTCGATCTTCGCGCCGATAGCCATCCACCGCAATGTTGCGCGCGGTCTGGTGCAGATAGGCCCGTGGTTGTTCGACCTCCGCCGAATTCGACTCAAGCACCCGCACGAAGGTGTCATGGGCCAAGTCCTCGGCCTGCTGGCGATTGCGCAGGCGACGGGTCCAGGTGCCGATCAACTCTTCGTAATGCTCTAGGAAGCCAGGTCTGCGGGGCAGCTTGGAGGTCATCGCGGCGCGCTGTGGAAACGGGGCGTGAATAGTAATGCTTCCTATTAATACGAAGCAAACCTATTACGGTGCCTGTCGTCCGAAGCTGCAATGCCAGCCTATGGGAGCGAGCTTGCTTGCGATGACAGACTGACTGCCCCTACGCATGCCAACTGACACACCACTGTCGCGAGCAAGCTCGCTCCCACCAGGCTCGGCATTCAAACGCGTGATTTCCTTAGAACCGGCACACGGCCGCCGCGCCCGTGTCGGTGGGCATGACATGCTCAGGAGGAACCACGACCACCTCGCCGCCTTGCCGGGTGACCGCCAGGATCAGCTCGTCCAGCACGTCGATCGCCTGTGCATCGCCGGTCTCATCGATAATCAGCTTGCCCTTGTCTGGATCGAGCTGGCCTGGCACTTGGCGCTCCGCCTCCACCAACAGCAGCGCCACGCGGCTTTCCCAAGCAGCCTTTGCAATGGCGGCGAGACCGTCCAGCGCCCGTCCCTGCCCCACCGCAACGCCATAACGGTTCAGGCTGTCGACGATCCGGTCCGAGTGGCTGTGGTTCATCAGCTTCGAGCAATGCACGCGCAACTCTTCCACGCTCATGCGCGACGGGTCGGCATCGATGCCCTGGCCCAGCAGGTGCGAGTTGTGGCTGACGGCGCGGAACACCGCCTGGTTCTCCGGCAACGCCACCAGAATCATCGGCAACCCTGACGGCTGGGAATGGTGTTCAAGAATGGCTTTGTCCACGGCACGGAAGAACCGCTCGCGGTCCAGGTTGATTTCGTCCTGCTTACCGCCGCCGGCCGACTCGTGCATCATCGGATCGCCGCGTTCGCTGCTGCGGCTGAACCCGTTGGGGAAACCTTGCTGGTCGCCAGAGGTCAAGTCCTCGCCCAGGGCTTCTACCTGGTTGCGCGGCACTTGTTCGGACAGCTCGACTTTCTCCAGTTGCTGCGAGCTGCCTTCATACAACCAGACTTCATCGCGAGTCAGGCACAGCGCCTGATAGCGCTCGGTGGACTGGGCCAGTCGCAGCAATGGCTTGAGATACGGATGGCTGTTGGCGAAGGCGCATTCCGGCAAGCGCTGGTTCACTGCGATGACCTTGAAATAGTCGGGTGCGCCGAATACCGCGATGCCGTCCCGATTGGAGTTCCAGAAATCCTGGTCATCGACCAGCGCCAGGAACGGTTCGAGCAATGATGTGTTATCCAGATCCGGATGCTGTTGTTCCAGTTGGGCCTGCAGTTCGCGCACCAGGTTCTTGTAGCGGATCGGGTCCTGGCTGCGCTCCGGGAACGTGCGGTGGGTGGGCATGTACAACGAAAGGCTCGGCTGTTCGTCGAACGCCAGTAGCTCGGTCAGCATTTGGCGGCTGAAGGGTTGATGAGCGGTCATGATCGTCTCCTTATTCTTTGCCCCGGGCCTCTTGGTTTTCGAGGAAGTCTTCCTCCAACATCGAATCCACCACCTCGGGCGGCGCCTCATCCACGGGAGCGGTCACGCGGCCCATGGACTCCACGGCAGGGTTGAGCTTGCCGATCTGATGATCGAGCGCGTGGACCATTTTCTCCGCAGCCCCTTCCACGGCCAGCTCCAGGTTTTCAGCCTTGTGACTGACAGACACCGGCGAAACACCCTGCAACCGTGCTTCGATCTGGCAACGCTTGTCCGCCGCACCGCCCTTCTGCGCATTTTCATCACTGACATGAATCTCGACCCGGGCCAGTTGATCTTCAAACCGGTGCAGGGCGTCCGCCACCGTGCTGCCGACCCACTCCTGCAAGCGGGCACTGCCTTCGATATGGTTGCTGTTGACTTGAACTTGCATGATCGACTCCTCTGACAAAAGACGGCTGGAGCCGTCTGTTGTAGGTAGAAGAAAATCAAACGGGCGAAGTTCCCGGCGTGGGATGACTGGCTGGCGAGCCGGTCCTGGGCGGATCGGTGGACGAAGATTTTTTGTGGCAGCGGGCTTGCTCACGAAGGCGGTGTGTCAGTTTGCGGTGATGTCGAAGGTACCGACGCCATCGCGAGCAAGCTCGCTCCCACAGGGTTGTGTCTATTGAATGGAGCAGCGGCTCACGCCTCGGGCATCTTACGAAAACCCACCGCCAGGCGGTTCCAGCCGTTGATGGTGTTGATCGCCACGGTGAGGTCGACCATTTCCTTGGCGGTGAAATGCTGATTGAGCAGTTCAAAGTCGGCGTCCGGCGCATGGGTGTCGCTCAAGCGGGTCAGCGCTTCGGTCCAGGCCAGTGCGGCGCGTTCACGCGGGGTGAAGAACGGTGCTTCGCGCCAGGCGGTCACGGCGTACAGGCGACGTTCGGTCTCGCCGTCCTTGCGGGCATCGGCGGTGTGCATGTCGATGCAGAAGGCACAGCCATTGATCTGCGAGGAGCGCAGCTTGACCAGTTCCAGCAGCGGCTTTTCCAGGCCGAGCTTGGAGACGGCGGTTTCCAGGGCGATCATGGCTTTGAGGGCCTCAGGGGACGCGGTGTAGAAATCGATACGCGGTTGCATGGCGAACTCCAGGACAATTGGGTGTGGCGCTACGTTAGCCCTGCGCTGGCGCAGGGCAAATAGCCAATTATTGGGAAGTTCGGGTAGCCAATCAGCGCGGCCGGGCGCGGGGCTATTGAAGACCGCAATTGTGGCGAGGGAGCTTGCTCCCGCTCGGCTGCGAAGCAGTCGTAACCCAGCCGATGCGGTCTGCCTGGAAAATGGTGTTGGGCCATTTTGGGGCGGCTGCGCCACCCAGCGGGAGCAAGCTCCCTCGCCACGGGGGGACGATGCACCTTTCGAGGGTCGTTCAGGCCCGACTGCGCAGCCATTGCAGGAAGCGCTTCTTGGCGATTGGCTTGGGCACGTCACGGGTCAGGTTCTGGGCGAGGTGGATGCGCACGTCCAGCAAGTTTTTCATGGCATCGTTGATGTCGCGACGGGCGTCGAGGCAAGGTTTGAGATAGCTGTTCTCGATACGATAGAGGGTGCAGAACGTCTTGGCCGAGAAGCTTGCCAGGGTAGCCTGCTCGGACACGATCCCGGCTTCGCCGATCACCTCCCCCGGCCCCATGCGCGCGGCCTCGAAAGGCTGGCCGTTGCGTACAAGCGTCACACTGACCACGCCGGACTCGACGATGAACAAATGATCGCTGACTTCCCCGGCCGGCAAAATCAGGTCGCCGGCACGGAACGTCTGCAAGCTCATGTTCTGGCTGAAGGTCTCTTTCTCGTCCTGGCGCAACGTGGAGAAAATATTCGAGCTTTCCAGCAACGCCCGGGGCCGCGATGCGTCCTTGGCCATGGCGCTTTCGCTGCCGGACAACAGGCTCACGCCCGATGCTTGCAAGTGCCGGAACGCCAGGTCGAACAACTGGTTACGCACCTCGCGCTTCTGGGCGCGGGAGGCGACGAACCCGCTGATCTCGTATTCCGCGCCCTCATTGCCGCTACTTTTGAGCGTGACGCAGGGTGCCGGACTGGCGAGCAAGGTACGGCAGCCGATCATCGCTCGCTCCAACGCGTCGATTACGGTTTGTGGACGCACGTGGGGGCTGACCTGGACGCTGATGGATAAGCCGTGGACATCGCTGGGCCGGCTGAAGTTGATCACTTTGGCCTTGGCTGCCAGCGAATTGGGAATGACTGCCATGCTGCCTTGGGCGGTCTGCAACCGGGTGGCCCGCCAATCAATGTCGGTGACCCGACCCTCGGTGCCGTCGATGGAGATCCAGTCGTCGAGCTGGTAGGGCTTGGTGGTGTTGAGCACGATCCCGGAAAACACATCGCTGAGGGTGCTCTGCAAGGCCAGGCCGACGATGATCGCCATCGCGCCGGACGTGGCCAGTACGCCCTTGACCGGCAGGTCCAGCACATACGCCAACGCCGCGATGACGGCAATCAGGAAAATCACCGCGCCCAGCAAATCCTGCAATAAGCGCCCGGTATGGCCGACCCGCTGCATCATCGCCGCGACAATCATCACCGTCAGGGTTCGCGCGGCGAACAACCACCAGGCGATCTGCAAACCGGTGGCCGCCAGGTGCCGGGGCACATCTTCGACCCATTGTGCCGGCTCCATGGGGTTGAGCCCTTCGTTGAACAGCAGCACGCTGAACAGCGAAAAAATCACCAATCGCCCGCCCACTTTCCAATAGATCCGATCTGCGCTGACCAGCCGCCACATCAGTAAGTCGAGCACAAGCAACGCCAAGGCACAGAGCAGCGGGTGGTCGGAAATCAGCGACGGCATCGGGACAGCTCCAGGGAGATCATTGGGGCGAAGATTGGCACAGATTGCAGACGCTGTAGAGATCCCCACGAATCAGTTGTGGGAGCGAGCTTGCTCGCGATTTCGCTGTATCAGTCAATGAAGCATCGACTGTCAGGCCGCCTTCGCGAGCAAGCTCGCTCACACAGGAGACTTTCGGTAGTTGCAAGATTTGTGTTCACCACGACCAAAGTGTGGGAGCGGGCTTGCTCGCGAAGGCAATGTATCAACAAGCACTTGTTTCACTGACACTGCGCGTTCGCGAGCAAGCCCGCTCCCACAGGAAATTCAGTGTGGCTGTGATTTCGCCTCCATCCGCCCAAAATGCCCGGAATGGAAGTCATTGAAGGCCTGGTGGATTTCCTGCTCGCTGTTCATCACGAACGGACCATGACCGACGATGGGTTCGTCGATGGGCTCGCCACTGAGCAGCAGCATCACCGCGTCGTTGTTGGCGTGCAGGCTCAACTGGTCACCGGCCCGGTCGAACAGGGCCAGTTGCCCGGCCTCGACCCGCTCGCGGTCGTTGGCCAGGACCGAACCACGCAGCACCACCAGGGCGGTGCTGTGGCCTTCATGCAGGTCGAGGATGAGGTTTTTCCCGGCATTCAAGCGGATGTCCCAGACATCGATGGGAGTAAAGGTTTTCGCTGGGCCTTGCTGGCCGTCGAAGTGCCCGGCGATCAGGCGCAGACTGCCGGCATCGTCTTTCAGGGCGATAGTTGGAATGTCGCCCTTGAGCAGCGTCTGGTAGCCGGCCGCGGCCATTTTATCCTTGGCTGGCAGGTTGACCCACAGCTGGACCATTTCCATGAACCCGCCCTGTCGGGCGAAGGCTTCGGAATGAAATTCTTCATGGATGATGCCGGAAGCGGCGGTCATCCACTGCACGTCGCCGGGCCCGATCTTGCCGCCGCTGCCGGTGGAGTCACGGTGTTCCAGTTCGCCCTGATAGACGATGGTCACGGTTTCGAAGCCGCGATGCGGGTGTTGCCCGACACCGCGACGCTCGGTGGTGGGTGCGAATTCGGTGGGGGCCGCGTGGTCCAGCAGCAAAAACGGGCTGATGTGCTTGCCCAGGTTGTCGTAGGAAAACAGCGTGCGAACCGGGAAGCCGTCGCCGACCCAATGGGGCTGCGGGCTGGTGTAGAGGCCGATGATGTTCTTCATGCCGTGTCTCCAAATCAGGTGATGCGATTCGATGAGACAGGATAAAACCGTCACCTTTGAAGCACTAGACTGCAAAAATCGGCTTTAGCGTTCTATATGAAGAACAGTGATCAAGCTCGCTCCCACATTTATAGATGATTGCGCTTGGCGAACTCTGACAGGCCCACCAATGACTTCAACCCAAGCTTCTCCAACAGGCGAGTCTTGTAGGTGCTGACGGTTTTCGGGCTCAGGAACAGGCTCTCGGCGATGTCCTTGCCGCGCATGCCCATGGCCAGCATGCGCAGGATGGACAGTTCGCGGGTGGAAAGACTTTCCAGGGCTTGCTGTTCGGTGCGCTGTTGAAAATCCAGCCTGACGGACATTTGTGGGAAATACGCATAGCCGGACTTCAACGCATGAATGGCCTTGGTCAGTTCCTTCAGGTCGCTTTTCTTGGTGACGAACCCCCTGGCCCCGGCCGAGATGCAGCGGTTGCAGAAATGCTGCGCATCCTGGGACGTGAACACCAGCACACCACAGTCGGGAAACTGGCCCGTGATCCACACCAGCAGGTCCAGGCCATCGAAACCGTTCATCACCAGGTCCAGGATCACCAGGTCTGGCACGCCTTCCTTGATGAAGCTCCGGGCATCGGCCGCCCCGCTGGCATCCCGGATCTGAGTGAAGCCTTCATTCTGGCAAATGAGCCGCAATGCTCCCCGTATGACAGGGTGGTCATCCACGATCAATACGTCTTTCAAGGCAGTTCCCCCATTCAAAACAAACGGCACCGATGCCTTGGCTGCACCGGACTCTTGCACACATGCCAGGGCTTGGCACCTGTCAGGTCCGACAGTCCGGACCGGCGGCCCGCGTCAGCCGCCACGGCCCTGGCGCAAGGCTTGATCCCATGATTGCAGGGGCTCGCTGGCCGGGCGGTCGACCCGTTCCATCAGGCGCTGCAGCGACGCGCGGTCAGGCAGTGGGGCATGGCTCAAATGCAGACTGGACCGGCGCGCAACCGGAACCGACGAGCGCCCCACTTGTGGCGCGTTGTAGACCATTGCGTGACGAATCTGCGGGTTGTCGATAATGAACTCGTGCAAATCCAGCACCCCGTTCGCCAGCCCTGCGTTGACGACCACCAGGTCGAACGGGTCGCCGTCGTACCCCACCAGTGTCAACAGCTCTTGCATGTCGCTCACCGGGACGATCCGAAAATAGCCCTGTTGATTGAAGAGGCGTTCCAGCACGATTCGATGAGTGTGTTGCTTGTCGGCAATCAGAATACGTAGTGCTTTGTTCGGCATGGCAGGCATTCCAGTAGCAACGCGCCAGGTATGAACCGGCTTCATGGAGATAAGGGGCGTCAGGCTAGAGGAAGCTTTTGAAGGCCGCTGTAGGACTAATCCGAAAATCGAAGAGAAAATGGTCATGCCGACCGGTCGCCGGACGTAGGACCTGGAACGGGCTCGGTCACCAGGTGGGTGTTCAGTCGTTCAGCCAGTTGATCCATGGCTTGGCGCAGATCCTCTACAGCCCGGACGAGCAATGCTCCGTCGCCCCCTCGGCAAACGCTTTCCAGCGCCTCGCATGCGGCAATCAAGGCGTGGGCATTGATCAGGCGCGCCCCGCCCTTGATCCGATGCGCCAGGTCGGACAGGCCCAGCAGGTCTCGCTGGCCGGACAAACGCAGCAGCCGGGCCGCATCGTCGGCATTGCTGTTGATCAGCGCCTGCAACAGTTGGTTGACAGAGGCCGTGTCGCCGCCGGTCAGTTGTTCAAGGCTGGTCAAATCAATGTCGTCGATAAACGCAGGCTTTATCGAAGCCAGGCGTTCATTGAGTTCCTTCAGGCCGATGGGCTTGAACAGGCAATCGTCCATGCCGGCTTCGGCGCAACGGTCTTTTTCCTCGGGCTGGGCATTGGCCGTGAACCCCAGGATCACCACCGGCGGCAAGCTGCTGGCGCTCTCTTCCTCGCGAATGGCGCGGGCCAACTCATAGCCGCTCATCAAGGGCATGTTGCAGTCGGTGATGACCACATCGAAAGGTTCGCTGCGCCAGGCGTGCAAGCCCTGCACACCATTTTCCGCCTCCCGGACGCGGTGGCCCAGGTAACTCAGTTGCTGGGACAACAACAAACGGTTGGCCGGGTAATCGTCGACCACCAGTATGCTCAGGGCCCGCCCTGGCAGCAGCGCCTCGATTTGCGCGGGAGGCGCGGGCGCCCGTGCATCCAGCAGCGGCAGGTTGAGGCGGATTTCGACCTGCGTGCCCTGCCCCGGCACACTGTTCAAGACCAGGGTGCCCCCCATCATTTCGCACAAGGTGCGGCTGATGACCAACCCCAACCCTGAACCGCTGCGGGCCGACTGGGGGTTAGGGCCGACTTGGGCAAAGGGGCTGAACAAGCGCCGCTGGTCCTCCGGTGAAATACCGCAGCCGGTGTCCTCGACCCGCACATCAATGCCCAGGTGCCCACCGTCAAGGCTCGGTTCGCCGCGCACGCTCAGGCGCACTGCGCCCTGGTCGGTGAACTTGATGGCGTTGCTCAGCAGGTTCGACACGATTTGCTTGAAGCGCAACGGATCGATCAACACCTCACAGTTGATCGCAGGATCCAGGTCCCGTTGCAGGCGCAGGTGTTTTTGTCGGGCCAGGCCCTCGAAGATTCGCGCCACCGACTCGATCAGCTCGTACAGATTGGCCCGCTGCGGCGCCAGCGACAGCTTGCCTGACTCGATGCGGGCGATGTCCAGGATGTCGCCGATCAGGTCCAGCATGCCCCGGGCGGCACCCGAGGCGACTTCGATGGCAAAGCGGTCCACCACGCCCTGGTCGGCCTTCTTCATGGCCAGTTCCAGCATGCCGATTACCGCGTTCATAGGCGTGCGGATTTCATGGCTCATGGTTGCCACGAAAGTGGTCTTGGCCCGATTGGCGTCGTCGGCGCTCTCCTTGGCCAGGCGTAATTGCTCCAGCAGGCGGCGCAGGTAAAAGACCCATCCCAACGTCACCAGCAACAACAGCGCGGCAATGGAGAAACCTTGGACAATGGTCGTGCGGTTGCGCAGCCAGTAGCTGTCATCGACGACCACTTCACTGCGCCAGCGGTTGGTCAGTTCGTCCATTTCCTCGGGAGATATGCTCAGCAATGCCTTGTCCAGGATCGAATGCAGTTCCAACGCATCCGGATTGGTCGCCAGGGCAATGCGCGCAGGCAACGTACCGACGGTGCTGGTGATCTGCAGCTTGTCGCGGTATTGGCGGGAGATCATGTAGCGGGCGCTGATCAATGAATTGATCGCGCCGTCCACCGTGCCCGCGGCGAGCATAGCCATGGCGTCCGGCACGTTTTCGGCGGGGACGAGGTTCACCCGGGGAAACGCTTCCAGCAGGTATTCATGCAAGACATTGCCCCGCACCAGTGCCAGCCGCTTGCCGTCCATCTGGTCCAATGTCAGGGCCTTGGCCTTGAGCGATGTCACCAGCACGTAGGGGTTGGTCAGGTACGGCCGGGTGAAGCGCAACGCCTGGTCATCCCCAAGCTCGGTACTGGTAGTGATGGCCGCGAGCACGTCGGCCTTGCCGCTCTTGATCTGCGCGATGAGGTCGGGGACCGAGTTACTGCGCTGGATATCGAATTTCAATCCGGTGCGCAAACTGATCCTCGCCAGCACATCGGCGCTGATACCGCGTAAATGGCCTTGTTCGTCGATGAATGTCAGCGGCAGGAAACTTTCGTGGATGGCCACCTTGATTCGCGGATGGGCATCCAGCCAGCGTTGCTCGTTGACACTGAAATGCAACGCTTGCTGGCCCGGCATGCTCGCGCCGCCGGCGCTCCAACGGCGCAGGATGCTCATGCGCTCACTGGCGGGAATGGCTTGCAGCGCCGCGTTGACGATGCGCAACAAGCGCGCATTGTCGCGAGCGAGTGCAAAGGCAAACGGCTGCACTTCCATGCGCGAGAAGTCCGCCAGCTGGACATTGTTCAGGTAATTCTTGCTGATCAGGTAGTTGGCGCTGATCGAATCCCCCAGATAGACGTCGGCCTGACCGAACGCCACGGCGCCGATGGCGCTCAAGGTCGAGGGGTACAGCCGCAAAGACGCCTGTGGGTAGAAAGCCTCGACCGTGTCCGGCGGCAAGTAGTGATACAGCATCGCCACACGCTTGCCCGCGAGGTCCGGGGGTAGATCCTGGCTGTCGTCGATGCGCGCCACCAGGGTCGGCAGGTCATCCGCGTAAGCTTGGGACATCGCCAGGTCCGGATCGCTGGCTTCAAAGCCGTTGGCGGTGCCAAGCAGGTCGATTTCGCCGCTGCGCAGGGCCTGGAGCGATTCGGCACGGGATGGATAGCGCTGGACCTGCACCGTAATCTGAAGGAGCTGCCCCAGCAGTTGCGCGTAGTCGGCGGTCAGGCCTTCATAATCGCGGCCATTGCCGGTGATGCTGAAGGGCACGTAGTCCGGCGCCGAGGCGCCCAGCAACAACCGGCCTTTTTGTTTGAGCCAGATCCTGTCGGCTTCGCCCAGGGACACCGAATAGTCGCTCACATCGGATCGCCCGAGCACCTGCAGCGACTCGGGTGCCGCGCCAACCCCCGGCGCCACACTCAATGTGCCCAGCAACAGCGCCGCCAGGCCTGCGCGTAGAAGCAGCATCATTTGTATCAGGTTGCATCGTTTGGCGTAGTCGGCCCGGAACGCCCTCGACTTCATATTCAGTCAGGGTGACCGGCTGAGGGGTTCAGACTGCCAATACGAGGGAACAGCGAACCGTCGATGCGCCTGTCGAATAGACGCATGACATGAGTGTAGGAAGTTTCTGAAGAATTGCCTGCGGGTGACCCAAGGCCGGCCTATGACCTGTGGGAGCGAGCCTGCTCGCGAAAGCAGTGTGACCGTCGGTATCAATGTGACTGGCCCACCGCATTCGCGAGCAGGCTCGCTCCACAGGGCCTACACGGCAGCGAGTAACAGATCGCGTACCGGACGCGCCTGACCGCGATTTTTCCCGTGCTCATAGAGCGAACCGGCAATTTCATCGGCACGCACCGGCAGGATCGACAGCAAGGTGTCACTCAAGCCATGGCTCGCCTGGCAGAAGCCCTGCATGTAGATCGCCGCCTTGCAGCGCTCGTCAGTGATCAGCTTGTAGTTGCGGTCCACCTCGAAGTCCCCGAGGTATTGCGCCAGCGGCTCCAACAACGTGCGGTGCATTTGACGCTCATAACCGGTGGCCAGCACCACGGCATCGTAGCAACGCACGGTCAGCTCGCCGGTGGCGTTGTTGCGCACCGTCAGCTCAATGCCGGTATCGGTGGCCGTGGCTTGCTCGATCGTGGTCAGGGTAAGAAACGCATGACGGGCCACGCCCGAGACTTTCTGGCGATAGAAAATCCCGTAGATGCGTTCGATCAGGTCGATGTCCACCACCGAATAATTGGTGTTGTGGTACTCGTTGACCAGCCGCTCGCGCTCGCTGTGGGGTTGCTGGAACACCAGGTCGGTGAATTCCGGGGAGAACACTTCATTGACGAACGGGCTGTCGTCCGCCGGCTTGAGGGCCGAGCCGCGCAGGATCATGTCGACCTGCACCGAAGGGAAGCTGTCGTTGAGATCGATGAAGGCTTCCGCCGCGCTCTGTCCGCCACCGACGATCGCGATCTTCATCGGCTGGCCGCTCACGCACGGCTGGGTCGCCATGCGCTCCAGGTACTGGGAATGGTGGAACACCCGGCCATCCTGCTTGAAGGCCTTGAACGCCTCGGGAATGCGCGGCGTACCGCCAGCACTGACCACCACCGAACGGGCGGTACGCACGAACTCTTCGCCTTGCTGGTTGCGGGAAATCACCCGCAAGGCTTCCACCTGCTGGTTGTGCAGCAGCGGTTCGATGCGCAGCACGTCTTCACCGTAGCGGCTCTGTTCGGCGAACTGCGCGGCGACCCAGCGCAGGTAATCGTTGTACTCCATGCGGCACGGGTAGAAGGTGCCGAGGTTGATGAAGTCCACCAGCCGGCCATGGTGCTTGAGGTAATTGACGAACGAATACGGGCTGGTGGGGTTGCGCAGGGTCACCAGGTCCTTGAGGAAGGAAATCTGCAACTCGCTTTGGGTCACCAGGGTGTTGCCGTGCCAGCGGTAGTCGGCCTGCTTGTCGAGGAACAGCACATCCAGTTCGCCCTGGACCGGGGCCCGTTCCTGCAGCGCAATGGCCAGCGCCAGGTTCGAGGGGCCGAAGCCGATGCCGATCAAGTCGTGAACGATGGGCGATGCAATTGCCTGTGTCATGTCCAGTGTCCTCTGGAGAAGCCCTCAACAGGGCGCGAAAAGCCTGGTGTGACTGGACCGGTTCTTGGCGAGCCGACAAGTCGTCTGTTGAGTAGGAACGAGGACGATGAAAAAAAATTTAGCGCACGGGATGGGTCAGCAACCGTCCCACTGGCGCATCCGGGTGCGGCAGTGCTTCATGGCGTTGACGATGTGTTTTTCCACCAGTGCCCGGGAAAGGCCCAGGCGTGCGGCGATTTGTGGGTGGGACAAGCCTTCGAGCTTGCGCAACAGGAAGCTCTCGCGGCACAGCGGCGGCAGCTCGGCCAGGGCGCGCTGCAGCATGTCCAGGCGCTGGCGATGATCGAAGCTGGCATGGGGCGACGGCGTGAAGAAACGTTCTTCGCTGTCCAGCACATCCAACGACTCGGCCTGGCGCAGGGTATTGCGCCGATGGCCGTCGATCACCAGATTCAATGCCGTGCGGTACAGAAACGCCCGGGGTTGTTCGATGGGCGTATCGCTGGCGCGCTCCAGCACCCGCACATAGGCGTCATGCACCACATCCTCGGCCGCCTGGCGGTTGCCTAGCCTGGCGTTCAGGAAACACACCAGCTCGCGATAGTAGTTTTCCAACATGACTCCCGTGCGCAAGGGCTGCGCCAGCTATCCCTGTGCCACCCGGCACGCCTGGAACAGGCAGTGGCACGATGGTGGCAGATTCAATGACGTAATTTATAGTAATTCTCATATAGATTTAAAGCTTTGCTTTGTATCGGGGTTGATTGGTTTATCTGATTCGGCGTCAGGCATTGCTTTTGTGGCGAGGGAGCTTGCTCCCGCTGGACTGCGCAGCAGGCCCAAAACAGACGTCCCCCTTGAACCTGGAGGATCCGGGACTCAGGCTTCAGGGCCGCTTCGCGCCCCAGCGGGAGCAAGCTCCCTCGCCACGGGGATCGGGGGTCGCTTCAGTTGATTTGTTAACCTGCTACCCAGTGCTCCAAACCAGTAAATTCCCGCCCCAAGCGCTCGTCTACCAGAACAGCCTCCCGTCCCTGCCCTTCCTGGGACGGGCCCGATACCACCGGCCGGAACCCTGTATGAAACGTCCCCGCCCTACCCGACGCGCCTGGCTTTTAACCTTCGCCCTGCTTCCGGCCGTGGCGTTCGCCGCGTGGCAAGCGGTTGCGCCCAGCCGTGCGCCGCTTGCCATCGCGCCCGTCAGCCGTGGCGATATCGAAAACAGCGTCACCGCCCTGGGCACCCTGCAGCCGCGGCGCTACGTGGACGTAGGCGCCCAGGCGTCCGGGCAGATCCAGAAGATCCATGTAGAAGCCGGCGACGAAGTGCGCGAAGGCCAGTTGCTGGTCGAAATCGACCCCTCCACGCAAAAAGCCCGGCTCGACGCCGGACGTTTCTCGATTGAAAACCTCAAGGCTCAACTCCAGGAACAACGAGCCCAGCACGACCTGGCGCAGCAGAAATTTCGCCGCCAGCAGCAACTCAAGGCCGGCGGCGCCACTCGCGAGGAAGACGTGCAGACCGCCCAGGCCGAGGTGCGGGCGACCCAGGCGCGCATCGACATGTTCCAGGCCCAGATCCGTCAGGCCCAGGCCAGTTTGCGCAGTGACGAGGCCGAGTTGGGCTACACGCGAATCTACGCGCCCATGAGCGGCACCGTGGTCGCTGTCGGCGCGCGGGAAGGCCAGACCCTCAACGCCCAGCAACAAACCCCGTTGATCCTGCGCATCGCCCGCCTGACGCCGATGACGGTATGGGCCGAAGTCTCGGAAGCGGACATCGGTCACGTCAAACCCGGCATGACCGCTTATTTCACCACGTTGTCAGGCGGCACCCGGCGCTGGAGCAGCACTGTGCGCCAGATCCTGCCGGTGCCGCCGCGCCCGCTGGAGGCCAGCCAGGGCGGCAGCCCCACCGGTGGCCGCAGCGGCAGCGAACGGGTGGTGCTCTATACCGTGCTGCTCGATGTCGACAATGCCGACCGCACGCTGATGACCGACATGACCGCCCAAGTCTTCTTCGTCGCCGCCGAGGCGCGAGGCGTGCTGACCGTGCCGACCGCCGCGTTGCAGGACAACGCTGGCCAGGTGCAAGTGCTGGCCGACAATGGCGATGTCCAGGCGCGTGCCGTGCGCACCGGCGTCAGTGATCGCTTGCGCACCCAAGTGCTCGACGGGCTGCGCGAGGGCGAGCAGGTGCTGATCGGCCCAGCCACCGGCAGCGGGGGCTGAATGAACACACCCCTGATCGAATTGCGGGACATTCGCAAGGCCTACGGTGGCGGCGACAGCCCTCGGGTGGAGGTGCTGCGGGGCATCGACCTGTCCATTCACGCCGGGGAGTTCCTGGCGATTGTCGGGGCGTCCGGCTCCGGTAAATCCACCCTGATGAACATCCTCGGCTGCCTCGACCGCCCCACAACCGGCGAGTACCGTTTTGCCGGTGAAGACGTCGCCCACCTGAATAGCGATGAATTGGCCTGGCTGCGGCGCGAAGCGTTCGGGTTCGTGTTCCAGGGCTATCACCTGATCCCCTCCGGCACCGCCCAGGAAAACGTCGAGATGCCGGCCATCTATGCCGGCACCTCCGCCGTGGAGCGTCACGCCCGCGCCAGCGCCCTACTCGAACGCCTGGGCCTGGCCAGCCGCACCGGCAACCGTCCGCACCAGTTGTCAGGCGGCCAGCAGCAACGGGTATCGATTGCCCGGGCATTGATGAACGGCGGCCATATCATCCTCGCCGACGAACCCACCGGCGCCCTCGACAGCCAGAGCGGCATTGAAGTCATGGCGTTGCTCGATGAACTGGCCAGCCAGGGCCACGTGGTGATCCTGATCACCCACGACCGTGAAGTGGCGGCCCGGGCCAAGCGCATCATCGAGATCCGCGACGGATTGATCATCAGCGACAGCGCCACCGCCGCACCGCAGGCCAACGCCAAGGCATTGCAAGCCGTGGATCTGCGCCAGCGCCTGAGTGCCGGCAGCGAACACAACGGCGCCTGGAAAGGTGAACTGATCGACGCGGTGCAGGCGGCGTGGCGCGTCATGTGGATCAACCGCTTCCGCACCGCCCTGACCTTGCTCGGCATCGTCATCGGCGTGGCCTCGGTGGTGGTCATGCTGGCGGTGGGCGAAGGCAGCAAGCGCCAGGTCATGGCCCAGATGGGCGCCTTCGGCTCGAACATCATCTACCTCAACGGCAGCGCGCCCAATCCGCGCGCCGCCAAGGGCATCATCAGCGAACATGACCTGAGCGCCCTCGCCGCCCTGCCCGAGGTGCAGCGCATCATGCCGGTGAACGGTGCCAACGCCAATGTGAGGTTCGGCAACCTCGACCACACCAGCTACGTGGGCGGCAACGACACGAATTTCCCGATCATCTTCAATTGGCCGGTGGCCCAGGGCAGCTATTTTACCGACGCCGATGAACGCAGCGCCGCAGCGATTGCGGTGATCGGCCACAAGGTCCGGCAAAAGCTGCTCAAGGACGTCGCCGACCCCATCGGCCGCTACATCCTGATCGAAAACGTGCCGTTCCAGGTCGTCGGGGTACTGGCCGAAAAAGGCGCCAGCTCCGGAGATTCCGACGCCGACAACCGCATCGCCGTGCCCTACTCCGCCGCCAGTGTGCGGCTGTTCGGCACGCGTCACCCCGAGTATGTGGTGATCGCCGCCAGGGACGCGGGCAAGGTCAAGGAGGCCGAGCAAGCCGTCTCTCGCACGCTGTTGAGCCTGCATGACGGCCAGCAGGATTTCGAATTGACCAACAACGCCGCGATGATCCAGGCCGAGGCCCGCACCCAGGGCACGCTGTCACTGATGCTAGGAGCCATCGCGGCGATTTCGCTGCTGGTGGGTGGCATCGGCGTGATGAACATCATGCTCATGACCGTGCGCGAACGGACCCGGGAGATCGGCATTCGCATGGCCACTGGCGCTCGCCAGCGCGACATCCTGCGCCAGTTTCTCACCGAAGCGGTGATGCTCTCGGTGGTCGGCGGGCTGGCGGGCATCGGCCTGGCCCTGCTGGTGGGCGGCGCGTTGGTGCTGGGCAAGATCGCCGTGGCGTTCGAATGGCTGGCGGTGTTCGGCGCCTTCGGCTGTGCCCTGGTCACCGGCGTCGTCTTCGGCTTCATGCCGGCCCGCAAGGCCGCCCGCCTCGACCCGGTCGCGGCCCTCACCAGTGAATGAACCTCATCCTATGAAAACGCACCTGGCCCTCCTGGCCGCCGGCCTGTTACTGGCGGCTTGCGGCACGCCTTCGCAGGCACCGGACAGTGGCATCCAACCGCCATTGGCCTGGCAGAACCTCGACGCGCCCAGCACTCGCGCCGATAACACGCAATGGTGGACACAGTTTGGCAGTCCGCAGCTGAACCGCTTGATCGAACAGGCGCGCCTGGACAGCCATGACCTGGCCGCCGCCATGGCCCGGGTTCGCCAGGCCCAGGCCAGTGCCGTGATCGCCGGCGCGCCGTTGCTACCGGAAGTCCAGGCCAGGCTCAACGGTAATCGCCAGGAACTGCTGCGAGGCAAGGGCTACAGCCAGTTGGACGTGGATCGGGAAAACCGCACCATCGACTACTACGACGCCAACCTCAGTGCCAGCTATGAGCTGGATTTCTGGGGCGGTAAACGGGCGGCCCGCGACAGTGCGTTGAGCAGTTTATCCGCCAGCCAGTTCGACCGGGCGACCGTGGAGTTGACCCTGCTCAGCGGCGTCGCCAACAGCTACACCCAGGCGTTGTCCCTGCGCGAACAACAGCGCATCGCCGAGCAAAACCTGGGCAACGCCCAGCGTGTGCTCGACCTGGTGCAAACCCGCTACGATGCCGGCAGCGCCACGGCCCTCGAACTGTCCCAGCAAAAAAGCCTGGTGGCGGCGCAGCAACGCCGGTTGCCCCAGGTGCAGCAACAGGCACGGGAGGCCTTGGTTACCCTGGCGACTTTGCTGGGGCAACCGGTGCAGTCGGTCAGGCTCGACGACGAACCTTTTGACCGCCTGCGTTGGCCTTCCATCGACGCCGGAGTACCCAGCGAACTGATGCGCCGACGCCCCGACATCGCCGCCGCCGAAGCACGGCTCAGCGCCGCCCGGGCGGATATCAGCGTAGCTCGCGCTGCCATGCTGCCGTCCGTGACCCTGGGCCTGAGCCTGGCCACCGGCGGCGACATCGCCGACCAGTTGCTGCGCAACAACGTCTACAACCTCAGCGCCGGCCTCGCCACGCCAATCTTCAACAACGGCCGCTTGAGGGCCGAACGGGACAAAGCCACCGCACGCCAGGAAGAACTGCTGGAGCTCTATCGAGCCGCCATCATCAACGGCTTCGCCGACGTCGAAAAAGCCCTCAACAGCATCAACGGCCTCGACCAGCAACGGCAGTGGCAAACCGAAGAACTGCACCAGGCCCAGACCGCCTTCGACATCGCCCAGCGCCGCTACCAGGCCGGCGCCGAGGATTTGCTCACCGTGCTGGAAACCCAACGCACCCTTTACGCAGCCCAGGATATGAACGTGCAACTAAAGCTGGCGCGGGTGCAGGCGGGTGTGGCGTTGTACAAGGCGTTGGGTGGGGGTTGGCGGGGGATGTAAGGCTAAAGCCAAATGACATCAAGCGCAGCGGGGGCCAACTAATCTGACCAATAATTCAAAGAGTCCGAATTAACGCCTCGGCATGCTCACGAAACACAGCAAAAGCCTCATCGAAGCTTGGGCGGACGGATCCAAAAATCAGCGGCATCAGCCTCGCGTCATATTGGCCACGAATCGCCGCGTCCGAGCTTGTTTGATCCAAAGCCCCCTGCATGACCTTTCCTGGATTGGCAGCGAACGGAGGAAACTGTCGACCAAACTCAGCGGCATCGAATTCAACCAGCTTTTTGAAACCGCTGGCGGCTCGTTCGCTGACTGCAGGATCGTCAACACTGATGCAATAAATATCGTAGATATGACGCACCAACGTATCGTCCCACGGCTGAAGCATAGCCCCGGCCTGGTGTTGGGCATAACGCCGAAGAAATGAAATTACTTTTTCCGAAAGCGTTTCTTCAACCGCTACACAAAGAATACTTCCCATGTACCCAGGCTTTGCGGCAAGTCTATCGACCAGGTGTTCCAGCGGTCGCAGGGTCATTTCGAACTCGGGAGTTCGTGCGGTCAGTTCGAGGCTCAGATAAGGACGCAAACTCACGTCGTGCGGGTATTGGGGTGCATATTGCCAACGACTGGAGAAATATCGGTTTTCATTCCGGGCAATACGCGCGTCCACGGTTTCTTCGAAGCCAAGCCTAGCGAGCGCTTGGGACACCTCAGCCTTCAACTGGCTGAGGTGTCGCTTTTGAGCCGAAGCGCTGAACATGCTCGACTCATCCCATACGATCTTCAAGTCAACGTCTTCTGACATACGCTCGATCAATCGATAGGCCTTTGACAAGCTCGTCCCACCGCAAAACACTAATCGAATGCCCGGGAATTGTATTCCCATCAGTTGCTGCAAGGCATCGGTTACATGGATGTCTTTTTCCAGGATGCTAGCGGTCAGAAAACCGACGTCAACTTCAGCCAGTACCGCATCAATTAACTCAACCTGATCAGGCGTGATGGTTTTCATAAACTACGTAGCGCCCACCAAAGCCGAGCTTCCGGTTAATACGGCGTGACCCTGTATCAAAAACAACGCCGGCGGGTAGTTGTAAACTATCGCTGGCATTATATTCACGCAACGCGCGCCCCGCCGTGATCTTCACGCCAAGCTTTTGCAAAGCCAGAGGCGCCAGAACTTCAAGTGGACGTATCGGGATTGGCTTACCGGTGAGCACACTGGTTTTAGCCTTTGCGAAGACGCCAACGCCAAGTCTGACCAATACACCGCTAGCCACCAGATGACGCAATGCTCGGGATACCTGTGCGGGGCTGCCGAATTTGGAAAATTCAGAGCGCAGAAACACGTCGTCCTTTCGCAAGGCGATTGATCTCCTGACACGCTCTTCGATAATCATTTCTCACCTCAGACAGCACCTATGTCCAAACAACACACAACATACTGTTTTATATAGATTTTTAATACAAACCGTGCTCATACCTGCTCAGTATAGATCAGCCGAGGGGATACAGGCCAACTCAGAGAACCGCAGCGACGAAACTCAACCTACCGATGAAGCCCAAGACGCACAAGACGGAGGATTCTGGCGTAGCTGTGGGCAATGGCGCAGGACGCTGCCATCTTGCGTGAACAGGCGCCAGGCACAGCAACCTGTGGAGCGAGCTGGCGCCCTCGCCACGGATAATTCTTCTCCACATAAATGTTGTCCGGCTTTGGTTCTGTTTATCCGGCCATGTAGGACTCCCGAGCCAGGCTACATCACCTTGCGCCGTTACCTACAACTGCGCCAGAATCCGCCGGCTTGTGCGCCTGGCTCGCGGCTTTTATTGTTTCCGGGTCGCTGATGTCAGCGATCGGGTTTGGTAGCCCGCGAGTCAACTAGGCGCAAGCGCCACCTCCTACAGATGCTTTCTCGGTGTCTGTTTCATGGTGGCCGTGCGCAGGGCGTCTTCGGGCGCGCCGGGTTCCTAGTGCTCCGGTCTACCAACCCGCGTACGGCCGCCACCCCATCGTTTGGTAGCGATAGTGTCGGCTCCTGAAACCAATACTAGGAGCTACACCATGTTCAAGATCACGCCCAATCCCCCCGAAGACGATTCGAAAAAACTCAACGAAGCCGCCGACCGCGCCCTCGCCTTTTACCTCGACCCCAAACCTGAAAAACCCAATCCGCCACCGGGCCAGTTGTTCACCGTTGCAGAAGGCGCGGACATGGAATGCCTGCTGGCCAACCTCAGCGAAACCCTCGCCTCGGTCAATGTCATGGCCAGCGAGCTGGCATTCGAACTGGACGGCTCGCGGCGGCATTTTGCCTTGGGGATCCAGCAGATGGTCGAACTGAGTGAACTGTTGGCGAACCGCGCATTGGACATCGCCGCGCCGCGCTAAACGCACTCAAGTCAAGTGACACCCGTGGCGAGGGAGCTTGCTCCCGCTGGGCTGCGCAGCAGCCCCAATGGCCGGCACCTCGGTGGGTCAGATGTTTTTGAGGGGGCTGGTTTGGGGGCCGCTTCGCAGCCCAGCGGGAGCAAGCTCCCTCGCCACAACTGCGTTCGCTTTAGTTTTTGGGTCAGGCGGGGTTTTACACCGGTTTGCTCTTGAGGTTGCGCGCATACCACGGCCGTTGCGGCACGCGACGGAACAGTTTCGAGAGCTTGTCGTCGTCGCTGCCAAAGGTGATGCGCAGCGCCAGTTTCATGGTTTCCGGGTCCATCTCCACCGAGCGTCCGACTTGCAGGCCTGGCGTGGTGCTGCAGCCGTGGGTGTCCGGCCCCAGCCAGGGGTCGCCGATTTCCACCCAGCGGCCCGGGGCGAACCAGGGCACGCCGTTGACTTGCAAGCGGCTCACTTCGCCTGGATGAAAACGTTCATGGGCACGGAACCAGTCTTCCAGGCGGTCGTCGATCCAGCCGTGGAAGGCCCAGAACACTGGGTTGACGTGGGACGAGAAGGGATCGCCCAGGAAGTCGTTTTCCGGCGCGTACCAACGCTGGGCGAAGTCCGCCGGGTCGCGGGCGAACGGCACTGGGTGGCCGTTGGACGGGTCACGCGGCACCGAGGCCCAGCGCATGTGCAACCAATCGTGCAGGCCCAGTTCCACTTCCGAGCCAAACTGGCCCAAGGAGAGTTTCGACAGATAGCGCGGGTCGCGGTAGCGCGATTCCCATACCTGGAAATTGCTGTGATAGGTCTCGGCGGTCTTGATATCACTCACCCATTGCGCGTACTGCTCGTCACCCCTGGCCAGCCAGGTCGGCGGCAGCGCCGTGCCGTCGTGGTTATCGAAATAGCGGGCGAAGCCAAGGCGATCGCGTTCCAGTTCCGGTTGCGGCAACGGGAAACTCGACCATGACGGCAGCGGCTGAAAGGAACGCGCCGTGCCAAGCATGCGCCGGTGCATGAAAAAGAAATCGATGCCCGAGCCATTGCGGTCTTTGCGCGGCCCACGGGCATCGCGCTCTTGATCCCTGGGCCCGGGCTGCCAGCCGATGCCGCGCAAGGCGTTGCGCTTGTCTTCGTCCAGGCTGTGCCACTTGTCCCGCGAAGCATGCCAGAGCTGGTGAAACAACCGATGCTCGGGCGAGACCAGCCAAGCCAGCAATGCTGGGCTCAGCGGCGTACGTTCGCGGGCCTCGGGGAACGGTTGTTTGCGGGCGACGAACTGGTTGTCGAGCTCAGGCAGGGCCAACGGGCGATCCAGCCGCAACACCTTACCGCTGAGGGTCGCGGGGCCGGCATTGCCGAAGCCGGCCCAGACCTCGTCGAGGGTCATGGTGAATTCGTAGTCCGGCGCGCCATCCGAGGCCTCGGTCCGGATCAGTCGCCAACTCAGTTGCTTGGGGTCGGTGCCGGCCAGATCGCCGAGCACCCGATAGCGCGGCTCTTCACCAGCGCGCAGCCGTTCGGCGGTGTCGAGGCATCCCACCAGGCCACGGCCCTTGTGGCCAATGTCGAGAAACACTTGGAGTTCGTCCCGGGGCAAGCCGTCGAGGCCGGCGTCGCGGCCGGTGAAACGGATTGTCCAGATCCCCCGCAGCGTATTGGCCAGGCGCTGGCCCGCGACGTCCGCCACATCGAACGAGGCTTCGCCGGGGGTGATGGTCGGGTCCGGCCGGGTCAGTTCGCGATGCCCGTAATACACCGCAGGCACGGCGGCACCGGTCAGCGCCAGGCCTGCCATGAACCATCGTCGAGAAATCGTCATTGCCTTACCTGTTTCCAGCCCTGGAGCGGGCTTTATCCAAGCTAGGACGATGGCTGAAGCAACAAATTTAAGGGTGTTCGTGACGGCCTCATCGCGAGCAGGCTCGCTCCCACAGGTTTTGTGTTGGGCACCGAATTTATGAACATCACAGAGCGAGTGTGGGAGCGGGCTTGCTCGCGAAGGCGTCGGCACATCCAACATCGATGCAAACTGACCCACCGTTTTCGCGAGCAAGCCCGCTCCCACAGGTGACCGCATTCCCACTGTGTGAGCGAGCCTGCTCGCGAAGCGGCCCTTTAAGCCACCTAAATTTCCCCGCCGATCACTCGTTCTCCCCAGATAGCAAAGGCCCCCGCGGCGAACCTGACTGAGATCGGCAATGACAACACCACGTTCGAAAAAGGCTCTTTTCACTGGCGTGCCCCTGGCCCTGGCGCTGGTGGTGGGTGGCGGCCTGGCAGCTTGGGATCACTGGTGGCGGGATAACCCCGGCTACGCGGTCAAGGTGATGAAGCAAGCCCGGGAGCTGCATGAGCGCCTGCTCTCCTTCGACAGCCACATCACCGTGCCGCTGGATTTCGGCACCGCCGGCAATGAGGCCGACAAGGATGGCAAAGGCCAGTTCGACCTGGTGAAAGCCAATCGCGGTCACCTGTCCGGCGCCGCGCTGACGATCTTCGGCTGGCCCGAGCTGTGGAACGGCCCCAACGCGCCGCACAAGCCCACCGCCGGTTTCGTCGAAGAGGCGCGCAACCAGCAGGAGGTGCGCTACAAGATCATCAGCGGCATGGTCCGCGACTTCCCCAACCAGGTCGCCATCGCCTACACCCCGGATGATTTTCGCCGCCTGCATGGCGAAGGCAAGTTTGCGATTTTCATCAGCATGCTCAACGCCTACCCCCTCGGCCACGACCTGAACCTGCTCGACCTGTGGACGGCGCGGGGCATGCGCATGTTCGGTTTCAGCTACATCGGCAACAACGATTGGGCCGATTCGTCTCGCCCACTGCCGTTTTTCAACGACTCGCCGGACGCCCTCGGCGGCCTGTCGGATATCGGCAAGCAAGCGGTCACACGCCTGAACGACCTCGGCGTGATCATCGACGTGTCGCAAATGTCGACCCTGGCCCTGGAGCAAGTCGCACACCTGAGCCGCACGCCACTGGTGGCCTCGCATTCGGCGCCACGGGCAATGGTGGACATCCCGCGCAACCTCAGCGACAAGGAAATGCAGTTGATCAAGGCCAGTGGCGGCGTGGTGCAGATCGTCGGTTTCTCGCAGTACCTGCGCCCGCTGACGCAAAAAACCCAGGACAAGCTCAACGCCCTGCGCGAACGCTTCGACTTGCCGCCATTGCCCAACCTCGCCATGGCGCTGATGCCCGGCGACCCGATCATTGCCGCGTGGCCTGAGCAGAAATTCGGCGAATACGCTGGCCAGCTCTACGGCATTCTCGAAGAGGAACCCAAGGCCAGCCTCAAGGACTTGGGGGACGCCATCGACTACACGGTGCGCAAGATCGGCATCGACCACGTCGGCATCAGTTCGGACTTCAATGAAGGCGGTGGCGTGAAAGGCTGGGAGAACGTCGGCGACATCCGCAACGTCACCGCCGAACTGCTGACCCGTGGCTACTCGGAAGCCGACATCGCCAAACTGTGGGGCGCCAATTTCCTGCGGGTCTGGGATCGGGTCCAGAAAGCCGCCCGGCCCGCCGTCGCCTCGACCCAGAAGGCCGTCCAGCCATGAATGAACGCCGGACGTTCTTGAAGCAAGCCGGGATCCTCGCCGCCGGTTTGCCGCTGGCCGCCAGCCTGCCAACCACAGCCGTCGCCGATTCGCTGCCGCCATTGCCACGCAACAAATGGGCGCAATTGCGCACGCTGTTCGACCAGGACCCGGACTACCTGCACTTCTCCAACTTCCTGGTCACCACCCACCCGCGCCCGGTACGCGAGGCCATCGAAAAACACCGCGCCGCCCTGGATAAAAACCCCGGGCTGTTGATGGACTGGGACTTGGGCGTCACCGAGGAGCGTGAAGAAAACGTGCGGGCCTGGGCTGGCCGTTACCTGCAAGCGAACCCGAAACAGATCGCCCTCACCGGCAGCACCACCGAGGGCCTGGCCATGATCTACGGCGGGGTCCATGTCGGCGCCGACCAGGAAATCCTCACCACGGCCCACGAACACTACGCCACCCACACCATTCTCAGCCTGCGCACCCAGCGCGACGGCACCCGGGTGCGCAAAATCAAACTGTTCGAGAAGGCCCATGACGCCAGCGAGGAAGAAATCCTCTCGGGCATCGACCGCAATATCCGCCCCGAAACCCGGGTATTGGGCATGACCTGGGTGCATTCGGGCAGCGGCGTGAAGTTGCCCATCGGCAAGATCGGCGCGCTGGTGGACAAGCACAACCAGGGCCGCAGCGACGAGCAGCGCATCATTTACGTGGTCGATGGTGTGCACGGTTTCGGCGTCGAGGACCTCGGTTTCCCCGCCATGAATTGCGATTTCTTCATCGCCGGCACCCACAAATGGATGTTCGGCCCACGGGGCACCGGCCTGGTGTGTAGCCGCAGCGAAGAGGTCAAGTACGTCACGCCGATCATCCCGACCTTTTCCGAAGCCACGGCGTTTTCCACCACCATGACACCGGGCGGCTACCACGCCTTCGAGCATCGCTGGGCCGCGGACGAGGCGTTCAAGCTGCACCTGCAACTGGGCAAGGCCGACGTGCAAGCGCGCATCCATGCCCTCAACACTTACCTGAAAAAACATCTGCTGGCGAAGCCGCCAATCGAGCTGGTCACACCCCTGAGCCCGGAGCTGTCGGCCGGTTTCACCTTCTTCCGGATCAAGGGTCGCGAGAGCGATGAAATCGCCGGCTACCTGATGAAGAACCGAGTGATTGCCGACGCTGTGCACCGCGACGCAGGGCCGGTGATCCGCACCGCACCGGGGTTGCTCAACAACGAAGCCGAGATCGACCGTTTCATGGGCTTGCTAAGCAAAACACTCTGACCTTTATCGAGAGAGACGGATGAACAGTTCTTCGTTGAAGCTATTTCCAGCACTGGTTCTCGCCGCCCTGCTGCCCTCAGGCGCCCAGGCCTCGCAACCGGGCCAGGTGTTCCGCGACTGCAAGGACTGCCCGGAAATGGTCGTGCTGCCCACCGGCACGTTCCAGATGGGCACCCCCGACGATGAGGTCGGCCGCGAGCCGGACGAAGGCCCGATGCACCCGGTGACCTTCGCCAAGCCGCTGGCGATCAGTCGTTTCCAGGTGTTGAAAGGCGAGTGGTTCGCCTATCTGCGCGACAGCGGCTACTCGATGCCCGACGGCGACAAGCGCCCCGGTCGCGCGTGCAAGGCCGGCGTCCCCGACTACCAGGGCAGCGACCCACACAAGCAATACACCGACCGACACCCGGCGGTGTGCATGGATTTCGCCGAGGCCAACGCCTACGTCGCGTGGCTGTCGAAAAAAACCGGCAAACAGTACCGGCTGGTCAGCGAATCCCTGCGCGAATACGCAGCACGTGGCGGCAGCACCGGCCCGTTCCCCTTCCCGTTCGATGAAGGCAAGCCGTACAGCATCGCCCAACACGCCAACACCTACGGCGCGGCCGACGGCTACAACTTCACCGCACCGGCCGGCAGCTTCGCGGCCAATGACTTCGGCGTCTACGACATGCATGGCAACGTCTACGAGTGGACGGCCGATTGCTACAACGAAAACTACGTCGACGCTCCGAGCGACGGCAGCGCCTGGCTCAGCGGCGACTGCAAGGCGCGGCGTATCCGTGGCAACGACTGGGGCGAAGCACCGGTGTTCTCCCGTTCGGGCAACCGCAACGCGGTGTACCCCGATGCCAGGGGCGATTGGCTGGGGTTGCGGGTGGCGCGGGACATGTGACCCCGCTGATGCCGCTGAGACAGGCCTCCGTGGCGAGGGAGCTTGCTCCCGCTCGGTTGCGCAGCGACCGCAAAATCTTGGGGCCGCTGCGCAGCCCAGCGGGAGCAAGCTCCCTCGCCACGACGTGTTTCTCTGGCTATCAATCGTTAAATCGCCTGCGCCGACAATCGTTTTACAAACGGGCACGATCCAACCGGCATGCCCGCGCCTTCCAAGCCTTCAGGTGAACACCCGCCAGGGGCTTCGCCCTTTTCATCAAGCAGGGAAACCTCCATGAGCCAACCAACACGCGGGGCGATGAATGAACTGTTCAGCCTGCTCAAACCCTTCCGGCTGATTGTCCTGGGCTCCATCGTCCTGGGCATGCTGGGCGGCCTGAGCATCACCGCCCTGCTGGCAACCATCAACGACGCCCTGAACGCCGCCACCACGCCCACGCCCCGGATGCTGGCGACGTTCGCCGGGCTCTGTGCGGTGGCGCTGTTGACCTCGATTCTCTCGGACATCGGCACCAACCATGTCGGCCAGAACATCATTGCCGGGTTGCGCAAATCCCTGGGCCAGAAAGTCTTGCTGGCACCCATCGAGCAGATCGAACGCTATCGCAGCCATCGGCTCATCCCGGTGTTGACCCACGACGTCAACACCGTCAGCAACTTTGCGTTTTCTTTCGCACCGCTGGCCATCGCCTTCACCGTGACCCTCGGTTGCCTGGGATACCTGGCCTACCTGTCCCTGCCGATGTTCTTGCTGCTGCTGGTGGCGCTGGTCATCGGCACCGTCGTGCAATACGTCGCACGAGCCCGTGGCATCCGGGGGTTCGAAGCGGCTCGCGAGGCCGAGGACGCGCTGCAAAAGCACTACAGCGCGATTGCCGCCGGCGCCAAGGAGCTGCGCATTCATCGTCCGCGCCGCCAACGCATGTTCAGCCAGCGCATCGAAGCCACCGCCGACCACATCTGCGCCACCAATATCCGCTCGGTCAATACGTTCGTGGTGGCCAAGACCTTCGGTTCGATGCTGTTTTTCGTGGTCATCGGCCTGGTCCTGGCCCTGCAATCGCTGTGGCTGGGCACGGATAAAGCGGTGCTCAGCGGCTTCGTGCTGGTGCTGCTGTACGTGAAGGGCCCGCTGGAATACCTGGTGATGACCCTGCCGGTGATCAGCCGGGCCAACATCGCCTTCAAGCGCATTGCCGAGCTGGCCGAGCAGTTTTCCTCACCGGAGCCGCACCTGCTGCTCAACGACACGCGTGCGGCCAAGCCGACGCTCCAGCAGTTGGAGTTGCGGGACGTGCACTACGCCTTCCCGGCAGTCGATGGCAGCCAACCCTTCGCCCTTGGGCCGGTCAACCTGTCCATCACCCAAGGCGACATCGTCTTCATCGTCGGCGAGAACGGCGGCGGCAAGACCACGTTGATCAAATTGCTGTTGGGTCTCTATGCGCCCCAGGGCGGCGAAATCCTGCTGGATGGCGAGCCGGTATCGGTCGCCCGACGGGACGATTACCGCCAGTTGTTCACCACGATTTTTGCCGACTACTACCTGTTCGATGAGCTGGTCCAGGGCAATCAACAGGTGCCGGCAGATGCCAACCGCTACCTGGAGCGTTTGGAAATCGCCCATAAGGTCAGCGTTCGGGACGGCGCGTTCAGCACCACCGATCTGTCCACCGGCCAACGCAAGCGCCTGGCGCTGCTCAACGCCTGGCTCGAAGAACGCCCGGTGCTGGTCTTCGATGAGTGGGCCGCTGATCAGGATCCGGTGTTTCGCCGCGTTTTCTATACCGAACTGCTGCCGGAACTGAAAGCACTGGGCAAAACCATCATCGTCATTTCCCACGACGACCGTTACTTCGACATCGCCGACCAATTGGTCCGGATGCAGGCAGGTCGGGTCGTCAGTGAAAAGGCCCCGGCAGCCTTTGCCTGAACCTGCCCGATGCAATGCTGTTTACCGCGAGAACACCATGAACGAATTGCTAGATGATGATCTGCTGACGCTGCTGCTCGATGAGGTTGCTGGCGACTTGCACGCCAGCACCCACCGTAGCCGGCTCGACCGCGCCCCCTTGTCCTTCGCCCAGCAACGCTTGTGGCTGGAGCAACAGAGAGATCCGAGCCGCTCGGCCTACAACTTGCCCCGGGCCCTGCGCCTGACCGGCGCGCTCGATGCCGATGCTCTGGAGCAGGCACTGAATCGCGTCATCGACCGCCACGACATCCTGCGCACTGCGTTCGTTGAAATCGACGGCGCCGCGAGCCAGGTGGTCGAGCGCAATGCCCAGCTCATTCTGCACCGCGAGGACCTCGGTGCACTCGATCCGCAGGCTCGGGCCGTGGCGCTGTCAGCGCGCATCGAGCGCCATGCCCGGCAACCCTTCGATCTCACCCAGGCGCCGCTGATGCGCGCAACGCTGCTCGGGCTGGGCGATGACGAACATGTGCTGTTGCTCAACATGCACCACATCGTCTCCGATGCCTGGTCCAACACGATCCTCATGCAGGACATGACCCAGGCCTATGGGCAGGCCTTGTGTGGCGATCCGTCAGCGCTGCCGCCGTTGTCCATGCAATACGCCGACTACGCGGCCCACCAGCGCGGCGCGTATTTGCAAAGCACGGCCTGCCAGCGCAGTGGCGAATACTGGCGTCGCTACCTGGGACATGACCTGCCTGCGCTGGAGCTTCCACAAGATTTTCCCCGAGCCGCGAGTCATCAACCTATGGCCGGCCGCGTGCATCTGTCGCTTGCCCCCGCAGTGTCCCAGGCCTTGGACGCGTTCTGCCAACGCCAGGGGTTGACGCCTTTCGTGGTGGCGCTGGGTGCCTGGCAATTGTTGCTGGGCCGGTACAGCAACCAGAGCGATTTCACCGTCGGCGTCCCCAACGCCAACCGCAACAGCCCTGAAAGCCAGGACCTGGTGGGTTTTTTTGTCAGCAGTCAGGTGTATCGCGCGCGAATCGACTCGACCCGCAGCGGGCTGGATTTTCTTCGGGATTTGCGCGCGCAGTCCCTCGCCGCGCTGGAACATGCCGACTACCCGCTGGAGCTGATCCTCGATCAACTGCAACGTCCTGGCGCCCAGGGTTCCAATCCGCTGTTCCAGGTCTTGTTCAACTGGCGCACCTGCTCGCCCAAACCGCCAGCACCGACCCAAGGCCAACGGGTGCTGGAGTTTCTCGATACCGGAGACAGCCAAGCCAAGTTCGACCTGTCGCTGGACGTCGACTACTCACAGCAACAGATCGTGGCAACGTTCGAGTACAGCCGCGATCTTTACCAGGCAACGACCATCGAGCGCATGGCCGAGCATTGGCAAAACCTGCTGCGAGGCCTGATCGAGACGCCCGAGCGCGCACTCGGTGAACTGCCATTGCTGGGTGCCACCGAGCGTCAGCAAACCCTCAGCGACTGGAACCGCCAGCCGACCCAACTGCCCCGTGAGCGCTGCCTGCACCACTTGATCGAAAGCCATGCCGCTGCCTCGGGCGACGCGATTGCCCTGACGTTTGAAGGGCAGCACCTGAGCTACGGCGAACTCAACCGACAGGCCAACCGATTGGCCCATCGGCTGATCGAGCGAGGCGTTGGGCCCGACGTGTTGGTCGGCATCGCGGTGGAGCGCACGCCCCAGATGATCATCGGCCTGCTGGCCATTCTCAAGGCCGGCGGCGCCTACGTGCCGCTGGACCCGGCCTACCCGGCCGATCGCCTGGCATACATGATTGAGGACAGTGGCGTCACGCAGGTCCTGACCCAGGCGCATCTGCTTGAGTCGCTTGCGCTGCCCGCCGGCATGGATTGTCTGTTGCTGGATTCGGTCGATGCCGATGGCACCTGTCCCGAGCACAATCCGGATGTGCCGATGGACACTGATAACCTGGCGTACGTGATCTATACCTCAGGCTCGACCGGCAAGCCCAAGGGCACATTGCTCGCGCACCACAACGTCAACCGTTTGTTCCAGGCCACGAAGCACTGGTTCAGTTTCAACCAGCGGGATGTGTGGTGCCTGTTCCATTCCTATGCCTTCGACTTTTCCGTGTGGGAGATTTTCGGCGCCCTGCTGCATGGCGGTCGACTGGTCATCGTGCCCTACGCCGTGAGCCGTTCGCCGCAGGATTTTTATGCCCTGCTTTGCCAGGAAAACGTCACGGTGCTCAACCAGACGCCCTCGGCCTTCAAGTCGTTGTTGCAAGTCGCGTGCGAGCCTGGGCAGCCGCTTGTCCACCGACTGCGCCAGGTGATTTTTGGCGGCGAGGCGATTGACGTGCAAAGCCTGCGTCCCTGGTTTGAACGTTTCGGGGACCAGACGCCACGGTTGATCAACATGTATGGCATCACCGAAACCACCGTGCATGTCACTTGGCGGCCGCTGTCGATGAACGACCTGCACCGCGAGGCGGCGAGCCCTATCGGCGAGCCTATCGTCGACCTGTCCTGGTACTTGCTCGACGCTCATCTGAACCCGGTGCCCAAGGGTTGCATCGGTGAGCTGTATGTCGGTCGAGCCGGCCTGGCGCGCGGCTATCACCAGCGCGCCGACTTGACCGCCAGCCGCTTCATCCCCGATCCGTTCGACCCGCTGCCGGGTGGACGCCTGTATCGCACCGGCGACCTTGCCCGCTACCGCAGCGACGGCAGCATCGAATACGTCGGGCGCCTGGATCATCAGGTCAAGATCCGTGGTTTCCGCATTGAACTGGGGGAAATCCAGGCACGTCTGCAAACGCTGCCGGCAGTCCAGGATTGCGCGGTACTGACCCATGAAGGCTCGGGCGGCCTGCAACTGATCGCCTATGTGATCGCGACGCAACCGTCCACGGCCGAGTTACGCGAAAGCGTGTTGAACGCCCTCAAAGCCCAGTTGCCGGACTATATGGTGCCCAGTCACCTGCTGTTCATCGATCGCTTCCCGCTCAATACCAATGGCAAGCTCGACCGCAAGGCCTTGCCAGAACCTGATGCCGGCCTTTGGCATGGCCAATACGTCGCGCCGCGCACCCCGTTGGAAGAAGCCCTGGCGCAGCTCTGGCAGCATTCGCTCAGGGTTGAGCGCGTGAGCATCGATGACAGCTTCTTTGAATTGGGCGGCCATTCGATCCTCGCCATCGAGCTGATTGCCAACCTCAAGGCGCGCCTGAATATCACCGTGCGGCTGCAAGAACTGCTGGCCAACCCGAGCATCGCCGAACTGGCGCTGTTCATTTCGCACAAGCACCGGGAGCAGACTCAATGCCTGGTCGAATTGAACAACGCCCCCGCCACCGCACCGCAGCTATTTTGCCTGCACCCCAGCGGGGGCATCGTGTTCTGCTACCAGCCACTGGCACGCAAACTCCAACACCGTGCGCGCACGTTTGGCGTCATGCATCGCGGCTTCAGCGAACCCCATGCAGGGCCCGAAGCCTGGGGCGAGATGATCGCCGATTACAGCCAGGAAATCGTCAAGGCCCAGCCCCAAGGCCCGTATTGCCTGATGGGTTGGTCCTTGGGCGGCGCCATTGCCATGGATATCGCCACCACGCTGGAAAGCCAGGGCCACACCGTGAGCTTCCTCGGTCTGGTGGACAGCACGATTCCGGAACACCTTTACCCGGCGACCTTGCCGCGCCATCGGCATTTGCCAAGCCTGGAAACAGCCGACCCGGCGTCCCAGGACCTGATCGAAGCCATCGAATACTTCGACCTGCTGTTTCCTACCCTCACCGAGCGCACGGCGGCTTACCGGCAACAGCACCCCGACAGCACGGTCCAGGCATTCCATGAATGGGCCGCCAGCCAGATCGAGCCGGGGCGAGGCGACTTGCTGTCGATCGTGCAGAGCGTCAAGGATGAGGTCATGAATGCCCAGGCGTTTTCGGTGCATGACCGGTTGTTGGAGGCCTTCGATGGGTTCACTTTCAAGCCGGTACGGGTACGTCCGAGCTGCTGGTGGACACAGGCGGAAAAGACCCCGGAGGAGTTGGCTTTTTGCGAAGGGTTGATTAAAGAACACAGTTTGACGGGGGAGCTGCAATGCTCGGTGTATTCGCCGTTGCGTCATCGCAGCATGATCTTCGACGATGGATTGCTTGATTCGCTGGTCGAGGTCTTTCTGGGCTGTAAGTAGCGTCAGGCACGGTCATTGTGGCGAGGGAGCTTGCTCCCGCTGGGCTGCGCAGCAGCCCTTTTTTGTGAGCGCTTCGCACTCAAGCGGGAGCAAGCTCCCTCGCCACAGGTTTCGCGTTTCCTCAGGAGCTGGCTGGAAGGCCTGGCAAATCCCATAAAAAAACCGACCCGCACAAGGCGGGTCGGTTTTTTTGTGCGTACGTGAATCAGAACTGCGGGGTGTACTTCACGCTGAACATCACATTACGCGGATCACCAAAGTTGTTGTTGCCATTGAGCTGGTTGTAACCCGGGGCAATGTAGGTCTTATCGAACAGGTTATTCAGGTTGACCGCCAGATCGATCTCCGACGTCATCCGATAGCCGACACGAGCGTTCCAAACGGTGTAACCCGGAACCTCGCGATCATAGTCGTAGACCATCGTGTGGCTTTGGGTGGTGAAGCCCAGGCCGGTGCTGACACGGTTCCAGTCGCCGGTGAACTGGTAGTTGCCCCACACCCGCAGCATGTGTTTCGGCGTCCAGGTGCTGAAGACACTGCCTTCATTGCTCGGATCTTTCAGGTACTTGGTGGTGTTGTAGGTATAGCCCGCGAACAGCTGCAGGTTATCTATCACTTCACCACTGATTTCGGCCTCGATCCCCTGACTACGCACTTTGCCCGAAGCAGCGGAGCAGTTCACGCCCGTGCAGCTGGCGACGGGGATGGCACGGTTCTCCTGGTCGTAACGGAAGACAGCCATGGAGGTATTGACCCGACCGTCCATCAGCTCGCCCTTGAGGCCGACTTCGTAGTTGGTGCCGACGATTGGCTTGAGCACCGAACCGCTGGTATCGAGGTTGGTTTGCGGCTGGAATACGTCGGTGTAGCTGGCATACACCGCCCATTCACGGCTCAGGTCATAAATGATACCGCCGTAGGGCGTAACCACGCCGGTCTCGGTGGCGGTGCTCGGTGCATTGCCGGTGATACCGCTCGCCGTCTGGGTTTTCGATTTGTAGCTGAAGTCGTACCAGCTGACGCGCGAACCCAGCACCAGCGTCAGGTCGTCGACCGGTTTGACGCGCCAGGTGCCGTACACGCCTTTCTGGCGAATGTCGTATTTACTGAGGGTGCCCCGCCCGTTCGAGGCGTTGACCAAGCTGTCGTAGCTGACCTCCGGCCGATTATTATTCAGGTCGAAGATCGAGTCGCTGCTGTTGTTGAACGTGCGGGCATATTTATCGTCCGTCTCCAGTTGGGAGAAGTTGCTGCCCAGCATGACTTCCTGTTGCATCGACAAGGCTTCGAATTTGCCGGACAGGTTCATGTCCAGGCCAACCTTGGTGGATTGGAAATCGGTCACGAAGTCGGCGTATTGCACACCCGTGCCATTCGGGTTGAGGCCCACGCTGCCATTTTGCGTTCGCTGGTTTTTCGCCTGGTTGTCTTCGGACATATGCACAGCGCCAACCTTGAAGGCCCAATCCTCGTTGAAGCGATGCTCCAGATCGGCATAAAGGGTGGTGACGTCGATATCGGAACGGTTCCAGCGCGCGCCGGTGTAGGTCGAACGCGACACGTCCGGCATCGAGCCGTCGGCGTAGCGTGGCAGGCCGCGGATGTTGCCGCGCGACTCGCCGTTGGACTGGCTGACGGCGAAGCCCAGAGTGGTGTCTTCGCTCAGGTCGACGTCCAGCGCGCCGTACATCGAGTGGGTTTTGTTCCACGTATGGTCAACGAAGGAATTGCTCTGGTCTTCGTCGAGGACGACACGACCGCGAATGTTGCCGGCGTCGTTCAGCGGGCCGCCAGCGTCCAATTGCAGGCCGTAGTGATCCCACGAGCCAGCCTTGCCGGTCAGGGTCACGGTCGGTGCGCTCTGGCCACGCTTGCGCACCAGGTTGACGGCGCCACCAGGGCTGCCCGTGCCTTGCAGCAGGCCGGAGGCGCCGCGCATGACTTCCAGGCGGTCGAAGAAAATCAGGTCCTGGGTCGCCCAGTTGCCCAGCGAATAGGTATTGCGCGGGATCGGCACACCGTCGTATTGCCAGTCATCGATCTGGAAACCGCGGGAAGACAGGATCATGCCCTGGCCGACGCCCTGCAGGCCGACGATGCCGGTGGTCTGGTTGACCGCGTCCTTGAGGCTGACCAGGTTCTGATCGTCCATCTGCTTGCGCGTCATCACGGTGATCGACTGGGGAATTTCCTTGAGGGTGTGGGTGCCCTTGCCGATGGTCACGGCGTTACTGGTGTATGAGTGGCTGCCTTCGGTCGTCGCGTCCAATTGCTGTGCGTTGATGGTGGTCGCGCCCAACTCCATGCCGGTGGTGGCGGAGCCCCGCACCAGCATGATAGTGCTGCCTTCGAGGCTGTAGCGCACGCCGGTGCCCTTGAGCAATTCGGCGATGGCCGCCTGCGGGCTCATCTTGCCGCTGACGCGGGTGCTTTTCAGTCCGGCCATATCGGCGGCGTTGTAGATCACTTGCTGGTTGGTCTGCTGGCCGAACGCTTGCAATGCCTGCGGTAGCGATTGCGCAGGAATGTCGATGCTGACATCTTCAGCCATCACCTGGGCGCTGAGTGGCATTACGCAGACCAACCCCAAACCGGTCAACACCCGACGCGAACGCAGGCCGCGGGACATGACGAGTGCCTTGAACAGCGGTTTCAACTCATGAATTGCCGACATCGTGCTCTCTATTATTGGTAGAAGTGAAAGTCCATGGGGCCAAATGGCCCGCCGCTCGCCCGCACAAGTGAACCCGCGCTGTCGATTGCCTCACGGCAATGCGCCAGTGCATGGCCGACCGGCCCCTCCCCGGGCACGGTCATCCGGCTGGACGACGACAAAGTTTTTGCTGGACGCATCCGGCGCCTGGGCAGCCCTGCCCGACCCGATTTGCCCACATACCTTTGTAAGACGCAGCACCGGTATGAAACCGGAATGAGTTTATTTATCATTCGCGTAAAAAGTTAAAAAAGGCCGGCGCTGATGGGCGCCGGCTTTTTTAATGAACACCGCCAATACCAAAGCTGTGAACACTCGTGTGGCGAGGGAGCTTGCTCCCGCTGGGCTGCGCAGCAGCCCCAAAAGCCCTCACGCGGTGAGCCAGACAAATAGCGGCAGCCGGTTTCAGGACTGCTGCGCAGCCCAGCGGGAGCAAGCTCCCTCGCCACAGGGTTCTGCTTGGTTTTTAAGATTTGACCCGCCTCTGAATCAGCCCAGCGGCGCCGCCCTGGCGGCTTGCAACTGCCGAGCCTGTTCGGCCAGCAGGGCTTTTTCCTCTGGGCTCATCGCTTCCATGCGCAAGCGCACCTGGGCGATTTTTTCCAGTTGCCCCGGGCTGCTCTCCACCGCTCGCAAGGCCTGGGCCAGCGAGGCCACGGTCGGATGATCAAAAACCAGTCCCGGATGAATGTCGCACTGCAACAACTTGCGAATACCGGCCACCAACTTGATCACCAACAACGAATGCCCACCGGCGGCGAAGAAGTCGCGGTCAATGCCCAGTCGGTCTTGCCCCAGCAACTGTGCCATGCGCGCGGCGAGCAATTGTTCCAGCGCATCGCGCGGTGCGGTGTCTTCATCGTCTGCCGTCGCACTCGCCAACAGCTGCAGCGCCTTGCGATCGATCTTGCCGTTGGCCAGCCGCGGGAACTGTTCGATAAGTTGCAGGTGCTGCGGCAGCATCACACTGGGCAAGCGGGCGCTCAGCTCGGCTCGCGCGGCGTCAAGCAAGCCCGCCGACGTGCCTTGCTGCGCCACGATAAACGCCAACAACCCCTGCTCGGCCGCCGCAGCCGGCAGCACCAGCGCTTCGGCAACCTGTGGCACGCGCAGGAGCTCGGCCTCGATCTCCGCCAATTCGATCCGGAACCCGCGCACCTTCACCTGCTGATCGCGCCGGCCGTGCAGCTGGATCGCTCCGTCCGGGCGATAGCGCGCCAGGTCGCCGCTGCGATAGAGACGTTGGGCCGGATCAAACGGACTCCGGATGAACGCTTGCCCCTCGGTGTCGACATTCACATAGCCCCGGCATACCTGGGCACCGCCCAGGTACACCTCACCCAGCATGCCCACCGGTGCCAAACGCAGATCGGCGTCAAGCACGTAGACCTGGTTGTTGCCCAGCACCTGGGTCAGCGCCGAACAATCGTCGGCAGTACCGTCCAGTGCCAAGGGATGGATCATCACCCCGACCGTGGCTTCGGTCGGCCCGTAGTGGTTGAACACCTGGCAATCGCTGCGCAGCCGGGCGATGCGTTCGATCAACGGCCCGGCGATTGGCTCGCCACCCAGCACCAGCGTACGCGGCAGGGTCGCCCGCTCACTGTCCAGCAGCGCCGCGAGGTGCGACGGCACGATCTTCAGGCAGTCGATCTGGTGCTGGTGCAGGTAGTCGGCAAACAACGCGCCGTCCTGCATCTGTTCATCGCTGGCCACGTGCAAGGTCACGCCATTGAACAACCCGCCAAACAAGGTGGTGTTGCCCAAGTCCGCCGCCACGGTAGAGGTAAAACCGACGTGTTTGCACCACTCAAGCCCCAGCGCCTGGCTGACCTGGGCGGTGTAGTTGAGCAACTGCCGATGCTCGATCACCACGCCCTTGGGCACACCGGTGGAGCCGGAGGTAAACAACACATAGGCAATGTCGTTGCCCTGAGTGACAAGAGGCGGCAACGACGCAGCCGACTGACTGAGCCCTGCAACAGTCAATACCTTGTATGGCTGATCGTGCCAGGCCGGCAGCTGCGCCGCATCAGTCAGCAACACAGCGGCGCCGGCCTGCTCCAGCATCAACGCCTGACGCGCCTGGGGCCACTGCACATCGAGGGGCAGATACGCCGCCCCGATGCGCCAGCTCGCCAACATGGCAATCACCAGTTCCGCCGAACGCGGCAACGCCAGCGCGACAATCGACCCGGCGCCCAGCCCTTGGTCCTGGAGGCCCTGGGCCACGCTGTCGACCCGCGCTTGCAACTGGCCATAGCTCAACTGCTGGTCGGCGTCAGTCAGGGCAATGGCGTCCGGCGTATGGATCGCCCAGTCGGCGATGCGTTGCGGCAAATAACGACTGTCCGCCAGCGCCTGCACCGGCGGGTTGATCGCCAGCGAGCGCTGTTTCTCGGCGCTGCCCAGCAGGTTGAGCTGTGCCAGTTGAGCATGCGGTGCCGCAAGGATCGACGCCAACAGCACGCCGTATTGCTCCAGCACGGCGTTGATGGACGCTCGCGAATAACGCGAACTGGCGTAATGCACATTGAACGCAGCAGGCTGCTGGACACCGTCCAATTGGACCTGCAACAAGCACTCGAACCCATCGACCTGAACAGGCGCCGACGCGGCCCAGTTCAGACCGCCACTGGCCTGGGTATGGCTCGCCTCGGCCATCGTAAAGCCATAGGCCGGACGCGCCGCGTCAGGGCTCAATTCCGGCGTCCAGTATTCCTGCCAGGTGCGGTGATCATCGAGGCGAGCCGCCAGGGTGCCCAGCCATTCGCTGAAGGATGCAACGGCGGGCAAGGCAACGCACAGCGGCAGGTTTTTTTCGAACACCCCCACGGCATTGGCGAAATAGTCGTAGTCGCCGCGACTGTCATGGCGCACGCCGACCAGCGCCTGTTCACCCCCGCTCAAGCGTCCCAGCAACACCCACCAGGCGCCTTGCAGCAACGTGGCAAGGGGCTGGCCGAGCTGCTCGGCCAGGCGTTGCAACGCGTCGCGCTGCGCCGGTTCCAGCGCCAGCGATACGCACGAGTCGGCGACCGTTGCCTCATGGCCAGCACTGCGCGCGGCCAACCACGGCGTGGCGATGTCCGCCTGCACATTCTGCAAGTGCTCCCGCCAATAGGTCTGCGCGGTGCCGGCGTCTTCATCCAGCACCACTTCACTGCGCCATTCCAGGTACTGGGCAAACTCCCCTGGCACTTCGTCCTCCGACGCCTGTGCCCCGGCATAGGCTTGCTGGAGCTGTTCGAGCAATACATTCAGCGATTGCCCATCGACGCTGAAGCGGGCGATGCCCAGCACCAACTGCCATTGCCTTGGCCCCAGTCGATAAAGCACGGCCTGGACGCTTGCCGATTCGCCGAGCACAAAAGCGCGGTCCGTCAGTTCCTCGACCTGCGCCTGGATTTCCTCGGCCCGTTGCGCCTGCGCCTGGACCGTCAGCGGAAAGTGCCCGAAGCCGGCGGCGGCCTGGCGCAACCCGTGGAAACCGGCAACCTTGCCCAACCGCGCCAGCAGCATCGGCTGCTGCGCCAGTAGCGTATCGAACGCCACCTGCAAACGCTGCGGGTCGAGGTCGCCGTCGATGACCACATGCAACCAGCGCAATGCCTCGCCACACGTCGCCGTGTTCGACAGTTGCTCAAGCGCTGTTTGTTGCTCGGGTGTCAGGGCGAAGCCCGGATCGTTCGCGTCCATGGTGACCTCGTTCATGCTCCGGCTTCCTCGGTAGTGGGTGCATCTTGGGCGGTGTGCCGGGCGGCAGGCACGCGTTCAAGGCTGCTGTGGTCGTACATATCGCCCATGGCGACCACGATCTTGCGGGGCCCCTCGAACGGGTCACGGGCGTGGGCCACCAGCATGTTGTCCAGCAGGATCACGTCGCCCTTGTGCCAGTCGAAACGCACCGCGCAGGCTTCGTACAACTGGCCGATGCGCTCCATGACCTCGTCTTCAATCGGGGTACCGTCGCCGTAATAGACATGGCGGGGCATCCGCTCCAGGCCGAACATCGACAACAGGTCCTCGCGCACATCCGGCTCCAGCCAATGGATGTGGTGCAGTTGCACCTGGTTGAAGAATGATTTTTCGCCAGTGATCGGGTGCGTGATGATCGCGGGCCCCGGCGTACGGGTTTGCAGCTCGTCGTTATCGAGCCAACGCCACTGGATGCCACCCGCCCGGCAACGCGCCTCCACTTCGCGGCGATCTTCAGTCTTGAAGAAGTGCTGCCACGACACGTCGAGCTTGGCGGTGAAGGTGCGCACGTAGAGCAGGCCTTTGTCCTCGAACTTCTCGCGAAGGTCCGCCGGCAGTTTCTCGTACATCAAGCGGCAATCCACCACCGGAGTCGCGCCGCCCACGGGCGCGGCTTGCTCGCAATAGAACATCTGCTTGCGCGGCCAACGGTCCTGGTGGGAGCTCTCGTTGTGGAACAGGATCATCTTGCGCTCCGGGTACGGCGTGGAGCGGTAGGTATTCTTGCCCCCTTCCTTCTTCGGCAGGTCGCCGTACTGACCATAAAGCCCGGGCTGTATCGCTTCGGCGAAGGCTTCAAAACCCTGGATACCGTCCAGCTCGAAACCGCGAAACAGGATGCCCGCGTGTTCGGCGAGCTTTTGCTCAATGAACCCACGGTTCTGCTGGATCCACTCGATGACGTCCAGGTGCGGCTCGCCCGGTTCCAGCATCAACGGAAAGCGTTGCGGCGCGGCCACCAGCGATTCGCGCACCCGCGCTGGACGAGGCCCGGCGGCCGGTGTCGCGGCGCGCTTGAGGAACTTGCCCAGTTTGTCGGCCTTGGGCCCGGGGACGGTGGCAGGCGTGACGGCTGCCGCCCGGTTTTCGACTGGCATGCAGATAGCTCCTAATTGAATGTCCTGATCAACGACGATCTGTTCCAACAGGGCTGTCCAGGCCTGGATCAGCTGCTGGATGCGCTCGTGTCCGAACAAGGTCGAGGCGAATTGCCAGTTACCGCGCAATTGCCCTTCTTCTTCGTCAACGAACAGTGCCATGTCGAATTTAGAATGGGTCTCCAGGGCCGGTAGCGATTCCACGCTCAAGCCCGCCATGGATCGGGTGCGCACCGGCACGTTGTTCATCACGAACAACACTTGGAGCAACGGGTTCATGCCCTTGTGCCGCGGCACGCCCGACACCTCGACAATCTGGTCGAACGGCAGGTCCTGGTGCTCCAGCGCGCCAAGCAGGTTGTCCTGGGTTTGCGCCAGGAAATCCGAGAACGCAGCGTCGGCATCAAAGCGCGAACGCAATGGCAGCACGTTGACGAAGAAGCCGATCAGGCGTTCGAGTTCAGCCTGTTCACGTCCGGCCACGTCGGCGCCAATGACCAGGTCCGCCGCGTTGCAGACTCGATGCAACAGCACCTGGAAGGACGCCAGCAACGTGCTGTACAGCGTGACACCGGCCTCGCTGGATAAGCGGCGCAACGCCTCGGTCAGCCCGCTGGACAGCTGGAATCGCAGCGCATCACCGTCATAGGACACCGTCTGCCCGCGAGGGCTGGTCAGCGGCAGGTTCAGGCGGCCGTCGTACCCGTCGAGCCGGTGCTTCCAATAGTCGGCCTGACGCGCCAGCACCCCCTGGTCCTCCAGCGCCTGTTGCCACCAGGCGAAGTCCTGGTACTGAACCTGGAGCGGTGGCAGCGGCATCGGCTTGCCCGCGAGGGACGCTTCATAGACCTGCACCAGTTCGTTGATCAACAACCCCATCGACCAGCCATCGGAGATGATGTGGTGCATCGCGTACAGCAACACATGTTCGGTCGGCCCCAGGTGCAGAATTCGCCCGCGCCACAGCGGAGCCTGTTGCAGGTCAATCGGCGTGCGCGCGTTTTCCAGCGTCGCCCGGGCCACCGCCTCCTGCTGGGCACTGGGCGAGAGGCCCGACAAATCGATCAGCGGGAAATCCTGTTCGATCTCATCGGCAATCAGCGCCACCGGATCGCCTTCGTCATCCTGGACATACGCGGTGCGTAGCACGTCATGGCGGCGCACCACGTCGGCGAAACTGCTCAGCAGATGCTCCACCGACAACGCGCCAGACAAGCGCAGCGCCAGGGGCATGCCATAGGCCGACGTGCCACCTGACAACTGTTCGGCAATCCACAAGCGCCGCTGCACCAACGACAACGGTGCCGAGCGCTGTGGCTCATGGGCCTTGAGCCGGACCCTGCGGGAATCGCTCGCCCGCACCGGCCCATCCGCGGTCCCGCCCATCAGGTTGGCCAGCGCCTTGAGCTGTGGATGATTGAACAGATCCCGCAGGCTCAGGGGATAACTCGTCAGCCCGCGCAAGCGCGAAACGGCTTGGGTCGCCAGCAATGAATGACCGCCGCGCTCGAAGAAATGATCGTTGCGACCGACCTTTTCGAGCTCCAGTACTTCCTGCCAGATGGACGCGATCTGCTGTTCCAGCTCGCCCTCGGGCATCACGAAACCGTGGGACTGGTCCGCGTCGAAACGCGGCAGCGCCTTGCGTTCGAGCTTGCCGTTCGGGCTCACCGGCATGCGCTCGAGCAGCACCCAGTGCTGCGGCACCATGTAGTCCGGCAGATGCTGGCTCACGTGGCTCTTCAACGTCTGCTCGAAGGCATGACCGACGCTGGCACCGGCGTTCAACAGCGCCGCGGATTCCGGCACCACATACCCCACCAGCACGCTACCGTCCTGGGCGATCACAACGGCTTCGCGGACCTCGGCATGTTCGGCCAGGCGCGCTTCGATCTCGCCCAGCTCGATGCGCAGGCCGCGGATTTTCACCTGATGGTCCATGCGCCCGGCGTACTCGATCACGCCATCGGCCCGGTAGCGCGCCAGGTCGCCGGTGCGGTACAGGCGCGCGCCATCACCGAACGGGCTGGTGACGAAGCGCTCAGCGGTCAACGCTGGACGACGGTGATAACCCCGCGCCAAGCCTTCACCGCCCAGGTACAGCTCGCCAGTCACTCCCACCGGCAGCGGCGACAGATTCTGGTCGAGGATAAACGTGCTCAGGTTGGCAATCGGCTGGCCAATCGGCACCGCGTCCCGGCCTTCGTCGACACAGGTCCAATGTGTCACGTCGATGGCCGCTTCGGTGGGGCCGTACAAGTTATACAAGCCGGCGGCGGGCAGTTTGGCGAACACCTGCAACTGGGCATCCACCGGCAGGGCTTCGCCACTGCAGATGATCCGCTTCAGGCCCTGGCAACGACCGACCGTAGGCTCCTGCATGAATACCTGCAGCATCGAGGGGACGAAGTGCAAGGTGCTGATCTGTTGCGCGGTAATCAGCTCGATCAACTGCGTTGGGTCGCGGTGGGCACCGGGCGGCGCCATGACCAGGGTCGAACCGGTCAGCAATGGCCAGAAGAACTCCCAGACCGACACGTCGAAACTGAACGGCGTCTTTTGCAACACCCTGTCGCTCGCCTCCAACCCATAGGCGTCCTGCATCCAGGACAGCCGATTGACCAGCGCCGAATGGCGGTTGCCCGCGCCTTTGGGTTTGCCGGTAGAGCCCGAGGTGTAAATCACGTAGGCGAGGTTCTCGCCATCGACTGCAACCACCGGATTGGCATCGCGGCGCCCGGCCAGCCAGTCGCCTGGCTGATCCAATACCAGGCTGCGCACGCCCGTCGGCACCGGCAATTGCTCCAGCAAATGACGCTGGGTCAGCAGCAAGGCGATGCCGCTGTCGTCGAACATGTAGGCCAGGCGATCCTGTGGATAGTCCGGGTCCAGCGGCACGTAGGCGCCACCGGCCTTGAGAATTGCCAACAGGCCGACGACCATTTCCACCGAGCGCTCCACGGCGATGCCCACCAGCACATCGGGCCCGACGCCGTGTTCGATCAGCACGTCGGCGAGCCGGTTGGCCTCGGCATTGAGGTCGGCGTAGCTCAACCGTTGGCTCCCAAAAACCAGCGCACAGGCCTCAGGGGTTTTACCCACCTGGGCTTCAATCAGTCGATGCACAGCGCAATCGAGCGGGTAGTCGATTGTCGTGGCGTTCCAACCCTGCTGGACCTGCTGCTGCTCAGCATCGAGCAGTGACAATTGCCCGACCAAGCGCTCGCCCCCCAGGGTCAGTTGCTCCAGCAGATGACGCAGGTGCCCGCCGATACGGATCACATCGGCCGAGGTGAAGCTGTCATGGCTGTAACTCAAGAGCAGCGACAGGGTTTCCCCCAGGTTCACCGCCAAGGTCAGCGGATAATTGGTTTGCTCGTGATTGACCACCTCGCCGAAGCGCAACGTGGCTGGCGCACCTTGTTGCAATGCCTGTGAAACCGGGTAGTTCTCGAACACAAGCAGCGTGTCGAACAGCGCCGCTCCGCCCTGCCCGGCCCAGCGCTGAATATCGAACAGCGGCGTGTGCTCGTGTTCGCGCAGGCTCAGGTTGCGGCCCTGCACCTCTTGCAGCCACTGGCCGACGGGCTGCTCTGCCTGTGGGCGGCCGATGACCGGCAAGGTATTGATGAACAGGCCGATCTGCTGCTCCACGCCCGCGATGTGCGCAGGGCGTCCGGCCACCGTGGCGCCGAAGGCAACGGTGGATTGCCCGGTGCAGCGTTGCAGCAACAATTGCCAGGCCGCTTGCACCAGCGTGTTGATCGTGACTTTCTGCTCACGGGCAAAGCGCTGCAGCCGCGCCGTGGCTTGGGCATCGAGCAGTTGCTCGTGTTCGCCGTGGCCATGGCTGGCATCGGTGCGGTTTCCCCGGGAAAACGCACCTGCCAGCAGCGTCGGCTCGTCCAGTTCGGCCAGTTGCGCCGTCCAGAATGGCTCGCTGGCCCCGGGTGCCTGGCGCGACAGCCAGTCGATGTAGTCCCGATAGCGCCCGCAGCGGCGTGCCAGGGTCTGGCCGCTGTAGCGTTGCAGCACTTCGCCGAGCAATTGAGAGTTGCTCCAGCCATCCATCAGGATGTGATGGCTGGTGTAGATCAAGTGATAACGGTCCGCTGCCACGCGCACCACCACCAGTCGCAGCAGCGGCGCAGCATCCAGTGCAAAACCCTGTTGCCGCTGCGCCAAGGCAAGGGCTTCGAGGTCTTCGTTCATCTGCGGCCTGGCGCGCCAGTCATGGGATACAAACACAACGTCCAAATGCTTGTGCACCACTTGCAAGGCGCGCTTGAAGTCACCCTCCCAGACGAAACTGCTGCGCAACACGTCATGGGCGTCCATGGCTGCTTGCCAAGCCTCGCGGAAGCGCTCGACGTCCAGCCCTTCGACGTCCACCCGCAACTGATTGATGTAGTTGCCGGCCTGCTGCTCATACAGCGTGTGGAACAGCATGCCCTGCTGCATCGGCGACAACGGGTAGATGTCCTCGACCTGTCGCGGCGCCAGCGGCAAGGCGTCCAGTTGAGCCTGGGTCAGCCCGGCCAGGGGGAAGTCCGACGGTGTGAAGCCCTGGTGCTGCGCCTGGCAGCAATGCTCGATCAAGGCCTGCAACGCTTCACCGTATTCCGTGGCCAGCGCCTGGATCGTCGACTCGTCGAACATCTGCGCGCTGAACGTCCAGTCGACACTCAACTCCCCCCCATAGACGATGCCATTGAGGGTCAACCAGTTGTCCAGCGGCGCCAGGGGGCTTTGCGCCGCGCCCGCCGATTCGCTGGCCGGAACGAACAGGCCGTCAACGTCATCGGCAAAGCCGCTGTCGAACTGTCCCAGGTAGTTGAAGGTGATCCGTGGCGCGGGCAGCTCCGCGAGGGAGCGCCGCGTCGGCTCATCGCCGAGGTAGCGCAACACGCCGAACCCGAGGCCTTTGTCGGGTATCGCCCGCAACTGCTCCTTGATGGCCTTGATCGAATCCCCAGGCTCGGCGGCGGGCGTCAACCGCACCGGGAACAGACTGGTGAACCAGCCGACGCTACGGCTCAGGTCGATGTCATCGAACAGGGCTTCGCGGCCATGGCCCTCCAACTGGATCAACGTCGAGGCGTCCCCGGTCCACCGGCCGATGACCCGGGCCAGTGCCGTCAGCAGCAAGTCGTTGACCTGGGTGCGATAGGCCGCTGGCGCGTGTTGCAGGAGCCGACGGGTCTGGGTCTGGTCCAGGCGCGTCTGCACCTGCACGCCGTGGCTGCGGCGCAATTCGCCCTCGGGCCGGTCGCAGGGCAAGTCATGGCGAGCCCCTTCAAGTTGCCCTTGCCAGTACGCCATCTGCCCTTGCAACGCCGCACTGCCAGCGTGGTTTTGCAAGCGTTGTGCCCACGCTTGGGTGGAATGGGTCTTGGCCGGCAGGTTCACGGCCTGGCCAGCGTGCAACTGCTCGTAAGCCTGTTGCAGGTCTTCCAGCAGAATGCGCCAGGACACACCGTCCACCACCAGGTGATGGATCACCAGCAACAGCCGTTGGCTGCCATCGGCGAGATTCGCCAACACCCCGCGCAACAGCGTGCCGCTTTCCGGTGCCAGGCTGCGCTGGGCCTGTTCGGCCAAGCGTTCGAGCGCCTGGGCATCGGCCACTTCGGCGGTCCACAACAGCGGCGAACGCTGCCAGGCCGCCTGCTGCTCGGCGAGGGTTTGATGTCGGGCCACCCAGGTCCCGTCTTCGCGCTTGAAGGCCAGGCGCAAGGCATCGTGATGAGCCACCAAAGCCTCCAGCGCCTGCTCCAGATGCCCGGCACGCACCGGCCGCAAACCCTTGAGCAACACTGACTGGTTCCAGTGATGCGGCTCGGTCATATCGCGTTCGAAGAACAACTGCTGGAACGGCAGCAACGGCGTATTTCCGGTCACCGGGCCTTGGTCGATGCGAGGACGGTTGTCATCCAGGACGGCCACACTGGCGAGGCCTTGGATGGTCTGGTGGACGAACAGATCCTTGGGGCTGAAATGGATGCCGGCCTGGCGGGCGCGGCTGACCACTTGAATGGAAATGATCGAGTCGCCACCGAGCTCGAAGAAGTTGTCAGCCACGCCCACTTGCGCTCGGCCGAGCACGCCGGTCCAGATATCGGCCAGTGCCTGTTCCATGGCCGTCTGCGGTGCGAGGTAAGCCTTGGGACTGGCGCTGATATCCGCCCTGGGCAACGCCTTGCGCTCCAGTTTGCCGTTGGGGCTAATCGGCATGTTTTCCAGCCACACCCAGTGCGCAGGCACCATGTAGTCGGGCAAGGACTGGCTCAAATGCGCCTTGAGGCGGCTCTGCAACGCCTGGCGAACGGCGTCTTCAGCGACCAGGATTTCAGCGCGGGCCGGCACCACGTAGGCCACCAGCAACGAAGCGCCCTGGGCGATGACCACGGTCTCGCGCACCTCGTCATGCTCGGCCAGGCGCGCTTCGATTTCACCCAGCTCGATGCGCAGGCCACGTATTTTCACTTGGTGATCGGTGCGTCCGGCGTACTCGATCACGCCATCGATGCGGTAGCGCGCCAAATCCCCGGTGCGATACAGCCGCTGACCCTGACCAAAGGGGCCCGTTACGAAACGCTCGGCCGTCAGGGCGGCGCGCCGATGGTAACCGCGGGCCAGCCCCTCGCCTCCCAGGTACAGCTCGCCGATCACGCCCACCGGCACCGGCGCCAGTTCATCGTCGAGGATGTAAGTGCTGAGGTTGGCAATCGGCTGGCCGATGGGCACGCTGTCGCGGCCTTCCTCGACGCAGGTCCAATGAGTCACGTCGATGGCGGCCTCGGTCGGGCCGTAGAGGTTGTACAGATGGGCGTTCGGCAGCTTGGCGAACACCTGCTGCTGGGCATCCACCGGCAGCGCTTCGCCGCTGCAAACGATGCGTTTGAGGCAGGTGCATTCGGCCGCGTTCGGGTCTTGCACAAATGCCTGCAACATCGACGGCACGAAGTGCAGCGTGGTGATGCGCTGCGCGCGGATCAACCCGATCAGTTGCGCCGGATCGCGATGGGCACCCGGCGCGGCCACCACCAGCGTCGCGCCGGTCAGCAGCGGCCAGAAGAACTCCCACACCGACACGTCGAAACTGAATGGGGTTTTCTGCAGCACGCTGTCCGTGGCGTCGAGCCCATAGGCCTGTTGCATCCAGCACAATCGGTTGACCAGGGCCGAATGACGATTGCCCGCGCCCTTGGGCTTGCCGGTTGAACCGGAGGTATAGATCACGTAAGCGAGGTTTTCGCCGTGGACCTCGACGTCCGGATTGGTCTCGCGGCCTGCGTACAGCCCGTCGTCAGGCAGATCCAGCACCAGGCTTTCGATGCCCGTCGGAATCGGCAATTGATCGAGCAGATGCCCCTGGGTCAGCAGCAAACCGATGCCGCTGTCCTCGAACATATAGGCCAGGCGATCCCGTGGGTAGTCGGGATCCAGGGGGACGTAGGCACCACCGGCCTTGAGAATCGCCAGCAGCCCCAGCACCATTTCAACCGAGCGTTCAGCGGCGATGCCCACCAGCACATCCGGGCCGACGCCGCGGTCGATCAGCCGGTGCGCCAGACGATTGGCCCGGGCATTCAACTCGCCGAAGCTCAAGCGCTGCTCGCCGAAGACCAGCGCAGTGGCGTCTGGGGTCCGGCGCACTTGCGCTTCGATCAACTGTTGCACGCTGCGATCAAGCGGAAATCGAGTCGCCGTCGCGTTCCAATCGATCAGCATGTGCTGACGCTCGTCATCAGCCAATAACGTCCACTGGGCCACAGGACGCTGCACGTCCGCCACGAGGTTTCGCAGCAGGTTCAGCCAATGCCGGGCCATGCGCTCGATGGTGGCTGGCTCGAACAGGTCCGAGGCGTAGGTCAGGGCCGCGTACAGGCCTTCGGGGCTGTCGACGGTGTCCAGGCTAAGGTCGAACTGCGCGGTGCGTTGCGCCCAACCGATAGGTTCGACGGACAGGCCCGGCAAGGCATTGTCAAAGACCGGGGCGGTTTCGTTGCGATGGTTGAACATGGCCTGGAACAACGGGCTGTGGCTCAGGTTGCGCTGCGGCTGCAAGGCATCGACCAGTTGCTCGAACGGCAGGTCCTGGTGCATTTGCGCCGCCATGGCCGTCTGCTTGAGTTGTTGCAGCAAACCGGCGCCGGTCAGGTCGCGGTCAAACTGAGCCAGCAAGACCTGGGTATTGACGAAGAAGCCGATCAGACGCTCGGTTTCCAGTCGCTGACGGTTGGCAATCGGCACCCCGACCCGAATATCCGCCTGGCCGCTGTAGCGAGACAGCAAGGCCTGGAAAGCGCCGAGCAACAGCACAAACAGCGTGACGTTCTCCCGGCGGGCCACGGCTTTGAGGGCGTCACTGAGCGAGCGGTCCAACCGCACCGGCAGACGCGCACCGCGCAGGCTTTGCCGGGCCGGGCGCGGATGGTCGGTGGGCAGCGCAAGCAACGGTTGTTCGCCGCCCAGTTGTGCAGTCCAGTAGGCCAGTTGTCGATCCCGCTCACCGGCCGCCATCCATTGGCGCTGCCAGACGGCATAGTCGGCGTATTGAATCGACAGCGCGGGCAGCGGCGACGGCTGCCCTTGGCTGAACGCCGAATACAGGCTCATCAGGTCGTCGACCATCACCTGCAACGACCAGGCATCGGACACGATGTGATGCAGCGTCAGCACCACGATGTGATCCTGCTCGCCCAGTTCCAACAGCGCCACGCGCAGCGGCGGGTCATTCAAGAGGTCGAACGGAGCTTGCGTCTGCTGTTCGATGAACGCTTGAACACTTGCCTCATCCTCAGCAGCCAGGCGCCGTTCGAGGACATCGACCTGCCCTTGCGCTCGAATCAGTTGGCAGGTGCGGCCATCGTCTTCGACGAACACGGTGCGCAAGCTTTCGTGGCGCTCAACCAGGGCCTCGAAGCTCAAGGCCAGGGCAACTTTGTCCAGCGTGCCGCGCAAGCGCAATGCGCTGGGAATGTTGTAGGCCGCGCTGTCAGGGTCCATTTTCCACAGGAACCACTGACGCTCCTGGGCAAACGACAGCGGCAGCGTCTGGTCACGTGGCACCACTGCGATTGTTGGCAATTGTTCGCCTGGTTCGCCGTCGAAGGCCTGGACAAAATCGCCCAGGGTGGTGTGCTCGAACAAGCTGCGCAGCGGCACTTCGATCCCCAGCGCCCGACGGACCCGCGACACCACCTGGGTCACCAACAATGAGTGCCCGCCCAGCTCGAAAAAGTTGTCTTGCAACCCGACTCGCTCAAGCTTGAGCACTTGCTGCCAGATCGCTGCCACTTGCTGCTCGGCGTGACTGCGCGGCGCAACGTAGGCCCGCTGCACAGCGCTGGCGTCCGGGGCCGGCAACGCCTTGCGATCGACCTTGCCATTGGGCGTCAACGGCAGCTGCGCCAGGAACATCAGGTGCGCCGGCACCATGTACTCGGGCAACTGCGCCTTGAGCGCGGCTTTGAGCGCCGCACGCAAGGCGGCCTCGGCCTCGGGGTCCAGCGCTTCGGCCGAGGCAGGCACCACGTAGCCCACCAGTTGCGCACCGGTCGGGCCTTCGTGGGCCACCACCACGGTTTCGCGCACGCTGGCCTGGGCCAGCAACGCCGCTTCGATTTCCCCCAGTTCGATCCGCAAGCCACGGATCTTCACTTGGTGGTCGATACGGCCGAGGTACTCGACCACGCCTTCGGCCCGATAGCGGGTCAAGTCGCCAGTGCGATACAGCCGCTCGCCGGTGCTGGAAAACGGATCGGGCACGAAGCGTTCGGCGGTCAGCGCCGGGCGCTGGAAATAGCCGCGCGCCAGCCCGTCGCCGCCGATCAGCAGCTCACCCGGCGCACCGGGCGGATTGAGGGTCAGGTCGCTGCCGACGATATAGAGCGCGGTGTTGTCCAGGGGTTTGCCGAGCAATGGACGGCTGTTTTCCTGGCTCAAGGGGTGCACCGCCGACCAGATCGTGGTTTCGGTCGGGCCGTAGAGGTTCCAGACGTTTGGCGAAAGGGCCAGCAAGCGTTGCGCCAGCTCCTGGGGCAACGCCTCGCCGCCACAGAGGAAAGTGCGCCCGGCCAACCACCCAGCGTGCTCATGATCCAGCAGCATGCGCCAGCTCGAAGGCGTGGCTTGCAGCACCGTCACATCATGACGCTCGATCAGCGCCAGCACCGCGTGGGGATCCTGGTGGACGTTCTGGCCGGTCAGCACGACGCTGGCACCGACCGACAACGGCCCGTAGATTTCCAGGCCGAAAATATCGAAGGAAAAGGTTGTCAGCGACAGCATGCGGTCACCGGCCGAAAGGCCCGGCTGGTCGATCATGCTGGCGACAAAATTGCTCAGCGCGCCATGGCGCACCATCACGCCCTTGGGTTTGCCGGTGGAACCGGAGGTGTAGATGACGTAGGCCAGGTGCCCAGCCGTCAGCGGCACCGCCGGGCAGGTGCGCGGAGCATCCCGCAGCGCGGCGTCGGGCTGGTCCAGCAGCACGGTTCGAAGGGTCGCCGGAATCGGTAGCACTTCCTGCAAACGGGACTGGGTCAACAGCAGCTCGATGCCACTGTCGTCGATCATGTAGGCCAGGCGATCCTCCGGGTACGCCGGGTCGAGGGGCACGTAGGCGCCACCGGCCTTGAGGATCGCCAGCAGGCCGACGATCATCTCCACCGAGCGCTCCACGGCGATGCCCACCGGCTGGTCAGGCGTCACGCCCAGGGCAATCAGGCGGTGGGCGAGCTGGTTGGCGCGCGCGTCCAGTTGCCCATGGGTCAAGGTCTGTCCTTCGATGGTCAGCGCCACTGCATCAGGGGTCTGCCGCGCCTGTTCGGCGATGCGCAGGTGCACGCATGCGGCTTCAGCGCCGCGGTCGACCACGCGGTACCAGTCCTGCTGCGTCAGGCGCTGCTGGGCGGCGTCGAGCAATGGCAGCTCACCAACGCGTTGCTGTGGCGCAGCGACAATGCCCTGAAGCAGGTTCTGCCAATGGCGGGCCAGGCGTTGGATGGTCTGCGGTTCGAACAGGTCGGTGGCATAGGTCAGTTCGGCGGCAACGCCCTGCTCGCTTTCATAGGTGCCCAGGGTCAGGTCGAACTGGGCGGTGCGCCCCTCCCACCCCAGGTCCTCGATACTCAGTTGCGGCAGTTGCAGCTGGCGGTCTTTTTCGCTGGCCGTCTGGTGGTTGAACATGACCTGGAAGATCGGGCTGTGGCTGAGGCTGCGTTCCGGCTGCAAGGCTTCGATCAGTTGCTCGAAGGGCAGATCCTGATGCGCCTGGGCGGCCATCGCCGCTTGCTTGACCTGATTGAGCAAGCGATCGAACGGCAACTGGCCGTCGACATGGGCGTTGAGCACCTGGGTGTTGACGAAGAAGCCGATCAGGCCTTCAGTCTCGACCCGGTTGCGGTTGGCCACCGGCACGCCGACGCGGATCTGCGGCTGACCGCTGTAGCGGTGCAGCAAGGCCTGGAACGAAGCCAGCAGCACCATGAACAGACTCGCGCCTTCGCGCTGGGCCAGTTGCTTGAGCGCCGCGCCCAGCTCCGCTGGCAAGTTCAGGTCCAAACGCGCACCACGAAAACTCTGCACGGGCGGGCGTGGATGATCGAGGGGCAGCTCCAGGACCGGTTGTTCGTCGCCCAGGGTCTGGACCCAATAGGCCAGTTGCCGCTCGCGCTCACCGGCCTCCAGCCAGTGACGCTGCCAGATCGCATAATCGGCGTACTGCACGCTCAGCTCCGGCAATACCAGCGGCTGTCCGGCGGTGTTGAAGGCATAGTGGCGCACCAGTTCATCCACCAGCACTTGCATCGACCAGCCATCGGAGATGATGTGGTGCTGGATCAGCGCCAGCACATGGTCGTCGTCGCCGACTTTTAACAGCGATACCCGCAGCAACGGCCCTTGGCGCAGGTCGAACGGGCGCGCGGTTTCAGCGTCGACAAACGCCTTGATGCTGTCGTCCTGGCGGGTCGACGAACCGGCTGGCAACGTCTGCACCGCGATGCGCAGCGGCAGGTGCGAGTGGATGACCTGCACGGCCTGCTCGCCATGCTCGATGAAGGTGGTTCGCAAATTCTCATGGCGCTCGACCAGGGCGTTGAAGCTGCGTTCCAGGGCCGCCACGTCCAGGTGCCCTTTGAGGCGCAGGGCTGTGGGGATGTGATAGGCCGAGCTATGGGGATCCATCAGCCACAGGAACCATTGGCGCTCCTGGGCGTAGGACAGCGGAATGTGTTCAAACCCGGAGCGCACCTCGGGGATCGGCAGGTTGGCCGGCGAAACACCCTCCTCGAGCATCTTTTCCAGGTACAGCCTGCGTTTGTCCAGCGGCAGAGTGATAAAGCGCTTGGCAATCCTCAAAGCAACACTCTTGTCCATCAGACTTCCTCCATTTCATCAAGCAGGGCTTCCAGCTTGTTCAGTTTCTGTTCGTTGATCGGCCCGTCTCCGGCGTCGAGTTGCGCGACAAAATCCTTCAGGACCGGTTGCTGGAAAATCAGCTGGGGGGTCAGGGTCAACCCCAGTTCGAGGGCCATGCGCGAGACGGCATTGACTGCCAGCAGCGAGTGGCCGCCCAGCTCGAAGAAGTGATCGTTCAGGCCTACGCGTTCCACCGTGAGTACTTGCGCCCAGATCGCCGCGACCTGCTGTTCGAGTTCAGTGGCCGGTGCGACATAACTGGCCTGTAGCAAGGCGATTTCCGGGGCGGGCAAGGCCTTGCGGTCGAGCTTGCCGTTGGGGGTCAGGGGCAATTGGTCGAGGAACAGCACGTGGGCCGGGACCATGTAATCGGGCAAATGCGCCCGGAGGCCCGCCTTGAGTTGATCGCGCAAGGCCCGCAGGTCTTCGCCGACGCCCAGGTCCAGCGCCGGGGCAACCACGTAGGCCACCAATTGCTGACCACCCGGGGCGTCCTGGGCCAGTACCGCCGCTTCGCGCACCTGGGGTTGTTGCAACAGCCGCGCTTCGATTTCCCCCAGTTCGATACGCAAACCACGAATCTTCACCTGATGGTCGATCCGGCCTTGATATTCGAGCACACCATCGGCGCGATAACGGCTCAGGTCGCCGCTGCGGTACAAGCGCTCGCCGCTGCTGGAGAACGGGTTGGGCACGTACTTCTCGGCGGTCATCGCGGCCCGACCGAGGTAGCCACGGGTGATGCCCGCGCCGCTCAGGTACAGCTCGGCCGAGACACCTTGAGGCACCGGTTGCAGGTCAGCGTCGAGCAGGTAGGCAGCGGTGTGCTTGAGGGGCCGGCCGATGTTCGCCGTACCGCCGGCGGTGCGGCGGGTCCAGGTGGAATAGGTGGTGTCTTCCGAGGGGCCGTAAAGGTCGTACACATGCTCAACCCCGCCAACTTGTGGGAGCGGGCTTGCTCGCGAAGGCGTCCTGTCAGTTGGCCCATCGTTGATTGACCCACCGCTTTCGCGAGCAAGCCCGCTCCCACCTGGGTATTCACATTGGTACAGCGCTTCCACAAGGCTTTGTTTGAGCGGCTCACCGGCCAGGTTGATGATGCGCACGCTGGCGGGGATTTCACCGTTGCGCTGCAAGGCGGCGATGGCCGACGGCACGCTGTTGATCAGCCGCACCTGATCCCGAGCCGGCAGTTGCGGCAATTCCAACGCGTTACGGGCGATGATCAGCGAGCCGCCGTTGGCCAGGGTCACGAACAGCTCCCATACCGACAAGTCGAAGCACACCGAGGTGGACGCGAGCACGCCTTGGATGTCGTCGCGGCTGTAGACCGATTTCGACCAATCGATCAGCGCCAGCACGTTGCGATGGGCAATCGCCACGCCCTTGGGTTGGCCGGTGGAGCCGGAGGTGTAGATCACGTAGGCGAGGTTGTCGGCGGCGACCGAGGTAGGCGGCGCGCTCAATGGGTATTCGCCCAGCTGAATCCGATCCAGCATCAGCACAGTGGTTTCAGCCGGAACGGTGAGCGTCGCCGCCACCGCTTGCTCGGTCAGCAACACACGGGCACGGCTGTCGTCGAGCATGTACGCCACACGTTCGGCCGGATAATCCGGATCCAGCGGCACGTAGGCACCGCCGGCCTTGAGCACCGCCAGCAAGGCGATCAGCAGATGCTCGGAGCGCGGCATCGCCACGCCCACGCGCACCTCCGGGCCCACGCCCAGTTCGATGAGCTTGTGGGCCAGGCGATTGGCGCGGCCGTCGAGTTCGCTGTAGCTCAGCTGGGTGTGGGCGAAGGTCACGGCCAAGGCGTCCGGCGTGGCTTCGGCCTGGCGGGCGATGATCTGGTGGATGCACAGGGTTTGCTCGAACGGCGCGTCCACCGGGTTCCAATCATGGGTCAGGCGCTGATACTCATCGAACTCGAGCATCGACAGCTCACCCAGGCAGCGCTCGCCCTGCCCGGTCATCTGGCCCAACAAGTGCGCCAGGTGCGCCGCCAGCCTCGCGACGCTGGCGGGTTGGAAACTCGCCCTTTGATAACTCATGTGTACCGTCAACTGCCGATCCAGGCCCACCAGCAGCGTCAACGGATAGTGGGTCTGTTCTTCTGTTGTCGCCGGACCGAAGCACAGGCCGTCCGGTGCGCCTTGCTCCAAGGCCTGGGCAATCGGGTAGTTCTCGAACACCAGCAGGCTGTCGAACAGCGCCTCACCGCCCTGCCCGGCCCAGCGCTGGATGTCCAGCAACGCGGTGTGCTCGAACTCCCGCAGCGCCAGGTTCTGCCCTTGCACCGCTTGCAGCCAGCTGTCCAGGGACTGCTCGGCCCGAGGGCTGGCGATCACCGGCAAGGTGTTGATGAACAAACCGATCTGCTGCTCGATGCCGGGCAAATCCGCCGGGCGACCGGCCACCGTCGCGCCGAACGCCACGGTGTCCTTGCCGGTGTAACGCTGCAACAACAGCAGCCACGCCGCCTGCACCAGCGTGTTGACGGTGACTTTCGAAGCACGGGCAAAGGCTTCCAGGCGGCGCGTCAGTGCCTCGTCCAATACCTGCACGTGATCGCCATGACCGCTGCCCACCGGCCTCGAGTTGGCAATGACATCGGCCAGCCGCGTCGGCGTCTCCAGGCGTTGCAGCGCTGGCGTCCAGAATGCTTCGCTGGCGGCGACGTCCTGGCGTTGCAGCCAGGCAATGTAATCGCGATAACGGCTGCCCGGTCCGGCGACAGCCTGGCCGCTGTAGCGTTGCAGCACTTCGCCGAGCAACTGCGAATTGCTCCAGCCATCCATCAGGATGTGGTGGTGGGTGTAGATCAGGTGATAGCGCTGCTCGTCGAGGCGCACGATCATCAACCGCAACAGGGCCGGCGCGCTCAGGTCCAGTTGCCGGCGCTCGGCATCGGCCAACGCCTGCAAGGTTTCGTCGGCCCGCAAGACATGGAGACTGTAAGGCAGTTGCAGATGCTTGCTGACCAACTGCACGGGCTCGGGAAGATCTCCCTGCCAGACGACCCGGCTCCGCAGGATGTCATGGGCGTCCACCGCCGCCTGCCAGGCCTGGCGGAAACGTTCCGGGTCCAGCCCTTCCACGTCCAGGCACAGTTGGTTGATGTAGTCGCCACTGGCATCGCCGTAGACGCCATGGAACAGCATGCCCTGTTGCATCGGAGACAGCGGATACACATCAGCGATTTGCGCCGCCGCCACAGGCAAGCCATCCACCTGCTGCTGGTTCAGGCGTGCCAGGGGGAAGTCCGACGGCGTTACGCCGCCCTGCTCGCCGTCGCAGCAATGTTCGATCAACGCTTGCAGTTCACGGGCGTAATCGTCGGCCAGGGCCTGGACAGTGGTTTCGTTGAACTGCTCGCGGCTGAAGGTCCAGCCCAGGTTCAGCTCACCGCCGAACACCTGACCGTTAACCGCCAGGACGTTGGACAGCGGTGCTTCGGGGTCCAGCTCGTCCCCTGCACCTTCGCCGGCCGGTACGAACAAGGCGCCATCGGCCTCGTTGAAACTGGCGTCGAACTGGCCCAGGTAGTTGAACGTCAGGCGCGGTACGGGTAGCCGGGCCAGGGTCGCCCGCGACGCGTCATCGGCCAGGTGCGCCAGGGCACCAAAGCCCAGGCCCTTGTTCGGAATCGACCGCAGCTGTTCCTTGATCTGTTTCAGCGAGCTCCCCAGGTCGGTTACCGGCGTGAGCCTGGCCGGGTAAAGGCTGGTGAACCAACCGACCGTGCGAGTCAGGTCGACATTATCGAACAAGGCTTCACGGCCGTGCCCTTCGAGCTGGATCAAGGCACTGTCGCTGCCGGTCCAGCGCACGATGACCCGGGCCAGGGCGGTAAGCAGCAAGTCGTTGACCTGGGTGCGATAGGCCTTGGGCGCGTCTTGCAGCAATTGGCCTGTCAGTGACGCATCGAGTCGGGTGCGCACGGTTTGCGCGAGGCGGTTTTGCCGACCGCCTGAAGGGTTGTCCATCGGCAATTGCCCATCGACGCCCTCAAGGTGCGCCTGCCAATACGCCAGTTCTGCCTGCAACGGGGCGCTGCGGGCATAGCCTTGCAATCGTTCGGCCCAGATCTGCGCCGACGTGGTTTTCGCCGGCAATTGCAACGCTTGCCCGGCGAGCAACTGACGGTAGGCGCCTTGCAGGTCTTCGAACAGAATCCGCCACGACACGCCGTCTACCACCAAGTGATGGATCGCCAGCAGCAACCGTTGGCTGCCATCGTCCAGGTTCGCCAGCACCCCTCGCAGCAGCGGCCCCGTTTGCAGGTCCAGGCTGCGTTGCGCCTCGTTGCCGATGCTGTGCAGGGCCTCGGCGTCCGCGATGTCCGCCACCCAGAGCAGGTCGTCGCAACGACTGGCCGGCGAACGGTAGCGGGCCTGCCAGCCTTCGCCTTCCTGGCTGAAGCCCAAGCGCAGGCCATCGTGATGCACGACCAGCGCGGCCAAGGCTTGCGCCAGCACCCCGGCGTCCAGCGGTTGCGTCGGTTTGAGCATCACCGACTGGTTCCAGTGCTGACGCTGTGGGATGGCCTCGTCGAAGAACACCTGCTGCACCGGCAACAGGATCAGTTCACCGCTCACCGGGCCTTGATCGATGGCTTGGCTGGTTGCGCCCACGCGGGCCACCGTTGCCAGCCTCTCGATGGTCTGGTGCTGGAACAAGTCTTTCGGCGTGAAATGAATGCCGGCCTGACGGGCGCGGCCGACCACCTGGATCGAGACGATGGAATCGCCACCCAACTCGAAGAAGTTGTCCCGCAGGCCGACTTGCCCAAGCTTGAGCACGTCCTGCCAGATCGATACCAGTTGTTGTTCCAGCGCGCTGCGGGGTGCCACGTAGGCTTGCTGCAGTTGGCTGACGTCGGGCTTGGGCAGGTTCTTGCGGTCGAGCTTGCCGTTCGGCGTCAGTGGCAGGCGTTCGAGCAGCAACAGGTACGCCGGGACCATGTGCGCCGGCAGGGTCGCCCTGAGTTGCTCGCGTAGCTGCTCGGTGAATGCCTCAAGCAAGGCCTCCGCCTGCTCCGCCACGACATAGGCCACCAGCTGCTTGCCGCTGCCGGCAGCGCCTTCCTGGGCCACGACGACCGCTTCGCGCACGCCGTCCAAGGCTTGCAGGCTGGCTTCGACTTCGCCCAGCTCGATGCGAAAACCGCGAATCTTCACTTGGTTGTCCATGCGATCCAAGTAATCGAAGGTGCCGTCGGCGCGATGGCGCACCAGGTCGCCGGTGCGATACAGCAAGCCGCCGACCGTACTGAACGGGTCGGCGACAAATCGCTCGGCCGTCAGGCCCGGACGGTTCAGGTAGCCCCGGGCCAACCCGCTGCCGCCCAGGTACAGCTCACCGGCCATGCCTTGGGGCAGCAGGTTCAGGTCAGCATCCAGCACGTAGGCGCTGCGGTCGCCGATGCGGCTGCCGATGGGCGCATAGGCGGCGCCACACGCCACCTCGCGGCCGGCTTTCCAGATCAGCGGCGTGACCACGGTTTCGGTCGGGCCGTAGCCGTTGATGATGAATTGCGGATCGAGGGCGCGCTTGACCCGTTCGAAACTGGCGTTGGGCACGGCATCGCCGCCGAAGCAATAAATGCGCACCTTGGGCGGATTGCCTTCGCGCTCGGCGTGCTCGGCCAGTTGTTGCAGGTACACCGGCGGGAACGCCACCACCGTCACGCCGTGCTCGCGCATCGCGTTGTAGGTTTGCTCCGGCGTCCACAGGCTGTCGTCGCGAATCAACAGCGAGGCGCCGTGAGTCAGGCTGGTGAGCCAGCGCTCATGGGCACCATCGAAGGCAAAGGACATGAAATGGAATTCGCAGTCGCTGCCCTGCATCTCGTAGCGCTCGCCGATGGCCTGGCAATGCATCGCCAGAGGCCCATGGGCCACGCTCACGCCTTTGGGGTTGCCGGTGGAGCCGGAGGTGTAGATGACGTACGCCAGGTTCTGAGGATCGACCTGGACGGATGGCGCCTCCAATGGTTGCTGGCTCAGGTCGAGGCGGTCGAACTCCAACACCTGGGCGGCGCCTTCCAGGAGCAACTGCGCCGACACCCGGGAATCGGTGAGCAACAGCGCCAATCCCGAATCCTCGATCAGGTACGCCAGGCGCTCGCGCGGGTAGCGGGTGTCCAGCGGCACGTAAGCGGCGCCGGCCTTGAGCACCGCCAGCAGCGCGACAATCACCCCTTCGCTGCGCGGCAGGGCCACGCCGACCCGAGTTTCCGGGCCGACACCACGGGCAATCAAGGCGTGCGCCAGTTGGTTCGCCCGGCGGTCGATGTCGCCATAGCTGAAACGTTGCCCGTCGAAGATCACCGCCGTGCTCTGCGGTTGCTGCGCCGCCAGTTGGGCGATGCGCTGATGCACCGCGACATCGGTCGGGTACGGCTGCGGGTGATTGGCCGCCTGTTGCCGGGATTGTTCCGCGCTGCTGACCAGGGCGATTTGCCCGAGGTTACGGGTCGCCGATTCAGCGAAGGTTTCCAGCAGATGCATCAAGTGAGCGCTGATGCCGGCGATGGCCGCCGGGCTGAAATGCGCCCGGTCGAAGCTGTAGTGCAACGCCAGTGTCTGGCCGAGGGTCACGGCAACGCTCAACGGATAGTGGGTTTGCTCCAGATGGGTGACCTCGCCGAACACCACGTCCTGTTCTCCACCCTGTTGCAGCGCCTGGGCAATCGGGTAGTTCTCGAACACCAGGATGTTGTCGAACAGCGCCTCGCCGCCCTGCCCGGACCAGCGCTGGACGTCCGCCAATGGCGTGTGTTCGAACTCTCGCAGGCTCAGGTTCTGCGCTTGCACCGCTTGCAGCCAGGCACCGACCGACTGGTCCGGACGCGGCGCGGCGATCACCGGCAAGGTGTTGATGAACAGGCCGACTTGCTGCTCGATGCCCGGCAGGTCCGCCGGCCGCCCGGCGACGGTGGCACCGAAGGCCACGCTGTCATGGCCGGTATAGCGTTGCAGCAGCAACAGCCACGCCGCTTGCACCAGGGTGTTGAGGGTGACTTTTTGCTGGCGGGCGAACTGTTCCAGGGCCTGGGTGCGAGGCGCATCCAGGGTCTGGTAATGGTCGTCATGACCGCTGTGGGTCTCGCTGGCGGACATGACCCGCGCCAACCGGGTCGGCTCTTGCAGGGTGGCCAGTTGAGCGCTCCAGAAAGCCTCGCTGATTTGAGCGTCCTGGCGTTGCAGCCAAGCGATGTAGTCACGGTAACGGCCGGTGATGCTGGCCGGCACACGGCCGCTGTAGCGTTGCATTACTTCGCCGAGCAGCTGTGCGTTGCTCCAGCCATCCATCAGGATGTGGTGGTGGGTGTAGATCAAATGCCATTGACCGACACCGGTCTGCACCAGCACCAAACGCAACAAGGGCGCCCGACTCAGATCGAAGCCTTTCGCGCGCTCATCCTCGGCCAGCGCGGCAAGGGCCTGCGGCTGGTCGGCACGTTCACGCCAGTCCAGCACGGTGAATGGCACTGGCAGTTCTTTGTGGACGATCTGCAACGGCTGCTGCAAGTCACCTTGCCAGACGAAACCGCTGCGCAGGATGTCCTGCCCATCCATGCACGCCTGCCACGCCGCGCGGAAACGCTCGACGTCCAAGCCTTGGACGTCCACCCGCAGCTGGTTGACGTATTCGCCCGCGGCGTGCTCGTAGAGGGTGTGGAATAACAAACCCTGCTGCATCGGCGACAGCGGATAGATGTCGTCGAGTTGGCCGGTCGATACTGGCAACCCATCGAGTTGCGCCTGGGTAAGGCGGGCCAGCGGGAAATCCGACGGCGTGGCTTGCGGCGCGGCCAGGTTGACGCAATGCTCGATCAGCGCCGTGAGCTCGACGGCATATCGATCGACCAGTCGCTGCACGGTCGCGCCGTCGAACATCTCACAGCTGAAGCCCCAACTCATCGTCAGTTCGCCGCCATACACCTGCCCCTCCACGGTCAGCCAGTTGGCCAAGGGCGCCGTCGGATCCTGGGCCACGCCGCTGCTTTCGCCGGATGGCACGAACAGCGCCGATTCGTCGAACTGACGGTCGAACTGGCCCAGGTAATTGAACGTGATGCGCGCTGGCGGCAGGTCCGCCAGTTCGGCTTGCACCGAAGGCGCCGCCAGATGACGCAGCACGCCATAGCCCAGGCCTTTGTGCGGAACGCCGCGCAGTTGCTCCTTGATCGCCTTGATCGAATCGCCGAGGTCGTCGGCAGCGCTCAGATTCACCGCGAACAGGCTCGTGAACCAACCGACCGTGCGGGTCAGGTCGATGTCCTCGAACAGGTCTTCACGACCATGGCCTTCGAGCTCGACCAGCGTGCCCGAGTGCCCGCTCCAGCGACTGATAGTGCGGGCCAACGCGGTGAGCAGCAGATCATTGACCTGCGTGCGATACGCCGCTGGTGCCTGTTGCAACAACTGCCGGGTCAGCCCGGCGTCCAGACGCCATTCGATCTTCGCGCCGTGGGCGTTTTCCAGGCTGCCTTGCGGACGTTCGCAGGGCAGGTCCAACGCGCCCTGGTGCTGGCTCTTCCAATAGGCCAACTGATCGTTGAAGCGCGGCGCTTCGGCACTCAGGCCCGCAGTCCAGCGCTGGAACGCACTGGTCTTGGCCGGCAACGTAACGCCGCCGCCCGCCGCCAGTTGTTCGTAGGCCTGCTGCAAATCTTCCAGCAACACGCGCCACGACACGCCATCCACCACCAAGTGATGGATGATCAGCGCCAGCCGCTGGCTGCCATCGGCCAGATTGACCAGCATGGCCCGCAACAACGGCCCGTCCTGCAAGTCGAGGCTGCGCTGCGCTTCGTCACACAGCGCATTCAGTCGCTCGATGGATTGGGCATCGCGCAGCCACAGGCCAGCGCTTTGCTGCAACGGCCCGTGGCTCTGCTGCCAGCCATCCGCGCCTTCGATGAAGCGCAGGCGCAAGGCGTCGTGATGATTGATGACGCAGGTCAGCGCCGCGTCGAGCCATAGGCTGTTCAACGGCTCGCGAGGGCTCAGCAGCAACGACTGGTTCCAGTGCTCGCGGGCCTGCATCGGCCGCGAGAAAAACTGCCGCTGGATCGGCCCGAGCAGGGCCTCACCGGTGACCGCCCCCTGGTCCACTGCGTTGTGATGTTCGACCCGGGCGACCAGCGCCAGGCTGCGCACGGTCTGGTGTTGGAACAGGTCGCGTGGGTTGACGCGAATGCCGAGCTGCCGGGCACGGCTCACCACTTGGATCGAGATGATCGAGTCACCGCCCAGCTCGAAGAAATTGTCTTCGAGGCCGACCCGCTCCAGCCCCAGTACGTCCTGCCAGATTTCAGCCAGCGCGATCTGCAGCGCATCTTGTGGCGCGACGAACGCTTGCTGCGGCGCGGCGTCCGGTTGCGGCAGGGCCTTGCGGTCGAGTTTGCCGTTGGCGGTGACCGGTAACCTGGCCAAGGGCATCAGGTAAGTCGGCACCATGTATTCCGGCAGGCCACCGAGTAACCAGGCCTTGACGTCCTGTTGCCATTGCTCGGGTGGCTGGGAGGTTTCCAGCACCAGGTAACCCACCAGGTGCGTGCCGTCCTGCACCAACACCACCGCCTCGCGCACCAGCGGATGTTGCGCCAGCCGGGCTTCGATTTCGCCCAGCTCGATGCGCAGGCCGCGCAGCTTTACCTGATGGTCGAGGCGGCCCAGGTATTCGATCACGCCGTCGGCGCGCTGACGCACCCGGTCACCGCTGCGATACAGGCGCTCGCCGGCGTGGAACGGGCACGGCACAAAGCGCTCGGCACTCAACGCCGGGCGTCGGTGATAACCGCGGGCCAGCCCCGCCCCGCCCAGGTACAGCTCACCGGGCACGCCCCACGGCACCGGCTTCAGTTGCGCGTCGAGCACATGGGTGCGCAGGTTGGCGATTGGCTGCCCGATCGGCACGCAATCGGCGCCTTCGTCGACGCAGGTCCAATGGGTCACGTCGATGGCCGCTTCGGTCGGACCGTAGAGGTTGTAGAGCGAGGCGTTCGGCAACTTGGCGAAGACCTGATGCTGCCCGTCAAGCGGCAGGGCCTCGCCACTGCAGACGATGCGCTTGAGCCCTTCGCAGCGTTCCACACCCGGCTCATGGATAAACGCTTGCAGCATCGACGGCACGAAGTGCAGCGTGCTGATGCCGTAACGGTTGATGGTATCGATCAATTGCAGCGGGTCGCGGTGCGCGCCCGGCGCGGCCATGACCAGGCGCGCACCGGTCATCAACGGCCAGAAGAATTCCCACACCGACACGTCGAAGCTGAATGGGGTTTTCTGCAACACCGCGTCGCTGTCGTCCAGACCGTAGGCCTGCTGCATCCAGCACAAACGGTTGACCAGGGCCGCATGGCTGTTGCCGGCACCCTTGGGGTTGCCAGTGGAGCCGGAGGTATAGATCACGTAGGCCAGGCTCAGCGGATCAACGGTCACTTCGAGGCGACGCTCGCTGTAGCCATCGAGCCAGCCGGCCGGCTGGTCGAGCAGGATCACGGTGACGCCATCGGTAGGCAGCCCCGCCGACAGCGAACCCTGGGTCAGCAGCAAGGTGATGCCGCTGTCTTCGATCATGTGGGCCAGGCGTTCCTGCGGGTACTCCGGATCCAGTGGCACATAAGCGCCGCCGGCCTTGTGGATCGCCAGCAGGCCGATCACCATTTCCATCGAACGCTCGACACAGACCCCCACCAGGCTGTCCGGCTGCACACCGTGCTCGCGCAGAAGATGGGCCAACTGGTTGGCGCGGGCATCAAGCTGGGCGTAGGTCAGGCTGTGCTGGCCAAACGTCAACGCCAATGCGTCTGGGGTGCGCACGGCCTGGGCCCCAATCAGTTGATGCATGCACCGTTCGGTCGGGTAGCGCTGGGCGGTGGCGTTCCAGCCATGCACCAGGGTCTGCTGCTCGTGGGCATCGAGCAGCGGCAATTCGCCGATGCGCTGCGACGGATCGGCGACCATCGCCGCCAACAAACGCAGCCAATGCCGCGCCATGCGCGCGATGGTCGGCGCTTCGAACAGATCGTTGGCGTACGTCAGCGCGGCGTGCAACTTGCCGGCCTTCTCAAAGGTGTCCAGGGTCAGGTCGAACTGGGTGGTGCGGCCTTGCCAGTCGAGCATGCCCAGTTCCAGCCCCGACGCGGTGCTGATCGTGGTGATGTCGGCCACATGCGGCTGATGGTTGTACATCACCTGGAACAGCGGCGTATGGCTGAGGCTGCGCTCCAGCTTCAAGGCGTCGACCAGGCGCTCGAACGGCAGGTCCTGATGGGCCTGGGCACCGAGGGCGACCTCTTTGACGGCGCGGAGCAAATCGACGACGCGCATTTGTCCGTCGAGTTCGGTACGCAGCACCTGGGTGTTGACGAAGAAGCCGATCAGGCCTTCGATTTCATCGCGATTGCGGTTGGCGATCGGCACGCCGACGCGGATATCCGGCTGGCCGCTGTAGCGATGCAACAACACGTTGAACGCGCTCAGAAGAAGCATGAACAGCGTGACGCCATGCTGCTGGGCCGTGCTGCGCAGCTGTTCCGCCAAGGCGCTATCGATGGCGAATTCATGACGGCTGCCGCGATAGCTCGGCATGACCGGGCGCGCGTGATCGGTCGGCAGTTCCAGCACCGGATGCTCATCGCCGAGTTGCGCCTGCCAATACTCAAGCTGCCGCGCCTGCTCCCCCGCTTCGAGCCAGCGGCGCTGCCACAAGGCATAGTCGCTGTACTGGATCGGCAGCGGTGCAAGTTGCGGCGACTGCCCCGCTTGATGAGCGTCGTAGCAGCGGACGAATTCGTCGATCAGCACGTTCATCGACCAACCGTCGGAGACGATGTGATGCAAGGTCAGCAACAGCACATGCTCGCGCTCGCCGAGCTTGAGCAGCTTGACCCGCAGCAGCGGCCCGACCGCCAGATCGAACGGCCGCAGCGACTGTTGCTGCGCCGCCTCGGCCACCGCCAGCTCGCGCTCGACGGCTGCCAGGGCACTGTAATCTTCTTGCTCGATCAGCAGCGGCGCGGTCATTGGCACTTGCACGAGGCTGTCGTCGGCCTGGCGCTGGAACACCGTGCGCAGGGTTTCATGTCGCGCCACCAGGCTGGCGAAAGCCTGCTCCAGGGCCTGCAGGTCCAACCTGCCTTTGAGCCGCACCGCACCCGGCAGGTTGTAGGCGCCGCTGTCCGGCTCAAGCTGCCAGAGAAACCACATGCGCTGCTGGGCATAGGACAGGGCCTGGCGATCCTCGGCCTCGACGCCCTGGGGGATGGGAAAGCCGCTGAACGCCACCCCTTCCTTGTCCAGTGCCGCCAGGAACATCTGGCGCTTTTGCAGGGGCAACCCGATAAACCGGCGAGCAAGTTTCAAGGCGTCTTCAGCATTCATTTCTGGGGTATCCGGAATCAGTGGGCACAAGGCACAAAGGCAAGTCGTCCCTATAAAACGAATGCAGACCGGAAAAATTAGCGTTTGAGAATAGGTATCAGGAAGCGGGATAAAACGGGGGATTGGAGCGTCATGCACATCCATCTGTGGGAGCGAGCCTGCTCGCGATGCGGAGTGTCAGTTTGCAGTTCGTTGACTGACACGACGCCATCGCGAGCAGGCTCGCTCCCACAAGGGGCTATGTTTCAATAAGCCTGGGAATCAAATCACGCGCTGATCGCCAGCCCATGCCGGCGATGGTGCACGCTCAACTGATCCTTGATCAGCCGCAGCAGCTTGGCCTCGTGCTCATGAATGAAGAAGTGCCCGCCCGCCAGCATGTCCACCGAAAAGCTTCCGGTGGTCTCCTGGCGCCAGCCAATCAGTTGCTCGGTGGTGGCCTTGTCGGTGGTGCCGCCGAAGACATGCACCGGGCAGTTGAGCGGCGGGCGCACCCGGGGCTGGAAGCGCCCGCACAGCAGGAAATCCGCCCGCAGGATCGGCAAGGTCAGGGCCATCAGTTCTTCATTGCCCAACACCTCTTCGCTGGTGCCGTTGAGGGTGCGCAGCTGGTCGATCAGTTGCGCGTCGGTTTTCGGTTCGGCGAAACCGCGGTCGTAGTCGGCCCGCATCGTCGGCGCCGCAGTGCCCGAGGCAAATAGCGCCACCGGCTCCGGGCAACCCAGTTCGCGCAGGGCATGGGCAATGTCGCAGGCCAGTAGCGCGCCGAGGCTGTGACCGAACACCGCGTAAGGGGCCTGGAGCGTCGGGTACAGCTCCCGCGCCAGCTGCGTCGCCAATGGGCCCATGTCGGTGTGCAGCGGCTCGCCGAACCGCGCCCCGCGTCCCGGCAGCTCTACTGGCTGCACCTGCAGCCATGACGGCAATGTGCGCCGCCAACGGCTGTACACCATCGCGCTGGCGCCGGAATAAGGCAGGCACAGCAGGGTCAGTTGAGTCACTGCGGTTCTCTCCGATCGGTGGTGTAGGGAAGATAACGAAATCGTAACCCGCCGATTTAGTCAAAACCGTTACGCTCGCTGCATATTCTCCACTCAACCCTATACTGGCGGCACCTCGATTCGCTCCAACCCACAGGAGAACGCCATGAGCTGGTCCGCTAAACAGTACGTCGCATTTGAACAGGAACGCACCCGCCCGGCCCGGGACCTGCTGGCGGCCATTCCCGCCACGCAAGCGCACTCGGTAATCGACCTGGGCTGCGGCCCCGGCAATTCGACGGAGCTTCTGCTGGAACATTTCGCCGGTGCCGCAGTGCGCGGCCTGGACAGTTCCGGCGACATGATCGAAGCCGCTCGCCAGCGTTTGCCCGCCGTCGCCTTCGACATCGCCGACATCGGCCGATGGAACGAACCCGGGCCATTCGACGTGATCTTCGCCAACGCCGTGGTGCAATGGTTGCCCGATCACGCCAGCCTGTTGCCCTCGCTGGTGAACAAACTCACACGCGGCGGCAGCCTGGCGATCCAGATGCCGGACACCCTGCACCAGCCGTCCCACCGCTTGATGCGCGAAATCGCCGCCAATGGTCCATGGGCCAGCCAACTGGCGGGGGCGGCTGATACGCGCACTGAAGTGGCGGATGCCAGCACCTATTACTCGATTCTCAAGCCCCACTGCACCCGCGTCGACGTGTGGCGCACGGTCTATCACCACCCACTCGCTGGCGGCGCGGCGGGCGTGGTGGAGTGGTTCAAGGGCAGCGGCTTGCGACCGTTTCTCGATCCGCTGGATGAGACGCAGCGCGAGCAATACCTGGCGTTATACCTCAAGGCAATCGAACAGGCTTATCCGGCCCTGGACGATGGGACAGTGCTGCTGCCATTTCCTCGGGTGTTCATGGTGGCGACGCGCTAGGGCGGTGGTCAGCAGTGGGGGCTAAATTTCCGATCCCGGTCCTCGTTACCTGCCAAGACCAAAACCCACAAGAGTGACCGCCGTGGACCTGCAAACCATCCTGGGCAAACTGTTCGCCAATGCCGGCGCCGTTGGTATCGAAGGCGTCTTTCAATTCGTGTTCGGCCCGCAGCAGGCGTACTGGTCCGAGGTCAGGGCCAGCAGCCACACCCAGGCCGGTCGGCACGCCAGCCCCGACGTGACCATCGAAGTGGCGGAAAAGGATTTTCTCGGGATCATGGCCGGCATGGCCAATGTCGAGGAACTGTTTGCCAGCGGTCGCCTGAAAATCGGCGGCAACATGGGCCTGGCGACCTTGCTGCCGCAGATCATCGACCATGCCCGTCACAGCGGCGGCGTGGTGGAAAAGGTCGACATGAACAAGCGCTACCCTACCCCGCAGCGCTTCAGCGAAAAACTCACCGCCAGCCTGCCCACCCAACGCACGGTGGAACGACGACCGCGCAGCGAATTGTCAGTGCAGGAGTTCCAGGCACGCTATCTGCCCCACGGTATTCCGCTGGTCATCAACAATGCCCTGCAGGACTGGCCGCTGTTCAAGCTCAGCCGCGAGGAATCGCTGGTGCACTTTGCCCAACTGCAAGGCATCACGCGCCATGGCGATTATGTGAAGAACACTTTCTCTACCGAGCGCGATTTCCGTTCCACCTCCATGGCCGAATTCATCGCCTCCCTGGACAGCCCGGCGGTCAAGAGTACCGAGGGTGAACCACCGGCTTATATGGGCAACAACATTTTGCCGGCGCAATTGCTGGAGCAGATCCAATATCCGCCCTACTTCGACCCGTCGCTGTTCATCCCGCCGCGCATCTGGATCGGCCCCAAGGGCACCCTGACGCCGCTGCATCGCGATGACACCGATAACCTGTTCGCCCAGGTTTGGGGACAGAAGATATTCACCCTCGCCGCGCCGCATCACCGTGAGGCGCTGGGCACTTGGTCCACAGCGCCCCAAGGCGGTCTGGACGGCTGTGATTTCAATCCCGACGCGCCGGACTATCAACGCTTCCCGCGGGCCCGGGACGTGACTTTCCTGCGGGTGACGCTGGAGGCTGGAGACCTGCTGTTTTTGCCGGAGGGTTGGTTTCACCAGGTGGAGTCGGTGTCGACGTCGCTGTCGGTGAATTTCTGGGTCAACTCGGGGCGGGGTTGGTAGCGGCCAGGCATTGCTTGGGTGATATCCAAATGTGGCTGGAGGATGAAGATCGCTGCGCCTGACTGAACTCTGCACACCTCACGCCAGTCAGCAGGTAAGGCCCTTCACTCCAGGTGCTAAACCATGCAGATAACCCTCGACCACCAAGTCGCCCTCGTCACTGGCGCCAGCTCCGGCATTGGCGCAGGCTCGGCCAAGGCGTTGGCGCAGGCCGGTGCCGCCGTGGTGCTCAACTACCATTCCAATGCCGGTCCGGCCGAAGACCTGGCTCGCCAGATCAATGACAATGGCGGCCGCGCGATCGCCGTCGGCGCCGATGTTTCGAAGGAGCAGGACGTCGAACAGCTATTTGCCAAGACCCTCGAAGCCTTTGGCACGCTGGACATCCTGGTCGCCAATTCCGGCCTGCAAAAAGACGCTGCCGCTGTCGACATGAGCCTGGAAGACTGGAACACGGTGATCGGCACCAACCTCACCGGTCAGTTCCTCTGTGCCCGTGCCGCCCTGCGGATTTTCAATCGCCAGGGCATTCGCCAGGGCGTGTCCCGGGCCGCTGGCAAGATCATCCACATGAGCTCGGTGCACCAGCGCATTCCCTGGGCCGGCCACGTCAATTACGCTGCTTCCAAGGGCGGTGTCGATCTGCTGATGCAGAGCCTGGCCCAGGAAACCAGCCATCAGCGCATCCGCATCAACAGCATCGCCCCCGGCGCCATCCGCACGGCCATCAACCGCGAGGCCACCGAAGGTGAGCAGGAGCAAAAACTGCTGCAGCTGATTCCTTACGGTCGTGTAGGCGATGTCGAGGACGTTGCCAACGCGGTGGTCTGGCTGGCGTCGGACTTGTCCGACTACGTGGTAGGCACCACGCTGTTCATCGACGGCGGGATGAGTCTGTATCCAGGATTCCGCGGCAATGGCTGATCATGACGAGCCGCAAAGCCCCATCGAAAACCACGGCATCATCGGCGACATGCGCACCGCTGCGCTGGTGAACGATCGAGGCAGCGTGGATTTTTTCTGCTGGCCGGAATTCGACAGCCCGTCGATCTTCTGTTCGCTGCTCGACACGCCCGAGGCGGGCATCTTCCAACTCGCACCAGACCTGCCGGATGCCCGTCGCCAGCAGATCTACCTGCCCGATACCAACGTGCTGCAAACCCGCTGGCTGAGCGATGGGGTGGTGGTGGAAATCACCGACCTGCTGCCCATCGGTGACAGCGAGAATGATCTGCCCGTACTGATGCGCAAGGTGCGCATGGCGGTGGGCAGCGCGACCTTTCGCCTGCGTTGCGCCGTGCGGCATGACTACGCCCGAGCCGCCACCACGGCGCACCAGGACGGTAGCCACATTTGCTTCGAGGCGTCGGGCCAACCGAGCCTGCGCCTGTGTTCCGACCAGGCCATGACGCTGGACGGCAACGCCGCGGTGGCCGAATTCACCTTGGAGCAGGGCCAGAGCGCCGAATTCTTGCTGGGCGGCATCGATGACCCGCGGTTGCAGGACGACGTCAGCGCCTTGTGCCTGGAACGCACCCTGGCGTTTTGGCGTGGCTGGATCGGCCAGTCGAATTATCGCGGGCGCTGGCGGGAAATGGTCAATCGTTCCGCCCTGGCGCTGAAGCTGCTGACCTCGCGAAAACACGGCGCTATCCTCGCCGCCGCCACTTTCGGCCTGCCGGAAACCCGTGGCGGCGAGCGCAACTGGGATTACCGCTACACCTGGATCCGCGACGCCTCTTTTACCGTGTATGCGTTCATGCGCCTGGGCTTCATCGAAGAAGCCAATGCCTACATGCGCTGGTTGCGAGGGCGGGTCAGCGACTGCTGCGACCAACCGACCAAACTCAACATCTTGTACGGCCTGGACGGCCGGCTGGAGCTGCCGGAAACCGAGCTGCCGCACCTGAGCGGCTTCGGCGGTGCGCAGCCGGTGCGCATCGGCAACCTGGCCTACCGGCAGGTGCAGTTGGATATCTTTGGCGAGTTGATGGACGCGGTGTACCTGGTCAACAAGTACGGCGAAGCGATCTCCCATCAAGGCTGGAAACACACCGCCGATGTCGTCGATCAGGTATGTCAAACCTGGCAGGACAAGGACGTGGGCATCTGGGAAATGCGCGGTGACAAGCAGCATTTTCTGCATTCGCGGCTGATGTGCTGGGTTGCCGTCGACCGCGCCATCCGCCTGGCCGAAAAACGCTCGCTGCCCGCCCCGTTCGCCCGCTGGGATGAGACTCGCCAGGCTATCTATGAGGACATCTGGAGCAATTTCTGGAACGAGGAACACCAGCATTTCGTCCAACGCCTGGGGAGCACCGCCCTCGATGGCTCGATGTTATTGATGCCCTTGGTGCGGTTCGTCAGTGCCCGCGACCCGCGCTGGTTGTCGACTCTGGACGCGATTGAACAGAGCCTGGTGCGCGACGGCATGGTGTATCGCTACCGCAACGATGACAGCCCTATCGACGGCCTCAGCGGCACCGAAGGCTCGTTCGCGGCCTGCTCGTTCTGGTACGTCGAATGCCTGGCCCGCGCCGGCCGCGTGGAAAAAGCCCAGCTGGAATTCGAACAACTGCTGCGCTACGCCAACCCGCTGGGCCTGTACGCCGAAGAGTTCGACAACCACGGCTTTCACCTGGGCAACACACCCCAGGCCCTGACCCATCTGGCACTGATCAGCGCGGCGAGTTTTTTGGATCGCAAGTTGAGCGGGGAGAAAAATAACTGGCAGCCGTGAGCCTTGGATTAAACGCGGTTCCCTGTGGCGAGGGAGCTTGCTCCCGCTCGACTGCGCAGCAGGCGCAAAATCCTGAGGGTCGCTTCGCAACCCAGCGGGAGCAAGCTCCCTCGCCACATCCGGGGTGTGTCAGTTAGACGGTCGATTCCAGGTCATCCAGCGCCCGATTGGCCAGCAACGTGCCCAGTTCGATCAATTGCTGAATCCCCAACGCAACATGCCGCCGGGAACCTTCTAGTTCGAAAGCCAAATCACTGGCCATGGCATTGGCCGAGGCCAGGGTTTCGCTGAGGCTGGTTAGCACCGATTCGGTGTTGAGGCCTGGGACTACGGAAAAGACCTGGCCGTCTTGTGTGTCGGGTTTTGGGGCGGCGGGAGACAAGTGGATGTTCAGCGCCCGGTCGGCGGCTTCGCGGTTTTTTTTTGAATCGAGGGTGGTGTAGGAAGAGAGGTCTTCGGCGCGAGGGGGGTTGGGGGTGATTTTGACCATGGTGAAACTCCTGACTTGAAGTTGAGCTCACCACCTCGTGACCAAACGAGGGTGGTGGGCGGTACGCAGGTTGGTCAACCGGGAAGTCAGGCACCCGGCGCACTCGAAAGTGCCCCGCGCACAGCCCACCGCAAAGCATACCGGCAAAGCGCCTATATGCCGAGGTTGGCGCGTGTGCGCCTGACATTGGACGGGTGACCAAACCCGGTCGCTGATTTTGCAGCGACCGGCAAAGCCTATCCCCGCCGCTTCCGAACCGGCAACCGCCGCGACTCGTCAGAAATTTCCGGTTCACCTAATTTTTTGTAGGAACACTGCACCACCGTGGCGAGGGAGCTTGCTCCCGCTGGACTGCGCAGCAGGCGCAAAATCCTGAGGGTCGCTTCGCAACCCAGCGGGAGCAAGCTCCCTCGCCACAAGAGCATGCGCCCGCCTTTGATCACCACAATCCGTTACCGGTTGCCAGCCCCCCAAACCCCTCCTAAGATCGATGCACTTACGGGTGCAGCGGAGCTGCCCAATAAAAACCCGACTCAAGGATCCGACATGACCCATATCAAACGCGCCATCACCACTCCGCCGCGATCAGGCCTGACCCGGGAAGAACTCTGGGAAGGCCACGACCGAGGCTTGATCAAATGTTGGGAAATCGGCCGCGACCGCGCGCAGCGATTTCCCGAACTGGCACAACGCTGCCTGGCCGGTGAATTGCCGGTGCTGGGCTGGAAAGGTGGCGTCAGCCGTAGCCTGAAAAAAACCGCAAAATTCGGATGTCTGAAATACCTCGCCCAATGGCAGGGCCTGCGCGGTGAAGACCTGGACATCGATCTGACCCAAGAGCACACCCTCACCTGCTCCGGCACCCATATGATCGTGACCTTCACGCCGGATCGGAGCAAATACGTGAATCAGGAACCCGCGTAACCGGAGGCTGATGTGAACCAGAATCCCAAGCTCAATTTCGCCGTGACGCCGTTGCTGCGCATCGCCTATGAAGAACACGGCCCCGCCGCCGGCGAGCCCGTCATCCTGCTGCACGGCTTCCCCTACGACCCCCGGGCTTTCGATGAGGTCGCGCCGGCCCTGGCTCAGCGCGGCTATCGAGTCATCGTGCCCTACCTGCGCGGCTACGGCCCGACGCGGTTCAACAATCCGTCCATCCTGCGCTCTGGCCAGCAGGCGGCGCTGGCCCAGGATCTGCTCGACCTGATGCACGCGCTCGCCATTCCCCAAGCGGCGTTGTGCGGCTACGACTGGGGCGGTCGGGCGGCATGCATCGTGGCGGCGCTGTGGCCTGAGCGCGTGCGTTGCCTGGTGACCGGCGACGGCTACAACCTGCAGGATATTCCTCGCTCAACGCAGCCACTGGCCCCTGAAACCGAGCATCGACTGTGGTACCAGTACTATTTCCACACCGCCCGGGGTGTCGAGGGCCTGACCCAAAACCGACGCGAGCTATGTGCATTGCTCTGGCGCCTGTGGTCACCGACCTGGAAGCGCGGCGCCGAACTTTATCCGCTCAGCGCCCCGTCATTCGAGAATCCGGATTTTGTCGACGTGGTGATTCATTCCTACCGCCACCGTTTCATGTACGCACCCGGAGATCCGACGCTGGAGTGGATGGAAGAGCGCCTCGCCAAACAACCGGTCATCAGCGTGCCAAGCATTTCCCTGTGCGGGGCCGATGACGGCGTAGGACCAGCGTCCGAACACGATGACGATGCCGCGCATTTCAGCGGTTTCTACGAGCGCCGAGTGCTGGCCGGCGTAGGCCACAACATTCCTCAGGAAGCGCCCGAGGCGACGCTCAAGGCATTGCTGGATCTGCTTGAGGGCTGAGCGCGAACCGCTCGCGATAGGCCTGGGGCGTCACACCCATGGCCCGTAAGAAACTGCGACGCAGGGTTTCTTCGCTGCCAAAGCCGCATTGCACCGCCACGCGTTTGATCGATACCGCGGTGTCGGCCAATAGACGACGGGCCGTTTCCACGCGAATCAGTTCTACCGCCCGCGCCGGTGTCTGTCCGGTGTCGGCGCGGTAGTGGCGTACAAAACTGCGTTCGCTCATGCCTACCTCAGCGGCCAGGCTCGACAGGCCGAGGTCACGGGTGAGGTTTTCGGCGATCCAGGCATGCAGTTCGTCGAATCGGCTGCCCTGTTTTTGCAGCGACAACGTCACGCTGAACTGCGATTGCCCGCCAGGCCGCTTGAGGAACACCACCAATTGCCGGGCGACCTCCAGGGCCACGGCCCGGCCCAGGTCTTCTTCCACCAGTGCCAGGGCCAGGTCGATGCCGGCAGTGACCCCGGCAGAAGTCCAGACCGGACCGTCATTGATAAAGATCGGATTGGCCTCGACCCGCAACTGCGGATGCTGCTCGGCCAGTTGTTCGCAGCGGGTCCAGTGCGTCACTACCCGCCGCCCGTCCAGCCAGCCGCTGGCGGCCAGCAGGAACGCCCCGGTACACACCGACGCCACCCGCCGTGAGCGCAGGCCATGCGCCTTGACCCAGGCCACCAGCGCCGGATCCTTGGCCGCCTCGTAAACGCCCCAGCCGCCGGCGATCAACAGGGTGTCACTGTCTTCGCTCGGCAGCGGCTCGGCCATCAACGCCAACCCCGCCGAGGACATCACTGCCCCGCCGCCCAGGGCAATCACCGTCGGCGCGTACGGCAAGGGCAAGCCTTGCTGGCGAGCCAGGTCATTGGCCGAAGCAAACACCTGCAAGGGTCCGGTGACATCCAACACTTGGACATTGGCAAAGGCCAGGACATGAACGGTTTTTGGCACAGTCGGCATATTGGCGTAATTCGTGGGCTTATTGGCGTATGCGCCAGATCCTACGACCCTAAAGTAGAGCCGTCCACCCTCGGGCATCACTTAAGGAGAATCACCATGACATTGCAGATCGGTTTGCTGTTATTCCCGCAAGTCCAGCAACTGGACCTGACCGGCCCTTACGATGTGCTGGCCTCGTTGCCGGACGTGAAGGTGCACCTGATCTGGAAAGACTTGGCGCCAGTCACCTCCAGCACTGGCTTGGTGCTGTTGCCGACAACCACCTTCGAAGATTGCCCGAAACTCGACGTAATCTGCGTCCCTGGTGGCAGCGGCGTAGGCCCCTTGATGGAGGACGAGCAGACCTTGGCCTTCATCCGACAGCAAGCGGCCCACGCGCAGTACATCACGTCGGTGTGCACCGGTTCGCTGGTACTCGGTGCGGCGGGACTGTTGAAAGGGAAACAGGCCACCACCCATTGGGCCTACCACAGCTTGTTGTCCATCCTGGGGGCAACCCCAGTCAAGGACCGCGTGGTACGCGACGGCAACCTGATCACCGGCGGCGGCATCACGGCGGGGATCGATTTTGCGCTGACCCTGGCGGAGGAATTGTTCGACCAAGGCACCGCCGAGCTGGTCCAACTGCAACTCGAATACGCCCCTGCCCCACCCTTCAACGCGGGCTGCCCGGACACGGCGCCAGCAGGTGTATTGGAAGAAGCGCACCGGCGCGCGGCGGAATCGTTCCGGGTGCGTTCGCAGATCACCCAGCGTGCCGCGGCGCGACTGGACCTGGCGTAACGCTCGCTCTTCATCTTGCATAAAACTGTGGCGAGGGGGTTTGTCCGCTCGCCACCGGGATATCCCTTGTCGGATTGCTCACTTTAAAAGGGACTGGCGGTTGGCCGCACAACCAGTTCGCTGACGTCGACATCCGCTGGTTGCTCGATGGCGTAGGCAATTGCCCGGGCGATGGCCTCGGCGGGAATCGCGATCTTGCGGAACTCGCGCATCTCGGCACGTCCACCCTCATCGGAAATACTTTCGGCCAGTTCCGACTCGGTCACGCCGGGGGAAATGACCGTTACCCGCACATCGCCGCCGACCTCTTGGCGCAGCCCTTCGGAAATCGCCCGCACGGCGAACTTGGTGGCGCAATACACAGCAGCGGTGGGGCTGACGGTGTAGGCGCCGATTGACGCGATGTTGATGAATTGGCCGCTGCGCTGGCGCTGCATCAGGGGCAAGCCGGCGGCGATGCCGTGGAGCACACCACGGATGTTGACGTCGATCATGCGGTCCCATTCATCGACTTTCAGCGCCTCGAGTTTGGAAAGGGGCATGACGCCGGCATTGTTGATGATCACATCAACCCTGCCGAAACGTCCGACAGCAAAATCCACCAGGCTCTGAACGTCGTCGCGACGGGTCACGTCCACGGCTTTGCAAACCGCCTGTTGGCCAGCGGCTTCAAGTTCATGCACCAGCGCCTGCAAACGTTCCACGCGCCGAGCGCCAAGCACTACGCGGGCACCCCGCGCGGCCAACAAGCGTGCGGCGGCCTCGCCAATCCCACTGCTGGCGCCGGTGATTACCACAACTTTATTTTGGATATCGGACATGATGGTTTCCTCGACTGGATGTGTTGGCCCCCGATGGGAGCGTTTTGACAAGTCCAGATTAGGGAGCCCATGGAAGTTGGGGTTAGCCGGATCCTCCTGCGCACTTGCACAATTCTGTAGCGTGATAACCACCTCTAGTCGCCAGCGATACAATCGGCTTTACTAACGCGATCCACACAGTTGGCCTGGGAGATTGAGCGGCATGTCGGTATCCACGTCCATACACATTGCGCCCGACGACGGCGTCAGCCAGCGTCGCGCCGAGCTGGCGGAGCTGATGAAGCGTTTTGCGCCGGAATATGGCGTCCACCCTACGGCCATCGAGGCCCTGCACCTGATCCGCAGCGACCAGCCGACCGAAGCCCTGCATACGGTGCACAAACCCGGCCTATGCGTGATCGTCGAAGGGCGAAAGAGGTGCGGCTGGCGGATGAGTGCTACGTGTATGACCCGCTCAATTACCTGGTTGTCTCGGTGACCCTGCCGCTGGCCGGGCAAGTGGTCGAAGCCAGTCCCGAACGTCCCTACCTGTGCATTCGCCTGGACATCGACCCGGCACAAGTCTGCCGCCTGATCGCCGACACCAGCCCTATCGGTGTTCCGACCCAGCGAACCGGACGCGGACTGTTCCTGGATCGCATCGACGCGCCACTGCTCGATGCGATGTTGCGCCTGCTGCGGCTGCTGGACAGTCCGGAGGACATCGCAACCTTGGCGCCCCTGGCCCAACAGGAGATTTTCTACCGACTGCTGCGAGGCGCCCAGGGCCAGCGTTTGCACGAAATAGCCATTCCCGACACACAAACCCATCGCATCAGTCGCGCCATCGAGTGGCTCAATAACCATTATGCCGAGCCGCTGAGCATTGACAGCCTGGCGCAAATGATCAACCTCAGCCCGTCGGCGCTGCATCACCGTTTCAAAGCCGTGACCGCCATGAGCCCTCTGCAATACCAGAAACAACTGCGCCTTCAAGAAGCCCGGCGACTGCTATTGGCAGAGAACAGCGATGTTTCGTCCATCGGTTACAAGATGGGTTATGAGAGCCCTTCGCAGTTCAGTCGCGAATACAGTCGCCTATTTGGTGCATCTCCGAGCAAGGACGTCGCCCGTCTACGTGCCCAGGCGTTACAAGCCACTGGCGCCTGATCCCGGGGGCCAATAGGCTGGGCCGGTACCTGAGGCGGTGAAAGGCCACTTTTCTGCAGACGAAAAAAAACCCGCCTAGGCGGGTTTTTTGAGGACCAATTTGACTCCCTGTCCGGCATTCCATGCCTGGTCCGATCATCCATGACCCCGAGCACTCCCTGTACTCAGTGGATGGACTTAGATTAAGCGTTCCGATGAGATGGAAAAAGACGAGAAAGCAGCGCCGCGGTGTAAGCGTTTCGCTATACAGCACTTGCGGACCTTTTTGACTGGCGAAAAAAAACCCGCCGAAGCGGGTTTTTCCAAGACCATTACGACTCCCTGTCGATAGCCATCCTTGCAAGGTCGATCGTCCCTGATCCTGAGCACTTCCTGTGCTTCAGTGGATGAGTCCAGATTACGCTTCGGATCCAAAGTGCAATAGACGACATCGTTATCATCTCGTGTAAGACATTCGCCATACCCGCCCTTCCGAAAACCCTTACCCGCGCCAGACGTGCCAACATTTGCACCCACGATGGAGAATCAAGCCTTGCTTAGAAACGCTTCAATATTGGCCATTTGTTCGTCCCAGCCACGACTGTCCATGCGAAAGGCCTTGAGCCGGCGCGCCTCGGGAATATTGTTGAAGCCCGATTCCACGACTTTCAACAAGGTGCCGCCATCCATGTCCTCAAGCTCGAACTGCACCCGGGTTTCAGATTCCTGGGAATAATCCACCTGCGGCTCGATCGCGTAAGGGTGCCAGCGAAATGAAAACACCCGCTCGGGCTCGACTCGCTCCACCGCTACGTCCCAGATGAGGTGCTCGTAACCCGGATATGTGATCTGCCCCTGGGTCCGCTCACCTGCCACAAACCGTTTACCCTCAAGGGCGACGCCAAACCACTGGCCGAAAGCTTCGGCATTGGCCAAGGCCCGCCAGACTTGAGCGCGCGGAGCCTTGAGCAGGATCTTTCTTTCAATGCGATCAGATGCATGCATGAGGTCACCTCCTGTGTTCAAACAGTAGGCTTCTAAGACCACAACGCCAACCGGAAAGTTGTATCAGAACGTCGTCTATAGTCTCGCCGGATCTAAAATCGCTTTGCGCGTGTAAACTTCTCGGCGTTTTCCAGCCCTCAAGGAGAGACCAAACATGTCCCGACGCTTGCTCTTGGCCCTGACGCCGCTGTTTTTCGTTCCCCTTGTCCAAGCCGATGACTGTGCCAATGCCACGACCCAGAGTGAACTGAACCAGTGTGCGGCCAAAGATAACAAGGCCGCCGACAAGGAGCTGAACGACCTGTACAAGCAGATCACGGCACGCCTGAAGGACGATCCCGAGGCCAAGCAGTTGTTGGTCAAGGCACAACGAGCCTGGATAGTCTTCCGTGATGCCGAATGCAACTTCTCCGCCTCCGGAGTCGAAGGCGGCAGCGTCTATCCGCTGATCTATAGCAACTGCATCACGGCGCAGACCAAGGCCCGGATCGAGGCGTTCAAGACCTACCTCAAGTGCAAGGAAGGAGACTTGAGCTGCCCAGTACCTGAAGCCTAACAGCCGGGATGAGGAAAAAGGATGGCCTGCGCATGTCATCCTTTTTACTGGCGCTCGCTTTCCTGCGGGCAAAACAAAACCCCTACCTGCGTCAGCAGATAGGGGTTTCGGAATTTAATCTTGACGATGACCTACTCTCACATGGGGAAACCCCACACTACCATCGGCGATGCATCGTTTCACTGCTGAGTTCGGGATGGGATCAGGTGGTTCCAATGCTCTATGGTCGTCAAGAAATTCGGTAGCCAGCGCGTGCCTTGCGGTCACGTTCCAGCGAATGGGTATGTGATAGCTTTTCGGTGTTTTGTGACGTTCGAACTTTCGGTTCGTTTCGTCTTCACACACCGCAATCTGGTACTCGTTCGCTTTTCAGCTCGAAGCAAGCAAATTTGCTTGGGGTGTTATATGGTCAAGCCTCACGGGCAATTAGTACAGTTAGCTCAACGCCTCACAGCGCTTACACACCCTGCCTATCAACGTCGTAGTCTTCGACGGCCCTTCAGGGGACTCAAGGTCCCAGTGAGATCTCATCTTGAGGCAAGTTTCCCGCTTAGATGCTTTCAGCGGTTATCTTTCCCGAACATAGCTACCCGGCAATGCCACTGGCGTGACAACCGGAACACCAGAGGTTCGTCCACTCCGGTCCTCTCGTACTAGGAGCAGCCCCTCTCAAATCTCAAACGTCCACGGCAGATAGGGACCGAACTGTCTCACGACGTTCTAAACCCAGCTCGCGTACCACTTTAAATGGCGAACAGCCATACCCTTGGGACCGGCTTCAGCCCCAGGATGTGATGAGCCGACATCGAGGTGCCAAACACCGCCGTCGATATGAACTCTTGGGCGGTATCAGCCTGTTATCCCCGGAGTACCTTTTATCCGTTGAGCGATGGCCCTTCCATACAGAACCACCGGATCACTAAGACCTACTTTCGTACCTGCTCGACGTGTCTGTCTCGCAGTCAAGCGCGCTTTTGCCTTTATACTCTACGACCGATTTCCGACCGGTCTGAGCGCACCTTCGTACTCCTCCGTTACTCTTTAGGAGGAGACCGCCCCAGTCAAACTACCCACCATACACTGTCCTCGATCCGGATAACGGACCTGAGTTAGAACCTCAAAGTTGCCAGGGTGGTATTTCAAGGATGGCTCCACGCGAACTGGCGTCCACGCTTCAAAGCCTCCCACCTATCCTACACAAGCAAATTCAAAGTCCAGTGCAAAGCTATAGTAAAGGTTCACGGGGTCTTTCCGTCTAGCCGCGGATACACTGCATCTTCACAGCGATTTCAATTTCACTGAGTCTCGGGTGGAGACAGCGCCGCCATCGTTACGCCATTCGTGCAGGTCGGAACTTACCCGACAAGGAATTTCGCTACCTTAGGACCGTTATAGTTACGGCCGCCGTTTACCGGGGCTTCGATCAAGAGCTTCGCGTTAGCTAACCCCATCAATTAACCTTCCGGCACCGGGCAGGCGTCACACCCTATACGTCCACTTTCGTGTTTGCAGAGTGCTGTGTTTTTAATAAACAGTCGCAGCGGCCTGGTATCTTCGACCGGCGTGGGCTTACGCAGCAAGTGCTTCACCCTCACCGGCGCACCTTCTCCCGAAGTTACGGTGCCATTTTGCCTAGTTCCTTCACCCGAGTTCTCTCAAGCGCCTTGGTATTCTCTACCCAACCACCTGTGTCGGTTTGGGGTACGGTTCCTGGTTACCTGAAGCTTAGAAGCTTTTCTTGGAAGCATGGCATCAACCACTTCGTCACCCAAAGGGTAACTCGTCATCAGCTCTCGGCCTTAGAATCCCGGATTTACCTAAGATTCCAGCCTACCACCTTAAACTTGGACAACCAACGCCAAGCTGGCCTAGCCTTCTCCGTCCCTCCATCGCAATAACCAGAAGTACAGGAATATTAACCTGTTTTCCATCGACTACGCTTTTCAGCCTCGCCTTAGGGACCGACTAACCCTGCGTCGATTAACGTTGCGCAGGAAACCTTGGTCTTTCGGCGTGGGTGTTTTTCACACCCATTGTCGTTACTCATGTCAGCATTCGCACTTCTGATACCTCCAGCAAGCTTCTCAACTCACCTTCACAGGCTTACAGAACGCTCCTCTACCGCATCACCTAAGTGATACCCGTAGCTTCGGTGTATGGTTTGAGCCCCGTTACATCTTCCGCGCAGGCCGACTCGACTAGTGAGCTATTACGCTTTCTTTAAAGGGTGGCTGCTTCTAAGCCAACCTCCTAGCTGTCTAAGCCTTCCCACATCGTTTCCCACTTAACCATAACTTTGGGACCTTAGCTGACGGTCTGGGTTGTTTCCCTTTTCACGACGGACGTTAGCACCCGCCGTGTGTCTCCCATGCTCGGCACTTGTAGGTATTCGGAGTTTGCATCGGTTTGGTAAGTCGGGATGACCCCCTAGCCGAAACAGTGCTCTACCCCCTACAGTGATACATGAGGCGCTACCTAAATAGCTTTCGAGGAGAACCAGCTATCTCCGAGCTTGATTAGCCTTTCACTCCGATCCACAGGTCATCCGCTAACTTTTCAACGGTAGTCGGTTCGGTCCTCCAGTTAGTGTTACCCAACCTTCAACCTGCCCATGGATAGATCGCCCGGTTTCGGGTCTATTCCCAGCGACTAGACGCCCTATTAAGACTCGCTTTCGCTACGCCTCCCCTATTCGGTTAAGCTCGCCACTGAAAATAAGTCGCTGACCCATTATACAAAAGGTACGCAGTCACCCAACAAAGTGGGCTCCCACTGCTTGTACGCATACGGTTTCAGGATCTATTTCACTCCCCTCTCCGGGGTTCTTTTCGCCTTTCCCTCACGGTACTAGTTCACTATCGGTCAGTCAGTAGTATTTAGCCTTGGAGGATGGTCCCCCCATATTCAGACAAAGTTTCTCGTGCTCCGTCCTACTCGATTTCACTTCTAAGATCCTTTCGCGTACAGGGCTATCACCCACTATGGCCGCACTTTCCAGAGCGTTCCGCTAAAATCAAAGAAGCTTAAGGGCTAGTCCCCGTTCGCTCGCCACTACTAAGGGAATCTCGGTTGATTTCTTTTCCTCAGGGTACTTAGATGTTTCAGTTCCCCTGGTTCGCCTCTTGCACCTATGTATTCAGTACAAGATAACCATCTTATGATGGCTGGGTTCCCCCATTCAGACATCTCCGGATCAAAGTCTGTTTGCCGACTCCCCGAAGCTTTTCGCAGGCTACCACGTCTTTCATCGCCTCTGACTGCCAAGGCATCCACCGTATGCGCTTCTTCACTTGACCATATAACCCCAAGCAATCTGGTTATACTGTGAAGACGACATTCGCCGAAAATTCGAATTTCTCAACTAAGAGAACTCACAAATTTTACCTTAGCCTGATCCGTTACCAGTGAAAGTAACGTCCAGTCTATCTTTCTATCACATACCCAAATTTTTAAAGAACGAACTAGTCAAAGACTAGAAATCAACATTCATCATCACCGTGATGGAATGCTCATTTCTAAGCTTTACACAGAAGCAGTAGTGGTGGAGCCAAACGGGATCGAACCGTTGACCTCCTGCGTGCAAGGCAGGCGCTCTCCCAGCTGAGCTATGGCCCCGTATTTCTACAGGCGTTTCCCACACAAAATTGGTGGGTCTGGGCAGATTCGAACTGCCGACCTCACCCTTATCAGGGGTGCGCTCTAACCAACTGAGCTACAGACCCAATTTCGGGCTGCTTCTTTCGTCTTCTTCAATGAATCAAGCAATTCGTGTGGGAGCTCATGAAGCAGCTGCGGTCGTCGATTAAGGAGGTGATCCAGCCGCAGGTTCCCCTACGGCTACCTTGTTACGACTTCACCCCAGTCATGAATCACACCGTGGTAACCGTCCTCCCGAAGGTTAGACTAGCTACTTCTGGTGCAACCCACTCCCATGGTGTGACGGGCGGTGTGTACAAGGCCCGGGAACGTATTCACCGCGACATTCTGATTCGCGATTACTAGCGATTCCGACTTCACGCAGTCGAGTTGCAGACTGCGATCCGGACTACGATCGGTTTTGTGGGATTAGCTCCACCTCGCGGCTTGGCAACCCTCTGTACCGACCATTGTAGCACGTGTGTAGCCCAGGCCGTAAGGGCCATGATGACTTGACGTCATCCCCACCTTCCTCCGGTTTGTCACCGGCAGTCTCCTTAGAGTGCCCACCATAACGTGCTGGTAACTAAGGACAAGGGTTGCGCTCGTTACGGGACTTAACCCAACATCTCACGACACGAGCTGACGACAGCCATGCAGCACCTGTCTCAATGTTCCCGAAGGCACCCATCCATCTCTGGAAAGTTCATTGGATGTCAAGGCCTGGTAAGGTTCTTCGCGTTGCTTCGAATTAAACCACATGCTCCACCGCTTGTGCGGGCCCCCGTCAATTCATTTGAGTTTTAACCTTGCGGCCGTACTCCCCAGGCGGTCAACTTAATGCGTTAGCTGCGCCACTAAGAGCTCAAGGCTCCCAACGGCTAGTTGACATCGTTTACGGCGTGGACTACCAGGGTATCTAATCCTGTTTGCTCCCCACGCTTTCGCACCTCAGTGTCAGTATCAGTCCAGGTGGTCGCCTTCGCCACTGGTGTTCCTTCCTATATCTACGCATTTCACCGCTACACAGGAAATTCCACCACCCTCTACCATACTCTAGCTCGACAGTTTTGAATGCAGTTCCCAGGTTGAGCCCGGGGATTTCACATCCAACTTAACGAACCACCTACGCGCGCTTTACGCCCAGTAATTCCGATTAACGCTTGCACCCTCTGTATTACCGCGGCTGCTGGCACAGAGTTAGCCGGTGCTTATTCTGTCGGTAACGTCAAAACACTAACGTATTAGGTTAATGCCCTTCCTCCCAACTTAAAGTGCTTTACAATCCGAAGACCTTCTTCACACACGCGGCATGGCTGGATCAGGCTTTCGCCCATTGTCCAATATTCCCCACTGCTGCCTCCCGTAGGAGTCTGGACCGTGTCTCAGTTCCAGTGTGACTGATCATCCTCTCAGACCAGTTACGGATCGTCGCCTTGGTGAGCCATTACCCCACCAACTAGCTAATCCGACCTAGGCTCATCTGATAGCGCAAGGCCCGAAGGTCCCCTGCTTTCTCCCGTAGGACGTATGCGGTATTAGCGTCCGTTTCCGAGCGTTATCCCCCACTACCAGGCAGATTCCTAGGCATTACTCACCCGTCCGCCGCTCTCAAGAGGTGCAAGCACCTCTCTACCGCTCGACTTGCATGTGTTAGGCCTGCCGCCAGCGTTCAATCTGAGCCATGATCAAACTCTTCAGTTCAAACATCTTTGGGTTTTGAGAAAACCCTAAACTTGGCTCAGCAATCGTTGGTTACATCTTTGATTTCTCGCGGAGTAACTTGTGATGCTGATAATCTGTTGACTAGCAGTCTGACTCCACAAGCACCCACACGAATTGCTTGATTCAGTTGTTAAAGAGCGGTGGGTTGATTCTTTCGTCTCAACCGAGGCGCGCATTCTACAGCGCCTGGTGTTGCTGTCAAGCGGTTATTTTCAGAAGTTTTCAAAGTTTCGCTTGGGAAACATCAACAACTTCAACCACTTGCACTTCCGATCTCTCGTTAGCGGGAGGCGAATTCTACAGCGTTACTCGCTGCTGTCAACACCTCTTTTTCACCGCTTTCGACCGAGAAGATCGAACCGTCAACAGAGCCTTACAACACCGCCCCATCAACTCCTTCCGGACCTCGATGAACTGAAGCCCTGCACCTTCGAAACCTACTTAACTCGTTGAATCTCAAGGAGTTTTCCGTTTCGACTGCGCCGGAAGTGGGGCGAATTATAGACGTCTGGATTTTGCCGTCAACCTTTAATTCGTTCTTTCTATCTATTAACTGCGAGCCGGTCTAAATCCACCCCCATATATGGACGAAACCGCTCTGACTGCGCAATATACTGCTCACTGCAACCTTCTCTGCCCTTTATCTGGACAACACTTCGCAATGACATCCTCACATCGCAGCCTGGTATCAACCCTTTACCCGGTTGCCCTACTACTGATAGCCATGGCCTCCATCCAGTCTGGCGCCTCCCTTGCCAAAAGCATGTTTGCCGAGGTGGGCGCTCAAGGAACCACCACACTACGATTGATCTTTGCCAGCATCATCATGCTTGTATTACTGCGCCCCTGGCGCGCCAAGCTGACCGCTCAATCCCTGCGTACTGTGATCGTGTACGGGATGGCGTTAGGTGGCATGAACTTTCTCTTCTATATGTCGCTGCGCACCGTTCCCCTGGGAATAGCCGTGGCGCTGGAGTTCACTGGCCCTTTGGCGGTCGCCATTTATGCATCGCGCAGGGCAATCGACTTCCTGTGGATTGCCCTGGCCGTGATCGGCCTGCTTCTTTTGATCCCGACCGGCACCGCCGGCACTGGCATTGATCTGGCCGGCGCTGGTTATGCGCTGGGCGCGGGAGCCTGCTGGGCGCTTTACATCCTCTTTGGGCAAAAGGCCGGCGCGGACAACGGTGTCCAGACCGCCGCACTGGGAGTCATGATCGCCGCCCTGTTCGTTGCCCCCATCGGCATCATCCACGCCGGTGCCGCGCTGCTCACCCCGAGCCTGATCCCAGTTGCAATAGGCGTCGCGCTCTTATCGACCGCCCTGCCCTACACCTTGGAAATGATCTCTCTGACCCGAATGCCAGCTCGCACCTTTGGCACGCTGATGAGCGTCGAACCCGCAATCGGCGCTTTGTCCGGGCTTGTGTTCCTCCATGAATACTTATCACTGGCCCAATGGCTGGCCATTGGCTGCATCATTCTCGCGTCGGTGGGTGCAACGCTGACAATGGCTAACACCGCGAAACCCGTCATCGCGGCGGATTGAAGCAGGATTCAACGAAGGTCTGGCATTTGCCGCACATTTAGGCCATGTTTAGGCCGGTAACCTAATGTCAGACATGGATTTTTCCTACAGGACGTCATGAACGCTTCAAGCAAGAGCGAATACGCTCGCACGCGGACGTAAGATCCACGGCGATCATAAGGACGGGAATGAAACGAATTTTGATACTGATCGCCGTACTTGCAGTTGCGGGCTGCGCGGCGACATCGAAAACTGAAGTCAAGCGCGGCAAAAAAGGTCTTCACATTAACTGTTCCGGCCTGTCCTCTTCCTGGGATCAGTGCGCGGCCCGCGCCGCCGACTCATGCGCTCCCAAGGGTTACAAGGTGATCGCCAAGTCCGGTGATGCGGTCGAAGAGCCTGGGGATTATCCCTTCGGACTCAACCCCGCCGGCTACACCAGTCGCAGCATGATCGTCATCTGTAAATAAACGACGTCAGTCGGGTCGCTGTTCAGCGATCCGACGACTGATCTCGGCGTGATTGGACTTAAGGACATCACGCTGGATCTCCGGCGTTGCCAGCATCCGCGCAACAACCAGCGCGCCTACGCATTGCGACAGGATGGCCCAAGCCAAACTGTCGCTCCCCAGTATATTTGCCCAGCTTTTGTGCAGCCGACAGATCCAGTCTTGCGCCGTTTCTCTCACTTGGGCATCCGCACGAGCGATCTCTGCCCCCAACACCGGCAGCGCACAACCGATCTCGGGCTGTTCAACATGGCTCATGCTCAGGTATTGCCTGAGACAACGCTCCAGTTTCGCAGAGTCCATGGCACCGTCACTCAAGCGATCCAGGCTATGAGCCAATTCCCGTTCGACGATGACCTTGAAAAGCTCATCCTTAGATGAAAAGTGGCTGTAGAACGCTCCGCCGCTCAACCCAATCGCTTTCATCAAGCCATCGACTCCAACCGTGGAGAAGCCCGATTTCTTGGCTGAAACGGCGCTGCTGGCAAGCAGCTTTTCGCGGGTTTCCATCTTGTGATTGGCTGAATAACGCATGCTCTGGCCTCTGATTGCTCACCTTGACGCTCGTCGAATCTTAGCATAACGTCCGTTTAGCTAACGATCGTTTACCAATGAGGCGAATCATGAATAACAAGAAGGTCGTACTGGTAGTTGGCGCGGGCGACGCTACCGGCGGAGCGATTGCCAAGCGTTTCGCACAGGAGGGATTCGTCGCTTGCGTTACCCGCCGTAGCGCCGACAAACTCGAATCATTGGTAGATGAAATCCGCGCCCAGGGCGGCGAAGCCCACGGCTTTGCCTGTGATGCACGCAATGAAGAAGATGTCATCGCGCTGATCGAACGCATCGAAAGCCAGATCGGCCCGATTGAAGCCTTTGTGTTCAACATCGGCGCAAACGTTCCTTGCAGCATCCTCGAAGAAACCGCGCGCAAGTATTTCAAGATCTGGGAGATGGCCTGCTTCTCAGGGTTCCTCAACGCCCGAGAAGTGGCCAAGCGCATGGTCAAGCGTCAGCATGGGACAATTCTGTTTACCGGGGCCACTGCCGGTTTGCGCGGTGCTTCGGGGTTCGCCGCTTTCGCAGGCGCCAAGCATGGCATCCGCGCCCTGGCCCAGAGCATGGCGCGTGAACTGGGGCCGATGAATATTCACGTCGCCCACGTAGTGGTGGACGGGGCCATCGACACGGACTTCATCCGCGATAACTTCCCGGAAAAATATGCGACCAAAGATGACGACGGCATCCTCAATCCCGCCCACATCGCCGACAGTTATTGGTACTTGCACAGCCAGCCGCGCGACGCCTGGAGTTTTGAACTGGACCTGCGCCCTTGGAACGAACGTTGGTAAACCCTCCCCATAACAACAAGAGCACAGAACGATGAGCAAATCGGTGGAGTTTTACTTTGACCTCGGCAGCCCGACCGCCTACCTGGCCTACACCCAGTTACCAACGCTTTGTGTGCAGACCGGCAGTACGCTGGTCTATCGTCCGATGTTGCTGGGCGGGGTCTTCAAGGCGACGGGCAACGCGTCACCGGTAACGATCCCGGCCAAGGGTCCTTATCTTTTCAAGGATCTGAATCGTTTCGCCAAACGCTATGGCGTTGCCTTCAATCTCAATCCCTATTTCCCGATCAATACGCTGTTGCTGATGCGTGCCGTAACCGGCATGCAACTGCGCCAGCCTGATCGCTTCGAAGCTTTCATCGATTGCCTGTTTCGAGCTTTGTGGGTCGACGCACGCAACCTCAACGACTCGGCGACCGTGGCTGCGGTCCTGGACAAGGAGGGCTTCGATCCCGGTTACGTGCTGGCCCTGACGGCTGACGTGCAAATCAAGGAAGCACTCAAGACAGCCACCGAAGCAGCGATTGCGCGAGGAGTGTTCGGCGCCCCGAGCATGTTCGTCGGCGATGAACTGTTCTTCGGCCAGGACCGGCTGGACTTCGTCCGTGAAGCCCTCGTCTGACCGTTAGATCAAATTGCCAATGTCCGAGTGTTCAACCATTGCAGCGCGTCGCCTTCCAGCAACGGACTCAATCGACGCTGAACCTCGGCGTGATAGGCATTGAACCAGTCCTTTTCATCTTGGGTCAGCAGCGCTGGCTCCAAGCAGCGAGTGTCGATCGGGCACAAGGTCAGGGTTTCGAACTCGAGAAAATCGCCAAACTCGCTGCTTCCTGCCTCGCGATTCAATACCAGGTTCTCGATGCGGACACCCCAACGACCGGGACGGTAGGTGCCCGGTTCGATGGAAGTGATCATGCCCGCCTGCATCGCCGTTTGTGGCGCGGCAGCCGCCTGGTAGGCAATCACCTGCGGTCCTTCATGGACGTTGAGGAAATAACCGACGCCATGACCGGTGCCGTGCCCGTAATCCACCTGTTCTGCCCAGATCGGCGCGCGTGCGATGGCATCCAGTAATGGCGACAGAATGCCTCGAGGAAACTTGGCTCGGGACAGGGCAATCACACCCTTGAGCACGCGGGTGCAATCACGCTTCTGTTCGGCGGTGGGCGTTCCGACCGGCACCATGCGGGTGATGTCGGTGGTGCCGCCGAGGTACTGACCACCGGAATCGATCAGCAACAGGCCATCGCCTTCGATGACCGCATGGGCTTCTTCCGTGGCGTGATAGTGAGGCATCGCACCGTTGGCGTTGAACGCAGCAATGGTGTTGAAGCTCAGGGAAACAAAATCCGGGCGGCGTGTGCGCGCAGCGGTCAGATGCTCATCGATGGTCAACTCGGTAATACGCTCACGGCCCCAGGCACCCTCCAGCCAGGCGAAGAACTCACAGAGCGCCGCACCATCCTGCTCCATGGCCCGCCGGATGTGCTCGGCGTCGGCCAGGCTTTTCCGGGATTTGGCCAGTGTCGTCGGATTGAGTCCTTCGACCAGCTTCACACCGCCGTCCACGTTGTCCAGCAGGCCGACGGTCACTCTTGCCGGATCGACCAGCAGACTCGCGCCGACGGGCACCTCCCGCAACGCGCCAGCCACTTCGCTGTAGTCGCGCAGGGTCACCCCGTCTTGCTTTAGAACGGCACGCAGCGACGCGTCAACCTTGTCCAACGCGACGAACAGCGTCGCCTGTTGCTGGCTGACCAAGGCAAAGGAGACGAACACAGGATTGAACGACACATCCGCGCCGCGCAGGTTGAACAGCCAGGCGATGTCATCGAGCGTGGCGATGAAATGCCAGTCGGCACCACGCTCCTTGAGGGTTTCACGCAACTTGGCGAGCTTTTCGACCCGGCTGATCGTGGCTTGGGGAGGAAGGTGCGCGTAGACCGGTTGATCAGGCAGGTCTGGCCGATCGGACCAGGCTTCGTTGAGCAGATCGATGTCGGCGCGCAACCGCGCGCCGCGTTCCTCAAGCTTGCCGCTCAAGGTCCGGGCCGATGCCACGGCCATGACGGCGCCGTCGACGGCAACCACCCCACCTTGAGGCGTTTGTTCTGCGAGCCAATCGAGCGGCCCAGGCTGGCCTGGAATGAGCTTGACCAGCTCGATACCGCTGCCGTCAAGCTCCTTGGTGGCCTGCTCCCAATAACGACTATCGGCCCAGACGCCGGCGAAACTGGCGGTCACGATCAAGGTGCCCACCGAGCCATGGAACCCCGACAGCCATTGCCGGCCCTGCCAATAACCCGGCAGATATTCCGACAGATGCGGGTCGGCCGATGGCACCAACAGCGCATGAATGCCTTCGCGACTCATCAGTTGGCGAATCCGGGCCAGGCGCTGGGGAACCAGTCCATGGGTCAAAGGTTCGGTGCTCATCGTTTCTCCTGCTGTTCAATATTGTTGTTCGGTGCCGAATAGGTTCGGCTTATGGTGTGGTTGCCCAAAACGCCGGAGCCGCCGCGCAGACTGCCTTGATCAGCCGCACCGCCTCGTCGATATCCTGCTCGGTGGTAAAGCGCCCCAGGCTCAGGCGAATGGTTCGCCCCGCCGCGCGCGCATCGTGCCCCAGGGCCAGCAACACGTGCGATGGGGTGTTATGTGCGGAATTGCAGGCCGAGGTCGCGGAAAACGCTATGGAGGCGCCCAACGTCGCCGGGTTGAATTCACCCTCGTTGAAGGTCAGGCTCAACGTGTGGGGGATTCGTCGGGTCGCGCTGCCGTTTATACGGACACCTGGCAGGGCCAGCAACGGCTCAAGCAAACGATTGCGCAACCGGGCGATTTTTGCCAGTTCATCATCGAATGCCTCGGCCGCGAGTTCAAATGCGGCGCCCATGGCAGCGATCTGATGGGTAGCCAGGGTGCCGGAGCGCAACCCGCCTTCATGTCCACCGCCATGAATCTGCGCCGACAGCCGCGGCCGCGCACGGTCGCCGACATAAAGCGCACCGATGCCCTTGGGCCCGTAGATCTTGTGGGCGGAAAAAGACATCAGGTCCACCGGCCAACGAGCCAGGTCAATTTTCACTTTTCCGGCGCCCTGGGCCGCGTCCACATGCAACAGCGTACCCTGCTGGCGAACGATCTCGCCGATGGCAGCGACGTCATTGACGGTGCCCAGCTCGTTGTTCACCAGCATCAGCGACACCAGGAACGTATCTTCGCGCATTGCCTGGCGAACGGCTTGCGGGCTGATCAGGCCCTCGGCGTCCGGGGCCAGCCAAGTCACCGCAACGCCACTTTCTTCGAGCTGCCGTGCCGTATCGAGAATCGCCTTGTGTTCGATCAGGCTGGTGATGATATGCCCGCCGCCCCCGCCACGCGCGTGGGCGACGCCTTTGAGAGCCAGATTGTTCGATTCGGTGGCGCCGGACGTCCAGACGATTTGTTCGACCTGAGCCCCCACCAACTGCGCCACCTGCTGGCGCGCGCGCTCCACCGAGCGCCGGGCCTCCTGGCCGAAGGCATGGGAACTGGAGGCCGGGTTGCCGAAATTGCCGTCAAAGCCCAGACACTTGACCATGACCTGGATGACCCGCTCGTCCACCGGCGTGGTGGCGGCGTAGTCGAAATATAAAGGACGTTTATTCATAGGAAACTCGCAGAGCCTGCTCCGGGATCAGGCGCCCTCGTTGGGTTCGAGACTAGCAATACCTGATCAAAGACCCTAAAGAAGTCGGACTTCGTTTAAAAGTGCGTAGGAACGCTCCCGAACAGCGAGCTTAGCAGGCATCGCGCCGAAGCTCAGCCCTCAACTGATGCTTTCAAGCAACAACGGGTACAGCGAGGCGATCAGCAACAGGGCCATGCCCCAGTTGAACACGCGCAGCCAGCGGCGATCACGCAGCAGGTTGCGCAACAGGCTACCGCACACCACCCACAGGCTCACGCTTGGCAGGTTGATCAAAGCAAAGACTGCCGCGATCACCACCACATTGAAAAAATAACCCTGCAGGGGCGTGTAAGTGCTGATGGCGCCGATTGCCATGATCCAGGCCTTGGGATTGACCCACTGGAATGCTGCGGCGCCCCAATAGCTGATCGGTGTGTTTTCCCCGGGCTGGCTTTCCGAGACTGGACCGGAATGAGCTATTTTCCAGGCCAGGTACAGCAGGTATGCCGCACCGATGTAGCGCAGCGCCGTATAGAGCAGAGGGTACGTCTGGAACACCGCGCCCAGGCCAAGGCCCACCGCCAGCACCAGGGAAAAGAAGCCGCAGGTGATACCCAGCATGTGAGGAATGGTGCGGTTGAAACCGAAGTTGACACCCGAGGCCAACAACATGGTGTTGTTCGGGCCTGGCGTGATCGACGTCACCAGGGCAAACAGGGCGAAGCCCAGCAACAGGTCAAGCGAAAGGGTCATGTCAGGTCAATCCGTCGGAGCAGCCAGTCGAGTCACGACCCTACCCCACGTCCCGGTGCAAACCCATGGACAGTTGGGCAAAACTTCGAGCGGTACAGTCTGTCAGCTTGACCGGCCCGGCCGTTGCTCGACCCGCTCGGCGCTCATCTCGCCCCGGTCGTCGAAGCCCACGTTTTTCTGCGCGGTGCCGAGCAACTCGGTCTTTTTCGCGTGGTACTCCTCGAACGACAGGCCTCGCCGATTCAAGGCTTCCAAGGCTAATTCACGAGCCTCGTCGGCAGTGTAGGGACGCAGCTCCGGAGAGGAAGTGGCGCAACCGCTCAATACGGTGGCAGTCAGCAGCAACGAGACAGCAAGGAGACGGTTCATGGCGGGTGTCCGATGTTCTGTAGTTGGGCGATGAACAAAGGCTACCCGCCGGCCCCGCGCGGCAGAAATCAACCCTTTCGATAGTGGCTATTGTCTTTGCGGATCGGCCGCTGCGCTTAATCAACCAACCGGCAATGCAGCGCATCGTCCAGGCTGCGTTCGATGTTGCGCACCACCTGAAACGAGCCGAACGTCACGGCTTTGGCTCGGTGCGCCTGAATCAGTTGCCAGAAATCCCGCTCGCCGCTTTCCAGGCTTCGCAGCGCCGCTTCGCCCTCCTCGCGGGTTCGCCAACGCAGATAATTGAGCACGCGCCGACCGTCCTCACTGGCCTGGATACTGGCATTCAGCAAACCTTGGTGATCCCGCGCCAGGCGCTCGGTGTATTCCGACAGCACCGCGACCAGCGCCTGTCGCCACTGCGGTTCGATGTCGAATTCCATCAGTTGGGTAAAGCTGTGATTGTTCCTTGGCGATTGCATGGAGGCCCCCGATTGCAGGTAAGGCGGATCTTGCGATCCGAAGGCGTGCAGGGTAAAACCTCTAGTTAACTTTAGGTCAAGCAGGAAATTCAGGTAATGACGCCGATAAATGTCCATAAGGAACTCACTGTCGGCCAGCTAGCCGCCCGCAGCGGCGTGGCGGTCACGGCCCTGCATTTTTATGAATCCAAGGGGCTGATCAAAAGCACGCGCAATCAGGGCAACCAACGCCGCTATCCACGGGAAGTGTTACGCCGTGTGGCGCTGATCAAAGTCGCCCAACGCTTGGGCATTCCCTTGGCGGAGATCGGCGAAGCGCTGCAAACCCTGCCGGACCACCGCGCCCCTACCGCAGCGGACTGGAAAGTCTTGTCGGCGCAGTGGAGCCGCGACCTGGACGAGCGCATCAACCAACTGATAGCGCTGCGCGATCGACTCAACGGCTGCATAGGCTGCGGCTGCCTGTCGATGCAAGCGTGTCCGCTGCGTAACCAAGGCGATGCGCTAGGCAAACAGGGGCCGGGGGCGCATTTGCTGGAACAACCGTGAGGCGTTCGTCGGGCCATGACCCCGTCCATGACGGCTGACCTATAGTGGATGAGCAAAAATCGACGAAGACTCTCTTCGCCTCCCATAACAAAAAGGAGAAACGTCATGGGCGTTCAAGCCGTTCCCGAAGATTTCCGTAATATCACTCCCTACCTGGGTATTCAGAAAGCGGCCGAAGCCATCGATTTCTACAAACAGGCCTTCAATGCGACCGAGGTCATGCGCCTGGCCATGCCCGACGGTGGCATCGGACATGCCGAGCTGCGGATCAATGGCTATCCGATCATGCTCGGCACGCCTTGCGACCAAGGCCCGCTGAGCAACCCCGACCTATCGCCCTCGGTGGGCCTGCATTTATATGTCGAGGACGTAGACCGCGCATTTGCCCAGGCCATTGCCGCCGGCGGCAAGGTGATCTCCGAGGTCAAGGACCAGTTCTATGGCGATCGCACCGGCACGTTGAAAGATCCCTATGGGCATGTGTGGTTCCTGGCGACGCACAAGGAGGACCTGACTCAGGAGCAAATCGAGCAGCGGGCCAGAGAAATGTTCCAACAGCAAGGCTGACCTGTTCCCAGGCCAACAACGGTGGCGAGGAAGCTTGCTCCCTCGCCACGAAACCACAGACATAAACGAGAAACATTTTCTTTCATCTTCCCCTTCAGGATTTCCTTTGCTCGTTCGTCTTAATTAGATGCAGCAGGCCGCGTCGGCAAAAGCCACGGCCGGCCTTTCAGGGTTCAGGGTGTTGCGAAGCCCGTAATACCGAGCCTTTCATCGAATCAAGACGTTCAATCATGTCGAAGAAGTCCCGCTCCAAACTCTGGTTCCTGGTTCATAGCTGGCTGGCCCTGCCCATCTGGTTTTTCGTGCTCATCGTTTGCGTGACCGGCACCCTCGCGGTGGTCAGCCAGGAAATCGTCTGGCTGGTAAACCCCGACATGCGCGCAAGCAAGCCATCGGACGACGCCCCGCTGCTCAGCTACGACCAAGTCATTGCCGCAATCAAGCAAGCCCAGCCGCAAACCCAGGTGCAGGGCATCGCACGTCCGGACGAGTCGCATTTTGCGCTGGAGGTCAAGGTGACCTACCCCGACGGGCGCCCCGACACGGTCTACGTCAACCCGTACAGCGGCGTTGTCCAGGGCTCGGCGCCGGCGTTCAACTTCAGGGGCTTCACCCGCGCGCTGCACGGTTGGTGGTTGGTGCCATTCACCAACGGCTACAGTTGGGGCTGGTACCTGGTGTCGCTTCTGGGCCTACCGTTACTGGCGTCGCTGATAACCGGGCTGGTGGTCTACAAGCGCTTCTGGAAAGGCTTTTTCCGTCCAACCCTGCGGTTGCGTCATGGCGCACGCATTTTCTGGGGCGACTTCCACCGGCTGAGCGGTATCTGGTCGATCTGGTTCATCGCGGTTATCTCCATCACCGGCACTTGGTTCCTGATCGAAGCCTCACTGTCTGACAACCAGATCTCCATTTCCAGCGCACCTGTCATTCCCGTCGTCGCCCGCGAAGACGTGCCTCTGTCAGCCGACGGCGTTGCGCCGACGCAACTGAGCCTCGACCGGGCCATTGAAATCGCCCAACAGCGCATCCCTGGCTTGGAAGCGAGTTTTATCAGCCTGCCCGGCAATGCCTACAGTCATCTGGAAATCGGCGGCCGTGGTTGGTACCCCCTGATGTACCAGACCGCCACGCTCAACCCTTACAACGGCGATGTGGCGGCCTCCAGGCTGTTGACCGACCGTACGGCGCTGGAATTCGTCACCGAGTCCATGCGTCCGCTGCACACCGGGGATTTTGGTGGAATCTGGATCAAGCTCATCTGGTTCTTCTTCGGTCTGATCCTCAGCATGATGGTCCTCAGTGGCCTGCTGATCTGGACCAAACGCACCACCTTGGCCACCGCCAATGCGTTCAAGCGCAGCCAGAAACCCGTTCGAGTTGCGCAATCGTTGCAGCCGTCCATGCACCGTGATTCGCCGGAGGGCAACCTGTGACCGCGCCCAACACAGCCTCGCCACCGTCACGCCTGAGCCTGTTCTGGCGCAAATGGCGTTTTCACCTCAACGTGTTGCTGCTGCTGATTCCCCTGGGATTCATGCCAAAGTATTTCTCGGAAGCGGCGTTGTTTCGCGGCGATACCGGGCTCGGCGAACGGGAGATCGGCGAGGTTCAGGTTGGCCCATGGAGTCTGCGCCTAGCCGAATTTCGCAATGAAGCCCCACGCCCGAACGGCCCGGCCGGGCCAATGAAGCATTTCAACGCCGCGTTGTGCCAAGCCTGCATCAGCCAGGTCAAGGCCACCTACCTGCGCATCGGTAAACCCCGCAGCCTGCGGGCAGCCGGGGTGATTTTCTTCGGTTCGCCCTATCGCATGGGTGCCTTGTTGCCGGTGCCGGCGAAGACCCAACCCGACGCAGAGCTGTGGATAACCCTGGAGGGCTGGGACGGTTCGATGCACCAGGCCGCCATTCCCCTGAGCCAGGCCTCCCCGGCCACCGTCGCCTGGCTGAACACTCAAGGAGCCCGACCATGACCTTGCGCGCCTGTCTCAATGGTGTGGCGCTGTTGCTCTGCGCAAGTGCAAGCACCAGCGCCCTGGCCCATAACCCGATGTGCCAATGCAAGGCCATCGACGCCGAACAGATCCAGTGCACCGGTGGTTTTTCCGACGGCAGCGGTGCACCTGGGGTGACCCTGGACGTGATCGGCTACGACGAAACCATCCTGGTGCCGGGCAAGCTCGGCGCCGACTCGACGGTGACCTTCAAGAAACCGAACGCCGAATTCTACGTGCTCTTCGACGCTGGCCCCGGCCACGTGGTGGAAATCGACCAAGCCGACATCGAGGCCCCATGAACAGCCCCACCACCCAAGTGATTCGCCCCGCCGGCGCCGGCCATGAAACCCTTTATGTGTTGCTGCTCTGCCTGATCATCGTCCTGGCGGCCGGGTCCGTGGTGGCGTGGCACGGCAAAATCGAAGACACCGCTCAACTCGCCTCGAACCAGATAGACGCTCGCCGCGACCTCGACGCCGCGGAACAAGGCATCTATGCCGATCTGCGGGTGACCCTGGATGAAATTCACCTGCTGCGCGAGGACCAGCAGTCCCTGCCCGCCCCGCAGACGCTGGCCGATGAAGGCTTTGCCCCGTTCGCCCAGGACGCCAGCTCCGTCAGCCGCGGCGGCCATGCCTGGCAACAGCTGGAGGATCGCGCCTACTTCGGCGCAAGTCCTCGCCCAGCCGTCGCTGGCTCGTTTCTGATGCGCATCAGCGAAACGTCCGACGCCGCCCCGGACATCTGGCTCAACCGAGGCAATGCTCCAACGGCACCCACTGCGCTGGATGATGCCGCTTTATCCGCCGCCGGCTGGCAGCAAATCGTCGCGCAATTCGATGCGGGCGTGACCCGCCAGCACCGGCACTGACCCCACGCCTGATTCCAGAGAAGAATGTTCGCCCATGCCTATTGCACCTCTACGCCGACCCTCGCTGCGCCTGCTGCTGATCGGCCTGCTGGCCTGCCTGTTCACTGCCCAGGCCGGAGCCGAAACAACCAAGCGCCTGCGCATCGGCATCACCTTGCACCCGTATTACAGCTACGTGGCGAACATTGTCGGCGACAAGGCCGAAGTGGTGCCGCTGATCCCGGCCGGGTTCAATCCACATGCCTATGAACCTCGCGCCGAGGACATCAAGCGCATCAGCGGCCTCGATGTGATCGTGCTCAATGGCGTCGGTCACGACGATTTTGCCGACCGCATGATCGCCGCCAGCGAAACACCAAACGTGAAGGTGATCGAGGCCAACGAAAACGTGCCATTGCTGGCCGCCACCGGTACGGCGGCCCGAGGCGCGGGCAAGGTCGTCAACCCACACACCTTCCTGTCCATCAGCGCCTCGATCGCCCAGGTCAATAGCATCGCCCGGGAATTGGGCAAGCTCGACCCGGACAACGCCAAGGTCTATACCCAGAATGCACGCGCCTACGGCAAGCGTCTGCGGCAGATGCGTGCCGACGCCCTGGCGAAGCTGACCCAGGCACCCAACGCCGAGTTGCGGGTCGCCACCGTACACGCCGCCTACGATTACCTGTTGCGCGAATTCGGCCTGGAAGTGACCGCCGTGGTCGAGCCGGCCCATGGCATCGAACCGAGCCCCAGCCAGTTGAAAAAAACCATCGACCAACTGCGCGAACTGGATGTGAAAGTGATCTTCTCGGAGATGGATTTTCCCTCCACCTACGTCGACACCATCCAGCGTGAATCGGGCGTGAAGCTCTACCCGCTCTCCCATATTTCCTACGGCGACTACAGTGCCGAGAAATACGAAAAGGAAATGACCGGCAACCTCGATACCGTGGTCAGGGCGATCCAGGAGTCCGGCGCATGACTGTTCAGGAACCCATCACCCTGCAACGCGTCGGCCCCTTGATCGAGTTCGCCGAGGTCAGCCTGAACCTGGGCCGCACCACTATTCTCGATCACGTGGCCTTTCAGGTGGCGCCCGGCAGTATCCATGCCCTGGTCGGCCCCAACGGCGGCGGCAAGAGTTCGCTGATCAAGACCTTGCTGGGGCAAATGCCGCACCAGGGGCGTTTGAGCCTGCAATGGCCGGGCGAACCCGGCGTCATCGGCTACGTACCCCAGGCACTGGAGTTCGATCGGGGGCTGCCCATGACGGTGGATGATTTCATGGCGGCGATGTGTCAGCGGCGACCGGCCTTTCTCGGCCTGAGCAAGCATTACGCTGGCGCCATTGGCCAGGCCCTGGAGCGGGTCGGCATGCAGGACAAGCGCAAGCGACGCATGGGCGCGCTGTCCGGCGGTGAGCGCCAGCGAGTGCTGCTGGCCCAGGGGCTGATTCCTGCGCCGCAACTGTTGGTACTGGATGAGCCGATGTCGGCCCTGGATGAGGCCGGTATCCAAGTATTCGAACGGCTGCTGCAGGACTGGCGCCAAGCCGGAATCACCGTGTTGTGGATCGAACATGACCTGGAGGCCGTCGGGCGCCTGGCGGACCGCGTCACCGGCCTGAATCGCCGGGTGCTGTTCGACGGCCCGCCACGCCAGACCCTGACGCCAGAACGTCTGTTGACGCTGTTTTCCACCCATCCGCGAACGAATGGGAGCACTGTCTGATGAGTTATGAAGCCTTTCGCTTGATGGTCCAAGGCTGGGCATCATCCGGCTATTTGCCCGAGGCGTTGGCATACGGGTTCGTCGTCAACGCGTTGCTGGCCGGACTGTTGATCGGCCCGGTGCTGGGTGGCCTCGGCACGCTGGTGGTGGTCAAGCGCTTCGCGTTTTTCTCCGAGGCGGTCGGCCATGCGGCGCTGACCGGCGTGGCAGTCGGCATCCTGCTCGGCGAACCCTATACCGGGCCTTACGGCAGTCTGTTCGGTTATTGCCTGCTGTTCGGCATCCTGCTCAATTACCTGCACAACCGCACCGGCCTGGCGCCAGACACACTGATCGGCGTCTTCCTGTCGGTGTCCCTGGCCCTGGGCGCCAGCCTGCTGTTGATCCTGGCGGGCAAGATCAATGTACACATCCTGGAGAACGTGCTGTTTGGCTCGGTGTTGACGGTCAACGGCAATGATCTTCTGGTGTTGGCCGTGGTCGGTTCGCTGGTGATGGCCCTGGCGCTACCGCTGTACAACCGCATCATGCTCGCCAGCTTCAATCCGCAGCTGGCGGCGGTGCGCGGGGTGGCGGTGAAGACCCTGGATTATCTGTTCGTGGTTCTGGTGACGTTGATCACCGTGGCAGCGGTGAAAGTCATCGGTGCCATTCTGGTTGGCGCCCTATTGGTGATCCCAGCGGCGGCGGCGCGTTTGCTGAGCCAGTCGTTGAAAGGTTTTTTCTGGTGTTCCGTGTTGATCGCCACCGTCAGCACTTTGTGCGGGATTCTCGCGCCGATTGTGTTCGACCTGCCAATCCCGTCCGGTGCCGCCATCATTTTGGTAGCCGGCATCGCGTTCGCCTTGAGCGCCATCGCCCGTGGCGTTGTCCCCAGCCTTAAAGGGAATCTTGGATAAATGGTTTTTTCATTGCGACACCTGGCCTTGGCCGTGACCCTTTGCGGCGCGGTCGCTACCGCTTCATTCGCCGCCGAAAGCAAACCGGTGCATCTGCTGGCGTCGCTGCCGGTCACCTATGGGTTGGGCGAGGCCTTGCTCAAAGACACCGACATCAAGCTGGAAAGGGCTGCGCCTGCCAATCTGCCTGGCACTCGCCAGAGCGCCTATTTCAGCGGCCGTGGCGCCGCGGCCCTGAGCGAACTCGCCAGCGAGGCCGACGGGGTCATCGGCCTGCGCTCGCTGTGGCCGGACGATCCGCTGTATCCCATGGCCCGGCGCAGCAACATCCGTATCGTCGAAATCGACGCCGCCCGCCCGGTGGACGGCGCCCTGCCCGGTATTGCCGTACAACCGGGCATGACCGACGGCTTGGCAAGCCAGCCTTGGATGGCCAGCCATAACCTCGGTCGGATGGCCGACGTGATCGCCGCCGACCTGGTGCGCCTGGCGCCGACGGCCAAACCGAAGATCGACGCCAACCTGGCAACCCTCAAGCAACGCCTGCTCAAACTCAGCGCCGGTAGCGAAAAAAGTCTCGCCGGTGCCAATAACCTGAGCGTGGTCAGCCTGAGCGAACATTTCGGTTATCTGATCAGCGGGCTCAACCTTGACGGAATCAGCACCGATACCCGGCCCGATGCCGAATGGACCGCCGAAAGCCTTAAGCAACTGACTGCAACGCTGAAGAACAATGACGTGGCGCTGGTGCTGCATCATCGTCAACCCTCGGATGAGCTGAAGACAGCCATTACCGAGGGCGGCAGCCGATTGCTGGTGCTGAGCACCGACGCCGCCGATCCGGTAGCGGAACTGGAAAGCAACGTGGGGCTGGTGGTCGCGGCGTTGACGAAGAACTGATTGCAGACAGGCAATAACCCTGTGGGAGCGAGCTTGCTCGCGAAGAGGCCAGCACATTCAACATTGATGTTGACTGACGCACCGCTTTCGCGAGCAAGCTCGCTCCCACAGGTTTTGTGTTGCTCCTGGAATATTGCGTTAAAACATATCTCCCGGTACCCGCACAAACCCTTCCATCAACACCCGCGCGCTGCGGCTCATGATGGCTTTTTCACGGTCCATTCGCCGTTGACCTGAGTGGCTTCGGCACCCACGCGCAGGGTGCCGGACGGGTGGCCGAAGCGCACGGCGCTGCGTTCGGTGCCGCCTGCCGCCAGGTTCACCAGGGTGCCGGAAATCGCCGCGGCCGTGCCGATGGCAACCGCTGCCGTGCCCATCATGGCGTGATGCAGCTTGCCCATCGACAATGCACGTACCAGCAAGTCGACGTCCCCCGCTGCAACGGCTTTGCCGCTGGATGAAACGTAATCCGCCGGCGGTGCGACAAACGCCACTTTTGGCGTGTGCTGGCGTTGGGCGGCTTCGTCCAGGTGTTTGATCAAGCCCATGCGCAAGGCACCATAGGCGCGAATGGTTTCGAACATGGACAGCGCCTTGGGATCGCCGTTGATCGCACCCTGCAGCTCGGTGCCGGTGTAACCAACGTCCCGGGCATTGATGAAAATCGTCGGGATCCCTGCGTTGATCAGGGTTGCCTTGAAGGTGCCAACACCTGGCACTTCAAGGTCGTCCACCAAGTTGCCGGTAGGAAACATCGAGCCGCCAGCGCCCTCTTCTTCCGCTGCCGGGTCCATGAATTCCAATTGCACTTCGGCTGCCGGAAACGTCACGCCGTCGAGTTCGAAGTCACCGGTTTCCTGCACCGCGCCGTCGGTAATCGGTACGTGGGCGATGATGGTCTTGCCGATGTTGGCCTGCCAGATCCGCACGACGGCCACACCGTTGTTCGGAATACGACTGGCCTCCACCAAGCCGCTGCTGATGGCGAATGAACCGACCGCCGCCGACAGGTTGCCGCAGTTGCCGCTCCAATCCACGAACGGTTTGTCGATGGACACCTGGCCGAACAGGTAGTCGACATCGTGGTCGGCCCGGGTGCTCTTGGCCAGGATCACGGTCTTGCTGGTGCTGGACGTCGCACCGCCCATGCCGTCGATCTGTTTCTCGTAGGGGTCCGGACTGCCGATCACCCGCAGCAGCAAGGCATCCCGGGCGACGCCTGGAACGCGAGCCGCTTGCGGCAGGTCCTGAAGGCTGAAAAACACGCCTTTGCTGGTGCCGCCACGCATGTAGGTCGCTGGGATTCTGATTTGGGGGGCGTGAGCCATGTTGCTCTTACTCCTTGAAACGGACGGGCAAAGGACTCGTCATCCTTTGCCCGGCCAGCAGATTTATACGGCAACCGCCGATTCGAGGAAGTCCTGGGCGAAGCGTTGCAGCACGCCACCAGCCTCGTAGATCGACACTTCTTCAGCGGTATCGAGGCGGCAGGTCACCGGCACCTCGACGCGCTCGCCGTTCTTGCGGGTGATGACCAGGGTCAGCGTGGCACGCGGGGTGCGCTCGCCAATCACGTCATAGACTTCACTGCCATCGATGCCCAGGGTCTTGCGATCGGTACCGGGCTTGAACTCCAGCGGCAACACGCCCATGCCCACCAGGTTGGTGCGGTGAATGCGCTCGAAACCTTCGGCAGCGATGGCCTCGACACCGGCCAGGCGCACGCCTTTGGCCGCCCAGTCACGGGACGAACCCTGGCCATAGTCGGCACCGGCAATGATGATCAGCGGTTGCTTGCGCTCCATGTAGGTCTCGATGGCTTCCCACATGCGCATGACCTTGCCTTCCGGCTCGACCCGGGCCAGGGATCCCTGCTTGACCTTGCCGTCTTCCTGGACCATTTCGTTGAACAGTTTCGGGTTGGCGAACGTTGCGCGCTGCGCCGTCAGGTGGTCACCACGGTGGGTCGCATAGGAATTGAAGTCCTCCTCCGGCAGGCCCATTTTCGCCAGGTATTCGCCGGCGGCACTGTCCAGCATGATGGCATTGGACGGCGACAAATGATCGGTAGTGATGTTGTCCGGCAGCACCGCCAGCGGGCGCATGCCCTTGAGCGGCCGCGCACCGGCCAGGGCGCCTTCCCAATACGGCGGACGACGGATATAGGTGCTTTGCGGACGCCAGTCGTAGAGCGGCGTAACTTTCGGCCCGGTGTCTTCCTGGATAGCGAACATCGGGATGTACACCTGGCGGAACTGTTCCGGCTTCACCGAAGCCTTGACCACCGCATTGATTTCTTCGTCGCTCGGCCAGATGTCCTTGAGGCGAATCTCCCGGCCGTCCACCACGCCGAGCACATCCTTCTCGATGTCGAAGCGGATGGTCCCGGCGATGGCGTAGGCCACCACCAGCGGCGGCGATGCGAGGAACGCCTGCTTGGCGTACGGGTGGATGCGTCCGTCGAAGTTGCGGTTGCCCGACAGCACGGCGGTGGCGTACAGGTCGCGGTCGATGATTTCCTGTTGGATCACCGGATCCAGCGCACCGGACATGCCATTGCAGGTGGTGCAGGCAAATGCCACCACGCCGAAGCCCAGCTTCTCAAGCTCGGACGTCAGGCCTGCTTCATCCAGGTACAACGCCACGGTTTTCGAACCCGGCGCCAGGGACGATTTGACCCATGGCTTGCGGGCCAGACCCAGACGATTGGCGTTACGCGCCAGCAGGCCGGCGGCGATCACGTTGCGCGGGTTACTGGTGTTGGTGCAACTGGTGATGGCAGCGATGATCACCGCGCCGTCAGGCATCTGGCCTGGCACATCGTCCCACTGGCCGGAGATGCCTTTGGCGGCCAGATCCGACACCGCGACACGGGCGTGCGGATTGCTCGGGCCGGCCATGTTGCGCACCACCGACGACAGGTCGAAGGTCAGGCCGCGCTCATATTGCGCGCTCTTGAGGCTATCGGCCCACAGGCCAACATGCTTGGCATAGGTTTCCACCAACTGCACTTGTTCGTCTTCGCGGCCGGTGAGCTTGAGGTAATCGATGGTCTGTTGATCGATATGAAACATGGCCGCCGTGGCGCCGTATTCCGGGGCCATGTTGGAAATGGTCGCACGGTCGCCCAGGGTCAGCGCACTGGCGCCCTCGCCAAAAAACTCCAGCCAGGCACCGACGACTTTTTGTTTACGCAGGAACTCGGTCAGCGCCAGTACCATATCGGTGGCGGTAATGCCCGGCTGCAGCTGGCCAGTCAACTCGACGCCAATGATTTCCGGCAGGCGCATCCACGAGGCGCGACCGAGCATGACGCTTTCGGCTTCCAGGCCACCGACACCAATGGCGATCACACCCAAGGCATCGACGTGGGGCGTATGGCTGTCAGTGCCCACGCAGGTATCGGGGAATGCCACGCCGTCACGCTGCTGGATCACCGGGGACATTTTTTCCAGGTTGATCTGGTGCATGATCCCGTTGCCCGGCGGAATCACATCGACGTTCTTGAAGGCTTTCTTGGTCCAGTTGATGAAATGAAAGCGGTCTTCGTTGCGTCGGTCTTCGATGGCGCGGTTCTTGGCGAACGCCTGCGGGTCGGCACCGCCGCTTTCCACCGCCAGGGAGTGATCGACGATCAGTTGGGTCGGCACCACCGGATTGACCTGCGCCGGATCGCCACCCTGCAAGGCGATGGCATCACGCAGGCCGGCCAGGTCCACCAGGGCGGTCTGGCCGAGAATGTCGTGGCACACCACTCGGGCCGGGAACCAGGGGAAATCCAGGTCGCGCTTGCGTTCGATCAACTGCAGCAGCGACTCGCGCAGCGTGGCCGGGTCGCAGCGACGCACCAGGTTTTCGGCCAGCACGCGGGAGGTGTACGGCAGGCTGCCATAGGCGCCGGGGCGGATGGCATCCACGGCCCCTCGAACATCGAAATAATCCAGCGAAGTGCCGGGCAGCGGTTTGCGAAATTCTGTGTTCATCGTCAGGACTCGGGTCACGGTGGTTTCAGAAGGGGCTGGCGCAGCCGCTGAAGTGGAACTCGGTCCACTGTGGGAGCGGGCTTGCTCGCGAAGGCGGTGTATCAGTCGGCATCAATGTTGGATGTCAGTTCGCATTCGCGAGCAAGCCCGCTCCCACAAGGGGTGGTAGATTTCTTCAGTTGCAGAGTCAGCGTCCCTCCAGCTCAGCGTTGTTCGATTGGCACGAACTTGCGCTGTTCGACGCCGGTGTATTCGGCGCTCGGTCGGATGATGCGGTTGTTGGCGCGTTGTTCGAACACGTGGGCAGCCCAGCCGGTCAGGCGCGAGCAGACGAAGATCGGCGTGAACAGCTTGGTCGGGATGCCCATGAAGTGGTACGCCGAGGCATGGTAGAAGTCGGCGTTGGGGAACAGCTTCTTCTGCTCCCACATGGTCTTGTCGATGGCTTCGGAAACCGGGAACAGCACGGTGTCGCCCACTTCATCGGCGAGTTTTCTCGACCAGCCCTTGATCACCTCGTTGCGTGGATCGTTGTCCTTATAGATCGCATGGCCGAAGCCCATGATCTTGTCCTTGCGCGCCAGCATGCCGAGGGTGCCTTCGATGGCGTCCTGCGGTGAACTGAAGCGCTCGATCATTTCCATCGCCGCTTCGTTGGCGCCACCGTGCAGCGGGCCGCGCAGCGAACCGATGGCCGCGGTGATGCAGGAGAACAGGTCCGACAAGGTAGAGGCGCAGACCCGGGCGGTGAAGGTCGAGGCGTTGAATTCGTGCTCGGCGTAAAGGATCAGCGACACGTTCATCACCTTAACGTGCAGTTCGCTCGGCTTCTTGCCGTGCAGCAGGTGCAGGAAATGTCCGCCGATGGACGCTTCGTCGGTCACGCATTCGATGCGCAGGCCTTCATGGCTGAACCGGTACCAGTAGCACATGATCGCGGGGAACGCGGCCAGCAGGCGATCGGTCTTGTCGTGTTGTTCGGTAAAGTCGTTCTCCGGCTCCAGGTTGCCCAGGAACGAACAGCCGGTGCGCATCACATCCATCGGATGGGCGTCGGCGGGAATGCGCTCCAGCACTTCTTTCAAGGCCTGGGGCAAATCCCGCAATTGACGCAACTTATGGATATAGGCGTCCAACTGCGCCTGGGTCGGCAGCTCGCCGTACAGCAGCAGGTAGGCCACTTCTTCGAATTGCGCATCGGCCGCCAGGTCGCGAACGTCATAGCCACGGTAGGTCAGGCCGGCACCCGACTGGCCTACGGTGGACAAGGCGGTTTGCCCGGCCACCTGGCCACGGAGCCCGGCGCCACTGAGTACTTTTGCTTCGGCCATTTGCTGTCTCCAATCTTTTTGAATTTGTAGGGAATCGGCAATTTATAGAATGAACGCGCCTTACTTCTTCGCAGCGAACAACGCATCGAGCTTCTGCTCGAAGGTGTGGTAGTCGATGCGATCGTAAAGCTCCATGCGGGTCTGCATGGTATCGACGACATTCTGTTGCGTACCATCGCGACGGATCGCGGTGTAGACGTTCTCGGCGGCCTTGTTCATGGCGCGGAAGGCCGACAATGGGTACAACACCAGCGACACATCGGCACCGGCAAGCTGCTCGGTGGTGTACAGCGGCGTCGCGCCGAATTCGGTGATGTTGGCCAGGATCGGTGCCTTCACGCGACTGGCGAACAGCTTGTACATCTCCAGTTCAGTGATGGCTTCCGGGAAAATCATGTCGGCACCGGCCTCGATGCAGGCGGCTGCGCGGTCCAGGGCCGATTCCAGTCCCTCCACGGCCAGGGCATCGGTACGGGCCATGATCACAAAACTGTCGTCGGTGCGTGCATCGACCGCGGCCTTGATGCGGTCGACCATTTCCTGCTGCGAGACGATCTCCTTGTTCGGACGATGGCCGCAGCGCTTGGCGCCGACCTGGTCTTCGATATGAATGGCCGCCGCGCCGAACTTGATCATCGACTTGACCGTGCGCGCCACGTTGAACGCCGAGGAACCAAAACCGGTATCCACGTCCACCAACAGCGGCAGGTCACAGACATCGGTGATTCGGCGCACATCGGTCAGTACATCATCCAGGCCGGTAATGCCCAGGTCCGGCACGCCGAGGGAACCGGCCGCCACGCCGCCGCCCGACAGGTAGATCGCCTTGAAACCGGCGCGTTTGGCCAGCAGCGCGTGGTTGGCGTTGATCGCCCCCACCACTTGCAGCGGATGCTCATTGGCGACCGCATCGCGGAAACGCTGGCCTGGCGTGCTTTGGCTGGAACTCATGACTCACCTCGTTCAGTGGCGGCGCTGTCCTGGAAATGACGCGCGATGTTGCGTTTGGACGCGCCGATATGCCGGCGCATCAATAATTCGGCCAATTCACCGTCACGGTCGGCAATGGCGTCGAGAATCCGGTGGTGCTCGGCAAACGCCTGGCGCGGACGGTTGGGGGTGGTGGAAAACTGGATGCGGTACATGCGCACCAGTTGGTAGAGCTCGCCGCAAAGCATTTGCGTCAGGGTGCGGTTGCCGCTGCCCTGGATGATCCGGTAATGGAAGTCGAAGTCGCCTTCCTGCTGGTAATAACCGACACCGGCCTGAAACGCTGCATCACGTTCGTGGGTTTCCAGGACTCGGCGCAGTTCGTCGATTTCTTCCAGGGACATGCGTTCGGCTGCCAGGCGGCAGGCCATGCCTTCGAGGGACTCACGGATCTCGTAGAGTTCCAGCAGCTCGGCGTGGCTCAGCGACACCACCCGGGCACCGACATGGGGAATGCGCACCAACAGGCGCTGGCCCTCCAGACGATGGATCGCTTCGCGCAACGGACCACGGCTGATGCCATAGGTGCGCGCCAACTCAGGCTCGGAAATCTTGCTGCCCGGGGCGATCTCGCCTTTGACGATGGCGGCCTGGATACGCCGGAAGACGTTCTCGGAAAGGGTCTCCGAGTCGTCCTGCACCATCACCGGGGTTTCGAGCTGATCGAGCATATTGTCGACACCTTGAAAATCAATATGGCAAAAACTAACCATAAACCAGGTAAACGTCAAAGCAAAAATACATATTGTCGACAATCGTCTAATAAGCGCCTGCACCATAACTCGTTGATCGGGGGGGTTGCAGCCTCCGGCCGGCGGTGGCGTCAGAAAACCACCGTGCTAGAATGCGCCGCTGTTTGCCGCTCCCTTCTATATAAGGGAAGGCTACGAAGGAGCTTGTGCAGTAATGCCAGGGCCTGAACCGATAAACGGAACGCTGCGCACCAGGATCTATGACACTCAAGCCCTTATCTGCCGCTCTCTATTTCATGTGCCTGCCGGGGCTTGCCGCGGCGGGTGAAAAAACCGTGTATGGCCTCAATGAATACGCCGCCCTGCAAGGCATCGACCTGGAGGTCGCGGCCAAGCTGGACACCGGCGCCAAGACCGCGTCCCTCAGTGCCCGCGACATCAAGCGCTTCAAGCGCAATGGCGAATCCTGGGTGCGCTTCTACTTGGCCATCGACGCGGCCCACTCGCACCCCATCGAACGTCCGCTGGCCCGAGTCAGCAAGATCAAGCGCCGCGCCGGTGACTACGACCCGGAAGAAGGCAAGAAATACACAGCCCGACCGGTCATCGAACTGGACATCTGCATGGGCTCGGCCCTGCGCAGCATCGAAGTGAACCTGACCGACCGTAGCGCCTTCCAATACCCGTTGCTGATCGGTTCCGAGGCGCTCAAGCGCTTCGACGCACTGGTCGATCCCAGTCTTAAATACGCTGCTGGCAAACCCGCCTGCGCCAATGCCGCTCAAACCGCAGAGTAATTCCAATGCGCTCCCTGACCCTCCATTTGAAAATGCTGATCGCCATCCTGGTGGTGCTGGGCCTGTCGGTGACGGCCTATCAGATTTTCGTGCTCGGCATCCCGGTAACCGAAGACGCCACCGACGACTTGTGGAACATCGACGCTAAGGTCGAGTTCATGCCCAATGCCAAGGATCCGGTGAAGATCCAGATGTTCGTGCCGCCCCTGAGCCGCGATTATGTGAGCCTCAACGAGAGTTTCATTTCCAATAATTACGGCGTGGCGGTGAACCGGGTCGACGGCAACCGCAAGGTGACGTGGTCGGCCCGTCGCGCCAAGGGCAACCAGACCCTTTATTACCGCCTGGTGTTGACCAAGCGCTACAGCGCCGAAAAAACCAAGGTCAAGGGCCCGACTTTCCGCGACAGCATTGCCGTCGAAGGCCCGGAGAAGCTCGCCGCCGAAGCCCTGCTCGCGCCGATTCGCCAGCACTCGGCCGACGTCGAGACGTTCATCAGCGAAGCCATCAAGCGGGTCAATAACCTCAACGACGACAACGTCAAGTTGCTGCTGGCCGGCGACCCCGCTTCAGCCAACAAGGCCCGGATCGTCGAACTGGTACTGTCCATCGCTCACGTGCCGGTGGAAAAGGTCCACACCATCCGTCTGGTGGCCGATCAACCGCAGGTGCCTGAACTGTGGCTGCGCAGTTTCAACGGCACCGACTGGCTGTATTTCAACCCCGACACCGGCGAACAGGGCCTGCCCACCGACCGCCTGCTGTGGTGGACCGGCGACGAAAACCTGATCACCGTCGATGGCGGCAAGAAAGCCACCGTGACCTTCAGCATGAACAACAGCGAAATGAACGCCATTCGCCTGGCCAAGCTGACGGACGAAAACACCGACGCCAACTTCCTCGAATACTCGCTTTACGGCCTGCCGCTGCAAACCCAGCAGACCTTCATGATCATGGTAATGATCCCGATTGGCGTGCTGGTAATCCTGGTGCTGCGCAACCTGATCGGCCTGCAGACCTTGGGAACGTTCACCCCGGTACTGATCGCCCTCGCCTTCCGCGAAACCCAGCTGGGCTTCGGGATTATCCTGTTCTCGGTGATCACGACGCTGGGCCTGTCGCTGCGCTCGTACCTGGAACACCTCAAGTTGCAGATGCTGCCGAGGCTTTCAGTGGTGCTGACATTCGTGGTGGTGCTGATCGCCGCCATCAGTCTGTTCAGCCACAAGCTGGGCCTGGAGCGCGGCTTGTCCGTGGCGCTGTTCCCGATGGTGATCCTGACGATGACCATCGAGCGGTTGTCCATCACTTGGGAAGAACGCGGCGCCGGCCATGCGATGAAGGTCGCCATCGGCACCTTGTTCGCCGCGTCCCTGGCACACCTGATCATGAGCGTGCCGGAGCTGGTGTACTTTGTGTTCACCTTCCCGGCGATCCTGCTGATCCTGGTGGGTTTCATGCTGGCCATGGGTCGTTATCGCGGCTACCGCCTGACCGAGCTGGTGCGGTTCAAAGCCTTCCTCAAGGCTGATTCGTAATGTTCGGCTTCTGGAAAACCTGGAAGGCCCTGGAAGCCCGGGGCATCATGGGCATCAACCGGCGTAATGCCGATTACGTGCTCAAGTACAACAAGCGCAGCCTGTACCCCATCGTCGATGACAAGATCATCACCAAGGAACGGGCGATCGCCGCCGGCATTCATGTGCCGGAACTGTACGGGGTGATCTCCACCGAAAAGGAAATCGACAAGCTCGACGAGATCATCGGCGGGCGCACCGACTTCGTGATCAAGCCGGCCCAGGGCGCCGGCGGCGACGGCATCATCGTCATCGCCGACCGTTTCGAGGGCCGCTATCGCACGGTGTCCGGCAAGATCATCAGCCATGAGGAAATCGAGCACCATGTCTCCAGCATCCTCACCGGCCTTTACTCCCTGGGCGGCCACCGTGACCGGGCGCTGATCGAATATCGCGTGACGCCAGACCAGATCTTCAAGAGCATCAGCTACGAAGGCGTGCCGGACATCCGCATCATCGTGCTGATGGGCTATCCGGTGATGGCGATGCTGCGGTTGCCGACCCGCCAGTCCGGCGGCAAGGCCAACCTGCACCAGGGCGCCATCGGCGTGGGCGTCGACCTCGCCACGGGGCTGACCCTGCGCGGCACCTGGCTGAACAACATCATCACCAAACACCCCGACACCACCAACGCGGTGGACGGCGTGCAACTGCCCTACTGGGACGGTTTCATGAAACTGGCCGCCGGTTGCTATGAACTGTGCGGGCTGGGCTACATCGGCGTCGACATGGTGCTGGACCAGGAGAAAGGGCCGTTGATCCTGGAACTGAACGCCCGGCCGGGGCTGAACATCCAGATCGCCAACGACTGCGGCCTGACCCTGCGCACCCACGCAGTGGAAGCCCGCTTGGAAGACCTCCAGGCCCGGGGCGTTATCGAAACCGTGGAAGAACGCGTGGCGTTTGCCCAGGCGTTGTTTGGGCATATTCCGCCGGTTGAGGGTTGAGGCCGAGGTTTGAAGGCGCAAGTGTGAAACCCTGTGGCGAGGGAGCTTGCTCCCGCTGGGTTGCGCAGCAACCCCAAAGCCCAACACCTCGGTGCATCAGGTTGATTGCATTCAACTGCCCTGGGGGTTGCTTCGCAACCCAGCGGGAGCAAGCTCTTATCAAACAAAATACAACCCATTGTTTTTGCTTCTAAAAATCATGCAGCCTTAACTAATTGCATACCCAACTTTCGGGCTTTGCGCTCCAGAGCCCGCAGTTGGCGTCCCCGGCTTTTCTCCTCAAACTCTTCTATCCCTTTCTCAACGTAGGGTTGGCCTTTGGTGAGCATGGCGTAAATCAATCGCGCCAGTTGATGAGCCGTCGCCTTGATCGCGCAACTAGTGTCCATCCGCGTCAGGCGGGCACGGTGGCTGGCGCCAATAAAAACTTTTATCCTGCCGTGCGTTGGAGGCCGCTTGCTTGAGGGCTTGGGCGGCTCGATTGATGATTTTAGGCGCTTTACCAGGAAGCGGTTTGCCTCCTGATATTCGCGTGGGAGGGGCCAGACCAAGCCAAGAGCTTAAGTGCTGCGAGGTCGGGAAACGTGATAAGTCCGGCCCCAGTTCGCTGGCGAGTACCAACGCAATATCAATACCGATGGTGGGAATGGCCGTTAAATCCACGCCCATGACCTTGATCAGTGCCTGGTGTAGCGCCAGTTGTTGATCGGCTGAGCGATGTGCACTGCGCAAGGGCTTGCAAGGCAGTCCTGTCTCCGGCTGAAGAACTGGAAGTCGCGCTAGCGCCTGGGCAATGGCTTGATCGCATTCAGCGATCTGCTTTTCCAAGAAGTCATGGCACGCCAGCTCCTGGCCTAGCGCATGTAGATGCTCTGCCCGCCAGTTGCCATGCAAGCTGCGAGCGATGGTTTCCTGATCGGCCTTGATCCGTCCGTCGCGCAAGGCTGAAAGCTTTTCAGGGGAACGCTCGCCTTGGACGATAGCCCGCAAGATCTTCAAACCCGTCACCCCGGTGATGTCACTGATAACCTGGGCCAACTGGATGTTCATCTGACTCAAGGCCTTCTGCATACGATTGATCGACTTGGCTTGGTCGCAGACTTTATTGGCGCGCTGGCGGACCAACGAACGCATCGAACAGATCTCATCAGAAGGGCGAAAAGCGCCGCTGAGCAGGCCGTGCGTCATGAGTTGCCAGATCCACTGGCAATCAAGCACATCGGATTTGCGCCCAGAGGTCTGCCGCGTAGCACGTGAGTTAACCAGATAAACCTCAAAGCCACGCGCATCCAGCACTTCGAAAAGCGGAATCCAGTAAACGCCCGTCGCCTCCATGGCCACGACACTGATGTTCAACGACTGGAGCCAGTCGGCCAGTGCGATCAAATCGTCGGTAAACGTGGAGAATTGACGGACAGCAGGATCGTACTGCTCTGGGTTTACAGCGACCCAATGCTCACGGCTTCCCACGTCAATACCGGCACAGTGGTGATGAATAATCTCAAAACGCTTTTGGTTCTTGCGCGCCATGGCAATTCCTCGCAGGATTGAATGACGCGCGCGGGGTACACGGTGGCGAAAGGATTCACTCTCTTATACGAGGTCACGGCCTGGCCGTGCCATCAACGACTCCACGCCGATACCGTGCAGGTCACTCTCCCTCTCGGGTGCTGACACACCAGTGCTGGTTACGGCCTTTGCCCCGCGCGCGTTCTTCCAATTTACGATGAACTGTTTGCTGCGCGACAGCGCAGCGTCGAAGACGCGGCGGGATCTCCCTCGCCACAAAGGTGTTCATATCCAGATCACTCGGGTAGCCACAAAGTGTTCATACCCAGATAGCTTCGATAGCCACGGATGTGCTCATCTCCGACATCCCTCTAGGAGCAAATCCTACAGAGGGATTACAATCGCTCCCCCGCCTGAACGGCTGACCCACCCCCGCCCATGCCAACCTGCTCCGTACACCCGCTGCCCTACCATGCCAACCCCGCCGAATACTTTGCGGCGATCCGTCATGCCCCCGGTAGCGTGCTGCTCGACAGCGGCCGGCCAAGCGCCGAGCGCGGTCGCTACGACCTTCTCAGCGCCTGGCCCCTGGAGCAGCTGGCAGTGTTGCCGGACGAAAGCGGCGTCGCTTTCCTGCAACGCTTGCGCACTCAACTGACGCAACTGGGGCCCGCAGTCCTGCCAGACACAGTGCAATTACCCTTCGCCGGCGGCCTGATCGGCTACCTGAGCTACGACTTCGGCCGACACCTCGAAGCCCTGCCGTCCCACGCCAACGATGATCTGCAACTGCCCGATGCGCGTTTTGGCGTGTACGACTGGGCGCTGGTCAGCGATCACCAGGCCGGTACCAGTCAGTTGGTGTTCCATCCACATTGCGTCGAAAGCGAGCGCCAGCGGCTGGTCGAACTTTTCAGCCGGCCGACCACGGCCCTCGCCGGCGCCTTCAGCCTTGACGGGCCCATGGCACCCGACCTGAGTGCAGAAGACTATCGGCAGGCATTCGAGCGTATCCAGGCGTATATCCAGGCCGGAGACTGCTACCAGGTCAACTTCGCCCAGCGCTTTCGCGCCCCCTGCGATGGCGATGCCTGGATCGCGTACCAGGCGCTGCGGACGGCTTGCCCGACGCCGTTTTCCGGGTTCCAGAGCCTGCCGGAGGGCGGCGCCGTCCTGAGCCTGTCACCCGAACGTTTCGTCAGGGTCAGCGAAGGCCATGTCGAAACCCGACCGATCAAGGGCACCCGGCCTCGCGGCGCGACGCCCGGCGAAGATGCGGCCCACGCCGCCGAGCTGCTGGCCAGCCCCAAGGATCGCGCGGAAAACCTGATGATCGTCGACCTGTTGCGCAACGACCTTGGCCGCACCTGCCGTGTCGGTTCGGTGCGCGTGCCGGAATTGTTCAGCCTGGAAAGCTACCCGAACGTGCACCATCTGGTCAGCAGCGTGACCGGTGAACTGGCCGCCGAAAAGGACGCCCTGGACCTGATCGCCGGCAGTTTTCCCGGTGGCTCGATCACCGGCGCGCCGAAAATCCGTGCCATGCAGATCATCGACGAGCTCGAACCGACCCGCCGCGGACTGTATTGCGGCTCGTTGCTCTATCTGGACGTGCGCGGGGAAATGGACAGCTCCATCGCCATCCGCAGCCTGTTGGTCAAGGACGGGCAAGTGTGCTGCTGGGGCGGCGGCGGGATTGTCGCGGACTCGGATTGGCAGGCGGAGTATCAGGAGTCGATTACCAAGGTCAGGGTGTTGTTGGAGACCTTGCAGACCCTTTAGTTACCACACCATCTTCTGTGGGAGCGGGCTTGCTCGCGAATGCGGCGGGTCAGAAATGATGATGTTGACCGACACACTGAATTCGCGAGCAAGCCCGCTCCCACAGGGATAGTGGTTAAAGAGTCAGACTGCGGTTCGAAGCCTTGAGAAATTCCTGCTTCAACTCGGCAAAGCTATGCACGGCCGGGAATTGCGGGAATTCTTGAATCACATTGTCCGGTGCATGAAACAGAATCCCGGCGTCGGCTTCACCCAACATCGTGGTGTCGTTGTAGGAGTCCCCCGCCGCAATCACCCGGTAATACAGGCTCTTGAAGGCCAGGACCGACTGGCGTTTGGGATCTTTCTGACGCAACTGGTAGCCGGTCACGCGCCCGCCATCATCGGTAATCAGGCGATGGCAGAGCAATGTCGGGAAACCCAACTGGCGCATCAATGGCTGGGAAAATTCGTAGAACGTGTCGGACAGGATCACCACCTGGAAACGCTCGCGCAGCCAGTCGACGAACTCGATGGCGCCCTCCAGTGGCTTGAGGGTGGCGATGACTTCCTGGATATCGGACAGCTTGAGGCCGTGTTCGTCGAGGATGCGCAACCGTTGCTTCATCAGCACGTCGTAGTCGGGGATGTCCCGAGTGGTTGCCCTGAGGGATTCAATCCCGGTTTTTTCAGCGAAGGCGATCCAGATCTCCGGGACCAGCACACCCTCCAGGTCGAGACAGGCAATTTCCACAAGACACTCCCATTATTTGATGTTTATCGGTTGAGCGAACAAAAGGCCTGACGACTCTAGCCATTCGCCAGTGCCCGCGCAACGCACAGGAGCGCGCCAGCCTCGACAGCTTTTGTTACCATCAGCCCCATATAGAGCGCCCAGCGCCACCGACCTGTAGGAAACCGCCTGATGAGCCCATCGTTTGATGTCGTGGAACTCGCCACGACCTATGCCAACAAGTCCCCGCAGGACATCCTCAAGCTGGCCTTTGCCGAATTCGGCGATGACCTGTGGATATCTTTCAGCGGCGCCGAAGACGTGGTGCTGGTGGACATGGCCTGGAAACTGAACAAGAACGTCAAGGTGTTCAGCCTCGACACCGGTCGCCTGCACCCCGAGACCTATCGTTTCATTGATCAGGTGCGCGAGCACTACAAGATCGACATCGAACTGGTCTCGCCGGACCACACGAAACTCGACCCATTCGTAAAGGAAAAAGGCCTGTTCAGCTTCTATAAGGACGGCCACGGTGAGTGCTGCGGCATTCGCAAGATCGAGCCGTTGCGCCGCAAACTGACCGATGTTTACGCCTGGGCCACCGGCCAGCGTCGCGATCAGAGCCCTGGCACCCGCAGCCAGGTGGCGGTATTGGAAATCGACACGGCGTTTTCCACCCCGGAGCGCACCCTGTACAAATTCAACCCGCTGTCGCAGATGACCAGCGAAGAAGTCTGGGGCTACATCCGCATGCTGGAGCTGCCTTACAACAGCCTGCATGAGCGCGGCTTCATCAGCATCGGCTGCGAGCCCTGCACCCGTCCGGTGCTGCCGAACCAGCACGAGCGCGAAGGCCGCTGGTGGTGGGAAGAAGCCACGCAGAAGGAATGCGGCCTGCACGCCGGGAATATCATCGCCAAATCCAAAGCGCTGTAACTCTCACCTGACCCTGTACACAAAAATGTCACCACCGGTGCCATTTTTGTGTGCACTCATTTAAACAATGCGCTGAAAAGTTACACCATCCCGCCTCCCTCGCATGCCTCCTTTCTTTGTCGCCATCGGCTTAAAAAATAAATACCTGTTCAAACGGTCAATTTATAAACGCTAGATTTCAATGAGTTATTGGATTTCAATAACCGAAGGAAATTAACAGCTGTTTAGTTAGATCGTCGGATGGCATGGATATGGCTAGAGTCGACGAGTGTCTTGTATACAAAACTCATAAAATATACACACACTTTAGATCCGCTAGCCTGAAGCGCCCTATCCCGTACAGGCTGCAGATGCCCCATAACCAATGATGCTCGCCCGCCGCGACGAAGATATGTCGAGCCCCGCGCTCATGTACAGTCATCGCTGCGCCGAGAATCAGGAGCCTGCCGGAATGCGTACAAGTCTTTCTAACAATATCGCGCTGGATCTGCCCTCCTCCACCACTGCCCTTGACGATCAAAGCGCCTCCCTGGCGTTGAGTCCGAGGCTGCACAACAAGGACCTTGCGCCGACCAAGGCCGAAGGTCGCCGTTGGGGTCGCTACAGCATCTTCGCCCTGTGGACCAACGATGTGCATAACATCGCCAATTACTCCTTCGCCATCGGCGTGTATGCCCTGGGGCTGGGCGGCTGGCAGATCTTGCTGTCCTTGGGAATCGGCGCGGCTTTGGTGTATGGCTTCATGAACCTGTCCGGCTACATGGGGCAGAAAACCGGCGTACCGTTTCCGGTGATCAGCCGCATCAGCTTTGGCATTCACGGCGCACAGATTCCCGCGCTGATCAGGGCAGTCATCGCCATCGCCTGGTTCGGTATCCAGACGTACCTGGCGTCGGTGGTTTTCCGCGTGTTGCTCGTGGCGATCCATCCCGGCTTCGCCGATTACGATCACGACTCGATCCTCGGCCTGTCGAGCCTGGGTTGGGTGTGTTTCGTGGCGATCTGGTTCGTGCAGCTGATCATCCTGGCCTACGGCATGGAGACGGTGCGCCGCTATGAAGGCTTTGCCGGGCCGGTCATTCTGGTGACGGTCGCCGCACTGGCCGGCTGGATGTACACCCAAGCCGGAGCAACCATTGCCTGGTCGATCCGCGAGCCGCTGACCGGCGGCGAAATGTGGCGCAATATTTTCGCCGGCGGGGCCTTGTGGCTGTCGATCTACGGCACCTTGATTCTCAACTTCTGTGATTTCGCTCGCTCATCGCCGTGCCGTCGAACCATCATCGTCGGAAATTTCTGGGGCCTGCCGGTGAATATTCTGGTTTTCGCCACCATTACCATCCTGCTGTGCGGTGCGCAGTTCCAGATCAACGGCCAAATCATCGAAAGCCCGACGCAAGTCATCGCCTCGATCCCCAACACGTTCTTCCTCGTGCTCGGTTGCCTGGCGTTTCTGATTGTCACCGTCGCGGTGAACATCATGGCCAACTTCGTTGCACCGGCCTTCGTGCTCAGCAACCTGGCGCCCAAGTACCTGACCTTCCGCCGCGCCGGGCTGATCAGCGCCGCCATTGCGGTGCTGATCCTGCCGTGGAACCTGTACAACAGCCCGCTGGTGATCGTGTATTTCCTGTCCGGCCTCGGTGCCCTGCTCGGGCCGCTGTATGGCGTGATCATGGTCGATTACTGGCTGGTGCGAAAAGGCCGCATCAACGTGCCGCAACTGTATAGCGAGGCCCCAAACGGTGCGTATTTCTACAGTAACGGCGTGAACCTGCGCGCGGTGGCGGCGTTTATTCCGGCCGCGCTGATCGCGATTATCCTGGCGTTGGTGCCCGGCTTCGACAGTATTTCACCTTTCTCCTGGTTGATTGGCGCTTCGATTGCAGGGCTGCTGTACCTGATCATCGCCAAGCGCCAGCCGTATTACGAAGACGTCAGCGGCGAGTCCATCGCTGTGGATAACGTCAGCCATTAATCGCTCAAGTGGCCCAACTGGTTCGGGCCGCATTCTTTACCCGTTAAGGAGGACAGCTCATGCGAATTCTCGTGGTCAACGTCAACACCACCGAATCCATTACCCAAGCCATCGCCCGACAAGCCCAGGCCGTGGCTGCACCGGGCACCGAAATCGTCGGGCTCACGCCATATTTCGGGGCCGATTCCATCGAGGGCAACTTTGAAAGCTACCTGGCGGCCATTGCGGTCATGGACCGGGTGATGTCCTACGACCAGCCGTTCGATGCGGTGATCCAGGCAGGTTATGGCGAACACGGGCGCGAAGGTTTGCAGGAACTGTTGAACGTACCGGTCGTGGATATCACGGATGCCGGCGCCAGCACTGCGATGTTCCTCGGTCACGCTTATTCGGTGGTCACCACCCTGGACCGCACCGTGCCGCTGATCGAAGATCGCCTCAAGCTCTCCGGCCTGTTCGACCGTTGCGCCTCGGTACGGGCCAGTGGCCTGGCGGTGCTGGAACTCGAACAGGATCCGCAACGGGCAGTGGAAGCCATCGTGCATCAGGCCGAATTGGCGGTCAGTCAGGACAAGGCCGAAGTAATCTGCCTGGGCTGCGGCGGCATGGCCGGGCTCGATGAGCAGATCCGCCAGCGCACCGGAGTGCCGGTGGTCGATGGGGTGACTGCGGCGGTGACCATTGCCGAATCCCTCGTGAGGCTGGGATTGTCGACGTCGAAAGTGCGCACTTATGCGACACCTCGGCCCAAGACCATCATTGGCTGGCCGGGGCGGTTTGGGCGCTGAGTTTCACTTTGCAGGCCAACCCGGTCCAGAGCCCAACTCAAACCGCACTGAACCGCCGCGCCAAGCCCTGTTCAGCAAACTGCTCGATGATGAAATCCACGAACGCCCGGGTCTTGCCTGGCAACAGTTTGTGCTCGGCGTAGTAGATGGAGATATTGCCATCATCCACGTACCAGTCCGGCAGCACCCGCTGCAGCGCCCCGGACTCCAGGAAGGGAACGGCAATCGGCATGCTCACCAGGCCGATGCCCAACCCTTGCGCCGCGGCGGCGCCGTCGGCTTCCGAATCGCTCATGGTCATGCGCGTCTTGAGCGTCAGCGGGCTGTGTTCCAGATCGCGACTGGTCAGTTGCCAGGAACGGACGCGCCCGGTCTGGGGCGAGCGGATCAGGATGCCCTGATGCTGTGACAGATCTTCCGGCCCTGTCACCGCCGGATGGGTTTTCAGGTAGTCCGTCGAGGCGACCAGCACCCGATGGGCCACCGTCAATTTGCGCGCCACCACGCCTTGAGGCAGGTCGAAACCGCCACCGATGGCCGCATCGAAACCCTGGCCGATCAGGTCCACCTGGCGATTATCGAAATGCCAGTCCGGATTGATCGCCGGGAAGCGCTGCAAGAATTTTCCCAGCAACGGCACGACATACAGCCGCCCAAACGCCGTGCCCATGCTCACCTTCAGCGTCCCCGCTGGTTGCCCACCGGCGCTGGCCAGGTTGGCGACGGCGTTCTGGATGGTATTGAAACTGCTACTGACTTCGCTCAAAAACAACTGGCCCGCTTCCGTCAGCGTCAAGCTGCGGGTGCTACGCTGGAACAGGCGCACGCCCATGCGAGCCTCAAGCTTGGCAACGCTTTTACCCACCGCAGCCGGGGTTACGCTCAGGCGTCGTGCGGCCTCGGCAAAACTGCCGACTTCAGCGCTGCGCACAAAGCATTCGATACTGTTGAAGGTTTCCATAAAGACCATTCTAAACTTTTGGTTTACACAGACTGTATCAATAAGCGTCTACACAGCCGAGAACCAATTGCCGATACTCCGTCCATCAACTGCGGCAATCTCGCCGCGGCACGTTTGGAGAACACCATGAGCACTCAAACATTAAGCGGTAAAGTTGCACTGATCCAAGGCGGTTCCCGCGGCATCGGCGCCGCCATCGTCAAGCGCCTCGCCGCAGAAGGCGCAGCGGTGGCCTTCACTTACGTCAGCTCCGCCGCCAAGTCTGAAGAATTGCAGAACAGCATCACCGCGACGGGCGGCAAGGCCCTGGCGATCAAGGCCGACAGCGCCGACGCCGACGCCATCCGCAACGCCGTCGCAGCTACCGTCGAGGCCTTTGGCCGGGTGGACATCCTGGTCAATAACGCGGGCGTGCTGGCAATGGCACCGCTGGATGAATTCAAGCTTGAAGACTTCGACCAGACCTTGGCGATCAACGTGCGCAGCGTCTTCATCGCCACCCAGGCCGCGGCCCGCCACATGGGCGAAGGTGGTCGAGTCATCAATATCGGCAGCACCAACGCCGATCGCATGCCCTTCGCCGGCGGTGGCCCCTACGCCATGAGCAAAGCTGCGTTGGTGGGCCTGACCAAAGGCCTGGCCCGCGACCTGGGCCCGCGCGGCATCACCGTCAACAATGTGCAGCCGGGCCCGGTGGACACCGACATGAACCCGGCCGACAGCGACTTCGCCTCCAGCCTGATGGGGCTCATGGCTATTGGACGCTACGGCAAGGTTGATGAAATCGCCAGCTTCGTCGCGTACCTGGCAGGGCCGGAAGCCGGCTATATCACCGGTGCCAGCCTGACCATCGACGGTGGTTTCGGCGCCTGATCCCGGCATGAAAAAGTCGGGTCACAGGGTCAACCCTGTGACGAGGGCGCTTGGTCCCGCAGGGCTGCACAGCAGCCCTTTTTCATGCCCACTCCAATTCCGGCAAGCCACAAAGGCCTGGCTGGAACATTTTCAGCGAACGGATGATGTTGTCGGCATGGGCATATTTTTCGTCAGCCATGGCCGGGTCCGGAATGGCGATGGCGGTCATGCCGGCAGCTTTCGCGGCCGTTACGCCGAACGGCGAGTCTTCGAACACCAGGCAATCGCGAGGCGCAACGCCCAGGCGCCGCGCAGCGGTAAGGAAGATGTCCGGCGCCGGCTTCGCCGCAGTGACTTCAGGGTCGTCCGCCGTCACGATGAAATCGAACAGTGCGAACCAGTCCCGGTGCAACGTGGTTTTAAGCGCAAACGACTGGCTCGACGAACTGGTCCCCACCGCTATCGGAACGCCGCTGGCCTTCAAGTGCCGCACCAGTTCTTCGGCGCCCGGCATCGCTAGCGCACGGGGAAAACGCTCGCGCATCAGCGGTTCACGTATGACCAGGAATTCCTCCGGCGTAATTGGCAGCTCCAGGGCCTGGACCACATATCGAGCCAGATCCCCGGCGCCGCGACCGATGATGTTCTGCTTGACGCTCCAGTCGAAGGTGCGACCGTAGCGCTCAGCGATGATCGAGGTGACCTCGGTATAGATGCCTTCGGTGTCCAGCAACAAGCCATCCATGTCGAAAATCACAGCCTTGATCGGGCCCAACTCTTTCAATGGTGCATTCATCGCATCTGATCCGTTATCAACACAACATTCCAGGAATGGCTCAGGTACGACCCGGGCATCTGTTTGCCTTAAAGGATTCAGCAGAATAGCGAGAGGGGGTTGGGACAGGCAATGGAAAATCGTTGGGCGGCTTGATTGGTGGGGCGAGGAAGCTGTTTTTTTGAGCAATGCTCCAGGGGAGTGCTTCGCCCTCCAGCGGGAGCGAACTCCCTCGCCACTTCAATGGGTCTGATTAAAGTTATTGGCCGGAACCGCCAGAGCCACCCGAGCCCGAACCGCCGCCGCTTGAGCCACCGCCGCTGTCGCTGGTTCCAGTGCCACCGTTGGTCGCCCCCCCAGCCGGGGCGCCGCCCATCGTGCTACCGCCACTGGTCGAACCGGTGCCTGTGCCCGGATTGGTGCTGCTGCCACTCGCATCGCCACCGTTACCACCCTGCACTGAACCTGGGGGCAAGGCGTTGCCGCTGGTGTCGGAGGTGGAACCGGCGTCCATCTGGGTTGAAGGCGGCATCCCGCCTTTGTCCACCGGCGGCGTGCTGTTTGAAGATTGTGCGAAAACAGCCATCGAACTGACCGAAAGAATCCCGGCCAGTGTCAGTGCTGTGAGGTTGGGTTTCATCATGGTGAGTCTCCTTTTCAAGGTACCTACCTGATGTGTGGCAAGCCTCGCTGGTCGATGGTGCCCCTCAATCGACAGGCGGCAACGCTGATGATCAACTCGGCTTACCGGACGCATCGTCCCCGGCAATGTCCGGATCATCCGGGGTCGCCTCGATATCCTCATCGTTCTCATTGGGTACTTGCTCCACACCGGCATCGTCATCGGGGGGAAGCTGGTCGCGACTCAGCGGGTTGGTCGGTGAGGGAAGCGGGTATTCCGGGGTTTCTTCGTCTTCGGGTGCGTGGGTTCCAGCTGTCATGACAGTCTCCTGATGTGCCTACATGAACAGAGCAGCAGAGGGTGTCAGCCTTGTCTTGCTCAATCGTAGGATTCGTCCTCGTCCTCAACCTCGATTTGCCCGACGTCTGCCGCGTCATCGGCGTCGTTCAGGGGAACCTGGGCATCGTCCATCAAGGAACCCGGATCCTCGTTGCCCGGGTCGTTGGGGCCAGGATCGGTGGGGCCAGGGTCATTGACGAAAGGAACACCCGTGGGGCCCTTCTCTTCCTTGCCTTCGGTTTCCGGCGTCATGGCACACCTCGCGTTGCTGATGGATGTATGAATTCGAGGCGGGGAAACAGTAAACGTTCCAGCTAAATGCCGAAGAACAAAGAACTCTGAAAATTTGATTTACGGGTGTTCGCCGTTACGGCGCGCAATAAACAAAAAACCCGGCACGAGGCCGGGTCTTTTCATTCAAGCATCGGCTTAACGATGCTTTCTCTTGTGCTTGTGCTTCTTGCCGCCGGAGTGGCTGTCGTTGTCATTGGACAGGTTGCTGCCCAACGCGCCGCCCGCTGCGCCGCCAACGCCTGCGCCGATGGTGGAGCCGGTGGAGCCGCCCAGACGGTTACCGACAATCGAACCACCTGCCGAACCCAGGCCGCCACCGATGGCCGCTTCCGTACGGCTGCCCTTGCGTGCCCCTACCGCGCTGCCGGCAGCACCGCCGACACCCGCGCCAATCGCAGCGCCTGTGCTGCCGCCCATTTGCTGGCCGACCACATTACCCAACACACCGCCCAGACCACCGCCGACCGCAGCGGTTCCGTCGCCGGCAGCCATCGCGCCCTGGGCAATCAACAACCCAAGTACCAAGGTGGACAAAGTCAAACGCATGATAGAAACCTCAAGAATGCCGCATTGGGGAAAAATGGCCAGTGCGCGCGGGCGCGAGTCTACGCCAAACGGCGTCAGCCATGACGGTTGGACAGCGAATAGGCGTTTTATTTTATGACAGGCAAAAAAAAGCCCGCTGGGGAAACGGGCAGGTACTGCTTTCTAACGGATGAGCTCAGACTACGTGCCGGCTTGTGAAAGAAACGTGAAAGACACCACCGTCTGAAAAAAGATGAAAAATATTTACGATCCATCCGCGTATCCGCCCGGATCCGGTCGAAAAAAAGCCCCGCTCAGTGACGGGGCTGCGCTTGCTGTACTTGCACATTATTTGCGGACCGGAACCCGGGGTAAAAACTTGGCTTTTTCCCCGCGCGACACTTTGGGTACCTTCGTCCTGATGGACTTGATCGGCTCGTCACCAAAGTCTGACCGGTAGGCCGACTGACCGCATTGCAACCCTTCGTTGATCGGATACGCGGCTCCGTTTTCCTCGCTGTACGGTGCTCCCATCGCTATTCCCCTATCGCCGAGGCCCATACCGGCAACAACCGATTGCCTGGAAATATCGGCCTTCACGAACTGAGACTAGCCGGTCATCAACAGACTGCCCGTTCAACAGACCCCAGCCCGACGAATGGAAGCCACTGTTTCAGAAAGGAAACACTCAATCAGAGCCCAATATCGTCCGGCTCAACACCCGCGAAACCTGATCAGCCGAATAAGGTTTGGACAAGAATTCAAAACCTTCATGGCCATTGCGGGCCAGCTCTTCGCTGTAGCCCGACGTCAGCACCACCGGCAGGTCCGCCCGGCGCTGGCGTAACTCCCTGGCCAGGGCGATACCGCTGATGCCCGGCATCACGACATCAGAAAATATCGCATCAAAGGCCATCGCATCCGGCCCGACCATTTCCAGCGCCTCTTCGGCATTGGTCGCCCAGGCCGTTTCATAGCCCAGGTCCTGGAGGATCTGGTTGGCAAAACGTCCCACCTCCAAATTGTCCTCCACGACCAACACCCGCCGCTTGCCCTTTTCCAGCACCAAGTGCGTGGTTTCTTCGGTGCCCGGCTCATGGATTTCCTCAGCCTCGACCTCCGGCAGGTACAAGGTGAACACTGTCCCCTCTCCCACCACGGTCGAAACATCGACATTGCCGCCGGACTGCTTGGCAAAACCGAAAACCTGGGACAGCCCCAATCCCGTGCCCTTGCCCACTTCCTTGGTGGTGAAAAAAGGCTCGAAGATGTGCTCCAGCACCTGCGAATCGATACCCGTGCCGGTGTCCGCCAACACAATGGCGGCGAAGGCCTGCCGGGCCCCGGCATGACCGCGAATCGGCGGCAGGCCATCACCGCACTGAAGCCGAAGCCATAACGTGCCCTGTCCGTTCATGGCATCACGGGCATTCAGGGCCATGTTGATCAGGGCCGTTTCGAACTGGCTCAAATCCGCGCGGATGTAACAAGGTCGGCCGCACAATTCGACGACCACCTCGATCCGCGCTCCCGTAACGGTTTGCAGCATGTCCCCCAGGCTCTGCACCTGCTTACCCACTTCGAAGACTTCCGGTTTCAGCGGCTGGCGCCGGGCAAACGCCAACAACTGGCTGGTCAGCTTGGCGGCGCGCTCCACCGTCTCGGAAACCGCCGTCATGTAGCGCTGCCGGCGCTCGTCGGAAAGATTGGGCATGCGTAAAAAATCGACCGAAGAGCGGATGATCGTCAGCAGATTATTGAAGTCATGGGCCACGCCGCCAGTGAGCTGACCGATGGCTTCAAGCTTTTGCGACTGGCGCAGCGCCGCTTCCGTCTGCTTCAGCCGTGTGGTGCGCTCCTCGACCCGCTCCTCCAGCGTCGCGTTCAGTTCGGCCAGGGCCGCCAGGCCTTCGCGGACTGCCGCGTCCGCCCGGGTACGCTCGATGTGGGCCCAGGATCGCTCCGTGACTTCCAGCAACAACGCCAGATCATTGGATGACCAGACCCTCGGCGTTTTGTCGTGGATCGCCATCAGTGCGGTCAAACGCCCGTTTTTGATCAGCGGGACACAAATTGTCGCCGCGATGCCAATCGCCTGGAACGTCGCGGCTTCCTCGGGCGCCAACTCCGCGAGGTTGTCGTTGACCACCAACGGTTTACCGGCCCGCAGGTTGGCCACCGCCAGCCGACCGAAATCGGCCAGCCGGTAGTGCCCGATGATACTGGGGGAGCCGACCCTGGCCCAATCGCCGCGAATCGTGAAGCCATCCTCGTCCTCATCCATGTCTGCATAGGCGCAGTTGGACAGGTTCAGGTGTGCCGCCAGGATTCGCGTGGTGGTCGCCATGATCGCCAACGGGTCGGTAGCGGTCGCCACGGCATTGCCGATGGCATCGAGCACTGCCAGGCGCTGGGTCATGAACACCGTCGAGGTGGTTTCGGTGACAGTGTCCAGCATGCCCACGACCTTGCCGAACTGGTCGCGAATCGGGCTGTAGCAGAAGGTAAAATAAGCCTGTTCCGGGCCGCCGCCACGTTCGATGACCAGGGGAAAGTTTTCGATGTAGGTTGCTTGCCCGTTGAATGCTTCCTGCACAATCGGACCGATGTCGCTCCAAGCCTCCTGCCAGACCTCATTAAACGGCCGGCCCAACGCCTCGGGCTTATTGCCGAGGATTGGCAGAAACGCATCGTTGTACAACGTGGTCAGCTCCGGCCCCCACACAATCGCCTGGGGAAAATGGGAAGCAAGGCTCAGCGCCACGGTGGTTTTCAACACATCGGGCCACTCTTTCGGCTGCCCGAGCGGGGTAGCGTTCCAGTCATGGCGGCGGACCCGCTCGGCCATTTCTCCGTAGCTCTGGAGCCAGTCTGTCATGCGATCGATCCTTCTGCCGCCAAAACAATCAGGGGAAAAGCTTGTGACCTCAAGCCAGGCCGTATTATCCCGCGCTTGATGGGAATACGCGATTGGATTGTGGGATGCGCCCGTCTGCAAATGGGGGCGAAAAGCAGAAAAGGGAGGTTGGGCTACAGAAATGTCGTACACATCATTGGGAGCTGCATCCCGCTGCGTGATGGGTGTGACGTGATGTAATTGCCCGACGATTGGATGCGGCACCGGCAGGTTCCACTCTATAAGCCTGCTAGCCGACAATCTGTGGCGAGGGAGCTTGCTCCCGCTGGGCTGCGCAGCGGCCCCTTTTGTGAGCGCTTCGCACTGGAGCGCCAGCCCGGTCAAGCGGGAGCAAGCTCCTTCGCGACGGGCTCATCGGCATCTTAAGAACACAGAGTTACGACGGTACCACGACATTTTGAAACGCCAGGGCCACTGATCTATACAGCACACCACGGACGTCGTTTTACCCATAGCCCGTGCATAGCCCGTGGAGACAGAAAAACAGCCTCATGCTATGGTTTGGTCGTAAGTAGAGGACTTTCCAATGACCCAAACAGGTACTGCTAGCGTTGCGACTCAGGTCCGAAAGCTTGCAAAAGCCCACAATATCACTGCTGAACTTGACGGTATGAGCCGTATGGCTGCGACCATCACTCGTCTGGCTGGGGATGTCGTCGAGCTGGATGGCATCGAACAGTTGCTCGTCAATCTCAAGAGAAAGGGCGTCCTGAGTAAATCACAGATCCTGACACTCCAAGGCGAGTACCTTCAGGAGAAAAGACGCGCCAAGAAACGTAGCGCATGAGTTTTGATCCGTTCGGTGATTTCGAAACCGCAGGGTATCTTCAAAATTCATTACGACTGAAAGATCCTATTGAGGTAAAAGAATCTGAGCATCTTTCCTTCGAGGCAAGTATCGAAGATGCTCTTGCTTATCTAGCGAAAAGGAGACCCATTACCTTCCAGACGGTGCTCAAAGTTCACAAGATTTTATTTTCTGGCTTTTATCCTTGGGCGGGGAAAGATCGAAACGAGCTAGTACCTCACCTGGCCGTCTTCAAAGGATTCCATAACGACCCCCGCAGCACAGCTTTCGAGCGCCCGGAACTCATCAAGAGGTCTGTCGATTATGCACTTCAACTGGCGGCCGATAAGAAACACTTCAGAGAGCATCCTGGTGAGGTGATGGGTCAACTGGCTTTCGCGCACCCCTTTCTTGACGGCAATGGACGTACGATTCTATTAGTCTTCATAGAGCTCTGTTATCGAGCCAAGTTCGCTATCGATTGGTCAAAAACAAACAAAGACGATTACCTACGAGCGCTCAGCGATGAGATCCGAGAGCCTGGCCAAGGGCATCTTGACAACTACCTGAAACCATTCAGAGTAGCCATATCCAGCCGTGACGAGTGGCCGGAAACCATCAGTGGCATCAGAGGCCTAGATGGGCTGGACAAAGAAGACATCACGTACGAAAGCTTGGACAACCCAGAAGTCCAGAAAATGTATAAAACACACAGGGTAAAGCCTCTCGACCTTTAGCCTTCTACATGCCGGAAGTACGAAATGCTTGAGGTAACACCTTCCGCGACATTGCAGGCCGACAGCTTCTGGATGGCAATCCGGTAACTGTATTTCGTCTACCCAGTACTGACGGTGGCAGGTGAGTTGATCGGCGAACGGTTCTTCCTCTCCCATGTGGAAGGCCGCGAGCCCCTTGCCAATGGCGGCCAACAACAACTGCACCGCGATCTGTCGGCCCAACGACCAGGCGACATCGCAACTGCCCTGGCTTTTTTCGACGATTACGGCCCCGAGAACGGCGCGACACGGATCGTCCCCGGCAGCCATCGACCTGAGCCGGACGCCCCCTTCGACTTCCATGACGAATCAAGCGCCGTACAGCTTTCAGGCTCTGCCGGTGACATTCTGGTGTTCGATGTCGATCTGGTGCACGCGGGCAGCCTGAACGTGATCGGCGCACGCCGTCGCTCCATTCTGATCAGTTATTTCTCCGAGTCGCTCTATGCGTCACACCTGGAAACCGTGGCGCTGCGCAATATTCGTATGGACACCAGCGACCGATTCGCCCCCCCGGAGTTTGCTTTCGCAGGCTAGGATCTTTGATCGATGAAAGTTGTGCGCAACGGTTCGAATCTGAGTTTTAATGCCCGTGCTTATCGACAGCCCCATTCGTCTAATCAAGGAAGAAACGACATTGAAAACAGCTTTCGGCGCCCTGTTGTTGGCTTGCCTGACGACCACCGCATTCGCTGACGCAAACCCTATCGGTTTCCAATCCTCCACACTGCCGGATCCAAACAATGGCCGCGCACTGGAGATGGTCGTTTGGTACCCCAGCGCAACGACCGAATCCCCGCAACTGATCGCCGATAACGTGGTGTTTGTCGGCGCCGCTGCCGTGCGTAACGCGCCGCCCACTGCCGGCGAACATCCATTGGTGGTGCTCTCCCACGGCTACAGGGGCAACTGGAGCAACCAGATCTGGCTGGCCAGTTCGTTGGCCCAGAAGGGTTACATCGTCGCCGCCATCAACCACCCAGGCAGTACCACCCATGACCGCAGCTCCCAAGCAGCGGCGCAGTTATGGCAGCGGCCCGTTGACCTGCGCCGAGCCATCGATGCAGTCACGACCCAACCTGAAAAATTTGGCCGGGTCGCCAATGGCCGAATTGCAGCCGTGGGCCATTCACTCGGCGGCTGGACTGCCCTGGAGATCGCCGGTGCTCGCTTCGACCCGGAGCGCTTCGCCCAAGACTGTAAAACCCACCCGCAGCTAGCCAGCTGCACCGTTTACGAACAGATGAACCCCGCCAGCACCGCTGAATCAAAGGCCGAACTGGCCGCCGATTGGCGCGATAAACGCGTTACTGCGGTGGTGACATTGGACCTCGGCCTTTCACGGGGCATGACCGATAAAAGCTTGGCCGCGCTGCCTATCCCCGCCCTGGTGATCGCTGCCGGTGTGCCGTCACGAGAGCTCCCCGCTGAGTTGGAATCTGCGAACCTGGCCAAGCGCCTGCCCTCGGCGTTGAGCCGTTACATCGAGATCAACGACGCAAGCCATTTCAGCTTCATGTCGATGTGCAAACCTGGTGCGCAGGGCATGCTCGAAGAGGAGGTGCCGGGCGATGGCATCATTTGTCAGGACGGTGATGGCGGTCGTGCTCGCGGGCTGATTCAGCAGCAAGTTGCATTGCTGATAGCGGAGTTTCTGGCGCAATCCCCTGCAGACAAAAAAGACAGTTTGTAACGGGTGGTACTGACTCGCTGCGGCTTAACGAAAATGCCGTACATGGTCGTCGCCATTGGTGGAATGGTCTGGGAACATGCAGAAGCGCCTGATATTTGCGATTTCCTCCAGGCCAGGCGATCAAGTGGAGCGACAGTTGCCTGCGCAGTGTTCGAAGGTGCCGGGTTATCTTCGGAAATCATTGCTCAGTTCAGGTCGATGTTGGCAGCGGAACATGAATGATTGCTTCGTCCGGCAAAAACAGCTGATCGTGAAAAGTAATGCTGTCTTCTTTTTCTCTGGATATGTCACTTTTCCAATCGTTTCCGACTTAACTATCCTACGCCTCCACTCCAAACGGAATTCGCCAAGATGTATCTGCGTTCAAGCGTGTTGTGCCTGTGCCTTTTCAGCAGCCTGAGCCAGGCCGCTGTTAACTGTTCGGCCCTGGCGGAAAAAATCTCCGGAACGGTGCCTGAGTTTCACCCGTCGGTACAAGGCAAGGTCATTGGCACCGGACGCCTGCATTTTCACGAAGCGCCGGATGAAGCCTGTGCCAATAAAAAGATTTTCGTAGTTCCCGGCGATTCCCTCACCGTTTACTCCAGCCTTGAAGACGAATCATGGCTGGAGGTGAACTTCATCGCCAAGAGCGGCGACGACTATACAGGCTGGGTAAAGGCTGATCGGGTCGAGATTGGCGTACCTTACGGAGCACCGTAACCGTCTGGGCAACACATCTTCCTGATGCCATCGCTTAAGGCGATGGTGTCCACCTAAATTTAAGTGGACACCATTTTTTAGCCTTTTTAAGCGGACGCCCATGCCACAAGAACGTCGTTCCTATTCCAAATCCTTCAAGGCCCAAGTCATTGCCGAATGTGCGCAGCCTGACACCTCGATTGCCAATGTCGCTTTGACCCACAACCTCAACGCCAATCTAGTCCATAAATGGATTCGGGTGCATGCGCAGAAAACTCTGGCGCTGCAAACCGCCTTCATCCCGGTCAAGGCAGCGCCAGCGGTGCATCAAGTCCTTTCTGCCACGATTAGGATCGAAGTGCCTCATTCAAAAGGCGTAGTTGTGGTGAGTTGGCCGACAGAAAATGCAGCGTCGTGTTCCGCTTTCCTACGAGACCTGCTTCGATGATCCGCGTCGACTCCATCTGGCTCGCCACCGAGCCCATGGACATGCGCGCCGGCACTGAAACCGCGCTGGCGCGAGTTGTCGCGGTGTTCGGTGCGGCGAAGCCGCACTGTGCCTATCTGTTCGCCAACCGCCGCGCCAATCGCATGAAAGTGCTGGTGCATGACGGCGTGGGGATTTGGCTTGCCGCCCGGCGTTTGAATCAAGGACGCTTCTTCTGGCCGGGTGTGCGACACGGCTCAGAAGTTGAGTTGGATGCCGAGCAACTTCAGGCCCTGGTGCTCGGTTTACCTTGGCAGCGCGTCGGTGCAGGCGGAATCATCTCGATGCTTTAAGACCTGCCATGGCGCGCTTGCCAGCGCAATTGGCCCATCAGTCTGTCGCAGCCATGTGCCCTCTCTGGCAAAATCGGCGGTATGACTTCGCATCCGAATCTCGATCAATTAAACCCTGAAGAACTGCGAGCCTTGGCGGCGCAGTTGATCCAGCGCGTCGAGACGATGGACAAGCAAATTACTCATCACAAGTCGGTCAACGAGAAGCTGGCCCACGAGATCGCGCTGCTCAAACGCTTCAAGTTTGCCAAGCGCAGCGAGCAGCTAAGTCCGGATCAAGCCAGCTTGCTCGACGACTTGATCGACACCGATATCGCCGCCATCGAAGCTGAGCTTGAAGCACTGCAACCCGTGTCTGTCGAAGCCAAAATGCGCCAGCAGCCCAAGCGCGCTGCGCTGCCACCGCAGTTCCCTCGCACTCTGATCCATCACGAACCGGAAAACAGCCACTGCCAATGCGGCTGCGCCCTCAAGCGTATCGGCGAAGATGCCAGCGAAAAGCTCGACTACACACCGGGCGTTTTCACGGTCGAGCGCCATATCCGTGGAAAATGGGCCTGCGAGCAGTGCGAAACACTGATCCAGGCGCCGGTACCGGCGCACGTCATCGACAAAGGCATCCCGACGGCGGGCCTGCTGGCCCACGTCATGGTGGCCAAGTTTGCCGACCATCTGCCGCTGTATCGGCAGGAGAAAATCTTCGGCCGCGCCGGACTGCCTATTGCTCGCTCGACCTTGGCGCAATGGGTGGGCAACTGCGGCGTGCAATTACAGCCGCTGGTTGATGCGCTGCGCGAAGCCGTGCTGACGCACGGCGTCGTCCACGCCGACGAGACGCCGGTACAAATGCTGATGCCTGGCGCTAAGAAAACTCACCGCGCTTATGTCTGGGCCTATGCCACCAGCCAGTTCTGCGATCTGGCAGCAGTCGTTTATGACTTCAGTCCGAGCCGTGCTGGCGAACATGCCCGAGCCTTCCTTGGCCACTGGAACGGCAAGCTAGTCTGCGACGACTTCGCTGGCTACAAGGCAGGCTTTGAACTGGGCGTCACGGAGATCGGCTGCATGGCCCATGCACGCCGCAAGTTCTTCGACTTGCACGCGACCAACAAAAGCCAGATCGCCGAAAAAGCGCTGCACTACATCGGGGCCTTGTACGAAGTAGAACGAGAAGTCCGCGAGCTGGAACCGGGTGTCCGACAGCGAATACGGCAGGAAAAAGCAGCGCCTATTATCGACGCACTTCATACCTGGATGATCGCCCAGAGGCAGCTTGTGCCTGAGGGATCGGCCATCGCCAAGGCATTGGATTACAGCCTCAAACGCTGGATAGCGCTAACGCGTTATCTCGATGACGGTGCTGTACCCATCGATAATAACTGGTGCGAGAATCAAATTCGGCCGTGGGCTCTTGGTCGCTCGAACTGGCTGTTCGCGGGCTCGTTACGCAGTGGTAAACGTGCCGCAGCGATCATGAGTTTGATCCAGTCGGCGCGGCTCAACGGGCATGATCCGTATGCGTATTTGAAGGATGTTCTTACACGCCTGCCGACGCAGCGGGCGAGTGAGATTACCGAGCTGTTGCCGCACAGGTGGGTGCCCGTTTAATCACGCAAGGTGTGTTGGGCGGACGCTTACGGAGCACCAGCGGACGGTGCCGACGAGACGCCAGCGGGTGGTGCCCAATAATTCAAAATGGGCGTCCCCCTTTCATTTTTGAAGCGCAGGAGAAACGATGACGAACTCGCCAGAAGGGAGCGCTCTGTTCCCGGCCAGCACACACAGCGACCTCGACGTGGCTGATGGCAGGGGTTTCGCCGCCTGGGCTGACTTCAGTTTATAAACCTGCCGGCCAACAATCCCGTGGCGAGGGAGCTTGCTCCCGCTGCGTTATGCGACGCGCGCATCTAAAGGGCTGCTACGCAGCCCAGCGGGAGCAAGCTCCCTCGCCACGGGTTATCGTTTGCTGGAGTCGTAGGATTACGACCTTGGAAACGCCAGCAACCACACCGCCTGCGATTCAACACGAACCGGGGGTTTTCCTTTACAACCAGCCAACCCTGCGCCCACGTTTCTCCAGCAGCTTGCGAGCGATTTCGATAAACGGCGTGGCGATCAATCCGTAAACCGTCAGGTACCGATGGTGGTCCTGCTCACCGGTGCCAAAACGCAGCAGCTCAGGCTGTGAACGGGTGACATAGAGTGTCCGGAACATCCAGTCCCACAGCGACAGGTTGATGCCGAAATTGCGGTTGAAATGCCGAGGCGCGTCGCTGTGGTGGATCTGGTGTTGTGCCGGACTGTTGAGCAGGTGCTCAACCACAGGGCCAAATGACAGCCAGACATGGGTATGCCGCAGATTGGCCGCCAGGCTATTGAAGATGACCACCAGGTAGGTCACACCGAACAGCGTGTAGCCACTGACCTCCCCGCCGCAGACATACCAGAAACTTCCCGCGAAGAGCCCCACACTGGCGGTGATGCCAAGCGTCTCGACGATTTTCTCGACGAAGTGCACTCGGCTCGCAGTGGCTGGCACCAACACCGGCGCCGAATGATGAACCTTGTGAAACGCCCAGAGCCAACGCGAGTGAAAAGCGCGATGCACCCAGTAGTGAGCGAAATCCTTCATCAGGAACACCCCCAGCCCATAGGCCAATGCGAGGGAAAAATTCGTCCCCAGACGCGGGCGAGCGCCCCAAAGATTGCTGAAAAAAGCCAGGTAATCCCCTGAGCGAAAAATGTATGGATCAACCAGATGAACGATGGGCAGCACCAAGACGAATTTGAGAATGGCGCGCACGAAGAAATAGCGGTAATCCAGCAGTGCCGAACGATGCAAATGCACCTGGCGGCCACCGATGAACTGCCAAAACGAACCCGCGTCAGTCAGCCCCCGATGTTGTCTGAACCGGAACAGGCCATAGGCGACGCTGTAGGACGCGCAGAGAAACAGGATCCCAAAGCGGCCGTTCAGGTTGAAAATGCCGAAGAACTGATCGGTGATGGGTTCGATGACCCATTGGATCAGGCGTTGATAGACAAGGGAAAAAGCATCCACGGAATGCCGGCCTCCAGCGAAGGAGTGGCATTGTAGATCAGCGCGGCTGGGGTGGGTTTGGGTTTATGCTGGCACAATCGCTATTCCAGCTTGGTGCTCCGATCTCCTCCATGAAGTCATTTAGAAAACTATTGAGACGCGCATGCCTAACTGCCGCCAACCGAGCACCTTCGGCTGTTTGGAACCCTGAAGCGAGTTTGAGTAATTTCGTGTGGAAATGCTCAATGGTGAAACGTTTGTCTTGATAATCTCTGCCTACGGCACTGGGGTTTTTAACGTCATACAGCGCGGAGCCCATTCGCCCAGAAACGTAGAAGCAGCGTGCGACCCCTACCATTCCGATGGCGTCTAGTCGGTCACTGTCCTGAAGAATTTTGGCTTCAAGGGTCAGGGGTTCGAAACCAGCTGAGAAGCTGTGGGTTTTTACCGCGTGAGCAACTAGCTCAATTCGCGACGTAGACCAACTCATGCGTTCCAAAATAGAGGCGGCTTTCTTGGCCGAAAGCGTTGATGCTTGCGCCCGTAATGGAGAGCTTTTCTCGACTGCCACGCAATCATGCAAAATGGTTGCTGCAAGCAATGCTTCTAAGTCCCCACCTTCTTTTTCCTGTAGCCGCCGAACATTGATCCATACTCGATGGATATGGGAAAGATCGTGAGAGCCGTCCGTGCTGTCCTCGGGTAGAAATGCGAGCAAATCGGACGCTAGGCTCTGGTAAGGAAAAAATGGCTCATCAATCATTTCAAACTCCAGGGGTATCTGTCCTTGAGGCTCTAAACCAAGCTCCACTCACTCGATCAGCCATCAAATCAACCTACCCACAACCCTCGAATTCCACAACGCCCGGTACTGCTCCCGCCAGCCCGGCTCTTATCCAACCACTCCAACGTCGCTTCGATACTGTCAGGGCTGATGATGAAGTGATTGATGTGCTCCTCGATCCGCTCTTGCGATAAACGCAGCGAATCCAAGTAGCCATTGCTTTGCTGGGGGTTTCCTCAGCGTCATTCGTGTCAGTACGCGCTGATCCGATTGCTGGGATTGAGCGCACTCAAGTAACGCCTGGTAGTCCCGTTGTCACTGTACAATCGTCCCGCCTTTTTTCAATGGATCTGAATATGCCTCGCTCGACAAGCATGCTGCTCCAGCCGTTACTGCTTAGCATCGTTTTATCGTTGGTCGGCTGCGATGCAACACACCCCTCCCCCAGGACAGACGTGCAACGAGCAGCCTATTTCCGGCAGACGACTCTGTACCAATTCAATGCTGTTTTGGCCCGCGCCGCACAGGCTGCCAATCGTCACGACTGGATAGGCGAACAGACACTACGAGTAAAGATAAATCGCAAGAACGAATTACTCAGTTGTACAGCCGAAGCCGACCCCAAATTACCTCCAGGACGCTTCCCGGATAACGCCAAGTTGGCCGCACTCGTTGAAAAGGTTTGCTGGGATATCATCCTGCCTTCTGCAGGCGCCGAGACGTTCGCGAGCGCGACAGCTGAAGAAGTGGAACTGGTCCAATTGCTTATTTTTTCCAGTCCGTCGCAAATACCTGAATCGGATCGACTTCGACACAGGCAGGCGCGCGTTGAGATGGAGCAAAGCGATTTTGTCTGGCAGCAAACCTTTGCTCAGGAATCCCTTGATAGTATCGGGGTAGCGACTTTCAGGGGCTGGGCCGATCCGCAAGGACGTGTGTTGGATTGCCTGGCTGAACTTGACCTTAGCTTTCTCCAGCCGGAAGCGTTCAAACCCGATCCCGACTTGCAGCGACGCCTCACCGAGCGATGCAAGAAAATGGACATGGGGCGGGTAGCAGGCTTTACGATTCCGAGAAATTATCCGACCGAATTTTATATAACCGTTGAGTACACGCCCTGGAAAGGAGGCTCCAAAAAGGCTGTGTCTCCCCCCAGAGAACCGTTGAGTAGACGGGCCTTAAGGCAGCGGCACCAGGGTTGATACCCATGCCAACTCAACCCTGGCTCATCGTCCCCGAAAAGCTCGCCTGCACCGGGCCGATAAGAAAGACTTTGTCCACGCCGTTCCAGTGAACCGTCACACACCCGCCATCACATTCAACCTCAACGGTGTTGTCCAACAAGCCACGACGTACTCCATTAACAACCGCGCCACACGAACAGGACCCCGAACCCAGCGCAATCCCCGCCCCGCGCTCCCATATGCGCAACCGAATATGCTTGCGGTCAATGATCTGGACGAAATGAACGTTGGTCTTGAGAGGGAATAGCGGGTTGGTTTCGATGGCCGGGCCGATCGTCGCGATATCAATGCTGGCCAGATCATCGACAAAAAAGGTGCAGTGGGGATTTCCCATGCTGCAAGCGGCTGGACTGCCCACGAGTGGCAAGGCAGCGGTGTCGAGCTCTTGTGCCAGGGGGACGTCCGACCAGCCGAAAAGCGGCACGCCCATCTCGACGCAAATGTCGCCGGTTGGGGTACGTTCGCATGTGAGCAAACCACGGTTAGTGCGCAGCTTTACCGAAGTAACATTTGCTTCGCGCATCAGCCTATCCGCCGCCCCCCGCGTCGCACTGCCGCAAACATCCAGCGCGGAGCCATCTGCATTCCAGAACATCACACGCGCATCGGCATCGTCGCAATCGAGCAATACCGCGAGTTGGTTGAAGCCCACACCCCGGTTCCGATCCCCCATTCGCTGGGCCATGGCACTCGTCACCGGGTTGGCCGAATGTCGCGAATCGACAATAACGAAGTCATCGCCATTGGCATGCATCTTTTGAAAGTTCAGCTGCATGCAAACGCCCTGCTGGAGATGGAAATGGAATTACCGTCGGGGTCTTTGGCGTTGGCGAAAGAGTAACCGTCCGCCCTGTGCGTAGCGCCAAACCTCAGGCCTTGGGCCAGGCATTTGGCCTTGAAACCCTCGACGTCCTGGAGATCAAAGACAAGCTTTACGGTGACTTGTCCTGTTTTAACGGCCTTACCTGCCGGGTGAACCATCAGGATCGCGCCGCCGTTTGCAGGGCTCAATTCGGTGACGCGGTCATCGGTTTTTCGTTGACTGGTAAAACCGAAATGACGCTCATAAAAATCGCAGGTCGCTTGAACGTCCCGGACATACAACATGATTCGATTGAGTGACGGCTGCATGTGTTCTTCCTTGATCATTATTAGTGTTGTGCCTGCTCATATGCCTTAGTCATCACCTCCCAGGTCTTCGCGTCGGCAGGAATCAGATGTTCGATACGCAATGAGCTCATCGTGATGTCGAGCGGCATGCCGAAAGTTGTGAACGTTGACATGAACTTCAGCTCACCGTGGGGAGACTCGACTCGTGTCAGCAACAGCGGAGGCAGCTCGTTGACCAGCGCCGCAGAGCTGTGTGGGGCCGGCAGGCTCTTCAGAATCTCTGCCAACGCAGGATTACTCAAGGCTTCCCGAGATGCCCGTTGCCAGGCCACTGATCTTATTTCCTCGGCGTTACTCAAATGGTCGCCCAAGCCACCGGGTTGCAGCAGTGTCGCCAAGAGGTTGAGCCCATCGGGCGCATCCCTGGCAAGACCCACCAGATCGAACAGAACACCCGCGCTAGTGTTGGCTGCAAGGATGTCCCATTGGGCACCCAGAACAATCGCCGGAGCGGGGTTATTGGCGTGAAGTACATGATTAATGGCATCACGTACCACTTCCATTGACGACGACGTGAGCGGCGTCGTTTCGTAGCGAGGGGCATAACCACTGGCGATGAAGATGTCGTTGCATCGCTCCAAAGGTACATCCAGGGCAGTCAACAAGTTATGCAAAGTGCCAGGGCTTGGCTTGGCGCGCCCCGTCTCGATGCAACTAAGGTGACGCTGAGATAACCCTGTTATCAGTGCACAGTCCAACTGACTCAGCCCGGCCTGTTGGCGCAAGTGACGCAGTTGCGCACCGGCCGAGGTTGGTGGCGTTGTTCGAGAAAAAGGTCGACTGGTCATCCGTTGACTCTGGCATTGCGGGTGAGTGGCGTCCATGACCTCAGAGGTCATTGAAACCATGACGGTCAAATCACTAGCCTACCTCTATTGACCAATGAACGAGTCCAAGGAGGTAGAGTGAAAAGACCCTACGTTGCACTTGTCGCGCTCCTACTTTTTTCAATTTACACGGCGAGTATTGTGTTTCTCGCCGAGCAATCGCTCCTGGAATTCGGCGTCAGGCTCATGTCCAGCCCGGACACCGCGCAGGTAGTCATCGACCTTTATCTGCTCGCTAGCATGGCGTGCATCTGGATGTACCGGGACACACGTTCGAAAGGCAGGTCGCTCACATCGTTGCTGCCTTACTTCCTGATCACGGCGATCTTCGTATCAATCGGTCCACTGTTGTACATCGTCGTTAACGGATTTGGACGTCAATCGCCGGTGACAGGTACTCATGAATCCCCACCTCCTTAAGCAACGCACCGCAGAGGACGATACAACTCAAGACCATCAACGAGCATCACTTTCGGATCTCCCTGACGCATCTGGGCCAGTTCAGCCTCCACCTAGCTGAGCACCAGAAAAGATGCACTGGCTCGAACCACGCGTTCCTCTCCAGCGCTGATATAGGTATTGGCAAACACCAATCGACTACCGGTTTTTTGAATATCTACGGCAGCCTCCAACCAATCGCCGATCTTAGCGGAGCCAGCGAAATCAGTAGTCATCGTGGTCGTCACGAGCTTAAGAGGCGGATCTTTCGAGAACGCAGCGTTGTAGCCCAGCGCGATATCAGCCAGCGCCATGAACAATCCTCCGTGAGCGATTCCACGCGCATTGGTGTGTTTCTCCTCTACCCGAATCCCAACGGTAAAACCTTCGGAGTTTTCCCGATAATAAAAGGGACCTAGTAAGTCAAAAAAAGGGCTACTACGAAATAACGGCCTGAAACCCTGTGGAATATCCATTTCACATTCCTTTACCCGTTAACCCGACAGATAGATCCTGACGACGACCGTGGTGAATTGTCGTTCACAGGCGACTTGACCCATTTGATGCTGCTCAATTCGATTCCAACGCGGTCTTTTTCTCAAGCCAATTCCCACGCGTCATTTCCCAGATATCCTTAAGCAACGACCCACAGACAAACTCCCCCTGCTGCGTCCCGATCAGGCGCATCCCTTCATATTCCGAAACCCTGCGTGAAGCCTGGTTGCCCACCGCCTTGGGCACTTGCATGACCGGGCGCTTCAGCGCTTCAAACCAATAGGCATTGATCACTTCACAAGCCTCGCGCATGTAGCCCTGTCGCTGCCATTGCGGCGCCAACCAGAAACCCCGGTGATTGCCAGGCTGGTCGTACAGGCTGATGCTGCCGATGCTCTGTGTCGGGGCTTCGGCGATGCGGATCATCCAGTGCCACTCGCGCCCGGCCGCAATAGCCGGGAGCGCATGGTCGCGCACGTACGTCAGCGCGCCGTCATCCGGATAAGGCCAAGGCACGCGACTGTCCAGGTAACGAACCACTTCCCAGTGGGGGAATAATCGTTGAATCGCCGGTGCGTCCGTCAGCTCAAGGGGCGTGAGGATGAGCCGGCGGGTTTGGAAGGTGGGGATGGGGCTCATGATGAAGCTCCTTTCCAATCGTTATGGGGTCCTTGGAACCTCAACGCTATAAGTTATCCGTCGCCCTGCACAATTTGCTGTCCTTCAAGGATGAAGAGGGACGCTCTGCTGTTCCCACGTGCAATTGCTGGAGAGTCACCCCGCATTTGAAACGCCCCACAGCATCCAGTTGGTAGTCCATCCCCGCCTTAGGGACAAAGCTGAACATGTTGTAGCATTGAGCACCGATGTAATGAAAAGCGATGGGCTGCCCGGCAGGCACCAGCAACTCAGTCATTACCGTGGAAGATGAGTGTTTGTCGACAGCTGGCATGCCCAGGCTCTCGCCGTTGCGATTGGCGTAGCCATCACGAAACGTCACCATGACCCCGGCGCCCGGCAGGCGGAAATCCACGCAATCGGACTTGGGTACGGCCCTGATCATGCCGTCGCTGATCACCCGCAAACGCGCTGTCTCGCCACCGTCAGGCGTCGAGTAAGGGGTGGAGAAAGAGCGGACATCCGACAGCGCTCCGCATCCGGTGAGCAGCGTCAGTAAGGTGAGGCTCCAGGTATGTCGCAGGGCGCGGGACGTCTTGCGCGGGCAAATGTTGACTGGAAAGTTGAGGCGGCGCGGCGAGTGGCTCACGATGATGCTCCATGCGGGTCAGATATCCTGGGCCAACAACGGTCGAGAGGAACGCGATGCCAGCGCCAGATTTTATAGAGGATTCGCAGACTTGCTGCAATGGCGGTACTGAACCAGGACGGTTACTCGCCAATGGCCGGTATATCGAGGCGCACGCCTGATGGTCCAGTCCCACCACTCAAACATCATCGCCGGATTGGCCCTCGCCGTCGTCGCCACGCTGAGCTGGGCGCTGAACTTCATCGCGCCCTACGTCACCGGCGCCTACACGATCTATGACTTGATGATCGTGCGTTTTCTTATTGCCGGTACGTTGGGCATGGGGGTCGTACTGCTATATCGGGCCCAACTTCGGCTCTTACACCGCGACCAGGTATTTTTGGCCGCAGGCCTGGGCGTTACTGGCTACCTCGGCTATAGCGCCTGCATCGCCGCCGGCATTATCTTCGGCGGGCCAGTACTGACCCCGGCTTTTATTGGAATGGTGCCGGTCTTGCTGGCACTGCTGGGCAACGCCACGGCCAAGACCCTTCAATGGCGCAAACTGGCGATCCCGCTGTTTTTCTTGACGGGTGGGCTGGTGCTGTCAAATCTCGGCGCGATTCGTCAACCCGTTGCAAGCGATGGTTCCTGGCTGATGGGTGTGTTGTTCTCAATCGGTGCCGTGGTCTTGTGGCTCGCGTTCAGTTGGGTGAACCAGCGCGCCTTGCTAAAGCTACCGTCCCAGGCGTCAGGCGCATGGACCGGCCTCATGATGGCTGGCGCCGGATTCGGCACCTTGTGCTTGTTACCGGCGGTACAAGCGCTCAACCTGCTCAAACTGCCGAGCCTGGGCTTTAGTATTTCCGTCGCTGGACATTTATATCTCTGGGGTTTCGTGATTGCGCTGATGTCATCCGTTGGCGGAGCCTGGGCTTGGAACGCCGCGTCCCGACGCCTGCCCATGGTGCTTTCCGGGCAGTTGATTGCCCTGGAGTCGCTATTCGCGACGTTGCTTGGCTTGTGGTTTCAAGGTCGGCTGCCGACACTTTTGGAGGTGTCAGGTCTTGCTGCTGTGCTTGTTGGGGTGAGCATGGGGGTGCGGATCATTCTGGCAACGCGTGACTCGACAACCGACCCTTGAAGCTTGATCAGCAAGATCTACCCCTTGTCCGGTTCCTTGGCTGTCTTCCCGCGGCCCTTCGAAGCCACTACTTTGTATTCACCGGCGCCGGTCTCCTTCACTGACTGTGCAGTTATAGGGTCGCTGCGATAACGGTAATACGTTGAGGCTTTCCTGACGGGAAGATGAACTGTTTCGACAGGAGCCGATTTCGCTGGCCCTGCGGACAAGAAAGCACTCGGCTCCATCGCAAACCGCTCCGCCAACGCGTAGGCCATCTTGTGACTGATAGGCCGATCCCCACTGAGCACTTTGGACACCGCCGTTTTATCACCGATTTCAGGGAGATCCGAACCGGTAAGTCCGAGTGTCTCCATCAAATCCTTGATCAACTGCACAGGGGTGCAGCTCGCCTCCAAAGCGGCGTTCGATTCGCGGAATTGCTCGGAGTCGCGCTGGTAAGCCAGCATCTCTTCCTCAAGCTCAACGAGAATTTTCTCCTCAGTCTTGCTCAGTTCGCGCCCGTCGGTGAGTTCATCGAGCAGGCTGGTCGCGCGTTCGTAATCGGCAGGGGTCTTGATGCCATGCACAAACTCACCGCGCAAGCGCTCCAGCACCGCGTGCAACTCGCCAAGCGTTGCGATCACGGCTTGAAGGTCATTCCGGGCTGCGCTCATCGTTTTACCCCTTTGTTGCTTGCGTACCAGGCGTTGGCTACGTCGTAATCGGCATGCGTATAGATGTGTTTGACGTAGAACTTCTGCCGGGTGAAGTTGACGCCGCCTATCACCCTGAGGTTATTGCCGCCTACATCGATCACCACCCAATGCGCTGCGGCTCTGGGTTTGAACAAGTCGATACCGTGCGCCCCAAAAAGCTTTTGCAGGTCCGCGAACACTTTGGGGCGAGCCATCCTCAAAATACGCAGGCAACGATCAAGCCCAGCCTTGTCGTTCGGGTACAAAATCGCAGCGTCGTCAAAACGTGATGGCGTGAGTATATCCATGGGCTTCCCTGTCTTTGAGCCGATGGTACTCTGGTTGTGTTTTTTCACAACTTCCGTATTGTAACCACGTCGCAACATGGCTCCCGCCCGGATATGCCTGACGCAGTGCACGGCCACTTCAAGGAAGCGTCACATCCCTGAAGCAGCCCGGCATTCACCCCGTCACACACCCCTGCGCCACCCTTCCCGCAAAACTATCCAACAAACTCGCCACCACCATTTCCCCCATCCGCGTGCGGGTCTGCAACGTTGCGCTCGCGCGGTGCGGTTGCAGGACCACCTGCTCGTTGCCAAACAAGGCCTGGGGCACGTTCGGTTCGTCGACAAACACATCCAGCGCCGCACCGGCGATGTCACCGGCGGTGAGTGCAGCCACGAGGTCGGCCTCGTTGACCAATTTGCCCCGGGCCACGTTGATCAGATAGCCGCCCTTGCCCAAGGCCTCCAGCACCTCGGCATCGATGATGGCTTCAGCCTTGTCAGCGGCCGCCGCGAGGATCAGGGCGTCGCTGTCGCGGGCCAGTTGCCTGAGATCGGCGACGAAGGTGTGGCTCACGTCGTCCATGGGTTGCAGGTCGGTGTAGCTGATCGGGCAACCGAATGCGGCGGCTCGGGTGGCGACGGCGCGGCCGACCCGGCCCATGCCGACGATGCCGATGCGCATGCCGGACACCTGGCGGGCCAAGGGCAGCGGTGCCAGCGGGGTCGGGCTGTGGGGCCATTGGCCTGAGCGCACATAGCGATCACCGGTGCACAAGCCACGGCACACGGCAATCAATAAGCCGATGGCCAGGTCGGCGACGTCTTCGGTCAGCGCGCCGATGGTGGCCGTGACGCGGATGCCGCGATCACGGGCGTAGGCCAGGTCCACCGCATCGGTGCCCACGCCGTTGACGGCCACCACTTCCAGTTTCGGCAATTGCGCCATGAGCGCCTGGCTGATGCCGGTATGCCCGCCGGTGATCACGCCACGAATGTTGGCGCCATGTTCCTGCACATAGGCAGGCTTGTCGGCCTGTTCGAAATAGCGCCGCACCGTGAACAGCTCGTTGAGCCGGGCGTTGATTTCAGGGATCAGGATCGGGCTGAGTTGCAAGACTTCTGGCTTCATATGGACCTCATAACGAAATAAGAAAAACCGGTTCAAGCGCGATGGTGCTCACTCGAGGCTGGCTTGAATTCCCGTGGCGAGGGAGCTTGCTCCCGCTGGGCTGCGTAGCGGCCCCGGTTCTTTTTATGAGCGCTTCGCACTCAAGCGGGAGCAAGCTCCCTCGCCACGAATGCATATCCTCAAAAAATGAACAGCACGCAGGCTCAACCGCGGCCGGCAAACGGCATGGCGGTGGCCATGACGGTCATGTTCAGGACGTTGGCCGACAGCGGCAGGCCGGCGATGTAGCGCACGGCATCGGCCACGTGCTTGACGTCCACCATTGGCTCCACCGCGATGGTGCCGTTGGCCTGGCGCACGCCCTTGGTCATGCGCACGGACATCTCAGTCAGGGCGTTGCCGATGTCGATCTGGCTGCAAGCGATGTTGTATTCGCGCCCGTCCAGGGCCAGGGATTTGGTCAGTCCCAGCACTGCGTGTTTGCTGGCGGTGTAGGCGCTGCTGAACGGCCGTGGAGTGTGGGCCGAGATCGAACCGTTATTGATGATCCGGCCACCTTGGGGCTGTTGCCGGCGCATCAGGCCGAAGGCGCCACGGGCACAGAGGAAAACACCGTTGAGGTTGGTGTCGATCACGTTTCGCCATTGCTCGAACGTCAGTTCATCCAGCGGCACGGCGGGGGCATTGATGCCGGCGTTGTTGAACACGACGTCGAGGCGCCCATAGACCTCTGCAATGGTTGCAAACAGCGCATCGACACTGACCGGGTCACGCACATCCGTGGGCACTGCCAGGGCCTCGCGCCCATCCACAGCGGCCAATTCGACCAATGCCTGCAAGGGCTCTGGCCGGCGACCGGCCAATACCAGCGTGTAGCCATCTTCCATCAGGCCGAGGGCCACCGCACGGCCGATCCCGCTGCCGGCGCCGGTCACCAAAGCCACTTTCAAGGTGTTGGACATGTGTTCCTTCCTTTCTCAAATCAACAAGACAAACGCCGGGTTCAAGGTCGCTGACCGACGCGCATTTCTAATTGGCCGATGCCGTCGATGCCGGCCGTAATGACGTCGCCCGGCTGCAGTAAATCGACCCCTGCCGGACTGCCGGTCATGATCAGGTCGCCGGCCCGCAGCGCCACCGATTGGGAGATGCGGGCGATCATTTCACTGACCGACCAGATCTGGCTGTCGAGGCTGTCGCGCTGGCGTTCTTCGCCGTTGACGTTCAGCCACAGCTCCCCGTCAGGGTGCCCTGCCCGGGAAACCGGCACGATGGCGGTCATGGGTGCGGCGCCGTCGAACACCTTGGCGCCTTCCCACGGCAAACCGTTGCGCTTGGCCAGGCGCTGGACGTCGCGCCGGGTCAGGTCGAGGCCGGCGGCGTAGCCCCAGACATAGGCCAGCGCCTGGCTTTCCGGAATGTTGGCGCCGCCCTCGCCGATGGCGACGACCAGCTCGATTTCGTGCACGAACTCCTCCGTCACCGACGGAAACGCCACCTCACCGATCGCGTCCACGACGCAGCTGGCAGGTTTCATGAAGAACACCGGCGGCACTCGGGATTCGCCCTGGGTATCAGGCCATGGGTAGTTGCGACCAACACAGAAGACCCGGCCGACGGGAAAGCGCTGTTGGGTGCCAATCACTGGCAGGGTCACTGGCAGGTCCGGGGTAAAGACGTACTCGGTCATGTTCATCCTGGTCTAAGTCCTGTTGGAAGCGTCAGCGTACGGCGGCAACCTTTGGTGAAGTTGGAGGAATGCCGCCTCGTGTTGGAGAAAACGGTTTTTTCCGGCCTCAGCGCGCCTTGAGTTCGATGCGGTACAAACGACCGAGCAGCAACGAATAGGACAAGGTGCCGATCAGCGCGACACCGCCGATGAACCAGAAGGCCAAGGCGAATGAGCCGGTCTTGTGCACGATCGCACCAATCACAATGGGCGTGACGATGCCGCCGATATTGGCCGCCAGACTGGTGATTCCGCCGGTCAGCCCGATCAGTTCCTTGGGCGCCACTTCCGACACGGCCGCCCACGAGGACGACGCGATCCCTTGGGCGAAAAAGGCGATGGTCAAGATGGCAATGCAGATCACGTTCGAGTCGGTGAAATTCACCAGCACGATGGACATGCCCAACATCGACCCGACCACCAGCGGCAATTTGCGCGCAAAGGACAATGAATAGCCGCGACGTATCAGCAGATCGGACACGATCCCGGCGAGCAGAATGCCCACCGTCGCCCCCACGAACGGCAGCACGGCGAAGATCCCGGCCTTGATCATGGTCAACTGACGCTCTTCGATCAGGTAGGTCGGGAACCAGGTGAGAAAAAAGTACAAGGCCGAAGTGCTGGCGAATTTACCGATGCAAATCGCCCAGACCTGCCGATAGCTGAACAGCTCGGCGATCTGCCGCCAGTTGAATCGGGTGCGCTCCTGGCTGCTCTTGACCAGCCCGCCGCCGGCTTCGATGTACTTGAGTTCTTCCTTGCTGACCTTCTTGCAGTTCATCGGGTCGCGATACAGGAACAGCCAGGCGACACCGAAAACGATACCCAATGCACCGGTGCTGTAGAACACATGGCGCCAATCGTAAGTAGTCGCCAGCCACAGCAGCGCGCCGGTAAACAATGCGGTGCCCAGGTATTGGCCACAGACGTAAATGCTGCTGGCCAAGCCCCGCTCACGCGCCGGGAACCACACCGTGACCGCACGGCTGTTGGCCGGGAACGCCGGTGCTTCCATCGCGCCGACTGCCAGGCGCAAACCGAACAGCGAGGCAAACCCTGTGGCCAAGCCCTGGCACACGGTAACGGTCGACCAACTGATCAATGACACGCCGTAAGTGAAGCGCGAACCGAAGCGGTCGGCAATGAACCCGGCGGGCACCAAGGCGATTGCGTAGGTCCAGGCGAACGCGGAAAAAATCAGACCCATCTCGATCTTGTCCAGGCCCAGGTCCTTGGCGAGGAACGGCGCGGCAATCGAGATGTTCACTCGGTCGATGTAGTTGATGATCGTCGCGATCAGCAGCAACGACAGCATGAACCAGCGCCGCCGCGACGGCAGCCGCTCAGGCACGACGGCGTCCCGGGCGCTGGCAATGGTCGGCGCGGCGGTGGACTGGGAGGTGTGGGAATTCGACATGAATAGACCTCGTTATTGTTAGAAGCGTCGAAATGTTTACGAGCAGCCGAAGCCATTGCCCTCGATGTCGGGGCAGGATGTTTACGACTGGAAGCAGCGGTGCGGGACAGCCGGTGTCAGGCGTTCGATGACACCTTGCAACAGGACCTGTCGATGCAGCAGACGGGAGGATCAGCGAGGGATGGGAACAGGTTCATGGAATGCGCACCTCTTGATTGTTTTTGGATGAGGATCGGGTTGCGTGGCTCCAACAGTGGTCGTACAACCTTCCAAAATCAACCGGGGCGTTAGATCATTTTTCCCACTGAAAACCGCGATGACGGAACCTGTCCAAGAAAATCCGGCTTCCTATATTTTTCTTCTTATTAATTAACTTACTGTTTTTAAAGGAATAAATTGTAAAGCTAGGCCGTTTCGTTTTTGGACAATGATTTTGGAGGCTCCAGGTAGAGAAAAAGCCGCAGCCCCTCTTCCTCGTCGTATAACGCCTTGAAAAAAGCTCGGGTACACCGTCACAATCTCCGTCATCGCCATGCGCCCGCACAGGATTCCCAGGGATGTCATCACCGAGCCGAGTCCCCACCTATGTCATGCAGCAACGCAGCGAATTGACTGATTTCTACATCCGCGACAAAAAGGGCCGGCGCGCCGAAACCAGCCCCCATCGCCACGAGTATTTCCAGATCCAGATCAACCTCGGCGGCGATACGGTGCAGCACATCGGCAACGTCGAGCGGGCGTTTCCACGCAACACGTTGGCCTTCATCCTGCCCCATCGCGTGCATGTGATCCCGCACCCGGCGGACAGCAATTTCATCGTGATCAATTTTTCCCAGACCTTCTTGCTGCCGCATTTGCAATGCGACCCGATGGACCTGGAAGAAGTCTCGATTCTGCTGGCGCCCGAGTTGTCGCCCTTCCGTTTCCAGGAACATCTGGACTTCATCCTGGGCGATGAGGATTTCGCCAGAATCTGCACCTTGATCGAACAGATGCGGGTGCTGGACGAGAACCGTCAATTCGGCACCCGGGAGATGCTCAAGGGTCTGTTGCTGCAACTGATCGGCAGCGTCTGCGCCTTGTACGCCGAGCCCCTGAAACGGTTGGCCGAGGAGAACGCCGCGGAGGTCAGCCGGCGCGACGCACTGAGCCGGATGTCGGAGTACCTGCGCAAGAACATTGCCGATCCTGACCTTAACCTGATCAAGGTGGCTGCCGCGACGTACTTGTCACCCACCTACCTGACTCACTGGTTGCGCAAGGAAATCGGCAAGACCTTCACCGAACTGGTGCTTGAGCGCCGGATGCATGCGGCGCGTAATTACCTGCTCAACGGGACGCGGCCCGTGGGCGAAGTGGCGAGGTTGTGCGGGTTTGCCGACGAGGCTTATTTTTCCAGGCGCTTTCGCCAGATCCATGGCCAGCCGCCGGGGCAGTTCAGGCGCCAGCAGTTGAATCCGGATACGCCGCAGTTGCCGTTGAATACCTGACCTGCTCTATTGCGTGGGCAAAGTAATGCCGTCGTGATCATGGCCATCTCGCCAATACCACAGGCGAGCCTGCCCCCGAACACCAATCGAACCCCTCGCAACACCACAGGTCTGCTGCTTATCACCTGTCTGGAATATCCGCGTATGTCACCCCACCATAGCTTGGTCTTACTGGCACGAGGCGGTTACGCCGCTCGCGGTGTCATTTATCTGATCATGGGTATCTTCGCGCTGCTGGCGGCTCGAGATTCAAGCAACCCGAAGGACAGCCATAGCAGCCTGGAGGCGCTGCTCAGCCAGCCCTTCGGCCATGCCTTGGTCGGCCTGGTGGTCATGGGCCTGCTCGCCTTCGCCGGGTGGCGCGTGTTGCAGGCCACCCGCGACGTCGATCATCACGGCAAGGAACTTAAAGGCGTGGTGATTCGCATGGGCTTGCTGGCGGGCGGCTTGATCAACGGCGCGCTCGCGTTCTTTGCATTGACGCTGCTGGTCAGCGGGTTGAAAAACTCCGGCGGCTCCGGTGGCGGACAGACCCAGGATCTACTGGCGCGCCTGTTGTCCTGGGACCACTCCAATATCCTGATTTACCTCATCGCCCTGGTGCCGCTGGGGGTGGGCATCGCTCACATCATCAAGGGCTGGAAAGCGTCATTCGAGAAGTACTTCGAAGCGGACGAAGACGTCATGCGCTATGTGCGCCCGGTGTCGCGCTTCGGTCTTATCGCCCGAGGTATCGTCTTCATCGAAATCGCCCTGCTGTTGATGGTCAGCGGCTCGGCTTACAAAGCCATGGACCCACCCGGGATGAAAGACGCCCTCAATGCACTTCAGAACCTGCCGGCCGGCGGTGTGGTCCTGATGCTGATGGCGTTGGGCTTGATCGCTTTTTCGGTGTACAGCTTTGCCGAAGCGGCGTGGCGCAGGATCAACATGGATGTGCCGGGCATGTCGCAAGCCTAATGATCAACTTACTGCTGCAAGGTGATACACGACGCAAAAGGTCATTCAACACGTAAGTCGCCAGAAAGGCTTTTTACCTCAGTGAACTGACGACCCGAGGCCACAACACATTCATAAAACGCCAGCGCCGCCAGGTTCTTGTCCTTCGCTTCCAGCATGATGTCGAAACGGTCCAGGAACCTGAGCGCGTATTCATTCGTCCAGCGATTCCACATCTGCGCGCTGTGGCCGTATAGATCTCGCTTGGACACAACCTTTAACAAGGCGTCCATTTCAAGTTTGCGATCTGCATCGAAACCCAATTCCTGAAGTCGCTCCGGCGGTTGGGAGTAATGCATGGTGGGTCGAACGCCTCGCCAACTTTCGATGATGCGATCGACTCGCGGGGAGTCCGGTGCGATGTAGTCGTTCTCGTTGATCCAACAATGGTGAATGTCCAGCACGACGGGCGCGAGGTCGGCGAGTTGCAGACAATCGTCCACACCGTAGGTTTTTTCCTCATTTTCGAAGGTGATGCAATGGCGCGCCACTTCCGACAACCGCAGCCAGATCGAACGTATCCCCTCGCCCCCCAGGCGGCCGGCGATGTGTACGTTGCATTTGAAATCCTGGAAACGCCGACCGTATCCCATCATCCGGATCATGTCGGCGTGGTATTCAAACTCCGCCAGGCTGTTCTCTACCACCGGGGGTTTATCCGAGCCCAGTACGCAATACTGGCCGGGGTGAAACGACAGCCGTATATCCGCTGAACGCGCGAGGTTGCCAATCGCGGCGAAACGTTCTTCAAGCAGGCCGCGGATCGCAGGATCCTGATAAAACCCGTTCACCTTGGGATGGCTGTAGAACGGCAGCAGGTCGCTGCTTAGCCGAAGCATGCGCAACGCCGCCGGAAGCTCGGCGACGTAGGCAATCAAGCGCAACTGAGCCTCAAGATTGTGCCCCACCACGTCCACCAACCTGTCGCGGGCCATCTGCGGCGACACGCTGTCCATCCAGCGCAGCGTCGTGGTACGAGGATTGAACGGGGCTTCGATGAGCTTTAACTGACTGGGTGAAAGACTTCGCTCGGGATGACGGTATTGGCAAGCGAAGCCGACTCGTGGATATGACATGGGACGTCCCGGTCATTGGATGCGTGTTTGAGGTAGACCTTGGGATTGATCAGTCGTCCCTTTGCGATGAGCGGCGCTGAGGCCAACCCTCTCCAGGTGGGGCGAATGGGGATAACTTTTGCAGCTCAAGGCCAAGGCTTTGCAATTGACTTGCTGCAAGACGCGATTGAAAGAGCAATTACGGCGTCAAGCACCATTGGCTCTACCGCGATGATTGTTCACCCGCTTACTGAGCGTCTCTCGAGTTTTTATATCAAGTACGCCGGGTTTATACCGGGCCCAGGGCTTTCCCATGGGACTATTTTTTGGACGCCAAAAACCACAAACCCCCGACTTTCTCTAGGAAAATCAGGGGTTTATGTTTGCAGAATGTGGCGGTGAAGGAGAGATTCGAACTCTCGATACAGTTTCCTGTATACACACTTTCCAGGCGTGCTCCTTAAGCCACTCGGACACTTCACCGTATCTCGACAAACTGTTCAGTCTGTCGAGGCGCGCTAATGTAGTCGAAAGCTTTTCCGATGGCAAAGGTTTTTTTCAGAATTTTCATGCGGTTAAGGTGGGTCGGGGATTCAAACGCGCTTGGGCATGGCAAACCGGCCAATCTCCGGGGCTGTGCAGTCGCCCCTCTATAGATGAGGGCGTGGCTGGGTGGGCTGGCCAGACGGTTTACGTGACCTGGGGCTGACCGGTGAGTCAGTCATGGCGCTTTACCTGGCCGGCAGCGCTGGGTAACGTCTGCGTCACTTCTCTTACAAGGAATAGCGTCATGAGCGACCTGATTGCCTACCATCTCGACGACGGTATCGCGACCCTGACCTTGAACAACGGCAAGGTGAATGCCATTTCGCCGGATGTGATTGCCGCATTTAATGCTGCGCTGGACCAGGCGACAGCGGATCGGGCAGTGGTGATCATTACCGGGCAACCGGGGATCTTGTCGGGTGGTTACGACTTGAAAGTCATGACCGCTGGCCCCAAGGAAGCGGTGAGCCTGGTTACCGCCGGCTCGACCCTGGCCCGTCGCCTGTTGTCGCACCCCTTCCCCGTCGTCGTCGCTTGCACCGGGCACGCGGTGGCCAAGGGTGCGTTCCTGCTGCTGTCGGCGGACTATCGCATTGGTGTGGATGGGCCGTTCAGCATTGGCCTGAACGAAGTGCAGATCGGCATGACCATGCATCACGCCGGTATCGAGCTGGCCCGTGATCGCCTGCGCAAATCAGCGTTTCATCGCTCGGTGATCAATGCCGAGATGTTCAACCCGCAAGGCGCTGTGGATGCGGGCTTCCTCGACAAAGTGGTAGCTGCCGAAGAATTGCAGGGCGCGGCGCTGGAAGCAGCGCGCCAGTTGAAAAAGATCAACATGACCGCTCACAAGAACACCAAGCTGAAAGTCCGCAAGGCATTGCTGGAAACCCTGGACAGCGCGATCTTGCTGGACCAGGAACATATGGGCTGAGGCTGCGAGTCAGCCTACATATCGTACCTCTATAGGGACAATTGCTGAAAACAGTGCACATCCGTACACTGCGCCACCTTTTGTCCCGATAGGGCCTGTAGATGTTGTTTGTTCTGCGTATGTTGCTGATGGGGCTGCATTTTGTCCTGGCGGGTGTGCTTGGGGTGGTTGTGGGTATCTGCCGGCCGTTCAACCCGGACAACAGCCGTATATGTGCCAGGCTGTATGCCCTGCCCGCTATGTACATCCTGGGTCTGCGGGTCCGGGCCGATGTGGGCACGCTGGAGGACAAATCCCAGAGCTGCGTAATCATCGCCAATCACCAATCCAACTATGACTTGTTCATGTTCGGCAACGTGGTGCCGCGCCGTACCGTATGCATCGGCAAGAAGAGCCTGAAGTGGGTGCCGCTGTTCGGGCAACTGTTCTGGTTGGCCGGCAACGTGCTGATCGACCGAGGCAACGCCATCAAGGCACGCCAATCGATCCAGACGACCACCCATACGCTGCAGCATGAAGACACCTCAATCTGGGTGTTCCCGGAAGGCACGCGCAATTTTGGCGAAGACCTGCTGCCCTTCAAGCAAGGCGCATTTCGGATGGCGATAGCGGCCGGCGTGCCGATAACTCCTGTATGCGTGAGCCGCTACATCAAGCCTATGCGCCTCAATCGCTGGCGCAGCGGCGATATTCTCATACGCTCCTTGCCGGCGATTCCTACGGCCGGGCTTACCATGGACGACATGCCCCAGCTCATCGCCCAATGCCGTGAACAGATGCGCAACTGCATCGAAGCGATGGACCGCCAGTTGCAGGTCGCCTGAAAAGAAACCCGCGATCGGCGGGTTTTCTTTTGCCTGCGAACTCGGCAGATTTTGCTGACTCTCAAGTAGCAGGGCACGCTAAGCTGGGCGCTGCATTATCACTGCCATTTTTCCAAGAAGAAGAACCATCACCATGGGTAGAGTCGTTGCTGCTGCGGTTTACAGCGCCGGTAAAAAAGTCACCAACATCACCCTGGACGAAGGCAGTGCCTGGGCCGCGAAACCCGGTCACTTCGTGTGGATTGGCCTTGAAGAGCCTACCGCCCTGGAGCTGACCAATTTGCAACGCCAGTTCAACCTGCATGAACTGGCGATCGAAGACGCGATGGAGAAGCACAGCCGTCCCAAGCTGGAGACCTTCGGCGACGCGCTGTTTATCGTCACCTACTCGCCGATACGCAAAGACGGCAAGCTGCAGTTCATCGAAACCCATATCTTCGCGGGCAAGGGCTACATCATCACTGCGCGCAACGGGCACTCGGCGTCCTACGCCCACGTCCGACAACGCTGTGAGGCGCGCCCTATCCTGCTCAAGCACGGGGAAGATTTCGTACTCTACGCCATCCTCGATTTCGTGATCGAAAACTACCAGCCGGTGGGGGAAGCCATTCACGCCGAGATCGATGAGCTGGAGCGCAATGTGTTGTGCAGCGCCCTGAACGAGCGGGATATCCAGAATCTGCACAGCTTGCGCCGCGACGTGTTACGCCTGCGGCGCTACGCGGCGCCGATGGTGGAGATCAGCGAAGAGTTGCAGCGGCTGGATTTTCCCTTCATCGACAAGAATATGAGCCCCTATTTCCGCGATGTGCAGATCCATGTCACGCGGCAGATGGAAGACCTCACCACCCTGGCGGACATCGCCAGCCAGACCATTGAAGTCGGTGTGTTGCTCGAAGCGTCGCGCCAGAGCGTGGTGCAGCGCAAGTTCGCAGCCTGGGCGGCGATCCTGGCGTTCCCGACGGCAGTGGCAGGGATCTACGGGATGAATTTCCGGGACATGCCCGAGCTGAATTGGCACTACGGGTATTTTGCGGTGCTTGGGTTTATCGCCGTGGGTTGCACCGCGTTGTGGGCGAGCTTCAAGCGGTCGGGGTGGTTGTAGGAGGAGGAGCAGCTGCAAGCTGCAAGCTGCAAGCTGCAAGCTCAGGATTGCAGCGCTTAACTTGTAGCTCGCAGCTTGTCGCTCAAAGCCGCTTCTGAGCCACAAACCGCATCATCCACTCCGCTACCGTGGTGCCATGATGCTCCTGGGCAAGGCTTGCCACGCCTTGGCTGTAGATCTGTTCACCGAGGTGTTGCTGGCGAATCTCCAGCAACGCCCGGGAATAGTCGTGGATGAACTCCGGATGGCCCTGGAAGCACAGCACCTGATCGTTGATGTGGTAGGCAGCGAACGGGCAGAAATCGCTTGAGGCAATGACCGTGGCGTCTTCAGGCAATTGGGTAACCTGGTCCTGGTGGCTGATCAGCAAGGTCAGTTCTTCCATGACCGGGCTCATCCACGGTGCCTTGGCGGCAAGTTTGTAACGATGGGTGCCGACGCCCCAACCTTGGGTGGCGCGTTCAGTCTTGCCACCCAGCAACAGCGCCAACAGTTGATGGCCGAAGCACACCCCCAACAGTTTGTCGCCACGCTGGTAACGCTCCAGCAGGAAGGTCTTGAGGGTTTGAATCCACGGGTCGGTGCCGAAGGAATCAGCCTTGCTGCCGGTCACCAGGTAGGCATCGAACTCCTCGTCATCGCTTGGGTAGTGGCCCTCCATCACGTTGTACACGATGAACTCGGCCGCTATCGGCTGCTGGGAAAACAGCCGTTGGAACATCTGCCCGTAACCCTGATATTGATCGACCAGCTCTGGACGCAGGACATCGGTTTCCAGAATGCAGATGCGTAGCGACATAAAAAATACCTGACACGTGATGGGAATATTGCACACCCAAGAGCCTGCCTTGAAACACGGTCCCAAGGCAAGCCCCTTCCCACGCCTGTCAGAACAGTTCGTCCCTGGCGGCTTTTTCCAGCAGCAAAGTCGGCGGGGCGAATCGCTCGCCGTATTGCTCAGCCAAGTATTGGGCACGAGCGATGAAGTCCCGAAGGCCGTACTGGTTGATGAACTGCAATGCCCCGCCGGTCCAGGCAGCAAAGCCGATACCGAAGACCGAGCCGACGTTGGCATCCGCCGTCGCAGTCAGCACGCCCTCCTCCACACAGCGTACGGTTTCCAGCGCTTGAACGAACAACAGGCGATCGCGAATATCCTGCGGCGAGATCTGCCCGTCGGCTTGCTCGAAGCGTTGCTTGAGCGGCGGCCAAAGGTATTTTTGCCCGCTGGCCGGGTATTCATAAAAACCGGCGCCGGCAGCCTTTCCAGGTCGTTTGAATTCATTGAGCATCAAGTCGATCACTCTGAACGCCGGGTGCTCAATCGGCGTTTTCCCTTCTGCCCGCAGGTCATTGGCGGTTTGCAGACGGATATGACTCATCAGACTGAGGGAAACTTCGTCAGAGATTGCCAGAGGCCCGACGGGCATCCCGGCCTTGCGCGCTTCAGTCTCGATCATCGCCGCACTTACCCCTTCGCCGAGCATGGCGATGCCCTCATGGGTATAGGTGCCAAATACTCGGGAAGTAAAGAAGCCGCGACTGTCGTTGACCACAATCGGCGTCTTGTTGATTTGCAGGACAAAATCGAAGCCCCTTGCCAGGGTTTCATCGCTGGTGCGGGCACCCTTGATGATCTCCACCAAAGGCATTTTTTCCACCGGGCTGAAGAAGTGCAGGCCGATGAACTTCGTCGGATCCGGCACCGCCGTGGCCAGGCCGGTGATGGGTAACGTGGAAGTGTTGGAGGCGATCACTGCGTCGGGGCCCGCGACGGCCTGGGCCGCGGCTGACACGCGGGCTTTCAGGGCGCGATCCTCGAACACCGCTTCGATAATCAGATCGCACCCCGCCAGGTCAGCGTCGCTGTCGGTGGTGTGGATCCGCGCGAGCGTAGCGTCGCGCTGCTCGGCAGTGAGCTGACCACGGGCGACTTTTTTGTCCAGCAATGCCGCCGAACGAGCCTTACCCTTCTCGGCGGCTGCGCGCTCGACATCCTTGAGCACCACCGCAATACCGGCCACGGCGCTGACGCAGGCAATGCCGGCGCCCATCATGCCCGCACCGAGCACGCCGATTTTTCGCGTCAGGCAAGGCGCCAAGCCCTGCGGGCGAGAGCCCCCGGCCTTGATCTCGTTGAGCTGGAACCAGAACGTGCCGATCAGGTTTTTTGCCACCTGGCCGGTGGTCAGTTCAGTGAAGTAGCGGGTTTCGATCAAGTGAGCGGTATCGAAATCCACCTGTGCGCCTTCCACAGCAGCGCACAAGATTTTCTCCGGGGCCGGCAGGCAGCCCTGGGTCTTGTTCCGCAGGATAGAGGGGGCGATCGCCAGCATTTGCGCGAGGTGCGGATCGGACGGCAAGCCGCCCGGGAGCCGATAACCCTTCGTATCCCAGGGTTGGACGGCGTTGGGATTGGCGAGAATCCAGGCCCGGGATTTGGCCAGCAGTTCGTCCATATCTTCTGCCAGCTCGTCAATCAAGCCAGCCTGCAGCGCCGGTCGTGGGCCCAACTTCTTGCCTTCGAGCAGGTAGGGCAAGGCCTTTTCGAGGCCGAGCAGGCGCACCATCCGCACCACCCCGCCGCCGCCCGGCAACAGGCCAAGGGTGACTTCAGGAAGGCCGATCTGCACGGGCGGGTGGTCCAGCGCTACGCGATGATGGCAGGCCAGGCAAATCTCCCAGCCGCCTCCCAGGGCCGCACCATTGATGGCTGCCACCACTGGCTTGCCGAGGGTTTCCAGCGCGCGCAGTTGCGCCTTGAGCCCCAGCACCATGTCATAGAAGGCCTTGGCCTCGGGCTTGCCGACCTTGACCAGGTCGTTGAGGTCACCTCCGGCGAAGAAGGTTTTCTTGGCGGAGGTGATGATTACCCCAACAATCGAATCCTTTTCAGCGGTCAAACGGGCGACGCAGGCGGCCATGGCCTGGCGGTACACCGTGTTCATGGTGTTGGCGCTCTGGCCCGGCATGTCCAGGGTCAGGACGACGATCCGATCGGGGCCGGTTTCGTAGCGGATGGCTTCGGTCATGAAAAATGTTCCTTGAAATCGGGCTCAGAGGCGTTCGATGACGGTGGCAATGCCCATGCCGCCGCCGACACAGAGGGTCGCCAGGCCATAGCGCAGGCGACGCGCCTCCAACTCATCGAGCAAGGTGCCGAGGATGGCGCACCCGGTAGCGCCCAACGGGTGGCCCATGGCAATGGATCCGCCGTTGACGTTGACCTTGGCGGGATCGATGGCCATGTCCTTGATGAACTTGAGCACCACCGAAGCGAAGGCTTCGTTGACCTCGAACAGGTCGATGTCCTCGACCCGCAGGCCGGCCTTGGCCAAAGCCTTGCGGCTGGCCGGGGCCGGACCGGTGAGCATGATGGTCGGGTCGGTGCTGGTGACGGCCGTCGCGACGATCCGAGCCCTGGGCTGTAAGCCCATCGCGCGTCCCTTGGCTTCGGAACCGATCAGCATCAGGGCTGCACCATCGACGATGCCGGAACTATTGCCCGGCGTGTGCACGTGGTTGATTCGCTCGACGTGGCTATAGATGCGCAACGCCGTGCCGTCGAACCCCATCTGGCCCATCGCTTCGAAGCTCGGTTTGAGCTTGCCCAGGCCTTCGAGCGTCGACTCGGCGCGGATGAACTCGTCGTGGTCCAGCAGCACGAGGCCATTCTGGTCCCGCACCGCGACCAGGGATTTGGCGAACGAACCGTCGCCTCGTGCTCGCGCGGCTTTGTGCTGGGAATGCAGCGCGTAGGCATCGACGTCCTCGCGGCTGAAGCCTTCAAGGGTGGCGATCAGGTCGGCACCGATGCCTTGGGGAATGAAGTGACCGTGCAGGTTGGATTGCGGGTCCAGCGCCCACGCGCCGCCATCGCTGCCCATGGGAACCCGGGACATGGATTCAACGCCGCCGGCCACCACCAGATCTTCAAACCCGGAACGTACTTTCATTGCGGCCAGGTTCACTGCTTCCAGGCCCGAGGCACAGAAGCGATTGAGTTGCACGCCCGCCACGCTGATATCCCAGTCGGCCACGACGGCAGCCGTCTTGGCGATGTCGGCGCCCTGCTCGCCCATCGGCGTCACGCAACCGAGCACGACGTCGTCCACCTGGCTGGTGTCCAGGTCCATGCGTTGTTGCAGGGCATTCAACAGGCCGGCTACCAGGCTCACTGGTTTGACGCTGTGCAGCGCGCCATCGGCCTTGCCCTTGCCACGGGGCGTGCGTAGCGCGTCGAAAATCAAAGCTTCGGTCATGACATCCTCGAACCACCAATGGGTAACGCAACGCCCTTAACCATAAGCCCAGCGGCCCCGGATTCAATGACCACAATGCTCAGCGGCATTGACGACCACGCTCAGACGAACGGTAGCGAGCTATCGGGTTAACCGATTCAGGAGAGCAAGCTGTCTAGCCAAAGGGCCGCCAAGAAGATGGCAATGAGCCTCATGCCATTTTTAGAGCTATTCCATAGCGATTCATATTAATTGGATCTAAGCCAAGTGGCCCGCGGCCCCTAATGTAAACCTTGTACAAGAAAAGTCGTCGGGTTTTGCCGAGGCCCTTGTCATACAGGAAGTGCAATGCCAGCCATCATGGATATGCAGGCTGGCCTCAGGAAATAACAAAAAAGGCGGGTCAGCCATGTTCAAACATTCGAAAGTTCGTCAAGCCGGACTCATTCTCTTTGCCACGACGTTGCTGTTGATTTTGCCGAATATCACCAAAGTGATCGGCTGAATCCTGCGGGCAGGCATCCATAAGTTCATCAAGTTGTTTCGCCAAAAATAAGGCGGGTTCGCTGTTCGAGTCGCGATAGCTGTGCCAACCTCTGTGGCACCCCCCTCGACATGGAAGGCGTTCCACTTGAAAGCTCTCATTGTATTCGGGGCGTTGCTGCTCAGCACGCCCTTGTATGCCGCACAGCTGGTGCTTGAGCTGGGCGCGACGGCTCGCACCTGGCAAACCGAAGAACTGCTCAAGCACCCTGAAGCCCGCACAGTCCAGATCATCGAAGACGTTTCCTACAAGAAACCGATGAGTTATCGCGCCGTGCCGCTGGCGGCGCTATTGACGGGCGTCCGACCAGACGATCATTTGCAGGCCGTTGCCCTGGACGGATTCGCCGCCGAGATGCCCGCCGCACCGCTACTCAACACTCACGGCGCCCAGGCCTGGCTGGCGATCGAAGACCCGGCCCAGCCCTGGCCGCCGCTGGCGCAAGGCAAGTCCAGCGCCGGACCTTTCTACCTGGTCTGGACCGATCCCCAGGCGGGACATATCAGCCCGGAGCAATGGCCGTATGCAGTGGCAAGTATCAAGCGTCTGTCAGCCGTGGCCGAACGCTTCCCTGCCCTGCTTCCGGCAGCCAACCTGGCCAAGGATGACCCGGTCAACAAAGGCTTCGAACTGTTCCAGAAAAATTGCCTGGCGTGCCACCGGCTCAATGGCGCCGGGGACGCCCAGTTCGGCCCGGACCTGAACATTCCTTTCAATCCGACCGAGTATTTCTCCGGCGATTTCCTCAAGCGCTATATCCGCGACCCCCAGGCCTTGCGGCGCTGGCCACAAGGGAAGATGCCGGGGTTCTCTGCGGCGGTCCTGCCAGATTCCGAGCTGGATCTACTGGTGGGGTACCTCAAGCATATGGCGGGGCGTAAGCAACAGCCGGCTCCGTGAGATCGCTTTTATGAGGAGCTTGCTCCAGTCCGAGTGCAAAGGGCTCGCAAGCTGGTTAAGGGGCCGCTGCGCAGCCCAGCGGGAGCAAGCTCCCTCGCCACAGGGTTATTGCTGTTGCACGGTGATCACCGGCGCTGGCATCACGATCACCTTGGCGTGCATCTGCTCGCCGCCACCGCCACCGCCACGCCGCATGCCCCGCACCGGACAGGCATCGAGGTAGTCCAGGCCTACCGCCAGTTTCAAATGTCGCTCCGGTCGGGCCAGTTTATGGGTCACATCGAAGCTGTACCAGGCGTCATCGAGCCAGGCCTCGACCCACGCGTGACTGGCCAGGTGTTCGCTCTGCTCGCTGAACAGATAGCCCGACACATACCGCGCCGGCACGCCCAAGCTGCGGGCGCAGGCCAGGAATGCATGGGCGTGATCCTGGCACACACCGCTACGACCGGCGAAAGCCTGGGCCGCGCTGGTCTCGACCGCGGTGGAGCCAGGCGTGTAGGCCATGTGCTGGTTCAGCCCGTGCATCAGGTCGATCAATGCCGTGCGATCGCGACGCTGCTTGCATTGCTGCAGGGCGAATGCCCGAAGGGCTTCGTCTGCCTCGGTCAGCCGGGTGAACCGCAAGAACGGCAGCGCCGACTGGCTCTCATGTTCCGCTTCGCGCGACGGGTCGATATCCACCTGTCCCCGGGTACCGATGATCACTGTTTCGTGGGGCTCGTCCAGGGTCAGCACGTGAAGGATATTGCCGAACGGGTCCAGTTGCGCTCGCACCGGTCGTGGCAAATCGAGCTGCCAGCTCAGCACGTGCTGGCGTTCGCTGTCGTGGGGGGTAAGACGCAGGTACTGGATGCTGGCGCGAACCTGGTCCTCATAGTGGTAGGCCGTTTCGTGGCTGATCGAGAGTCTCATATGACCTCCAGGTAGGAACTGTGGATGGCGTCGCCCAGTTCGCGGACCAGTGGGATGAATTCGGTGAGCCAGGCATGCAGGCCCCCTTCGAGGATGTCGCTGATGTCGGTGTAGTGCAGGCGTGCGTCCATTTCGGTTTCCGCACGTCCAGGTAACGTGACATCCCATGCAGATCCGAGGCGGTTCTACTCAGCATTACAGGTTTCCTTCAATCCTCCACCACCCAGGTGTCCTTGGTCCCTCACCACCAGGGAGCCCTCGCGCAGCGCCACGCGGGTCAGACCGCCGGGCACCACGCAGGTTTCGCACCCGGAGAGCACGAAGATGGGTCAGTCGTCACTGGCGCGCATACGAAAACGGCCGACACAAGGTCAGCCGTTGCTGCAGTTACAGTCAATAATTGTCAGGCTTGCAGGCGCCGGATCTCCTGCTTGACGCCCCACCCCTCGATGACGCCCCCCAAGGGTTCGACGACGGCTTCGAAGTCTTGCTCGAAGTCTCCGATGTCATCGTATGTGGCGTACATCACCCGGCTCAGTTCCAATGACCAGGCCCCGTCATCCCGCGCACTGATCTGCGCATTCAGCGATTCGCCCCGAAAATGACCTGCCGCCCTGCGCGCCCGCTCCTCGTCCGGGAAAATGGCGTAGAACTCAATAGGATGGAATCGGGAAAAATCGAAACCGCCTTCTTTCATGCGGCGCAATACGCTGGTGCTGATGTCTTCTTGATAGGCTGTGCTCATGAAACGTCCCCCTCAGACCGATGGATAGACTTTCCGTTTTCCCGTGCGCACAGCCCTTGGCAGTACGCGGTACGGCATCAAATAACCGTCGGGACACAAGCATGTAGCTGACAAGACCGGACCTTCGCGATCCTTTCGCTGATCTCACTTGCAGAGTAGCCTCAAGTGATAGCCACTGCCAAGCGAGGCCAGGCAACGATTTCATGAAATCGGTGTAATGCTGATGATTTCGATGCTGTGCTGGGATTTGAGGTTCTTCAGGGTTGGATCTTGGGTGCGACCTTCCAGGTCATTGAGATCCAGCTGGGCGGACACTGGAAGCAATCTTTCGCGAATCAATTGTGCGGCCTGCTCCATGGTGGGCTCCTGGTGATAGTCGAAGTGTTCGGCGATGGCTTCGCCATGATCATCCACGAAAGTGATTTCCCACTTCTGCATCGGTGTCTCCTCGATCAATTCAGGGCCTGGTTTACCTTCATCTCGACATTGGCCGTTGAGCAATCGTTCCGCCGGGCTGTTGGACGGCACACATGAAAAGACCGCCTCGCGGGCGGTCTTCAGGTAACGGCAAGGCCGGTTATTTTTCGGCACGTTCCTTCAGCGCTTGCAGCGTGTTGAACGGCGCATCCACCACGAACTTGTTCGCCAGCCAGGACGGTACGTCGCCACCAGGCTCAGTGTGGACTTGGTAAGTCACTTCGACCTGATTGGGGCCCTTTGGCGTGAATGTCCAGAAGCCGTCGACCTGGGTCACGCGGACGAACCCCTTCTCCTCAGGCAGATACTTCGGCACGCCCTTGAGCTTGCGGGTCAGGCTGCCATCGGCGCCTTCCTCGGTAGTAACCTCCAGCACCGAATCCCGGGACGTCACCGGCCAAGGCGTATTGAACTGGGTGTAGGTCCAGCTTTTGTTGCCTTCATGCTTGAGCAACTTCTGACTCTTGCACTCATGAATCCAACTGCAAGCGCCGGACACATCTTCCTGCAGGGCGCGCAGCTTTTCGATGCTGGTTTTCATGACCGTCACGCCGCGGTAGGCCTTGTATTTGGAGCCTGCCACCTCACTGAGGGAAACCTTGATGCCATCCTTTTCCTTGGCGACCTGCCAGTCCTCTGCCTGCGCAGTGGCCGACGCCAGCAGCACGGTCAAACCACACATCACAGCCATACGATGCAGCGAACCCATAATTCTTTTCCTTATTGTCCAAGTTCGTTCATTTCGGTGCCGATCATTCACCCACTAGGCTGCCGTCACTTGCTCCCACCAGCCGATCAGCCGGATGGCCTCTTCGCTGCTGTCGCCGCAGACCTCGATATCCGCCTCGAACGCCGAGCACACCGACGGACGCTCCGGCTGGCCGAAGATCCGGCACAGGTTATCGACCGACAATTGCACGCAACGTTCTCCCGCGGGTTTGCCATGGGGCATGCCTGGGATCGGCGAGCTGATGGAAGGGGCTATGCAACAAGCGCCACAGCCCTCACGGCATTTCATGACGAGAAGATCCTCGAAACAGGTAATGATGGGTAACAGGACACAGAGTAGCGGCTAAAACACTCGTTTTAAATTACCGTCTGCGTGTTTTTTTATTCATGTCCAAATGACTGAACAGTCAGCGACGAGCTGCGTACTTGCGGGACTCTACTGCTTGAATTCGAAATCCAGCGCCGCGCCTTCAACTTCACTACGCTCCTGATTGCGCAGCGGCAGTTGCATTTCATTGCTCAGCAAACGGCCGTTGAGCTGGAACGGTCCGGGTTTCTGCCCGAACATGGACGGCAACAGTGCCTCACGCTTGGGCAACGCGACCTTACCGGGCGGCTGCAGCTCCTCGACCATGTCATGGGGTAGGCTCAAGTCCAGCTTGGCCGGGGGCAACGGGGTCTTGGCGACCTCATGGGCCGACTTGCTCTTGGAAGCGATGGGCGCGCGTTTTTTCTTCTTCGCGGGAGCCGCTTTTTTCGCAGGAGCCTGTTTAATCGCCGACGGTTTTTTCGCAGCCTCTTTCGCAGTGCTGGCGGCAGGCTTTTCCTGGGCCGAAGCCGCCGTGACGCCTCCCGTATGGAAGGCGGTCAACAGGCCGATCAAAACCCAGGCGGCAGGAACAATGGCTTTCATAAAAAACGACATTCACGGCAGAGACGTCCATGCTCGCCTGATAATGAGGCGCTGACAAGCACATCAAGCCAAGCCCCTGATTTCTAAAATAATCCGCTGGCCGTCTCCTGGCACAGCTGAGTGGCCAGCAGCCCCAGCGTCATCAACGCCCGTTCTGCCTCGCGGTTCCAGGGCGTGCCGCAGTTCAAACGAATGCAGTGGTTGAACTGCTCGGTGTTACTGAAGATCAGCCCTGGCGCGATGCTGATGCCCTGTTGCAACGCCCGCACATGCAATTCCTGGGTATTGACCCGTCCCGGCAGGCTCACCCACAGGATGAATCCCCCGGTGGGACGGCTCATTTGCGTACCTTCGGGAAAATACTGCTGTACCGCCAGCTGGAAGGCGCTGAGGTTCTTGCGGTATTCCTGGCGAATGAAACGCAGGTGCCGGTCGTAGCCGCCATTTTCCAGGTACGCCGCGATGCCCATCTGCGTAACGCTGCACGCCGAGTGTGTGCTGAAGGTCTGGAGGCGCTGGATTTCCTGCTGGAATTTCCCGGCGATCATCCAGCCGATGCGCACACCCGGCGACAACGTCTTGGAGAAACTCGAACAGTAGATGACCCGATCCAAGCGGTCGTAGGCCTTCAGTGCCTTGGTGCGGCCCTGCTCGAACATCAACTCGCCGTAGATATCGTCCTCGACGATCTGGATGTCGAAGTCCGAGGCCAGGCGCAGCAACTGCTTCTGGCGCTCCTCCGGCATGGTGCCGCCCAGGGGATTGCTCAGGCGCGTGGTCAGCACCAATGCCTTGATCGACCATTGGTTGGCCGCCAGTTGCAAGGCTTCAAGGCTCATGCCGGTGACCGGGTCACTGGGAATTTCGATGACTTTCAGGCCCAGCAGGTCCGCCAGTTGCAGCAAACCGTAATAAGTGGGCGACTCGGCGGCGATCAAATCGCCCGGCCGGGTCAGCACTCGCAAGGACATTTGCAGCGCGTCGACACAGCCATGGGTGATCACCACTTCGGAGGGGTCTACCACCACGCCGGCATCGCGCATTCGAATCGCCACCTGGCGCCGCAATGGCTCGAAGCCCGGGCTGAACATGTAGCTGAACGCTCGCGGACTGTGAAAACGCGTGACCTTGGCCAACTGCTGATGCAACGCCCGAACGGGCAGGTAATCGACGCTCGGCACCGCCGCCCCGAGGGGGAATACACCTTCGCGACGCGACTCGACCAACACCTGTTGGATGATGCTGCTGCGAGTCACCAGGCCCGGGCGTTCGACCCGGGCGATGTCCGGGGTCGGCGCCGTCAAGGCCGGCGTCTGGTGCACGTAGTAGCCCGACTGCGGCCGCGCGCGAATGAGTCCCTGGTCTTCAAGGTTCGCGTAGGCCTGCAACACCGTGGCATGGCTGACGTTGAGCTGCGAACTCATCTTGCGCACCGAAGGTACGCGCTCACCGGGCTGATAGACCCCGCGACGGATGTCTTCGGCCAGCTGTTGGGCGATACGTTGATAGAGAAGAAGGTTGGTCATGACGCAGCACTCGATTTCACGGGCATTTTATTCTTGTCGGAAACGATACCGGAACAGTTTAGAAGTGTACTGGGACAGTTGCCAGATTACTTGACCATACAGCGCAGTGACAGCCCCAACTGTACCCGTGGATCATCTATTTTGAGCCAAAAAAAACCCGGCGCCGTTAGCGGGGCCGGGTTTTCCAGTGACGCAGCCCTTAACGGGTGGCGCCGAGCTGGCCTTTTTCATCGGAGAACACAATTTCAACGCGACGGTTCTGCGCCCGGCCACGCTCGGAAGCATTGACGTCTACCGGGTACTCATCGCCGTAGCCTTCGACCTGGATGCGTTTTTCATCAATCCCCAGGTCCACCAGCACATCCGCCACTGCTTGCGCTCGGTCGCGAGACAGCTTGAGGTTCTCCTGCTTGCCGCCCGTGCTGTCGGTGTACCCTTCGATGCGCACCACGCGCTTGGGGTTGAGCTGCAGGAACTGCACAATCTTGAGTACTATCCGGTTGGCCGAGTTTTTCAGTTCCGCTTCACCGGTGTCGAACAACACATCACCCAGCGTCATGACCAGGCCGCGATCGGTCTGGGTCGTCGCCATCGCCATGATCTGCTCTTCGAGCCATTTGCCCTGTTGCTGCACGCTCAACAGCTTGGACTCGCGCAGGGCCAATTGCAGGCGCTGACGCTCCAATTCGAGCTTCGCGGCGCGCTCTTCGTTGAGCACCTGGTTGCTATGCTCACGGGCGATCTCGCTGTAGCGCTGGCTCAGGTAGGCATAGTGCTGCACATCCTCGCCGCTGCCCCAATAGCTGGACAAGCGATCGGCGCGGGCCAGGGATTCACCGGCACGGATGACGTCCCGGGGCGCGGCACGCAATACGTTGGCGTCTTCCTTGACCTTCTGGAAATCGGAACTGGCTTGCTCGAGCGCGGCCTCGCTGCGCTGGCCCACACAGCCGTACAAGCTGGCCAGGCCCGTCAGGACCAGGCCGCCAAAAACATGGGACGGCTTCATTGGGCATCATCCCTCAATTGTTTGCGCAAGCGCTTGATGCGCGTGTCGAGCACGTTCAGTTGCTCCTGGCTCTTGAGGGTCAGCACCTTCGCTTCAGCCAGGCGAGCATCGAGTTCGGCCTGTTCGGCCCGCATCCGCGCCTTCTTGTAGGATGCGTCGGCCATGTTCGATTTGGCCCGGGCGAACTTGTCTTCAGCCAGCTTCAATTCGGGCACTTCGTCGGCGGTGGCGCCCACGGCCCGGGCTTGCTCCAATGCCTGTTCAGTCAGGCGTATCTGTTCATTCGGCGCCGGATCGGCTGCGCAGCCCGCCAGAGCCATAACGGCCAGGGCAGCGAAAAGAGGTCGAATAGTCACTAATGTTCCCTACTGTTTTGGGGCACTGACAGGTGGCTGCAACTGTGTGTTCCAACGCTCCAGATTGCGCTGCAACACAGCCTCCGCCAGGCCGGACGCGGCCAATTCTGTCATCTTTTGCGCCAGCTGTCCGCGTAACCATGGGTCATTGCAGGCGGAGTTATGGGAAATCGCGAGGAACAGCCCCGGTTTATCCACCGGTTGCGGCGAAGCCTGCAGGTCGTTCGCCATCCCCAGCGTCTGCGCCATTGCCAAGCCCGAATAGCGGCCCGCCAGGACATATTCCACTTCTCCCAGCAGCAGTTTTTGGAATGCCTGGGTCAGGTTGGGCGTGCGGACCAGGGATAATTTCTGCTCGGCAAAGACGCCAAAATCCGAGGTCATCCGCGACTTTTCCGACAATGCGCCTGGGTGTCCATGAAGGTCGCCGGGTTCATTGATGACCAGCGTCGAATCCTTGCGGGTCCAGACCAGGTAATCGTTTTCCAGCAAGGGCGGGTGCACGTAGTCCAGGGTTTCAAGCCCGCTGCTGGTCAGCGGAGCATCGGTCAGCAGGTCCATGCGGCCGCTGCGCACTTCATCCAGCGCCTGGGCACGCTTGCCGGCGTAAAGCAGTTCGATCTTGAGCCCCAGCTCCGCCCCCACTTGCATCAGCAGATCGGCACCGGCACCGATCAAGTGCTTGGGGTCATGGGGGTCTTGCCAGAGATAAGGCGGCGCATCCGGGCTGCCAGTGGCAATCAGTCGCTCGCATTTGCCGGCAGCGGCAGACAGGCCCGGCACAACCACCAGTGCCCATAGCAACGACCAACCAACCAAACGGCGCAGTTCCATGGCGATACGCTCCTCTGATACGGAAATAAAAAACCCGGCCAAAAGGCCGGGCTCTTTATAAGTGAAGACGCCGGATTAGACCAGCTTCTCCAGCTCAGGGATGGCTTCGAACAGGTCTGCTACCAGACCGTAGTCGGCCACTTGGAAGATCGGCGCTTCTTCGTCCTTGTTGATCGCTACGATCACTTTGGAGTCTTTCATGCCGGCCAGGTGCTGGATCGCGCCGGAGATACCGACGGCGATGTACAGCTGTGGCGCAACGATCTTGCCGGTCTGGCCGACCTGCATGTCGTTGGGTACGAAACCTGCGTCAACCGCCGCGCGGGAAGCACCGACGGCAGCGCCCAGCTTGTCAGCCAGGGCGTACAGATGTTTGAAGTTATCACCGTTCTGCATGCCACGGCCGCCGGAAACGACGATCTTGGCAGCGGTCAGTTCCGGACGGTCGGACTTGGCCAGTTCTTCACCGACGAAGCTGGAGATACCCGCGTCATGGGCAGCGCCTACGGCCTCAACGGCAGCCGAGCCACCTTCAGCGGCAACCGGATCGAAACCGGTGGCGCGCACGGTGATGACCTTGACCGAAGCAGTCGATTGCACGGTGGCAATGGCGTTACCAGCGTAGATCGGGCGCTTGAAGGTGTCGGCGCTTTCTACCGAGATGATTTCGGAGATCTGGTCGACATCCAGTGCAGCGGCAACGCGCGGCAGGATGTTCTTGCCGTTGGAAGTGGCGGCAGCCAGGATGTGGCTGTAGCCCTTGCCCAGCTCAGCTACCAGCGGAGCGACGTTCTCCGGCAACTGGTGCGCGTAGGCAGCGTTGTCGGCCGCCAGTACTTTTGCCACGCCAGCGATTTTCGCAGCGGCTTCGGCAACGGCGCCAGCGCCCTGCCCGGCCACCAGGACGTGGATGTCGCCGCCAATTTTGGCAGCGGCAGCGACGGTGTTCAGCGTGGCCGGGGCCAACACTTTGTTGTCGTGTTCAGCAATAACCAAGATAGTCATTTAGATTACCTTCGCTTCGTTTTTCAGTTTCTCGACCAGTTCAGCCACCGACTTGACCTTGATGCCCGCGCTACGTGCAGCCGGCGCTTCGACTTTCACGGTCTTGTTGGTGGAGGCAGTGGAAACGCCCAAAGCGTCCGGAGTCAGCACTTCGAGAGGCTTCTTCTTGGCTTTCATGATGTTTGGCAGCGACGCATAACGCGGCTCGTTCAAACGCAGGTCGGTGGTGACAATGGCCGGCAGTTTCAGGGAAACCGTCTGCGCGCCGCCGTCGATTTCACGGGTCACGGCAACGCTGTCGCCGCTGACTTCGACTTTCGACGCGAACGTACCCTGACCGTAGCCGCTCAATGCTGCAAGCATCTGGCCGGTCTGGTTGTTGTCGCTGTCGATGGCTTGTTTGCCGAGGATCACCAGCGAAGGCTGTTCCTTGTCGACAACGGCCTTGAGCAGCTTGGCCACGGCCAGGGAGGTCAGGTCTTCGGCGGATTCGACGAGGATGGCGCGATCGGCACCCAGTGCCAGCGCCGTGCGCAGCTGTTCCTGGGCGGTGGTCGGGCCGATGGAGACGACGACGATCTCAGTCGCCACGCCTTTTTCTTTCAGGCGTACGGCTTCTTCTACGGCGATTTCGCAGAAAGGGTTCATCGACATCTTGACGTTGGCGAGGTCGACGCCGGAGTTGTCCGCCTTGACGCGAACCTTGACGTTATAGTCGACCACTCGTTTGACAGCTACAAGAACCTTCATGGATTCCTCGTTACTCTCCGGTGAAAAGAAAGTCGCCTAGGCGAACCTGGCGGTTGATGATCATGGGCGCAAGGGCACCTCTAAAAACGCCGGCATGAACCACACATGACCCTGCTCACGGGAGTGAAGACCATTCGTCAGTGATGACTGATGGGTCATTCATTATCGCGGCGTGTAAACTGCGCGTCCGAACCACGCAATACGTCCCTTTGTGCTGCCTTGGCCCTGTCTTTAGAGGTGCTCTTGAAACCAATAGTCAGCCTACGGCGAGCGCAAAACCGCCCGTATCTTGACCGGAACGCCTATTCCGGTCAATACGGCAAAATGGTCAGTCATAAGCCGTACGTCAGTGATTTATCTGGGCTGCGGCAATTTCAAACAAACGTTTGTATTGGACCCTGAGAGTGGTGTAGATATAATGCGCCGCTTAAGAGAGAACCGCGTTTCATCCATTGTCGCTTTCGTCGCTTTCGCGAAGGAAACAACGGATGCAACGCCAAACCTCCAATTAGAAAAACTGTGAGCCTTGAGTAGGAGATAGCCTGTGGAACGCGAATACATGGAATTCGACGTGGTCATCGTCGGTGCCGGCCCCGCTGGCCTGTCTGCCGCTTGCCGACTGAAACAGAAGGCCGCCGAAGCCGGTAAGGAAATCAGCGTCTGCGTGGTCGAAAAAGGCTCCGAAGTCGGTGCGCATATCCTTTCCGGCGCGGTGTTCGAACCCCGTGCCCTGAACGAGCTGTTCCCGGACTGGAAAGAACTCGGCGCGCCCTTGAACACGCCCGTCAAGCGCGATGACATTTATGTCCTGAAAAGCCCCGAGACCGCGAGCAAAATCCCTGACTTCTTCGTGCCCAAGACCATGCACAACGAAGGCAACTATATTATTTCCCTGGGCAACCTGTGCCGCTGGCTGGCCCAGCAGGCCGAGAACCTGGGCGTGGAAATCTACCCTGGGTTTGCCGCCCAGGAAGCGCTGTTCGACGAAAATGGCGTGGTACGCGGCATTATCACCGGTGACTTGGGTGTCGACCGTGAAGGCCACCCAAAGGAAGGCCTCTACACCCCTGGCATGGAATTGCGCGCCAAATACACGCTGTTCGCCGAAGGCTGCCGTGGCCACATCGGCAAGCAACTGATCAAGCGCTTCAACCTGGACAGCGAAGCCGACGTCCAGCACTACGGCATCGGCCTGAAGGAAATCTGGGAAATCGACCCGGCCAAGCATCAGCCAGGCCTGGTGGTGCACACCGCTGGCTGGCCGCTGGACATCATGGGCACCGAAAACACCGGCGGCTCTTTCCTTTATCACTTGGAAAACAACCAAGTGGTGGTCGGCCTGATCGTTGACTTGTCCTACAGCAACACCTTCCTGTCGCCGTTCGACGAGTTCCAACGCCTCAAGCATCACCCAGTGCTCAAGCAGTACCTCGAAGGCGGCAAGCGCGTCAGCTACGGCGCCCGCGCCATCGCCAAGGGCGGCCTGAACTCGCTGCCGAAAATGGTCTTCAAGGGTGGCGCACTGATTGGTTGCGACCTCGGCACCCTGAACTTTGCCAAGATCAAGGGCAGCCACACCGCCATGAAATCCGGCATGCTCGCCGCCGATGCCGTGGCCGATGCGCTGTTCGCGGGCTCCGAAGGCGCTGAAGAACTGAACACCTACGTGGACGCCTTCAAGGCCAGCTGGCTGCATGAAGAGCTGTTCGCCAGCCGCAACTTCGGTGCTGCAATCCACAAGTACGGTGCCATTATCGGCGGCGGCTTCAACTGGCTCGACCAGAACATCTTCGGCGGCAAGCTGCCGTTCACCCTGCACGACAACAAGCCCGACTATGCCTGCCTGAAGCTGGCGGCCGATTGCAAAAAGATCGACTACCCGAAACCGGACGGCAAGCTCAGCTTCGACAAACTCAGCTCGGTGTTCATCTCCGGTACCAACCATGAAGAGGAACAGCCCTGCCACCTGAAGTTGACCGACCCGAGCATCCCGATCAGCAAGAACCTGCCGTTGTACGACGAACCGGCCCAACGCTACTGCCCGGCCGGCGTATACGAAGTGGTGACCAAGGAAGACGGCGAGAAGCGCTTCCAGATCAACGCCCAGAACTGTGTGCACTGCAAGACCTGCGACATCAAGGACCCTGCACAGAACATCACCTGGGTTTCGCCGGAAGGCGCCGGTGGGCCGACTTACCCGAACATGTAAGTCGACGCACTGAACATCAAGGCTCCCGCAATGGGGGCCTTTTTGTTGCCCGCAATCAGAGGAACATCACAGTCCAAATGTGGGAGCGGGCTTGCTCGCGAAAGCGGTGGGTCAGTCGACAAAAATGCCGGCAGATACACCGCTTTCGCGAGCAAGCCCGCTCCCACAAAGGATTTTCAGTGTATCAAGCTGCGCGCTCTTCCCCGGGATTACGCTCGAAGTAGCGTTTGTACTCCCGGCTGAACTGCGACGAGCTCTGATACCCCACCTGATGCGCGACCTGGGCCACGCCCAAGCCCTCGGTGAGCAGCAGCCGCTGGGCCTTGAGCAGGCGCAGCCGTTTCAGATACTGCACCGGCGACAGCAAGGTGCTGCGCTTGAAATGTTCATGAAAGGTCGAGGCGCTCATGTTCGCGCAACTGGCCAGCGTCTCGACGTTCAGCGGTTCGGTGAAGTGCGTATGCAAGTGGCTCAGGGCCGCAGCAATCCGAGCGAACTGCCCTTGCTGCTCCACCAGCGCCCGCAATACATCAGCCTGAGGCCCGCGCAAGGCGGCGAAGAGTAATTCGCGCAGTCGCGCCTGGCCCATGACCTGGCACTCCAGCGGGTCGTGCAAGCACTGCAACAGGCGCTCGACGCATCCGCGCATGGCGCCATCGAGCACGGCGCTGGTCATGGACTCCGGCGTCTGCGCCGCGAGGCTTCGCCCCGGCATCAACCCCATCGCCAGCACCAGCTCGCCCAACAGCGCCCGGTCGATCGAAACGGATATCCCAAGCAGCGGAGCATTGGGCATGGCATAGGTTTCGCACTCGAACGGCACCGGTAACGCCTGGATTAGGTAATGCCCAGCGCCGTACTCCAGCGTGCGCGGCCCCAGGTACGCCAGTTTGCTGCCCTGGGCAATGATCACCAGGCTCGGCTCGTAGAGCTGTGGGCCACGGGCAATGTCCTGGCTGCACCGCAGCACTTGCACGCCAGGCAGCCGTGTAGGAATAAAGCCGTCACGGGTCGCCAGGGGTTCGATCAGCGAAACCAGCGCCGCGTTGGCATCGAGATGACGGGTCAGCAACATGGGAAAAACTTCATGGATAAAGGGATGGGAACATCATCGCAGGTCTGGTACTCCATAGGATCAATCCACGACCAAGGTCGGAGGATTAGGCACGACACCCGTAGGAATCGCCATCGCCGAATGCCGCCATGGCTCCCAGAATAGATCGCCTCACCACTGTTCACTGTTTAGCGAGGTTCATTATGTACACCGCCATCGGATACGCCGCTCAATCGCCCACCGCGCCCCTCGCCCCCATGAAATTCGAGCGGCGCAGCCCACAGGCCGACGACGTGGCAATCGACATTCTCTACTGTGGCGTCTGCCACTCCGATATCCACCAGGCTCGCAACGAATGGGGCATCGCGGTCTACCCGCTGATGCCCGGCCACGAAATCGTAGGCAAGGTTACCGCCGTCGGTGCGAATGTCACCCGTTATAAGGTCGGTGACTTGGTGGGTGTTGGCTGCATGGTCGACTCCTGCCGCGAGTGCGAAGCTTGTCATGCTGACCTGGAGCAATACTGCTACCAGGGCATGACCCAGACCTATGCCAGCCCGGATCGTATCAGCGGCGGGCATACCATGGGCGGTTACTCCAACAGCATTGTAGTCAACGAGCACTTCGTGCTGCGCATCCCGGCCGCGCTCGATCCGGCCGGCGCCGCACCGATTCTCTGTGCCGGCATCACCACCTACTCCCCGCTCAAGCACTACGGCGTGAAAGCCGGCGACAAGGTCGGCGTGCTCGGCATGGGCGGCTTGGGCCATATGGGCATCAAGTTCGCCAAGGCGATGGGCGCTGAAGTAACGCTGTTCACTCGCTCGGCGAGCAAGGCGGAAGAAGCCCGTCGCCAGGGCGCCGACCATGTGATCGTGTCCACCGACGCCGAGCAGATGGCCGCTGCGGCCGGACGCTTCCACTTCCTGCTGGACACCATTCCGGTGCAGCACGACCTGAATCCCTACCTCAGTACCCTGCGGTTCGACGGTGTACACATCCTGGTGGGCCTGGTAGAGCCGATCGATCCGCCGGTCCATGCGGCCAATTTGATCATGGGCCGTCGCGTCCTGGCTGGTTCGTTGATCGGCGGTATCGCAGAAACCCAGGAAGTCCTGGACTTCTGTGCCGAACACAACATCAGTTGCGACATTGAAATGCTCGACATCCGCCAGATCAACGAGGCCTACAGCCGCATGATCGCCGGAGACGTGAAGTACCGCTTCGTCATCGACATGGCAACGCTCAAGGCCTGACCTTCGTCAGACCTTGGCGCCCAGTTCCGCCGAGAGCCGGGCTGTGACCCCTTTGACCAGGGGAATCAGCTCGGCCATTTTTTCCAGCGGCATGTAGGGTACGGTGCTAGCGATGCTGATACCGGCGACGATGCGCTTGCCGGCGTCGCGAATCGGCGCCGCCACACAGCGGATCGACGGTTCGTTGTCTTCCAGGTCGAAGGCATAGCCCCCCGCCACATACTCCACCATTCGTTGATGGAACTGTTCCCAGGATTGCTCTTGATGCTGGGGCCAGAACTGATTCTTCCCGCCGGCCGGCAGGCTGATTTCATACAATCTTTTCCACTGTTCTTGAGAGTCATCAAGCATCAGCGCCTTGCCGATTCCCGTGCGCGCCAATGGCATGCGGTGGCCCACCCGCGAGCGCATCTCTGGACCATTGCGCCCCGGATTCTTCAACAGATACAGCACCTCGTCGCCCTCGCGAATCGCCAGGTGAACGGTGTCTCCAGTCAGCACCGACAGCTCGTCCAGATACGGCCCTGCCAGGCTCACCAGCGGCAATTCTTCCCGGGCCTGGAAACCCAGCTCGATCAGCTTCGGCCCCAGCAGGTAACCCACTTGGGGCACCACGCGCAGGTAACGTTCGTCCACCAGGCAACTGGCGAGGCGATGGGTGGTGCTGCGGGTGGTGCCGATCAGCCGGGCGATTTCCTTCAAGTCACGGGCGCCGCTGGCAACTGCCTGCACCACACCCAGGCCACGCAACAATGTCTGGGTGCCTGTGGGCGCGGCGTCCCTGGTAATTTTTGGATCGTCTTGCTGCATAGCCGGCCTTCAACAGTGAGCGGGGAACGGGCGGCATTATGGTCGCCCGCCCCGTAGGACTACAACTCGATGCGCTCGACCTTCCCGACCAGCAGGATGTAGGAAAGCGCGCCACACAATGCCAGAACCGCGATATAGGTAATGGCCGGAGCAAACGAATCGCCACTGGCAAGGAAGCCGATCACGATCGGCGTGGCGATGGCCGCCAAGTTGCCGATGAGATTGAACACCCCGCCAGTCAGTCCAAGCAGCCGTGCTGGCGCCAGGGTCGACACCAGCGACCACGTGATCGACGCCAGGCCGTTGCCGAAGAATGCCAAGGCCAGGAAGGCGATGACCAACGGCGTCGACTCAACAAAATTGGCACCGATGATCGAGGTGGAAATCAACAACCCGCCAATGATCGGCAGCTTGCGCGCGAACCCAACGGTAGCGCCGCGACGGATCAGCCAGTCGGAGAAGAATCCGGAACACAACACGCCAACGAACGCCGCGAGAAATGGCAGCGATGCCAGCAAGCCGGACTTGATGAAATCCATGCCGCGATATTTCACCAGGTAAGTCGGGAACCACGTCAGGAAAAACCACAGCGTAGAGTTGAGGCAGAACTGCCCCAGGTAAATGCCCCACAACTTGCGTTGGGTCAGGACGATACCCAAGTCGGTCCAGCTGAATTTTGCCTTGGCCTTGGCCGTTTCGGCCTGGATATCCACCAGCCCGCCGCCCTCGCGGATCAGTTCGATTTCAGCGGCATTGGCGCCCTTGAAATCCCGTGGCTCGCGATACACCGCGTACCAGATCGCCGCCCAGATGATCCCCACCGCACCGGTCGCCACGAACACCATGTGCCAACCGAAGGCATGTTGCAGCCACGCCAATACCGGCGTCAGGAACGCCAGCCCGACAAACTGCCCGGACGTGTAGAACCCGATGGCCGTGGCCCGCTCGCGCTCGGGAAACCAAGTGGTGACCACGCGGCTGTTGATCGGATAAGCCGGCGCTTCCAGGGCACCGACGGCCATGCGCAGCACGAACAGCGCGATGAAACTGGCGGCGAAACCGAGCATCACCGTGGCCGCCGACCACAACAGCAACGCCACGCTGTAGAGAATGCGCGGGGGTACGCGGTCGACCAGCCAGCCGCCAGGGATTTGCATGGCGGCGTAGGTCCAGCCGAACGCCGAGAAGATCAGCCCGACGTGGATCGGATCGATGCCCAGGTCGCTGGTCAGCGCGGGAGCGGCGATCGACAGGTTGCTGCGGTCCAAGTAATTGATCACTACGGTAATGAACAGCAGGACCATGATGAAAAAACGCTTGCGGCTGGGCGTCACCAATGACGCCTGCGCGCTCAGGGGGTGCGCTTGCATGGGAGGTGCCTCTTTTTATGTTTATTGGGGGCGGAACGAACGAGCAGTCAAGTCGACAGCTGTGGCGAGGGAGCTTGCTCCCGCTGGGCTGCGCAGCAGCCCCCTGGATGTATGGGCTGACATCTCTGCGACCGCTGCGCAGTCGAGCGGGAGCAAGCTCCCTCGCCACGGGGACAGTGGTGTCTAGGCACTCACCACTCGGCAAAACTGCCATCGGCATGGCGCCAGATCGGGTTGCGCCAGCGATGGCCGATGGCCGCGCGTTCGATGACGTATTCCTCGTTGATCTCGATGCCCAGGCCCGGGCCGTTGGGGATTTTCACGAAGCCTTTGTCATAGTCGAACACCTGCGGATCCTTGATGTAGTCCAGCAGGTCGTTGCTCTCGTTGTAGTGGATACCCAGGCTCTGCTCCTGGATGAACGCGTTGTAGCAGACCGCATCCAGTTGCAGGCACGCCGCCAGGGCGATGGGGCCCAACGGACAGTGCAGCGCCAGCGCCACGTCATAGGCCTCGGCCATGTTGGCGATCTTGCGGGTTTCGGTGATGCCGCCGGCGTGGGACGCATCCGGTTGGATGATGTCGACGTAGCCTTCGCTGAGCACGCGCTTGAAATCCCAGCGGGAAAACAACCGCTCGCCCAGGGCGATCGGCGTGCTGGTCAGCGGCGCCAGTTCCTTGAGAGCCTCGTAGTTTTCGCTGAGCACCGGTTCCTCGATGAACATCAGCTTGTACGGGTCGAGTTCTTTCATCAGCACCTTGGCCATTGGCTTGTGCACGCGGCCGTGGAAGTCCACGCCGATGCCGACGTTCGGCCCGACCGCATCGCGTACCGCCGCGACGTTGGCCAGGGCCAGGTCGACTTTCTCGAAGGTGTCGAGAAACTGCAGCTCTTCGGTGCCATTCATCTTGACCGCCGTGAAGCCCCGCGCCACCGCCTCCTTCGCCGCTCGGGCGGTGTCTGCCGGGCGATCACCACCGATCCACGAATACACGCGAATCTTGTCGCGCACCTGGCCGCCGAGCAAATCGCTGACCGACACGCCCAGGGCCTTGCCCTTGATATCCCACAGCGCCTGATCGATACCGGCCAGGGCGCTCATGTGAATGGCACCGCCCCGGTAAAAGCCACCGCGATAAAGCACAGTCCAGATGTCTTCGATGTTGCGTGGGTCTTTGCCGATCAGGTAGTCGGACAATTCTTCAACGGCAGCCGCCACCGTGTGGGCACGGCCTTCAACCACAGGCTCGCCCCAACCGGTAACGCCCTCGTCGGTTTCAACCTTGAGGAAGCACCAGCGCGGTGGAACGATAAACGTGGTCAGTTTGGTGATTTTCATCTTGTTGTCTCTCTTGTCAGATGCAGCGCACGGGGCGCTGGAAAAGTCTTAGTTCAAGGCATTCCACGCGGCCACGTAGGCCTTGGCGCGCACCGCCACCTCCTCCGCCGTCAGCCCCGGCTTGAACAGCCCGGAACCGAGGCCGAACCCTTTGACGCCGGCCTCGACGAACACCGCCATGTTGTCCGGCGTAATCCCACCGACCGGCACCAGCACGGTCCCGGCCGGCAGCACCGCAAGCCAGGCCTTGACCACCGCCGGACCCATTTGCTCGGCCGGGAACATCTTCAACACATGGGCGCCTTCGGCCAGTGCGGCAAAGGCTTCGGTCGGCGTGGCGACGCCTGGCGACAGGTACAGCCCGGCCGCTTTCGCCGCCCGCAGGACCTTGGGGTCGCTGTGGGGCATGACGATCACTTGGCCACCGGCGGCCTTCACTTGTTCGACCTGCTCCGGCGTAAGCACGGTACCGGCACCGATCAGGCAATCGGCGGGCAAGGTGCTACGCAGGATGCGGATACTTTCGTACGGTTCGGGGGAATTGAGCGGTACTTCAATGACGCGAAATCCGGCGCTATACAGGACTTCACCGATGGCGGCCGCCTCTTCGGGACGCAAACCCCGCAGGATCGCGATCAGCCCGTTGTGCGCCAATGCTTGTGTGAGCATGTTCAGACCTCCAGTCAGGTTAAGAAGCGGTGGCGCCGAGCAGCCCGGCCGCCACGGCCAGTTGCCATAAGCCACGTTCGGTGGCCTGTTCGGCCAGGGTCACCCGGGCAAAACCGCAGGCGTCGAGGGCTCGTTGATAACGAGCGCAGAGTTGCGAATTGCCGATCAGCACCACCGTCGGCAAGTGGATGCGGTCACGGCGACGGCGCTGTACGGTGGCCAGCGCGGTCAGCTCATGGCCGATCAACAGCCCGGACAGATAGTCCGCCTGGGCGCTGGCAGGCAGTTCGCCCGTCAAGCCCAGGCTGCGGGCGCTGAACACGGTGGACAACGGGCCGATCTGGCCATCCACCGACAACGCCACCTGCACGCCGCGATCAAAGGCCGGGCCGTCGAACGTCGCGCCACGCTGTTGAGTGCGGCCGAGAATGCTGTGGTCGCTGAGCACGGCGAAGATCTCGCCGGTCATGAACGTATCGAAATGCGTGATGCAACCGTCGACCACTTCCACCCATTTCGAGTGGCTGCCCGGCAAGCCGATCAGTACGGCATCGCTCGGCAGGCTGTGCAAGGCGCCGAGCACCTGGGTCTCTTCGCCGCGCATCACATTGGGCAAGCGTGAGCGTTGGATCACTCCCGGCACGATGTGCACAACAACCCCGCGAAGACTGCGCACGGTTTGTAGGGAATGTCCGAGATTGGCGACGTTGGCGGGGGTATCGCAGTAAGGCGCTTCGCGCCAGCCCTGGGCGCTGCCGACCATGCCGCAGGCAATGACCGGCAAGCCGGGTTGGGCATCGAGCCAGTCGCCGCAGGCCTCGTCGAAGGCCAGTTCAAAACCGTCGGCGCATGCCTGGCCAGCCACGGTTCGCGGTCCGGACGGCAACTGCATGATCCCCGACGACAGCGCGCGCTGTTCGAGCACTTCGCCACCGGCCCCGAGTTTATAAGCCCGTAAAGAGGTAGTCCCCCAATCGAGCGCGATCAATTGCGCCTGCATCCGCTTCACCTGTTCTGTTTATTGGCAGTGAGTGAGACGGACTATAAACCTGGGCGAGGCGAAATCTCAATATATAAATATGCCTCCCATATATTGGGATTGCGAAATTTCAATAAAAAGCCAATCGCCATCCGCCCGGGAGCCTGCTACGTTTTTTGATCGGATGCCTTAACACTCAGGGAAAACGTGATGGGACAATTGCTGAAAATTCTCGGACGTACTTCGTCAATCAACGTCAGAAAGGTACTGTGGACGTGTCAGGAACTGGAAATTCCTTACGAACGCGAAGACTGGGGGATCGGCTTCAATTCGACTCATGATCCGGCGTTCCTGGCTTTGAACCCCAATGCCCAGGTCCCGGTGATCATCGATGAGAACGGCGTGCTCTGGGAATCGAATACCATCTGCCGCTACTTGGTAGGCAAGCATGGGCGCAGCGATTTATTGCCCGTCGAGCCGGCCGCCCGGGCACGGGTCGAACAATGGATGGATTGGCAGGCGACGGAACTCAACCCATCTTGGGGATATCCGTTTTACGCCCTGGTACGCAAGGATCCGGATTGCCAGGACCCACAGCGCATCGCCGCCGGAATCAAGGGCTGGAACGACAAGATGGGTTTGCTGGAGCAGCAATTGAATCGCACCGGGGCCTACGTGGCCGGCAAGGACTTCTCCCTCGCCGATGTGCTCATCGGCCTGTCCGTGCACCGCTGGCGCCAGACGCCCATGGAGCGTCCGGACTATCCGGCGGTGGCGGCCTATTGCGAGCGCCTCGAACAACGACCGGGGTTCGCCGAGTACGCGTGCGCTGCGCACTCGTGAGCCGCTCAGTTGCCTTGGGCGAAGTCCCGTAGCACCTTGCCGTCCATTCGGTAGCGCACCCATTCTTCCTGGGGTTGCGCGCCGAGGGATTTGTAGAACTCGATGGCCGGGGTGTTCCAGTCCAGCACGCTCCACTCGAAGCGACCGCAATCGTTGTCGCAGGCAACTTTTGCCAAGTGGCGCAGCAACGTCTTGCCCGCCCCGCCACCGCGCTGTTCCGGGGTGATGTACAAGTCTTCGAGGTACAGGCAATTGCTGCCCAGCCAAGTGGAATAACTGAAGAAAAACACCGCAAAACCAATCGGCACGCCGTCGCGCAGGCAGATCAGCCCATGGGCGGTCGCGCCTTCGCTGAACAGGCTGCGCTCGATGTCGGCCACACTGGCAATGACTTCGTGGCGGGCCTTTTCGTAATCGGCCAACTCGGTGATGAAGGCAAGGATTTGAGGCGCATCGCTGGGTTGCGCAGGACGGATTTCGATCGACATGAACAGGCCTTGTAGCCAATGGAAAGCACCATACTAAGCCGCCGGACGGCGCTCGTCACATTTCGCGGCAAATTTGACGACTTACACCCAAGCGTGCCATTCGTCGCCCCCAAGGCACCAACCTCAGACTGCAGCGACCCAAGATGAGGTAAGCATTTGGAAAAATGGAGGCGACACCATGATCACTTCAAGGCTGACTGCATTCACGTTCGCCGCGCTGCTGTCTTCAGTGGCTTTCGCGGCTTCCACTTCCGGCACCGGACCGACCGATCCGGTGCAGGCGCCTAATTCTCCAGCCACGCAAGGCCTGCCCAAGTTGAATACCGACGGCACCGGCGGCGGCCTGAACAATGGCCAGCCACCCGCCACCGGCACCGATCCGCGTGTGCAGGGTAATGACACAGGTCGTCAGGGTGGAATGAATACACCGGACTCTACGGCTCCGGATAATGCCGAGACTGGCACGGGCTCGAAGACCACTACCGGTGGTTCGGGTTCGGAAGGTGGCGCTGCCAGCCAGTAGCCTCTGCTCAGACACTTGAGGAGGAAAAATCCATGCCTCGTGGAAGCAAAGACAAATACACCGACAAGCAAAAGCGCAAGGCCGAGCACATCGAAGAGAGTTATGAGAACAAGGGTGTGTCGGAGAACGAAGCCGAGGCGCGGGCTTGGGCGACGGTGAACAAACAGTCCGGCGGCGGAGAACGCTCCGGCGGTTCAGGCAAGGAAAAACCGGCCACTGAAAAGAAAACCGACCGCAAGGAATCGGCCCGCCGCGCCGCCAAGTCCCGCGAAGGTCACCCACGCACCAGCAAAGCCTCCCATGAGGCCCAGACGGTGGATAACCTGATGAAAGAAGCCCGGGCGAAAAATATTCCTGGGCGGTCCAAGATGCGAAAACAGGAACTGGTCGAAGCGTTGCGCAAGGCCGGGTGATTTGTGGCGTCAGGGAAGACGCCTTCGCGAGCAGGCTCGCTCCCACAGGGATCATCGGTGTGCGACAGACCGGGCCGGCTCGTGATGAGCCGGTCCGGTGCAGGCAGGTTTCAGCGTTGTTTGAGGCGGTCGATCACCACCGCCAGCAGCAGGATCGAGCCGCGGATGACGTACTGGTAGAACGTGTCGATGTTCTTCAGGTTCATCGCGTTTTCGATGATCGCCAGGATCAACACCCCGGCGATGACGTGGCGGATCATGCCGATACCACCACTCAGCGACACCCCACCCAGCACGCAAGCCGAGATCACGGTCAGTTCGAAACCCTGGCCAATCATCGGTTGGCCCGAGGTCATGCGCGACGCCAGGATGACCCCAGCCAGCGCGCCAATCACGCCATGCACGGCAAAGATGATGATCTTGGTGCGATCAACGTTCACCCCTGCCAACAGCGCCGCTTCCTGGTTGCCACCGATGGCCATGGTGTTGCGCCCGTAGGTGGTGTAGTTCAGCAACCAGCCGAAAAACAGGAAGCAGACGATGGTGATCAGGATCGGCACCGGCACGCCGAACAATTGGCCGTTGCCGAAGACGAAGAACGATTCCTGCGACACGCCCACCGCTTTACCGTTGGCGAAAATATAAGCCAGGCCACGGACGATCTGCATCGTCGCCAGCGTGGTGATCAACGCATTGACCCGCAGCTTGGCGATGACGATGCCGTTGATCAGGCCGACGATCAGCCCCATCACCAGTGCCGCACTGACGCCCAGGAACACGCTGTTGGTGTCGCGCATCACCACCGCCGCGACGACACCGGCACAGGCAATCACCGAGCCGACCGACAGGTCGAAGTGCCCGGACGCCAGGCAATACAGCATGGTGCAGGCGGCGATGCCGGTGGTGGAAATGGCCAGGCCCAGGCCTCGCATGTTCAGCGGCGAGAGGAAGTTGTCAATCATCAACGTACAGAGCACGAAGATGCCGATGGCCGCCAGCAGCATGACCCAGTCGTCCAGGAAGCGGCGCATATCCAGGGGTTTGCGTGCCGTTGGCAGTGCATTGTTTTGAATGGTCATGATTTACCTCTCAGTTCGCCGCGTCGGCAACGCGTTGGCGCGGCAGCGCCAGTTGCAGCAGGTTGGATTCATTGGCCTGGTCGCGCGGCAGCTCGCCGCGCATGGCCCCTTCGCAAAGCACCAGGATCCGATCGGAAATGCCCATCACTTCCATCAGGTCGCTGGACACCACAATTACCGCGATGCCGTCGGCCGCCAGGTTGTGGATAATCTGGTAGATCTCGGCCTTGGCGCCGATGTCGATGCCACGGGTCGGTTCGTCCAGCAGCAGGACTTTCATCGGCATCGACAGCCAGCGACCCAGAATCGCCTTCTGCTGATTGCCGCCGGACAGGTACATGATTTTCTGCCCCGCTGTCGGGGTCTTCACTTTCAGCGACTTGATCTGTTTGTCGGCATTGCCCCGCTCCCAATCGCCGCGCAGCAGACAACCCAGGGTCGAATGGGACGGACGGGCGCTGATGTTGATGTTCTCGCCCACGCTGCCCAACGGGATGATGCCTTCCTTCTTGCGATCTTCCGGGCAGAGCAACACGCCAGCTGCGATGGCATCGCGCGGCGAACGCAATTTCAAATCCTTGCCGTGCAGGACAAGACCACCCTCGGTCTGGCGCTCCAGGCCACTGAGCAAGCGAAACAGCTCGGTACGACCGGCACCGACCAGCCCGAACAGCCCAAGGATTTCGCCCTTGTGCACCTGGAAACTTACCGGCTCACGCAAACCCGGCCCCAACAGGCCTTTGACCTGCAGCGCCACATCGCCGCGCTCCCGAGGACGGTAGTCATAGATGTCCTGGATATCGCGACCGACCATGCACGTGACCAACTGATCGTGCGTCAACTCGCTCATGTTCTCGAAGGTCCGGACATAACGGCCATCCTTGAACACGGTCACCGCGTTACAGATGCGGAAGACTTCTTCCATGCGGTGGCTGACGTAAAGCACCACTTTGCCCTCGTCCCGCAGGCGGGCGATGATCGCCATCAAGCGGTCGATTTCCCGTGCCGAAAGGCTGCTGGTGGGTTCGTCGAAGGCGATGACATGGGCACCACGGGACAGTGCCTTGGCAATTTCCACCAATTGGCGTTGGCCGAGGGACAGGCGACCAACTTTTTCCAAAGGATCGATTTCGTCGGCCAAGCCCTTGAGCAGCTTCAACGCCTGCTGACGCAGCAGGCCGCGATTGACCAGGCCGAAGCGTGCCGGCAAATGACCCAGGAACAGGTTTTCGGCGACGGTCATTTCCGGCACCAGGTGCAACTCCTGGTGGATCACCGCCACGCCGCTGGCAATGCTGTCGGCGGTCCCTTTGAACGCCATCGTCTGTTCGCCGATCTGCAAGTCGCCGCTGCTCGGCATGTAGGCGCCGCCGAGAATCTTCAGCAACGTGGACTTGCCCGCGCCGTTTTCGCCCATCAAGGCATGAACCTGCCCTGGATGCGCAACGAAACTGATATTGGCCAGGGCCTGCACGCCGGGAAAGCTCTTGCCGATCCCGTTGAATCGCAAGCTGCCGCCAATGTTGTGTTGCTGTGTCGCTGTTTGCGCTTGCATAACCACCTCGAACTTACAGAGATCAAGCGACCCCGCCACTCATGTGGCCAGGGCCGCTTTTGAATCAACCAGCCGTCAGTTCCACAGGCCGATTTTTTCCAGCTCTTGCTTGAAGTTCTCCCGGGTGATCAGCGTCACCTCGTCCATGGCAGTGTATTTAGGCGGTTCCTTGCCGGTGGTAATCCACTCGAACATCATTTCGGCGGTTTTGTAGCCTTCGATGTGCGGGCTTGGCAGCATCGAACCGAAGAAACCGCTGTTAGGCTTTTTCAGTTCGCCGATGGCGTCGGTGCCGTTGATACCGATACCGATCACGTTGGCCGCCTTGAACCCGGCGGCTTCGGTGGCGCGTACGCCGCCCAGCACGGTGTTGTCGTTCATGCCGCCGATGATCAGGTTTTTCGCAGCGCTAGGCAGTTTCACCAGGGCCGAGTTGGTGGAGTCCATGCTGCCGGGTACGTCCAGCGTCTTGAGTGCGGTAAAGAGAATGTGATCGTCCGGCATCCCGGCCTTCTTCAGGGCATCGACCGAGCCGTCGGTGCGCTTCTTGCCGGTGTCCAGTTCGTTGAAGGTGTTGATCACCGCGTAGGTTTCTTTCCAATCCCAATTACGCTTTTTCGCTTCAGCGGCCATCGCTGCGCCCTGCTTCTGGCCCACCTCGAATGCGGCCATGCCCAGGTACGGCACGTCTTCCATGAACTTGCCGCTGGCATCGACGAATCGGTCGTCCACGGCAATGACCTTGAGGTCGTTGAGCTTGGCCTTGGCCATGATGGCCGGGCCGAGGGACACGTCTGGCGGGCAGATCACGAAGCCCTTGGCGCCATTCGCGGCGAGGCTGTCGATGGCCGAGAGGGTTTTCTCGCCATCAGGCACCGCGATCTTGATCAGCTCGAAGCCCTTGTCCTTGCTCGCCTTCTCGGCGAACGCCCATTCGGTCTGGAACCAGGGTTCTTCGGCCTGTTTGACCAGGAAACCGATTTTTACCGGATCAGCCGCCAGCAAGCTGCTGCTGAGGCTGACTGCGGTTACCGCCAGGGCGGCGCGGCACAGGGAACGGATCCCACGACGATGATTCATAGTTGACTCCTTGTTTTTTTTATTGAAAGCCAAACGTCCAGGGATCTGCTCCACCATCGGTGGAAAAGCGCAGGCTGGGCGGTTACATCAAGTTGCTACACAGCATAGGCCTGAATAGTCATATCGTATGATGATTGAATGACAGGCGAGTTTCCGACTGCAATTCGGAAATATTCAGTCGTGGTACATGACCGAACGTCCCCCATCGATGGTGATGCATGAGGCATTGATAAAGGGTGCTTCGTCACTGGCCAGGAACACGGCCGTCATGGCCACTTCGATCGGTTGCCCGATACGGCGTGGCGGATGCAGGTCCAGTGCACGTTGGCGTTCGGCTCGGGGGTCGGCAAAGCCGTTCCAGTAGTCGAGGTTCAGTTGGGTTTCGATGTAGCCCGGTGCGATGGCGTTGACGCGAACCCCTTTGGGCGCGTATTCGATGCCAAGGGCGCGGGTCAGGCCCAGCAGGCCGTGTTTGGCCACCGGGTAAGGGAAACAGCCGGGAATGATGTGGGACGAGTGGGTGGAAGCGATGTTGATGATGCTGCCCACGCCCTGCTCGATCATCTGCGGCAATACCGCCTTGCAGCCGTACCAGGCGCCATCCAGGTCGATGGCGAAGCAGCGGCGCCAATCTTCCTCGGTCATTTCCAGCGGATCGCGGAAGACGTTCACACCCGCGCAGTTCACCAGCACATCGATACGACCGTACAGTTCGACGGCACGACGGGCCATGGCCTGCAAATCCTGCTGTTTCGACACATCGGCTTTGAGCGCTTGCACATCCGTCCCGCGCGCTCGCCATTGGGCGGCCAGGGCCTCGACCTTCTCGGCCTGAATGTCGCTGATCACCAGGCGAGCCTGTTGCGAAGCGAACGCCGCGACAATTGCCTCGCCGATGCCTTGCGCGGCTCCCGTGAGCAGCACGACCTTGCCCTTCAGCCGTTCGCCCTTTGGCGGCTCCGGCACAGGTGGCAGGACAAGCGGCTCAGCCATGGCTCAAGGCTCCTGCGCCCAGGCACGACAAAAACCGGGCATCCATCGATGACCGGCCCAAAGGCGCTTGAAGAAGCAGTGGCTCGCGTACGCCGCTGGGGCGTACGGGGGAAGATCGTTGCATCGCTTCACCTGTTTTGTTTTTTTAGTGTGAGTGCGTATTGCTGATGGAGCCGACTATAAACCCGGCCACCAAATAATCTCAATATATATATTTACATCCCATATTTTGGGATTCAGCCAGCAAACCTCGTGCAGGCCACTCCCGGCACATCCACCCGCATGGACAGGACCGCGCCGTCCAGCGGATGACCCAACGGACTGGCCGCCGTGGTGATGTACAGCGTCTTGAGGTCATGCCCTCCGAACACGCAACTGGTGGGGCGACTGACCGGCAACTCGATCACCCGATCGACATGGCCGTCCGGATGCAACCGCAGCAAGCAACTGCCGTCCCAACGTGCATTCCAGACATAACCCCGCGCATCCATTGCCGAGCCGTCCGGCCCGCCCCGCGGGTGGGGGCCGAACCAGACTTCGGCAGGCGCCAGGTTGCCTTCCGGATAGATAAAGTGCCGATACAGCGTGCCGTCGAGGCTTTCGCCGAAATACACCGTGGTGCCATCGGGGCTCCAGAGCAAGGTGTTGGGGATGCCCAGCCCGCGCAGCAATGGCATGACCCGTCCATCCGCGCTGACGCGAAACAGCCCACCGGACCGCCGCTCGATGGGCAAATCCTCGCCCTCTTCACCTATATTGTTCTGCATGGTGCCGAGCCAGAGTTGGCCCAAGGCATCGCAACGGGCTTCGTTGGCGCGGTTGCCTGGCTGGGGATCGGCCATGCACAGCAGCGTCAACCTCGGTTCCAGGCCTGGCGAATCGAGGTCCAGCCGGTACACGCCACTGCTCAGGGTCACCAGCGCGTCACCACTTTGGGTGGGTATGAACGCGGACACATGCTCGGGCATCTGCCAGATCTGAACGTTGGCGCCGATCAGCCGCAACGCCTGCTTGCCGGCGATATCGACCCAATACAATGCCTGGGTCGGCTCATCCCAGAAGGGCCCTTCGCCCAGTTGCGCCCGATGCTCGGTAAGTGCCGTCCACTTCATTGAAATCTCCCGTTCCCGGTGTGCCCGGTGTTCTCGGTTCGACCGGCCATGACATTGGGGTAAAAGCGCTTGATGGCCAGGTCAGCGTTATCGATCAGGGTCATGCAGGCCCAGACGCCCCGCGCCGCATCGCGGGCGGCGATGGCCTCGGCGATATCCTTATGGATGGGCAAGGTACGGCGCAGTTCATCCGGGTCGGCGGCCGACACCTCGAATGACACGGCAAGCAACGCCCCCAGGGCCGGGACCATCTGTTCTATGAATTGATTGTGGCTGGCGGCCAGGATGCATTCGTGGAAAAACTGGTCGGCGCGGTTGTAATCAGAACCGCTGTCCACGGCCCGCTCCAGTGCATGGTAGGCCAGGCGGATCGCCTGAACCTGATCGGCGGTGGCCCGTTCGCAGGCCCAACGTACCGCCATCGGCTCGATGGTACGACGCAGGTCCAGCAGGTCATCGACGAAGTTTTCCGGCAGGCCGCTGCGTGACAGCCAGCCAACCACTTGCGGGTCGAACAGGTTCCAGCGCCGCACCGGCAGTACCCGCGTGCCGACTTTCGGCCCGACTTCGAGCATGCCTTTGGCCACCAGCGTCTTGATCGCCTCACGAATGACGGTACGGCTGACGCCCAGTTGCTGGCCCAGGTCTGCCTCGACCTTGATGGTCTGCCCAGGCTTGACCTCGCCGGCAGCTATCCAGCCACCCAGCCAATCGACGGTCGATGCATGAAAACTGCTGGACATGAAAACCCCGTGGGCCACGCATGATGGTGACCCACGCTAATGATCATATGATTGGCTGTCAATTTGAATTTTGCGTAAACCGCCTGTGGAGCGAGCTTGCTCGCGATAGCGGTGGGTCAGTTGAGAAGATATTAGATGTGCCAGTGCCTTCGCGAGCAAGCCGGCTCCCACAAGAGTTACGGTTCCAGGCCTATGGGAAAGAACACGCCGCCGCTCCAGACCCCAAGCCAGCGTTGCCCATCGATCTCGCGACTGACCGCCAGCTCCACCAGTTGGTAGAACACGTTGCGATGAATCAATGCTTCGAGATTGCTGCGCACGTGCACGTAGGGGGCAGGTTCCTGGGTTTGAGGGTCGATCATCACCCGCATCGGATGCTCGGCACCGGCCTCAGTGGTTTCGTCGACATTGGTGGTGAAGCGCAGCAATTGCCCGTCGCCCTCACCTTCGACCTCCAGGGTCACGGCCACGAATGGCGCGTCGTCGACCTTGATGCCGACTTTTTCTACTGGGGTAATCAGGAAATAATCATCGCCGTCGCGGCGGATGATGGTGGAGAACAGCTTGACCATCGGCTTGCGCCCGATGGGCGTACCCAGGTAGTACCAGGTCCCGTCCCGGGCGATGCGCATGTCGATGTCGCCGCAGAAGTCGGGATTCCACAAGTGGACCGGCGGCAGGCCTTTGGTCTTGGGGATCTGCCCCAACAAATCATTGGCTTTTTGCGGTCCGCTCATGGTGACTCCTGGTCATTACTCGTCGCTCATCCCCAACAGGCTGCGGGCGTATTCACGCAACGGCGTGGCAATGAGGTCTTGTGGTTGCTTGTCGTGCAGTGTCAGTAAACCGCCACGACTCTTGATGCGTGCAGTATCAATCAAATACTGGGTGCTGGTCTCGATCAACATGATTTGAATCACGCTGGTGTCGACACCCAGGCGATCCACGGCTTCCTCATCCAGCCATTCATCTGTGTTGCCGATGCGGTTATCTGCCTTGGCGAAGCGGGTATAGAGCAAATAGTGGGCACCGGCGGCGCGGGCCTCGCCCATGGCCTCATCCAGGCCTTCGGGCCCACGGGCACGACGGACCATGGGGAAATACTCAATGAAACCGTTGAAAGCCTCTTCGGCCACGACATTCGGACGCGGATAGGCGCTGCCAGGCGGCGCGAATGCACCTTGGGCAATGTAAATGAACGAGTCCGGCTGAATGCGCAAATTGTTCACACGACGGCTGTCGCTGTGGTCGAGCAGGCCGGCGTCGCTCATGTGATAACGAACCCCCTCCCCCATGTCGCTGACATTCATGCAACCGCCAAGCACCAAAACGGCCAGCAGCAAAACCAGGCTACGCATCCTACCCTCCAGAAACCGGTGTCGGAAAACCGGCGAATGGTCGTGGGATGCAGCTTTTGCGCCAGCTCATGGAACAGGTGTGTTTCAGCCTTGAATCACAGGCTGACCCGGGAGTTTGATCAGCCGCCGATGATTTTCATGATGGTCGCACCGCCAGAAAACGCCACCTCCTGCTTGTCTCCCAATGCCTTCACCAGCAAGCGCTGGAGCGCAGGCAACGCCTGGTGACGGGGCTTGTCCAGCAGGTCGCCGACGAAGTGACGGTTGCTCGACGAGAGGCAGCCATGCAGCCAACCCGTAGAAGACAACCGCAGCCGCGAGCAGGTACGGCAGAACGGCACGCTTTCGTTGGCGATCACACCGAAGTAGCCTAATCCGGGAATCTCATAGCGCACGGCGGTGGCATCCACCGGTGCATCGGCTTGCAGGTACTCGTATTGATCGCCGATCAGGCTGAGCAGTTGCTGGAGGCTGACAAACTGCTGCAAAAAAGCGTTGGAATCAGAAGCCAGGTGCCCCATGCGCATTAATTCGATGAAACGCAGTTCATAGCCACGTTCCAGGCAATACTCGAGCAAGGGCATTACCTGATCCAGATTCTGTCCACGCAACGGCACCATGTTGACCTTGATCTTCATCCCCGCCGCCCGGGCCTGCTCCATGCCATCGAGCACGGTCGCCAGGTCGCCACCGCGGGCGATACTGCGAAACGCGGCAGGGTCCAGGGTATCGAGGGACACGTTGATGCGACGGATACCGGCGTCCACCAGCAAGGGCAGCTTTTTCGCCAGCAATTGGCCATTGGTGGTCAGGCTGATGTCCTCCAGGCCCATCCGCCCCACTGCCGTCATGAAACGTTCGAGCTTGGGGCTGACCAGCGGCTCGCCGCCAGTGATGCGCAGCCGTTCGATACCGGCGGCTTCGATCAGGTACGCCACGCCCCGCGCCATCGCCTCGGCCGACAATTCGTCCTGCGCAGCCACCAGCCGCTTGCCGTCAGGCACGCAGTAGGTACAAGCGTAGTTGCAGGCAGAAGTCAGGCTGATCCGCAAATTGCGAAAACGCCTGCCTTGACGGTCAACGATCATGGATCACTCCGGCGAAAGAAGAATCGGGCCTACGAAACTTGACCTGAAACTCAAGTTTTCGCAAGACCCAAGCCTGAGTATATTCCTGGGGCACTGCGCCATGTAAGCGGACATGGCGCAATAAGACATCTGAATGACTCAGCTGCTCGGAACATCGGTGTCGCGCTTGCGCTTGTTGCCCATGCGCACACCGATGTCCATCAGGAATTGGAAGAACCCTTCCTGATCTTCCAATACATTGCTCCAGAACGGCGAGTGGTATAGCGCCACCGCGCCGTGCACCAGCGCCCAGGCAGCGCAGTAATGGAAATACGGTGGCACGTCCTCGAGCTTGCCTTCGCTGATCCGGCCCTTGATCAATAGCGTCAGGCGCTCGAAGTTCGAGGCACGGATCCGGTGCAGCTCCTCGACCATCTCCGGCACCTGGTTGCCCTTGACCACTTTTTCTTCCAGGCGGTCAAACAAGCGGTAACGCTGGGGGTCGCGCATGCGGAACTCAAAGTAGGCCCGGGACAGGGCCTCCTTGTCCTTGTCCACATCGGCCGAATGCAGCAGCTCGTTCAAATCGCGCTCGTAATCGAGCATCAGGCGCAGGTAGATCTCGGCCTTGGACTTGAAGTGTTTATAAATCGTGCCTTTGCCGATACCCACGGCATCCGCAATCATCTCGACGGTGACGCTGTCTTCACCCTGATCGAGGAACAACTTGAGCGCGGTGTCGAGAATTTCCTGCTCGCGGCGACGAAACTCACGGACCTTACGGGGTTCTTTGTGCATAAGAAAAAGGTCTGAAGGGTCAAAATTCGAAGCCGGGTATTATGCCTAACTTACGCAAAAATGCACGGATCATCCGTTCTCGACCACAGTTCTTCACAAAACCGTACAGGTCGCGCTGCACGCTTGCGAGGCCGAAACGCCGCCCCGGCACGCCCTGGCTATGGTGAGAACTTATCCGAAGCGAGCGTATTCCAAATTTGTTTAAAAACCACCCCGGCCAGACTGGACGCGCCCGCATACTGATCAATACTTGAACTGTCGGCGCGACATCTCCCCCAAGTGACGCGCCGATAAAGGTACCAACGGACCGCGTGCCTTTGTTTTACTCCTAATGGTCTTAACCCGGATTCACCCCCCAGAACCCGGGTTTTTTTTGCGCGAAATTCAGCCCTGCGCTGGCCGGACGTGGGCCAGTGGAAACAATTGCTTAAAATTTTCCGTCGTCTGTTCCGCGAAGCGCTCATAGGACTCGCCGCGCAGCATCGCCAGGAATTCGGCCACTTCCCGAACGTATTGCGGAAGGTTGGGTTTGCCGCGATACGGAATCGGTGCCAGGTACGGCGAGTCGGTTTCCACCAACAGGCGATCGGCCGGCACTTTACTGGCGACGTCACGCAAGGCGTCGGCGTTGCGAAACGTCACAATGCCCGACAGCGAGATGTAATAGCCCATGTCCAGCGCAGCCTTGGCCATGTCCCAATCCTCGGTGAAGCAATGCAGCACACCGGCCTGGGGCAACGCGGCGTCGCGCAGCAAGGCCAGCGTATCGGCCTGGGCGCCGCGGGTGTGGATAATCACCGGTTTGCCCGTCTGCTGCGCCGCCTCCAGGTGCAACCGGAACGACGCCTGTTGTACTTGCGCAGCTTCCGGTTCGTAGTGATAGTCCAGGCCGGTTTCGCCAATGGCGACCACCCGAGGATGATCCAGCTCGCGCAGCAGCCAATCGAGCGCCGGCGCGGCATCGGCCTTGACGTCCAGCGGGTGGATGCCGACCGAGCAATCGACATCGGCGTAACGCTCGGCCAGCGCCTTGACGTCGGCTGCGTTGTCGGCGCTGACGCCGATGCACAGGAAGTGCCCGACACCGCGTTGGCGGGCCGCGTCCAGCGCAGCATCCAGGGAGCCGTCATGGACGGAAAGATCGAGACGGTCGAGATGACAATGGGAATCTACAAGCATAAAAGGTTGGCTACATCGTATGAGTGGGACGGTCGGACTTCAGCGAGCCGGCCAAGTGGGTTTCAATCTGATTGCGGGCCGAATTGTCACCGTCGTTGAACTGCACGCCAACGCCGGCGGCCCGATTGCCCTGGGCACCCTTGGGAGTTATCCAGATGACCTTGCCGGCGACAGGAATTTTCTCCGGTTCATCCATCAGGTTCAACAGCATGAACACCTCATCACCCAAGCGATAATTCTTGTTGGTGGGGATGAACAGGCCGCCATTCCTGATGAAGGGCATGTAGGCGGCATAGAGCACCGAGCTGTCCTTGATGGTCAGGGACAGGATGCCATTGCGTGGCCCGGGACTGACAGGTTCGTTCATGCTGATCTCCGCTGCGATTGAGCTGAGTCTAGTCAGTTTCGACCAGGCAATCCCGCCCATTGCACCAACAGCGCCTCGAGTAACAGCACGCGGTTGAGGTTCGCCTTGCCCAGCACCTTCTGACGTTGGGCAAGGATCCAGTCCTGGATGTTCAAGATTTTATCCTGGCTGCTTTTTTGCGCCAGGTACTGGATCACCTTGCGCATGTCCGTCAAACCCAGGCCCGCGTCGTCTTCGGTCAGTTGATAACGCAGGATCAGGCTCGACCAGTCGCAGAACCAGTCGAACAGCAACAGCAGCGGTATAGCGTTCCAGCCCTCGGCCAGTTGCGTGGGGGATTGTTGTTGCTTGAGCAGTTTTTTTACACCGTCCACCACCAGCGCCCGCTGCTCTCGCACGCCCTGGGCCTGGAGACTGACCGCCGCCAGGGGCGAGCCGGCCGCCAGGGTCAGCAGCTCGACACGTTCTTCATCGGTGCTGTCGGGCAAGGCCTGGGCCAGCCATTGCAGGCTCATCGCCTCGCTCGGCAACGGGCAGGCCTGCTGCACGCAACGACTCTTGATGGTCGGCAGCAAGCGGCTCGGCTGATGACTGACCAGCAACAGCACGGTATCGCCGGAAGGTTCCTCAAGGCTCTTGAGCAGGGCGTTGGCGGCGTTGATGTTCATCGACTCGACAGGCTCGATCAGCACCACCTTGCGTCCGCCCATCTGCGAGGTCTGGACCACGAAGCTGACCAGATCACGGACTTGGTCGACCTTGATCGCCTTATCCGCTTCCTCCGGTTCCAGCACGTAATTGTCGGGATGGCTGCCAGCCTTGAGCAACAGGCAGGACTTGCATTCGCCGCACGCATTCGAAGGCCCTGGGCGCTGGCACAGCAGGCTGGCCATCAGGCGCTCGGCCAGTGCCCGCTTGCCGATACCGATCGGGCCATGCAGCAGATAGGCATGGGCATGCTGGGCTCGACCGGCCAGCTGCTGCCACAGGCCGTCCTGCCAGGGATAGGCTTCAGCCACGGGCACGCTCCAACAAACGCGGCAGCAAGCCATCCAGGGACTGCTGGACCTGGGTCAACGATTGCGCCGCATCGATCAGCAGGTAACGCGCCGGATCGGCCTTGGCGCGCCCCAGGAAGGCATCGCGCACCGCATTGAAGAACGCCTGGCCTTCAAGCTCGAAACGATCGAGCCGACCTCGGGCGCTGGCGCGGGCCAGGCCGATTTCCACCGGCAAGTCGAACACCAGGGTCAGGTCTGGTCGCAGGTCCCCCTGGACGAAGGATTCCAGTACGGCGATGCGCTCCAGGGACAAGCCCCGGCCACCGCCCTGATAAGCATAAGTCGAATCGGTAAAACGATCGCAGAGCACCACGGCGCCACGGGCCAGCGCCGGGCGAATCACCTCGGCCAGGTGCTGCGCCCGCGCAGCGAACACCAGCAACAGCTCGGTGTCGGGGTTCATCACTTCCTCAACGGGCGCGAGCAACACTTCGCGGATCCGCTCGGCCAGCGGCGTACCGCCCGGCTCGCGGGTCAGCACCACCTCGATGCCGGCCGCTCGCAGGCGCTCTGCCAGGTATTCGCGATTGGTGCTCTTGCCCGCGCCTTCGGGGCCTTCCAGCGTAATAAACAAGCCAGTCACGGGCAGTCCTTAATCAAAGTCATTGCGGGCTCGGCGGCTCGCTGGCATTCGGTCCCGGCGCAGGCTCCTGAGGAGGCACCTGGGGCACGGCTTCGGGCGCTGTATCGGGCGACGCAGCGGGAATCGGCGCCTGTCCTTCCGGCGCGGCCGGAGCCGGACTGGAGCGGTAATCGGCGCGGCGCTTGAGTTGGAATTCGCGCACCGCGTTGTTGTGCGACTCCAGGTCATCGGAAAACACGTGGCTGCCATCACCGCGAGCGACAAAGTACAGGCTGTTGCCCGACGCCGGGTTCAAGGCGGCATGAATCGCTTCGCGCCCCACCATCGCAATCGGCGTCGGCGGCAACCCCGGGATCAAGTAGGTGTTATAGGGATTTTCTTCTTTCAAATGGGCACGGGTGAGTTTGCCCGTGTAGCGCTCGCCCAAACCATAGATCACCGTGGGGTCGGTCTGCAGCAGCATGCCCAGGCGCATGCGCCGCACGAACACACCGGCGATTTGTCCGCGCTCCTGGGGCACGCCCGTTTCCTTTTCCACCAGCGACGCCATGATCAGCGCTTCATAGGGTTGGGTGTAAGGCACGTCCGCTGCACGCTGCGCCCACTCCTTGGCCAGCACGTCTTCCAGCCGGTCGTAGGCTTTTTTCAGCAGGTCGACGTCCGACGTACCGCGCACGAAGCGATAGGTATCCGGGAAGAACCGACCTTCGGGAAATACCCCGGAATGACCTAGACGCTCCATGACCTGGCTGTCGCTCAAGCCGGCGAGGGTCTGCTGGAGTTTTTCATCCTTGGCCAGCGCGGCACGCACCTGACGGAAATTCCAGCCTTCCACCAGCGTTACGCTGTATTGCACCACCTCGCCGCGCTTCCAGACACCGATCAAGCCTTCCATGGTCATGCCCGGCACCATCCGGTACTCACCGGTATGCAGCGGCTGGTCGGCCAGATTGAAGCGCCAATAGATACGCAGCCAGAAGGCATCCTTGATCAGCCCGTCGGCTTCCAGGCGCTTGAGGGTTCCGGTCGGGGTGGTCCCGTTGGGCACGTCCAGCATCTCTTCCTGGGTGATGTTCAACGGCTGTTGCAGCGCCGAATGAATCTTCCAGGCCGAAGCACCCAACAACAGCCCTGCCAGAACCAGTCCGGTCTCCAGCAGCAGCAAGAATTTACGTCTCACGAATCAAGCATCCAATAGCGCGCGGGCAAGGGTCTGCAGTTTACGGGTGAGCGGCCCTGCCGACCAGCGCGCCGAACCACACGCGAGCACTGGCCACACGCCATAGACACTGTTGCAGACAAAGACTTCATCAGCCTGATGCAACTGCTCGAGGCCAATGTCGGTGATGTGCGTGGCGATGCCATGGGACTCGGCTTGAAACAATAATTGCCCACGCATCACGCCGGCCACGCCGCAGCGGCTCAGGTCCGCCGTGATCAACACGCCGTCGCGCACCAAAAACAGGTTGCTGAATACGCCTTCGATCACCCGTCCGGACGTGTCCAGCATCAAGCCTTCGGCGTATTGCGCATCCGTCCATTCGGCACGGGCCAGCACCTGCTCCAGGCGATTGAGGTGCTTGAGGCCGGCGAGCAAGGGCTGCTCGGACAGGCGCACGGCGCAGGGAAACAGGCTTACGCCTTGCTCGGCGTGAGCAACAGGATACTTCGCCGGAGGGCTGCCCTGCAGGATGCGTCGGGCCGGGGCTGATGGATCAGCGGCATATCCGCGCAGGCTGTCGCCCCGGGTGACGATCAGTTTCAGCACGCCGTCGCCAAGATGTTGCGCATAGGCCTGCAGCTCGCCCTTCAGCACGACCCAATCGACATTGATTTCGAAGCGCCGGCAACCCAGCGCCAGGCGGTGCAGGTGAGAATCCAGCAGAACGGGCTTACCATTGCGCACGAGGATCGTTTCAAACAATCCATCGCCATAAGCCAGGCCGCGATCTTTCAGCGACAGAACGTCGGCTGGCTGACCGTCGACCCAGCTTTCCATCAACCGGCGAACCGGCGGAACACCAGCGAGCCGTTGGTCCCGCCGAAGCCGAAGGAATTGGACAACACCACGTCGATGTCCATGCTGCGGGCCGTGTGCGGCACGAAGTCCAGATCGCAGCCTTCGTCCGGCTCATCGAGGTTGATGGTCGGTGGCGCGGTCTGGCTGTTGATCGCCAGCACGCTGAAGATCGCCTCGACTGCCCCTGCCGCACCCAGCAGGTGACCGGTCATGGACTTGGTCGAGCTGATCGCCAGCTTATAGGCGTGCTCGCCGAACACGGTCTTGATCGCCTGGGCCTCGGCCAAGTCGCCAGCCGGGGTCGATGTGCCATGGGCGTTGATGTACTGCACCTGCTCGCCATTGAGCTTCGCGTCACGCAAGGCATTGGCGATGCAACGGGCAGCACCGGCGCCATCGGCCGGAGGCGATGTCATGTGGTACGCGTCGCCACTGGTGCCAAAGCCAATCAGCTCGGCATAGATGGTCGCGCCGCGCGCCTTGGCGTGCTCCAGCTCTTCGAGCACCAACGCACCGGCGCCGTCGGACAGCACGAAGCCATCGCGTCCCTTGTCCCATGGTCGGCTCGCACGGGCCGGCTCGTCATTGCGGGTCGACAGCGCACGGGACGCGCCGAAGCCACCCATGCCCAGTCCGCAGGCTGCCATCTCGGCGCCACCGGCGATCATCACGTCGGCTTCGTCGTACATGATGTTGCGCGCGGCCATGCCGATGCAGTGGGTCCCGGTGGTGCAAGCCGTGGCAATGGCGTAGTTAGGCCCCTGTGCACCGAGGTGGATGGACAGGAAACCGGAAATCATATTGATGATCGAGCCCGGCACGAAGAACGGAGAAATCCGCCGCGGCCCCGAATCGTGCAGTGTGCGGCTGGTTTCTTCGATATTGGTCAAGCCGCCAATACCCGAACCCATGGCCACGCCGATGCGTTCACGGTTGGCGTCGGTGACTTCCAGACCCGCGTTACGTACTGCCTGGAAACCGGCAGCCAGGCCGTACTGGATGAACAGGTCAAGCTTGCGAGCTTCCTTGACCGACAGGTATTCCTCGACATTGAAGCCCTTTACCGAGCCGCCAAAACGGGTGGAATAGGCAGAAAGGTCGGTGTGTTCGATCAGACCAATGCCACTGCGGCCAGCCAGAATGCCCTGCCAGCTGCTCGGCACATCCGTGCCCAGTGGCGACAACATACCCATACCGGTGACTACGACGCGTCTACGCGACACAGCACTCTCCTTTTTCTAATGACGACTTTGCATCAGGCCTAAAGAAAAAACCGCACGCCGTAACGGCAGTGCGGTTTTTCCATGACAGCGAGCGACGACTAAAAACGATTACGCCTGGTGGCTGGTAACGTAGTCGATAGCAGCTTGTACAGTAGTGATCTTTTCAGCTTCTTCGTCAGGAATCTCGGTTTCGAATTCCTCTTCCAGAGCCATCACCAGCTCAACGGTGTCAAGGGAGTCGGCACCCAGGTCTTCAACGAAGGAAGCGGTGTTCACAACTTCTTCTTCTTTAACGCCCAGTTGCTCGGCAACGATTTTCTTGACGCGCTCTTCGATGGTGCTCATACCTTGTTTTCACTCCTAATGGACAAATTCAGGCAGCTGGCCAGTGGGTAAGTGTATAGAAGAACTTTTCGGTTTTTCAACCGAAAGCTTCACTCCTCAAACCCTGCGGCCCGCCGTCTATAAATTGATTGCAGCTTTATAACGGATTTTAGACAGCTCGTATGACATTTTTTTGAAGCAATCCGTCACATTTAACTCATGTACATCCCGCCGTTTACCGGGATTGTAGCCCCGGTCACGTATGCCGCACCGTCCGACGCAAGAAAAGCGACCACGGACGCGATTTCTTGAGCTTGCCCCAGACGACCCAGCGGAATCTGTGTCAGCAAGGCTTCGCGCTGTGCTTCCGGCAGCTCACGGGTCATGTCGGTGTCGATGAAACCCGGTGCAACCGAGTTTACCGTAATCGAGCGCGAACCCACTTCACGTGCCAGTGCGCGGCTAAAACCTTCCAGACCGGCTTTCGCCGCAGCATAGTTTACTTGGCCTGCGTTGCCCATGGCACCCACAACCGAGCCGATACTGATAATTCGTCCCCAACGGGCCTTGGTCATGCCGCGCAGAACGCCCTTGGACAGCCGGTACAGACTGTTCAGGTTGGTGTCGACCACGTCGAACCATTCGTCATCTTTCATGCGCATCATCAGGTTATCGCGGGTGATACCGGCATTATTGACCAGGATCGCCGGAGCGCCGAACTGCTCCTGGATGCTCGCCAGCACCGCCGCGACAGATGGGTCGCTGGTGACATTCAGCTCAAGGCCAGTGCCTTGGATGCCGTTTTCCTTCAAGGTCGCAGCGATACGCTCGGCGCCCGAAGCGGAAGTCGCGGTACCTACGACAATGGCGCCTTGACGACCCAGTTCCAGGGCAATGGCCTGGCCGATGCCACGGCTTGCACCGGTCACCAGTGCAACTTTACCTTGCAGACTCATGCAAGCTTCTCCTGTTCAGGCCTGCGCTGCGCGAGCGGCAGCGAAAGCGTCTCGGGTGTTGAGATTGGAAGTCGATACGCCTTCGGCGCAGCGCTTGTTCAGGCCGGCAAGGACTTTACCCGGACCGCATTCGACCAGCTCAGTCGCGCCCTTGGCAGCCAGGGTTTGCACCGATTCGACCCAGCGAACCGGCTTGTAGAGCTGTTCCAGCAGATCACGCTTGAGTGTTTCAAGATCCGGCGCCACATTGGCGCTGACGTTCTGCACTACGGGAATCTGCGGCGCCTGCCAGTCGATGGCGGCGATGGACTCGGCGAAGCGCTCGGCAGCCGGACGCATCAGTTCGCAGTGCGACGGCACGCTGACCGGCAGCGGCATGGCGCGCTTGGCACCGCGAGCCTTGCAGCCTTCGATGGCGCGCTCGACAGCGGCCTTGGCACCGGCGATGACCACTTGGCCGGGGGAGTTGAAGTTCACCGCGCTGACCACATCACCCTGCGCCGCTTCGGCACAAGCAGCCAGCACATCGGCGTCTTCCAGGCCGAGGATCGCAGCCATGCCGCCCTGCCCGGCCGGAACGGCCTCCTGCATCAACTGGCCGCGACGCTCCACCAGCTTCACCGCGTCACCCAGGTTCAGGCTGCCGGCGGCGACCAAGGCGCTGTATTCGCCCAGGCTATGGCCGGCGACGAACGCAGGGCGTGCGCCACCTTCGGCCAGCCACAGGCGCCAAAGCGCAATCGAGGCGGTCAGGATGGCCGGTTGGGTCTTGTCGGTTTGATTGAGTTGTTCTTCCGGCCCTTGCTGGGTCAGTGCCCACAGGTCGTAACCGAGGGCATCGGAAGCTTCTTTGAATGTTTCGAGGATCAGCGGGTATTGCGCGCCCAGCTCGGCCAGCATGCCGAGGGACTGCGAGCCCTGTCCTGGAAAGACGAATGCGAGGGAAGCAGACATGAAAACAAAGCCCCTAATGATCTTGCCGTCAAAAATTGACGCCCCTGGGGGGCGCTAGGAAACTGACAGTTGGATGGCGGCTTGAACCGACCGGTCACATTTAAGCATTGTCGGACGAAAACGCCTAAGTTAACAAATCTTCGAGGCGGCCATGCAGGCGCTCGGGCAGGTTCTCCTGGATCTCGATCACCGCTCGATTGATCGCACTCTGGAAACCCTCCACACCCGCCGAACCGTGGCTCTTGATCACAATACCCTGCAGGCCGAGAAAGCTCGCCCCGTTGTGCCGCGCTGGCGCCAGGTCTGCCTGCAAGCGACGCATCAACGGCAACGCCAAGGCACCGATCACCCGCGAAGCGATGGTTTGCCTGAACAACGTCTCGATGCGCTGGCCGATCATGGTCGCCAGGCCTTCGCTGGACTTGAGCAGGATGTTGCCGACGAAGCCATCACACACCACCACATCAGCTTCACCACGGTACAAACCATCGCCTTCGACGAAGCCGATGTAATTGATACCTGGCGCAGCCTGCAACAGCGTAGCGGCCAGCTTGACCTGCTGATTGCCCTTGATGTCTTCGGTGCCGATATTCAGCAAGGCCACGCGAGGGCGCACGATGCCCAGGGTTTGCGCCGCCACCGAACCCATCACCGCAAATTGCAGCAGGTGTTCAGCGCTGCAATCGACATTGGCGCCCAGGTCGAGCAACTGGCAAAAACCGCGCTGGGTGGGGATCGCCGCCACCATCGCCGGCCGGTCGATACCCGGCAGGGTCTTGAGCACGTAGCGCGACAACGCCATCAGCGCACCGGTATTGCCCGCACTGACACACGCCTGGACCTTGCCATCGCGCAACAGCTCGAGGGCCACCCGCATCGAGGCATCAGGCTTGCTGCGCAGGGCCTGGGCCGGCTTTTCGTCCATGGTGATGATTTCGGACGCCGGAGTGATTGTCAGGCGCGTGCGATCCACAGCCGATTGGCCGCTGAGCATTTCTTCGAGAATGGAGGGTTGACCGACGAGGGTCAGGTGCAGCGAGGGCGTAGCATTCAGGCAAGCAAGGCTGGCCTGAACAATGCTGCGGGGACCGAAGTCCCCGCCCATTGCGTCAATCGCGATGACTTGAGCGGACAAGTGCTTACTCGTCAGCGCCCTTGTCGATCACTTTACGGCCACGGTATACGCCTTCTGGCGATACGTGGTGACGCAGGTGAACTTCACCAGTGGTTTTTTCTACAGACAGGGTGCTAGCCTCGAGAGCGTCGTGCGAACGGCGCATGTCACGGGCAGAGCGGGATTTTTTGTTCTGCTGAACAGCCATAATTGATTAACTCCTAAACGTTTGGGTCACGCTTTAACTGCGCCAATACACTGAACGGGTTGGACCGCGTTACCTCGTCCTCGCTCGGTTCGGGCTCATCTGCTCCCGCCGGCTGCTGGCATTCTTCCGGATGATGAGCAGGCACAATGGGCAAGGCAAGCAGAAGCTCCTCCTCGATCAGTGACTGCAGATCCAAAGGATCTTCGCCCAGTTCCAGCACGTCATAACCTTTCGGCAACGACTGGGTATTCGCACCCTCCTTCACCACCGCATAACTGCATTCGCTGTGGATCGGCAGGGTGACCAGCTCAAGACAACGCTGGCAAACCATTTTGACTTCAGTGTCGATAAAGCTGTGGATAACCACAGATTTACGTTCATCTCGTTCAAAAACGAATTTGGCCTGGACCGTCCCGACATTGTCGGAAAGCGGGTCGCAGAGTCTCTTCAAATCGGCCAGCAGCAGTTCACCTTTGAGGGTGGTGCCACGGTCAGCCAATTTGCGCGGGTCAACGTGAGGTGGAATCGGGTCATTCAACATAGGCGCAGCATTATAGGGATGCACCCGGCCATGTCAAAGGAAATTCAGCCCTGTCCGTCACTTGCGCGCCTCGCTAGAATTCGCGCCTGCCCTTGGGAGATGTCCATGCTGCCTTTATTACTTGCTTCCAGCTCGATTTATCGTCGCCAATTGCTTGCCCGCCTGGGGCTGCCATTCGTCTGCAGCTCACCGGACATCGACGAAAGTCGTCACCCCGACGAGCCCGCCATCGAACTGGTCAAACGCCTGGCCCGGGAAAAAGCCTTGGCACTGGCCGACCACCATCCAGCTCATCTGATTATCGGTTCGGACCAGGTGGCCGTGCTCGGCGAACGCATCCTCGGCAAGCCTCACACCTTCGACAATGCCCGCGAGCAACTATTGGCTGCCAGCGGCACTCGGGTGACCTTCCTGACAGGCCTGGCGCTGCTCAACAGCCAGACCGGCACCTGCCAGGTCGACTGCGTTCCGTTCACCGTCCACATGCGCACCCTGGACCCGGAGCGCGTCGAACGCTACCTGCGGGCCGAGCAACCTTACGACTGCGCCGGTAGCTTCAAGGCCGAGGGATTGGGTGTAAGCCTGTTTCAGAGCACCGAAGGGCCGGACGCCACCAGCCTGGTGGGCCTGCCCTTGATTCGTCTTGTGGATATGTTGCTGGCCGAGGGCGTGCAAGTCCCCTGAAGCGTGGGCCTGCACACCTTTGTGGCGGGGAATCGGTGCAATCTTTCAGATCAACGCAGCACCGGCCCCTGGAAGCCCATCCACATCGCCAGGTGCTCAGCGATGCTGGCGCCCAGCTTTTTCGAGAAGCGATCAAACGGGGACTCTTCGATGGTGAAGTCCACCAAATCCTTCTGGCCAATCACATCCCGCGCCACCGAACTGGCACTGCCCAGGCCATCGACCAACCCCAGGGGCAACGCCTGCTCCCCCGACCAGACCAGCCCGGAGAACAGCTCTGGATGCTCCTTGTCTTTCAGTCGCTCGCCCCGCCCTTTCTTCACGCTGGCGATGAACTGCCTGTGGGTGGTATCGAGCACGCCCTGCCAAAACGCGGTTTCTTCAGGTTTTTGCGGCTGGAATGGATCAAGGAAAGACTTGTGCTCGCCAGAGGTATACACCCGACGCTCCACCCCCAGCTTCTCCATTGTCCCGACAAAGCCATAGCCGGCCGCCGTCACACCGATGGAGCCCACCAGGCTGGCTTTGTCCGCATAGATCTGGTCCGCCGCGCTGGCGATGTAATACGCCCCGGACGCGCCAAGATCGGAAATAACCGCGTAGACCTTGGTTTCCGGGTGCAACGCCCGCAGACGAACGATTTCGTCATAGACGTACCCCGACTGCACCGGACTACCCCCCGGGCTGTTGATGCGCAGCACTACGCCCTTGACCTTCGGATCCTCGAAAGCAGCCCGCAGGCTACCGACAATATTGTCTGCACTGGCAGGCTCCTTGTCGGCGATCATCCCCTCGATATCGATCAATGCGGTGTAGGCCGATCCGCTGACAGCGCTTTTCTCCATGTTCATCAGCGGCGTGAACAGCGCCAGCGCGACGAAAAGATAAACAAACGTCAGCAACTTGAAGAAAATGCCCCAACGGCGGGAACGACGCTGCTCCTGGACACTGGCCAGCAAGGTCTTTTCCAACAGCTTCCAGCTTTTATCGTCACCGCTCCCGTTACTGGCCTTGTCCGGTGCTTTCCATTCGTCGGTCATGCGTGAATCCCCAGCAAAACTTAATTGGCCCGCTGGCTCAGCCAGGCGTGCAATTCAGGAAAATGATCAATGGCCAGCCGTGGCTCGAACGCCTGTAGCGCCTCGATCGTCTGCGCACCATAACTCACGGCCACCGACCCCATGCCGGCATTGCGCGCCATTTGCAGGTCGAAGGACGAGTCCCCCACCATCAGCGCCTGATCAGGCCGCATACCGCAGTGGGAAAGGATCTGCTCGAGCATCAGCGGATGCGGCTTGCTGGCCGTTTCGTCCGCAGCGCGGGTGATATCGAAGTAATCGTCCCAACCGTGGGATTTCAAAACCCGATCCAGCCCCCGCCGGGCCTTGCCGGTGGCAACCGCCAGCCGATACCCGTCGGCCCGCAGGCTCTGGAGGGTATCTGCCACACCCTCGAACAATGGCGAAGGCTCAGCCTCCAGCGCGATGTAGCAGTCGGCATAATGCTGGCGAAAAACGACCAGTTCATCGTCGCTGATCTCGGGATACAGGCTGCGAATCGCTTCCGGCAGCCCCAAGCCGATGATGCCCTTGACCGCAAAATCGTCGCACCGAGCCAAACCCGAACGATCCGACGCGACATGCATCGCATCCACAATCCGACCGATGGAGTTTGCCAGAGTGCCGTCCCAATCGAAGATCAGCAGCTTGTAATCAGGATGCACTCAACCGCTCCACGGTCTTGGCCCACATGTCATCGACAGGAGCCTGCAATTTCAGCTCGCCACCATCAGGCAGCGGCACGGTTAGCATATAGGCATGCAGGAACAGGCGCTTGCCACCCAGGTCGCGGATTTCCTTGGTGAAATCGTCATCGCCGTATTTGCTGTCACCGGCAATGCAATGCCCGGCGTGCAACGTATGGACGCGAATCTGGTGCGTACGGCCGGTGACCGGCTTGGCCTCGATCAAGGTGGCGAAGTCGTCGAAGCGGCGCAGCACCTTGAAGACGGTCAGCGCCTCCTTGCCCTCTTCGTTTACCTCCACCATGCGCTCGCCGGACCGCAGGTTGCTCTTGAGCAACGGCGCGCGGACTTGCTTGATGGAGGTATCCCACCGGCCTCTCACCAGCGCCATGTAGCGCTTGTCCACACCATCGCCGCGCAATTGCTCGTGCAGGTGGCGCAGCATGCTGCGTTTCTTGGCGATCATCAGCAGGCCGGAGGTGTCGCGATCCAGGCGATGGACCAACTCCAACTCCTTGGCATCGGGACGCAACTGACGAAAGGCCTCGATGACACCGAAATTCAAGCCGCTGCCGCCATGAACCGCAATGCCTGCGGGCTTGTTGATCACAATCAGCGCCTTGTCTTCGTAGACAATGGAGGCTTCGAGACGCTGTAACAGGCCTTGGGCCAAAGGGACCGGCTCATCGCGCTCAGGCACGCGAACCGGCGGCACGCGCACGATGTCGCCCGCCTGGAGCTTGTATTCGGGCTTGATCCGACCTTTGTTCACCCGCACTTCGCCTTTGCGCAAAATGCGGTAGATCAAGGTCTTGGGCACACCTTTGAGTCGGGCCAGAAGGAAATTATCGATTCGTTGGCCGGCATATTCCGGCAAGACCTCGAGCAGTTGAACGCCAGGGGTCGAAGGGGCAGTAGTTGTCATGGCGGCGATCATAACAATTTTTATGGAATTGAAGCACTTAATCATTGCTGCTATAGTCGCGAACGCCGCCAAAAGTGGCTGGACAGCGGACCAACGGCCAAAAACCGGCCCTGACCAACGCAATTCACGAGGACGAGAGGCCGTCCTACGGGGCTTTCGCTACGTAACGGTAGAGTTTGCAGGTGTAACGAGCGCAGGTGACATGAGGCCTGAAATACGCCGCGAAGCAGAGTTTTGACTCGCCTCGCGCGCCACATTCACGGCCAGTTCACAAAGTGCAGTCAGTTGCGAACGACCCCGAGCGAGAGCTTCGGAAACAACGCCTAAATTAGCCATGATGCGTGACCTCCCCTTTCGGAGCTCACGGTAAATGCCAACCCGCTGCGGATTCTGCGCGCGGCAGCACCCGAATTATCAGGGATACGTGTAGGGTGGAGATGTACAACCGTCGGACTGTGTAGCACTAGGCTTATATTTAGACGCTTCATCTCGTCCACAGACGCCGGTTGATTCCTCCTCCTGACTGAGTGCTTGAGTACCAGCAAGCAGGACGCGTCCGTCGCGACTTCGCCATCATTGGGTCGAACTCGCTGGACACTGGAGTGGCCTCGCCACTTCCATGACGCACCTGACACCGACCGTGAGAAGTCGTGTGTGCCGCACGCCGTTTCCGGCAGCCCGGAAACCGACGGTACTACATGAAAAGAATGCTGATTAACGCAACTCAACCCGAAGAGTTGCGTGTTGCACTGGTAGACGGCCAGCGCCTCTACGACCTGGATATCGAATCCGGTGCACGCGAGCAGAAGAAGGCCAACATCTATAAAGGCCGGATTACTCGCATCGAACCAAGCCTTGAGGCTGCCTTTGTCGATTTCGGCTCCGAGCGCCACGGCTTCCTGCCCCTCAAAGAAATCTCCCGCGAATACTTCAAGAAGGCCCCTGAAGGCCGCGTCAACATCAAGGACGTCCTGAGCGAAGGCCAGGAAGTCATCGTCCAGGTCGAAAAAGAAGAACGTGGCAACAAGGGCGCAGCCCTGACCACTTTCATCAGCCTGGCCGGCCGCTACCTGGTCCTGATGCCGAACAACCCGCGTGCCGGCGGCATCTCCCGTCGCATCGAAGGCGAAGAGCGCAATGAACTGCGTGAAGCCCTGAACGGCCTGGTTGCACCCGCCGACATGGGCCTGATCGTTCGCACCGCCGGCCTTGGCCGCAGCAGCGAAGAAATGCAGTGGGACCTCGATTACCTGCTGCAACTGTGGACCGCCATCAAAGAAGCTTCGCTGGATCGCTCCGCGCCATTCCTGATCTACCAGGAAAGCAACGTGATCATCCGCGCCATCCGCGACTACCTGCGCCAGGACATCGGCGAAGTGCTGATCGACAGCGTCGAAGCCCAGGACGAAGCCCTGACCTTCATTCGCCAGGTGATGCCGCAGTACGCCAGCAAGATCAAGCTCTACGAAGACAGCGTCCCACTGTTCAACCGCTTCCAGATCGAAAGCCAGATCGAGACCGCCTTCCAGCGCGTCGTCGAATTGCCTTCCGGCGGCTCCATCGTCATCGATCCGACCGAAGCGCTGGTGTCCATCGACATCAACTCGGCCCGCGCCACCAAAGGCAGCGACATCGAAGAAACCGCCCTGCAGACCAACCTTGAAGCGGCCGAAGAGATCGCCCGTCAGTTGCGCCTGCGCGACATCGGCGGCCTGATCGTCATCGACTTCATCGACATGACCCCGGCCAAAAACCAGCGCGCCGTGGAAGAAAAAGTCCGCGAATGCCTGGAAGCCGACCGCGCCCGCGTACAGGTCGGCCGCATCTCGCGCTTCGGCCTGCTGGAAATGTCCCGTCAGCGCCTGCGTCCATCCCTGGGCGAAAGCAGCGGCATCGTCTGCCCGCGTTGCAACGGCACCGGGATCATTCGTGACGTCGAGTCGCTGTCCCTGGCGATCCTGCGCCTGATCGAAGAAGAAGCCCTGAAAGACCGTACCGCCGAAGTTCGCGCCCAGGTGCCGATCCCGGTGGCCGCGTTCCTGCTCAACGAAAAACGCAACTCGATCACCAAGATCGAACTGCGCACCCGGGCCCGCATCGTCATCCTGCCGAACGATCATCTCGAGACGCCGCACTTCGAAGTGCAGCGCCTGCGCGATGACAGCCCGGAAGCCCACACCAACCAGTCCAGCTACGAAATCGCCGCGGCCGCTGCCGAAGTGGAAGAAGTCCAGCCAGCTGCCGCCGCCACCCGCACCCTGGTTCGCCAGGAAGCAGCGGTCAAGACTGCACCTGCCCGCGCCAACGCTCCGGTTCCGACCGAAGTCGCCGCTCCGGTTGCCGCTCCGGCCGCCGCACCAGAACCAAGCCTGTTCAAAGGCCTGGTGAAGTCCCTGGTCAGCCTGTTTGCCACCAAGGAAGAGCCCGCAGCCCCCGCCGTCGTCGCCAAGCCAGCCGCTACCGAGCGCCCTGCCCGCAACGAGGAGCGCCGCAACGGTCGCCAGCAGACCCGCAACCGTAACGGTCGCCGTGACGAAGAACGCAAGCCGCGCGAAGAACGTGCTCCACGTGAAGAACGCGCACCACGCGAGCCGCGTGAAGAGCGCCAGCCTCGCGAAGCCCGTGAGGAAGCGCCAGCCGTAGCCCGCGAAGAACGCGCACCGCGTGCGCCGCGTGAAGAACGTCAGCCACGCGCCCCTCGTGAAGACCGCAAGCCACGTGGCGAGCGTGAAGAACGTGTCCGCGAACTGCGCGAGCCACTGGATGCTGCCCCAGCCGTTGCCGCCGCAGCTACCGCAGCTACCGCTGAAGAACGTCCGGCCCGCCAGCCTCGTGAAGAACGTGCACCGCGTCCTCCACGTGAAGAACGTCAGCCACGCGCCGAGCAGGCAGCCGCCGCAGCCAGCGAAGAAGAAGTGTTGAGCGCCGAAGAGCAACTGCAGGAAGACGGCCAGGACAGCGCCGAAGGTGATCGTCCACGTCGCCGCTCCCGTGGCCAGCGTCGTCGCAGCAACCGTCGTGAACGTCAACGTGACGCCAACGGCAACGTGATCGAGGGTTCGGAAGAGTCCGAATCCGCCGAGAACGCCGAAGCGCCAAGCGCCGCCGACCTTGCCGCAGGCCTGGCCGTGACCGCAGCCGTTGCCAGCAGCGCCATCAGCGCTCCGGCCGAAGCCCAGGCTCACGAACAAGCCGAACGCGCCACCGCAGCCGTGGAAAGCGCGCCGGCTGTCGAAGCGCCTGTGGTCGAAGCCACCACCCCGGTAGAAGCCACGGCTTCGCCGGAAGTGGAACTTGCACCGGCACTTGAAGCCCAGCCTGAAGCTGAAGTGACTGCCGAGCCCGCACCAGTCGCCGAGCAACCGGTGGCTGCCGCCGAACCGGTCGTCGAAGCACCAGCTGAGGAAAAAGCACCAGAACCTGTTCGCGAGGAGCAGACCGCGTTCAACTGGCATGCCGAGCCAGCCGCACCGGCGCCGGTCGTTGAGCCAGAGCCGACGCCAGAACCCGTGAAAGCGGTCGAGCCAGAAGCAGTCGCGCCGGCTCCAGTGGTTGAAGCGCCTGTGGTTGCCGAAGCACCGGCCCCGGTGCAAGAGCCTGCACCTGCCAGCGCCCTGACCGAGAACGGTCGTGCGCCGAACGATCCACGTGAAGTTCGCCGTCGCAAGCGTGAAGCCGAGCGCCTGCAGAAGGAAGCCGAACAAGCTGCCGCTGACGCCGCTCAAGCGCCTGCTGCCGAGCCCGCTCCGATCGTCGAAGTCGTCGAAGCGGCGCCTGCTCCAGTCGCCGAAACCGCCGCCGAACCAACCCCGGTTGAATCGGCTCCGGTGATCGACGAACCTCGACACGCCGTAGAAGAAGTCGCACCGCGTCACACTGAAGCCCTGGAAAAAGAGCACGAGCCTAAACCTCACGCCTGATTCCATCGCCCAGTAAAAGCCCCGCCTGGTTCATGCCAGGCGGGGCTTTTTTATGCCTCACGACTTATCCACTTAACTCTGTGGGAGCGGGCATCTGCATCGGCTGTTATTTGAAGGCCAATGCCTCTGGCACATCAACATCCCAGGTGACCCCAGGGTCGTCCACCGGCACTTCGACCACTTGCGCCCCGGCAAACAACGCCTTGGCGCCACGATCCCCGGTCAACGCCATCAGTTTCGACGCAAATCCACTGCCAAAGCCCACCGGATGCCCATACTCACCTGCAAGGACCGGCACGCTGATACCGTCCCCGTGAATCCCCGCCGCCACTTGATCGATGCTCGACGGCAGGATAAATGGCATATCGCCCAATACCATCAGCCAGCCATCGAGATCAGGGCAGGCCTGGACGCCAGCGGCAATGCTGTCTCCCAAGCCGGGCGAGTCCAGCTCCACATAATCACATCCATAGGCCTGGGCCATGCGGATGGCTTGCGGACGATCCGTGCTTGTCACCAGCACGCGCTTTTCCAGGGATGCAGGTAAATTCACCAGCACATGCTCGAGCACCGACCGGACAGCGCCGTCACGTCCCGTGCAATCGGCCAGCAGCTTATCCTTGCCAGCCCCTGCCACTTGGCGGAAACGGCTGCCCGATCCGGCCGCGAGGATGATCACGCCAATCGACTTTCCCATACACCCTCCTTGCCTGCGACCTACAACGACTTTTTCTGCCGCAGTTCCACACCATTTTTGATCGCCACGATTTCGGCCAGCAACGACAAGGCGATTTCCGCCGGTGTGTGGCTGCCGATGTGCAGGCCAATCGGCCCATGCAGTCGTTCGATGGCCCCTGCCGACAAGCCTAGCTGAGCCAGGTTTTCCCGTCGCTTCTGGCTATTGACCCGCGACCCCAGGGCGCCGACATAAAAAGCCCTGGAATCCAGCGCCGTGAGCAGCGCCATGTCGTCCAAGCGCGGATCGTGGGTCAGGGCGACAATGGCTGTGCGCTCGTCGGTCTGGATGCTCAATACCGCTTCGTCAGGCATACCTGAGACGAAGCGACCATGCTGCTCTTCCCAACCATAGACAAATTCCTTGCGCGGATCGCAGATCAACACCTCGAAATCCAGCAACCGGGCCATTTCCGCCACATACCGCGACAACTGCCCGGCGCCGATCAGCAGAAGTCGCCAGCGTGGGCCGTAAATGGCCCGCAAGACCTTGCCATCGAACACCAGGGCGTCGGTTTTGCTGGCCGGAGTCAAGACCACGTCACCGCTGGCAACCGTCAGTTCACGGGCAACAATCTCGTGGGCTTCGCAGCGGTCCAGCAGTTCGGCGACCCATTGCGGGTCGCCTACTCTCTCCTCGGTGAGCCGCAGGGTGCCGCCGCACGGCAAGCCGAAACGCGCCGCCTCTTCGCGCGTGACGCCGTATGTGATCAGTTGCACCGGCGGACCGTCCGCCGGGATACGACCGTCGTGCAGCCGGGCGATCAGGTCGTCCTCGACACAACCGCCCGACACCGAGCCAATCACCACGCCATCCTCGCGCAGGGCCAACATCGCCCCCGGTGGCCTGGGCGCGGTGCCCCAGGTCTGGACCACGGTGAACAACACCACCCGCTGCCCGGCGCGACGCCACTGGAGCACGCTGCGCAAGACGTTCAGATCGACGCTGTCCATCAGGCCTTGGCCTGTTGCCAGCCTTGCAGCTGATAGCGCACAGGCAGGTTACGGATGCGTTTGCCGGTGGCGGCGAAAATCGCGTTGCACAGCGCCGGCGCGATCGGCGGCACGCCGGGTTCGCCGACGCCGCCCAAAGGCACTTCGCCCGGAGGAGTGACCAGATGCACGGCCACTTCCTTGGGTGCCAGGGACATGCGCGCCACCTCATACATGTGGAAGTTGTCTTGCTGGACCTTGCCATCCTTGAAGCTTATTTCACCCACCATCGCGTTACCCAAGCCCATGACGCAGGCCCCTTCGAACTGCGAACGGATGCGCTCAGGGTTGATCTGTGGCCCGCAGTCCACCGCAATGTCCGCCTTGTGCACGATCACCGTGCCATCGTCCTTGACCTCCACTTCAATCGCTGCCGCGACGTAAGTGACGAAACTGTAATGCACAGCCAAGCCCAACCCTCGACCCTTGGGCAACTGCCGACCCCAACCGGCGGCCTTGGCGGCCGTTTCCAGCACGACACGAATCCGCGCCGTATCGATGGGATAACGCTCGGGGGATTCACCGTAGTTCCATTCTTCGCTCAAGGTACGCGGATCGATCTTACGATCCGGGCCGAGCAATTTGACGTGATACTTCAGCGGATCCTGACCGGCCTTGTGGGCCAATTCGTCGATGAAACTCTGAATCGCGAAACCGTGGGGAATGTTCGACACCGAGCGGTACCAGCCCACCCGCGTGTGAGCCACCGCTTCGGGGTTTTCCAGGCGCAGGTTGGGGATGGCGTATGCCATGTTGGTCAAGCCCATGCCCACTTCGAACGGGGCTTCGTGGGTCATGCCCGGTGCGAACAACGCCGTGATGCTCGGGGCGACGGTGCGATGCAACCAGCCGGATGGCATCCCGTCCTGGTTCAGGCCGGCCTTCAGGTATTCGGCCGACACGGTGTGGAAATACGAGTGATGGATGTCGTCCTCGCGGGTCCATTGCACCCGTATCGCCTGGCCTGGAAACTCCTTGGCCAGCACCGCCGCTTCGACGACGAAATCAGGCTTGGATTTGCGCCCGAAACCTCCGCCCAGCAGCGTGATATTCACCGTGACCTTGTCGAAAGCGATGCCCAGGCGTTCGGCGATGCGCTCGCGGGTCACCTGAGGGGCCTGGCTCGGCGCCCAGGCTTCGCACTGGCCATCCTTGAACCGGGCGACGGCGACCATCGGTTCCATCGGCGATTGCGACAGGTGCGGCAGGTAGTACGTCGCTTCCAGGCTCGAATCGGCCTTGGCCAACGCGTCATCGAGGTCGCCGGTATTGCGCAGGACTTTGCCGGGTTTGAGGGCGGCCGCTTCCAATTCCTTGCGATAGGCAATCGAGTCATAACCGGCGTTCGGGCCGTCATCCCACTCGATTTTCAGCGCTTCGCGGCCCTTGATCGCTGCCCAGGTATTTTTTGCCAGCACCGCCACGCCGCCCAGGGGCTGGAACTCCGACGGCAACGGCCGACCTTCGATCTGCACCACCTTGACCACGCCCGGTACTTTCAGCGCCGCGCTGCTGTCCACGGTCTTGACCTTGCCACCGTAGACCGGCGGACGTGCGATGACGGCGTAGAGCATGCCTTCGAAATGCACATCGGCACCGAACACCGCGCGACCGTTGACGATATCCGCACCGTCGACGGCCCGGGTCGCTTCCTTGCCGATGTAGCGAAAGTCAGCGGGTTGCTTGAGGCGCAAGCTGTCGCGGGCCGGCACTGGCAAGGCACTGGCAGCGGTAGCCAAGGCGCCGTAAGCCAGTTCGCGACCGGAAGGCTGGTGCACCACTTTATGCAACTGAGCCCGGCATTCGCCCACCGGAACGTTCCACTGCGCTGCGGCGGCCTGCTCCAACATGCTCCGGGCGGCGGCGCCGCAGCGGCGCATCGGCTCGTACCAGTGACGCATGCTGCGCGAACCGTCGGTGTCCTGGTTGCCGAAGCGCGCTTCATCAGCCGGCGCTTGCTGCACCTTCACCAACGCCCAATCCGCTTCCAGCTCATCGGCCACCACCATGCTCAGGCTGGTGCGCACGCCCTGGCCCATTTCCGAACGGTTGCAAATCACCGTCACGCTGCCGTCGGTGGCAATGCTCACGTACACCTTGGGATCGTCGACCGCGCCGTGGGGCATGCCCTCGGCGCCGTATTTCTTTTCCTCGGCAAAGGCATCCGGCAAGCCCCAGCTCGCGGCCAGGACCAGCACACCCGTGGCGCTCGCGCCTTTGAGGAAGCCACGACGGCTGAGGTTGCTAAGGACGAAATCATTGGGCAAGCGGCTCATGCCTTGGCCTCCTTCAGGTGAGTCGAGGCTTGGCGGATCGCGATCTTGATCCGGTTATAGGTGCCGCAGCGGCAGATATTGCCCACCATGGCTTCTTCGATCTGCTCGTCGCTCGGGTTGGGGTTGGTCTTGAGCAAGGCGGTCGCGGACATGATCTGCCCGCCCTGGCAGTAACCGCACTGCGCCACCGCTGTATCGAGCCAGGCTTTCTGGACGATTTGCCCGACCGGGTCGGCGTGAAGCGCATCGATGGTGCTGATGTCCTGCCCTTTCACCGAGCCGATCGGCGTAATGCAACTGCGCGCCGGGGCACCGTCGATATGAATCGTGCACGCGCCGCACAGGCCCATGCCGCAGCCGAACTTAGTACCGTTGTAGCCGGCCACATCGCGAATCGCCCACAGCAGCGGCATGTCCTCGGTCACATCCAGTTGATGGTCTTTTCCATTGAGTTTCAGGGTAATCATGGGCACGCCCGCATAGAGGATCGAGTTATGGGGTCGAGCAATCTGCCGCTTGGTTGACGGTTCGGTAGTCGCAGACTGGCTCAGGCTGATCGGGCTCTCTTATGCACACGTCCATAGGCGTCTGCACCGGGCCTTCAAGATGCGATTATGTTCGCATCGTTAGGCGGCTAAATTAACCCAGGATCAAGCAAAACGCCCTGCACAATCCTGCACGAATGAATGTATGCAGGGTGCGCAGGGCGTTTTTTTCAAGCGGGTGCGCAAGCGCGGCTCAGTACCGATTGGGTTCCATTTCCAGCTCGACCTGAAACCGTTCGGCAATGTCTTTCTGAATGCGCAGGGCCAAATCCAACAGTTGCGGGCCAGTGGCATTGCCATAGTTGACCAGCACCAACGCCTGCAACTTATGCACCCCGGCATCCCCGTCGCGAAAACCCTTCCAGCCGGCGCGCTCGATCAGCCAGCCGGCGGCGATTTTCATCTTCCCCTCAGGCTGTGGATAAGCCACCAGGTCCGGGTATTGCAGCTTGAGTTGCGCCACCAGGCTGGCCGGCACCAACGGGTTCTTGAAGAAGCTGCCGGCATTGCCCAACACGGCCGGATCCGGGAGTTTCTCGCTGCGAATGCTGCAAATGGCTTGGCTGACATCAGTGGGCGTCGCCTGCTCGATACCCTGTTCGCTCAATCGTTGGCGGACCGGGCCGTATTCCAGGTGCAGGTGCGCGGCGCGACTGAGGGCGAAGCGCACCCGCAGGATCAACCAGCGGCCGGCTTGCTGTTTGAACAGGCTATCGCGATAGGCGAACGCGCATTCTTCGAGGGTGAACTCACGTAATTCACCGGTTTGACGGTCGAGGGCCGTGAGGCCGGCGAAGACGTCCTTGATCTCAACACCGTAGGCGCCGATGTTTTGCATGGGTGCCGCGCCCACGGTTCCGGGGATCAGGCTGAGATTTTCCAGTCCCGACCAACCCTGCGCCAGCGTGTGCTGGACGAAAGGATGCCAGGGCTCCCCTGCTTCGGCCTCGATTATCACCCGTTCGCCGTCGTCGCTGAGCAGGCGAATCCCTTTGCTGGCCATGCGCAACACCAACGCATCGATATCGCCGGTCAGCAGCAGGTTGCTGCCGCCGCCGATCACCAGCAGCGGCACCGCATGTTCATCGGCATAGGCCAGCGCTTCGCGAACATCATCATCGCCGTGGGCTTCGGCGAACAGCCGGGCCTTCACGTCCACACCGAAGCTGTTGAAGGGCTTGAGACTGGCGCCCGCCTGTACCTGCAAAGTCATAAGCGGCCCTTCAATTCGATCACCAGGCGATCCGTAGCGTGTTCGATCAAGTCCAGTACTTGCTCGAAGCCCTGCTCGCCGTCGTAATACGGGTCCGGCACGTCATCGAGCTCGGCTTCATAGCGCCGCAGGAACAGGTCCAGCTCGGCCTTGCCATTCGCTGGTTGCAGGGCCTTGAGGTTGCGCAGGTTGCTGCTGTCCATCGCCAGGATCAGGTCGTAGGTGGCGAAGTCGGCGCGGGTCACCTGCTGCGCGCGCTGGGCCGACAAGTCGTAACCCCGATTTAATGCGGCCGCCTGGCTGCGCTTGTCCGGCGCCTTGCCCACGTGCCAGTCACCGGTGCCGGCGGAAGCGACTTCCACCTGCCCCTCCAACCCAGCCTCGCGCAACTTTTGTCGCAGGATGGCTTCGGCGGTGGGCGAGCGGCAGATGTTGCCGAGGCAGACGAACAGAACCCGCATCAGGCCTCCAGCAAGCGACGAACGCGCTCAAGGTCTTCAGGGGTATCGACGCCAGTCGGCGGGGCGATCAATGCATCGGCCACATGGATGCGCACGCCGTGCCACAGGGCACGCAGCTGTTCCAGGGATTCGGTGTTTTCCAGCCAGCACGGCCCCCAGGCGACGAAGTCCTGGAGGAAACCGGCACGGTAGGCATAGATGCCGATGTGGCGGCGGTACGGTACGCCTTCGGGCATCACGTCGCGGCTTTGGGCGAATGCATCCCGCGCCCAGGGCAACGTTGCACGGCTGAAGGTCAAGGCCAGGCCGTTGAGGTCGCTGACCACCTTCACCACGTTGGGGTTGAACAGGGTCTGCACATCCTCGATCGGCTCGGCCAGGGTCGCCATGCGCGCTTCGGTGTGGGCGGCGAGGTTGGCGGCGACCTGATCAATCACGCTCGGCGGGATCAGCGGTTCGTCACCCTGCACATTGACCACGATGGCGTCAGGCGCCAGGCCCAGCTTTGCGGCGACCTCGGCCAGGCGATCGGTGCCGGAATTATGGTCTTCGCGAGTCAACACGACCTCGGCGCCAAAGCCTTTGCAAGCCTCGACGATGCGCGCATCGTCCGTTGCCACCACCACACGCTGGGCGCTGCTTTTGCTGGCCTGTTCCCAGACGTGCTGGATCATCGGCTTGCCGGCGATCACCAGCAACGGCTTGCCGGGCAGGCGCGTCGAAGCGAAGCGCGACGGAATGACGACGGTAAAGGCTGTGGTCATTTATCCAGGCGCTCGTCGGTGGTCAGGGTGCGGGCTTCGCTTTCGAGCATCACCGGGATGCCATCACGGATCGGATAGGCCAGGCCCGCGCCCTTGCTGATCAGTTCGGTCTTGTCGGCGCTGAGTTTGAGCGGGCCTTTGCAGACAGGGCAGGCCAGAATATCGAGCAGTTTGGTGTCCATGGAAGTCCCCTGGATAAAAGGTTTTAAGGCAAAAGCCGATCCGGCAACAGGCGCATCAACTGCGTATCGAACCACGCCCTGAAGGCTGGCGACGGCACAGCATCCACCGCCAGGTACCACCAGTCAGGCGCGGCAAAGGCGCGGCATTTGACCGCGTCCTTTTCCGTCATGACCACGGGCAACGAAGGCGTGAAGCTCAACGCTTGGGCGCTGTATTGAGCATGATCGGCGAACCCGTGCGGTATTGGTCGCCAGTGTAGCGTTTCGAGGGTCTTGAAGAAACGCTGGGGATTGCCGATGCCGGCCACGGCGTGAAGGGCCTGGCCGGGAGAGAAATGGTCGAGGGGCCGTCGTTCGCCACTGGCCAGGTTTACCAGCTCAGTGGGCTGCAGGACCAAGGCAAAGCCGTCTTCGCGGTCGTCATCGGCGCCGTTGTACAGCACGGCGTCAACCGATTGCAGGCGCTCGACCGGCTCGCGCAACGGGCCGGCGGGCAGGCAGCGGCGATTGCCCAGGCCACGGGCATTGTCGATCAGCACCAGTTCGAGGTCCCGGGCCAGTCGATAATGCTGCATACCGTCGTCGGACAGGATCAGGTCCAGCGGCTCAGCGTCCAGCAGTGCCCGGACGGCGCGGCTGCGATCCGGATCGATCATCAACGGCACACCCGTGCGCTGGACGATCAGCAGCGGCTCGTCACCGGCGATGTCGGCGCCCTGCTCGGCCGCCACTCGCCAGGGCAGGTGCGGCGGCTTGGCGCCGTAGCCGCGGCTAACCACACCGACGCGCAGGCCACTGCGCTGGCAGTGCTGGATCAACCACAGGATCAGCGGTGTCTTGCCGGTGCCACCAACCGTGATGTTACCGACCACGATCAGCGGCACGGCTGGCTGGTAAATCTCGCCTTCCCCGGCCAGGAATCGCTCACGCTTGCCCACCACCACCCGGCGGTACAGCCACTCCAGCGGACGCAACGCCACCAGGGCCGGATGACCTTCGTACCACGCGGCAAGCAATCGATCGGACATGGCCATCAGGGAGCAGGCGCCGCCTCGACCGTGGTCATGCGCAGATGGCTGAAGCCGAGCTTGCCGGCCGCGTCCATGGCGGTGATCACCGATTGATGAGGGGTCTTGCCATCGGCGCTGATGGACAGCGGCAGATTGGTATCGCCGCCGGATTCCTTCTGCAGCGCATCGATCAGGCTCGCCAGGTCGCTCTTTGGCAGCAACTGGTTATTCACCGAAAACGCACCTTCGGCGCTGATGGTGATTTCCAGGTTTTTCAGTTGCTGGTCTTCAGCCGGCGAGCCACTGACGGCTTGCGGCAATTCAACCTTGAGCTGGGTTTCACGGGTGAACGTGGTGGTCACGACGAAAAACAGCAGCAGGATGAACACCACGTCAATCAGCGAGGCCAGATTGATTTCGATGTTTTCCCGAGGTTTGCGGCGGAATTTCACTTCTTGCCCCCGGCCAGGTCGACGTCACGGTCGCCCTGCACCACCTCGACCAGCTTGATGGCTTCCTGCTCCATGCCGACGACCAATTCGTCAACGCGCCGTTGCAGGAAACGGTGGAAGAACACCGACGGAATCCCCACCATCAGGCCAGCCGCCGTGGTAATCAATGCCTTGGAAATCCCACCCGCCAGCACGGCGGCGTTGGTGCTCATGCCGGAGCCGGTAAAGGCGCTGAAAATATCGATCATGCCCAGCACCGTACCCAGCAGGCCCAACAACGGGGACATGGCGGCGATGGTACCGAGGGCGTTGATGTAGCGCTCCAGTTCATGGATGACCCGGGCGGCGGCTTCCTCGATGCACTCCTTCATGATCTCGCGACCATGCTTGGAGTTCGCCAGCCCGGCGGCGAGGATTTCACCCAGGGGCGAGCTGGCCCGCAGCTCCTTGAGCTTGTCCTTGTTGAGCTGCTTGTCCTTGATCCAGACCCAGACCTGCCCGAGCAAATGCTCCGGGGTCACGCGGCTGGCCCGCAGGGTCCACAGGCGTTCGGCAACGATACCCAGTGCCGCGATGGAACTCAGAATGATCGGCAACATCATCCAGCCGCCAGATTTGACCAATTCCCACACAGTGACTGCCCCCTCGAAAAAGTGCGCCACTTTATCACACAGACTCGCTTTGCAGACCCGCTGCGCCGACAAGCGCCTCGCTCGGTTGAGCTGGATCAATGTTGCAGCGCCGGCCCGGCGGGCGGCGGGTCGCGCCAGTAGCGCCGCTGCCCGGCCTGGGTGCTCGGCGGCTCGAAGGCGCCCAGTTGCAGACGAATGGCGCCCAGTTCGGCGCTGTCATAAATCGCCACGCCAGACCAGCGATACCGCGCCATCACCTGCGGATGGGGGTGACCGAAGGCGTTGCCCTGCCCCCGGGAAATCAACACCGAATGAGGCTTGAGGCGCGACAACAGCGCCATCGACGACGAACTGCGGCTGCCGTGATGAGGCGCGGCCAGCCATTGGGTTTGCACCGCCAAGGGCCCGTCCAGCAGGGCGCGCTCGGCACGGGTGTCGATATCGCCGGTCAGCAGCAAGCGTTCGCCGCCTGCGTCCACCTGCAGGACGCAGGATTTCTGGTTGCTTTCCAGGGCTGATGGCCATTGCCACAACTCGAACCCGACCCCGTCCCATTCCCAACGCTCGCCGCTGTTGCAGGGTCCGGCGTTCAACTCGTCGGGCAGCGCGTCAGGATCGCCACTGATCACCCGTAACGTTGGCAGCCCATTGCGCACGGCGCGGGCACCGCCGGCGTGATCGGCGTCCGCATGGCTGAGCAACATCAGGTCCAGACCACGCACGCCCAGCTTGCGCAAGGTGGGCAGCACGATGCGTTCGCCCACGTCGGCGTCGCCGAAACGCGGCCCGGCGTCGTAAAGCAAGACGTGATGACGGGTGCGTACCAGCACCGCCAGCCCCTGGCCCACGTCCAATTGCCAGACTTCGGCGTGTCCTGGCGGGACGTCTTCTCGCGGTGGAAATACCATCAGCAGCATCATCGGCCAGCCCAGCAAGCGCAGCGGCACGCCGTTGGGAAGCAGCAGCAAAAAAGCCCCAAGGGCGGCGATGACCAGGGCCCACGGCGGCCCCGCAACGGGGACCCAGGCGGGCATGCGCCCGGCAATCAGCGCGAGCCCCTGGAACAGCAGATCGATCAGCCCACCAGCGATCCACAGCAACCCTTGCCCAATGAACGGCACGGGCAACAACACCGTGCCAAGCAGTGCCGACGGCAGCACCAACAGGCTGATCCAGGGCACCGCAAACAGATTCACCAGCGGCCCGCTGAGGCTGACGGGCAAGCCCAGGATCAACAACAACGGACACAGACCGACCGCAACCAGCCATTGGGCACGGGTCCAGGTTTGCCACCAGCGCCAGGGCCCCAGGCGAGCGCCGAAGGTGAATATCAAGATAGCGACGGCGGCGAACGACAGCCAGAACCCCGGTCGCAGGCTGGCGAGCGGATCGAACACCAACACCCCAACGAAAGCCAGCAACCAGGCCCACCATGGGTCCGGATGCTTGAAGCGCAAACGCCACAACAGCACCAGGCCGATCATCGTACAGGCCCGCCGCACCGGCACTTCGAAGCCGGCAAGCAAGCCGTAGCCCAGTGCCGCGATGAAGGCCAGCGCACAGGCCCAAGGCAACCACGGCAGCGCCCCCGGCCACACGCAAAAACGTGCCGCACCCGCGACCATCAGGTAAACCAGCCCGGCGAGCAGACCGATGTGCTGCCCGGAGATCACCAGTAAATGAACGGTGCCGGTGTCTTGCAGTACTTGCCAGTCCTCGCGACTCAAACCAGCGCCATCGCCCAGGACCAACGCCGCCAGCGCCCCGGAACGGCCTTGGGCGTCGACCTGCGCGAGTGCCTGTCGGATACCGTCGCGCCACGCGCCTCGGGCCGGTTGCAGCAGTTGGCCAGCCTTGATCGTACCGGTCGCGCCAACGCCCCGGCTCAACAGCCAGGCTTCATAGTCGAAGCCATGGGGATTCAACAACCCGGCGGGCCGCTTGAGTTTTACCGCCAAGCGCCATCGCTCGCCGCTGCTGACAGGTGGCCCCCCAAACCAGGCCAGGCGCATCGATGCCGGCAGCCGGGTGCGACGCGACCGGGCATCGGCCAGCTCGAAGCGCACCACGCCATCGCTGTGTTGCGGCAAGCCGACGACGCGTCCTTCGACCCAACGGGTTTCTCCATCCAACGTGGCAGGCAGCCGGTCGTCCAGAGCCTGCTGCGCCGACAGGCACGCCCAAGCCAACCCGAACAGGAAAAAACCCAGCGGGTAGGCTCGAAACGGCACCATCATCAGCGCCAGCACCGGCATGGCTGCAACGAGCCATAACGGCGGCAGCGCCGGAAAAAAAACCGGGGCCAACAGCCCCAGTGCAAGCGCGACCAACCCTGTGCGCATAAACCCATCCTTGAGCGTCCTTTCTCTAGGCTTAGCCGGTCTCGGGCACCGTGGGCGTTATCAATTGTCACAAAGTCTGAATCTGCCGGCCGTAGAATCCGGACATACTTGCCGCTTTATTGCTTTGAACCGACCGAGAAGCCATATGCCCCGGCGCCTATTCAAACGCTACATGCCAGACCCAGAGAGCATCCGGGAACATAAATCCTTACGTTTTCTCGGCACCCTGCTGCACGATCCCAACCTTTGGCACCTCAATCGGCACTCAGTGGCCCGGGCAATGGCCGTTGGCCTGTTTGCCGCGTTCCTGCCCATCCCCCTGCAAATGTTATTGGCCGCCGCCCTTGCCATCGCGGTGCGTGGCAACATGCCGATCGCGGTGAGCCTGGTCTGGCTGACCAACCCGATCACCATGCCGGCGGTGTTTTTCTGCACCTACCAGACCGGTGCCTGGCTGATGGACGTGCCGGCCCGCACGCTGCCGGAAGAATTGACCTGGGAATGGATCAGCGGCCAGTTGTCGACTTTGTGGCAGCCGTTCCTGCTGGGCTCGGTGGTGACTGGCCTGGTTCTCGGCGCCCTCGCCTACTTCGTCACCATGAGTTACTGGCGCTGGTGGGTAGCGCGGCAATGGCGGCGGCGCAAGAAAAGCCGGATGTGAGATACAAAAAGGCCCCCGATAATGGAGGCCATTTGCGCTGTCCTGGCTGGCGCCATCGCGAGCAAGCTCGCTCTCACAGGGGTTCTGCAATAGGCACAGCGTGTCAGGTACGCATCCCCCGCCCACTCACCAGCAGCCGCGCGCAGCTGACATAAAGCACCACAGTCGCCACCAGCATGAAGGTGATCGCAATGCTGATCTTGATATCCGACACCCCGAGGATGCCATAGCGGAAGGCGTTGACCATGTGCAGCACCGGGTTGGCCAAGGACACGGTCTGCCAGAAAGGTGGCAGCAGCGAGATCGAGTAGAACACTCCGCCCAGGTAGGTCAATGGCGTGAGCACGAATGTTGGGATGATCGAGATGTCGTCGAAGTTGCGCGCGAACACGGCATTGATGAAGCCCAGCAGCGAAAAAATCGTGGCCGTGAGCACTACCACCAGTATCGTCACCCCCAGGTGATGCACCTGCAAGTGGGTAAAGAACAACGATAGCAACGTCACGATCAGGCCCACGGCCAAGCCGCGCAACACGCCGCCCAGGGTGTAGCCGATGAGGATCGTATGGGGCGAGACCGGCGAAACCATCAGTTCTTCGATGGAACGCTGGAACTTGCTGCCGAAGAAACTCGACACCACGTTGCCGTAGGCGTTGGTGATCACCGACATCATGATCAGCCCCGGCACGATGTAGTCCATGTACGTGAAGCCACCCATGTCGCCGATTTGCCGGCCGATCAGGTTGCCAAAGATCACAAAGTACAAAACCATGGTGATGGCCGGCGGTAGCAGGGTCTGCGGCCAGATCCGCATGAAACGCCGGACTTCACGGTAAACAATGGTATTGAGGGCGATGAGGTTGGGTCGTAGTTCGGAACTCATACCGCCACCTTCGCCAGATTTTTCTCCACCAAAGACACGAACAACTCCTCGAGGCGATTGGTCTTGTTGCGCAGGCTCTGCACTTCGATGTTCTGCAGGGCCAGTTGCGTGAACAAGCCGGTGATGCCGACGGCTTTGTCCACCTGCACTTCCAAGGTATGACCGTCCAGCAGGCGGGCCGGATAGCCGATGAGCTGGGGCGCCACTGCCAGGCCGTTTTTCAGGTCCAGCAAAAAGGTTTCCACATGCAACTGGCTGAGCAACTGGCGCATGCTGGTGTTCTCGACGATGGTGCCATGGTCGATGATGCCGATGTTGCGGCACAGCTGTTCGGCCTCTTCCAGGTAATGCGTGGTGAGGATGATGGTGATGCCTTTCTGGTTCAGCTCGGTCAGGAAGGTCCACATCGAACGACGCAGTTCGATGTCCACGCCTGCGGTCGGCTCGTCGAGGATCAGCAAACGCGGCTCGTGCACCAGGGCGCGGGCGATCATCAAACGGCGCTTCATGCCGCCGGACAATGAACGGGACGGCACGTCACGCTTGTCCCACAAGCCCAGCTGGGTCAGGTACTGCTCGGCACGCTCATTGGCGATCTTCGGCGGGATGCCGTAGTAACCGGCCTGGGTCACGACGATGTCGAAGGTCTTTTCAAACTGGTTGAAGTTGAATTCCTGAGGGACCACGCCGATGCAGCGCTTGAGGGCGGCAGGCTCGCGGTCCAGGTCATGGCCGAAGATATTCACCGTGCCGCTGGTCTTGTTCACCAACGTTGAAAGAATGCCGATGGTGGTGGACTTGCCGGCGCCGTTGGGGCCAAGCAAGGCGAAAAAATCACCTTCGGCGACGTCCAGATCGATACCACTCAAGGCCTGGAAACCGTTGCCGTAGGTTTTGGTTAACTGCCGGATGGACAGAGCGGAACTCATATCGGATTACGCACCAAGAAGGGAAAGAAGAAAAATTGGATAAGGGCGGGCGGCGAGCAATACAACCACGGCGCACGAAGGCAATGGTGCTTGGCGTCGCCGCACAAGTACAGTCAAGTGTGTCGATAGTAAGTATTAAGTCAACGCGGTCATGACCGCTTTGCGATACGCCGGGCGCTGCTGCAACCGCGTGTACCAGGCCTGGACGTTCGGCAGCGCGGCACGCTGGATAGGCATCTCGAACCAGGCATAAATGAAACTGCCCAGGGGAATGTCGCCCAGGCCGATTTCCTTACCCGAGAGGTAAGGATGCTCGCCCAGGGCCTGCTCCGCCATTGCCAGCAAGCTTTCGCATTCCTTGATCGCCGCCTCGATGGCGGCCCAGTCCTGCTGCTCGGCCGGGGTGCGCAAGACGCCCCAGAACACAGTGCGAAACGGGCCAGCAAAGCTGGACGTGGTCCAGTCCATCCATTTTTCCGCGTTGGCACGGGCCTGGGCATCCGTGGGGTACCAGGCCGAACCCGACGCATGACGGGCCAGCAGGTAACGCACAATGGTATTGGACTCCCAGAGCACGAAGCCGTCGTCTTCGATCATCGGCACGCGGCCGTTGGGGTTCTTCGCCCGGTACTCGGGGGTGTCCACCACACCGAACGCACCGCCCGCATCGATGGCCTCATAGGCCAGCCCCAACTCTTCGGCGCACCACAACGCCTTGCGCACATTCGACGAATTTTTCCGACCCCAGATCTTCAGCATCACGGCTTCCTCGATGGATAAATGCCGCAGCAGCATACGCCGGATCAGGCTCGACTCAAATCGTCGCGCGGGGCGACATGTGGCGAGGGCGCTTGCTCCCGCTAGGCTGCGCAGCGGCCCCAGCTTTATGCGGTTGCTGCGCAACCGAGCGGGAGCAAGCTCCCTCGCCACAGGACATCGGTTCGCAAATTGCTGAGTCTATCCACAGCGCTGGCCCGGCAATAACGACATTTCGGCCAAACAATGGCGTTTTCTCACGCTATCAACGAACGATTTCCCACGGCTGTTGCCAACCAGACTGGCGCAATGCACCCAGGATTTCCCACGAAACCTGTCCCATCGCGCCGACCGCCGGTTTTGCAGAGGCCGTCTACGCTCTGAAGGTCGGTTTGCCCTGGTTCACGGAGGATTACATATGCTGTTGTTGTGGTTACTGGTACTGATCATCGGGATCGCCTGGCTGGCGCATCGGCGCACCGACCCGCTGCCCGCGCTGGGCATCGTCGCGGTCTACCTGCTGGCCATGGGCATCTTCAGCCACGCGCCCGGCTGGCTGATGCTGGTTCTCTGGGTCGTGCTCGCCGCCGTCGCGGCCCCGCTGCTGCTACCGGACCTGCGGCGCCGGTATTTCAGTGCGCCGATGTTCGACTGGTTCCAGAAAACCCTCCCCCCCATGTCCCAGACCGAGCGCGACGCCATCGACGCCGGCACGGTGTGGTGGGACGGTGAACTGTTCAGCGGGCGTCCGGACTGGGACACGCTGCTGGCCTACCCCAAGGTCAGACTGACCGAAGAGGAGCAAGCGTTTCTCGACGGCCCCACCGAGGAGCTCTGCGCGATGGTCACCGACTGGCAGATCGGCCAGGCCATGGACTTGCCGCCCGAAGCCTGGGCGCACATCAAGGCCCATGGTTTCTTCGCCTTGATCATTCCCAAGGAATACGGCGGCAAGGGATTCTCCGCCTATGCCCACTCCCAAGTGGCGATGAAGCTGGCCACCCGCAGCGGCGACCTGGCGTCCACCGTGATGGTGCCCAACTCCCTCGGCCCGGCGGAACTGCTGCTGCACTATGGCACCGATGAACAACGTGACCACTACCTGCCGCGCCTGGCCCGCGGCGACGATATCCCCTGCTTCGCCCTGACCGGGCCGCTGGCCGGCTCCGACGCCGGGGCGATGCCCGACACCGGCATCATCTGCAAGGGTGAATGGCAAGGCCAGCAAACCTTGGGCCTGCGCCTGAATTGGGAAAAGCGCTACATCACCCTCGGCCCGGTAGCGACCCTGCTGGGCCTGGCTTTCAAGGCCTATGACCCCGACCATTTGCTGGGCGATGAAGAAGACCTGGGCATCAGTCTCGCGCTGATTCCCACCGACACCCCCGGCGTCCACATCGGTCGCCGTCACCTGCCCCTCGGCGCCGCTTTCATGAACGGACCGAATTGGGGCAAGGACGTATTCATTCCCCTGGACTTCCTCATCGGCGGCCAGGCGATGCTCGGCAAGGGCTGGATGATGCTGATGAATTGCCTGTCGGTCGGGCGCTCGATTTCCTTGCCGGCAGTCGGCACGGGTGCGGCGAAGTTCACCAGCCTGGTGACTGGCCAGTACGCCCAGGTGCGCGAACAGTTCAACGTGCCGCTCTCGGCATTCGAGGGCATCCAGGAAGCCATGGCGCGTATCGGTGGCAACGCCTGGATGATGGACGCGGCACGCATGCTGACCGCCAACGCGGTGGACCTGGGGGAAAAACCTTCGGTGTTGTCCGCCATTCTCAAGTACCACCTGACCGAGCGTGGCCGAGAGTGCATCAGCCACGCCATGGACGTGCATGGCGGCAAGGGCATCATCATGGGCCCGAACAATTACCTGGGGCGCAGCTGGCAAGGTGCGCCGATCTTCATCACCGTGGAAGGCGCGAATATCCTGTCGCGCAACCTGATGATCTTTGGCCAGGGGGCCATTCGCTGCCATCCATTCGTGCTCAAGGAAATGGCCCTGGCAACCCGCGACGACAAGGACCAGGCACTGCTGGAATTCGACGGATTGCTGCTCAAGCACATTGGCTTTGCCATCAGCAACGCCGCCAGCACCTTGGTGCTCAACCTGGGCCTGGGGCGTTTCGAACGAACTCCCGGCAATGCCTTGAGCCAGGGTTATTTCCGCGCGCTCAACCGACAGGCAGCAGCATTCGCCCTGCTGGCGGACCTGAGCATGATGTTGCTGGGAGGCGAGCTCAAACGCCGTGAACGGTTGTCGGCACGCCTGGGTGATGTATTGAGCAACCTGTACCTGGCATCCGCGGCGCTCAAGCGCTACCACGACCTCGACTCCCCGGACCACATGGCGCCATTGTTCACCTGGGCCATGGAAGAAAGCCTGGGCCAGTCGGAGCGTGCACTGGATGAATTGCTGGGCAACTTCCCGAACCGCGTACTCGGTTGCCTGTTGCGCTTGGTGGTATTCCCCTTCGGTCGTCGCCATAAAGGCCCGAGCGACAGGCTGGACGCCGAGGTGGCGGCGGTCATCGGTCGAACCAAGGGCGACCCGACCCTCGAAGAATTATTGCAGGGCTGTTATCGCCCGCAATCGGCCGACGACCCGGTGGGCGCGCTGCAACACGCCAGTGACCTGCTGGCCGCCGCCCAACCACTGCACAAAAAGCTGCACATCGCGCTCAAGCAAGGCCAACTCAATCCGGCGCCCGGTGAGCATCTTATCGACGCAGCCTTGGAAGCCGGCGTGCTGCAAGCCGGTGAAGCGCAGACCCTGCGTGCGGCCGAAGCGGCGCGACGCAAGGTCATCGACGTGGATGACTTCGATAAGCAAGAGCTGACGCTGGCGCAAGGCAAGGTCCGTTGATCCTGACGGACAGGTACGCCGGTCAGCTATAAAAGCGGGCGCAAGGGCTTTATACTCCTGCGCCCGTTTTGCTCTTGAGGACTTATCTCGTGTCCAACATCGTTGCCGATCACCTTGTCTTGCTGGACCACTTGCGCAGCATCCTGGTCGCCGTGGGTGAGGCCGAGCAGGTTCCCGAAGAAAGCCATGCCCTGTTCCTGGAGCGCTTCGACGAGCTGCGAGCGCAGCTCCCCGTCGATCCGATCGAAAGCCAATACTTGGGCCAGGACCTCCTGTGCCAGGTCATCGTGCGTTATCCGCAGATCGCCCACCTGGTGCCTCGCGACCTGCTCTGGTACTTCGCCGGTGATTGCCTGCATTACATGCCGGACGAGGAAATCGCCTTGTACCAGGCCCTGGAAGAGCGTCGTTTCGAAGCGGAACAGAACGACGAGCCGTTCGACTGGAACCAGGAGAAGCAATTGCTGGCGATGTCGGACCAAGACAGCAAGCACTGATTGCGATCAATCATCCGAAGGCCCGTACGGTTAACCCGACGGGCCTTTTTTTATGGTGTTGTCAAAATTTGTATTCGCGGCTCTCCGGTATGCAATTCAACCCTCGCCATGCTGGATAAGACATTTTTTTGACGGTCACAATTTCCGGAATTCTCCTAACGTCAGTTTTTAGACAGAAATTTCACATTACGAATGGCGCTTTGCTATGGGTGGTCTACCGTCAGGAGGAAGAGATCGGGCGGTTGATTTGACCGTCCGGGAGGTGACCCGATGGCCGCTTCTCACTCTGGCTGGAAACCCGGATATCAGGGTTTCGAAAATGCTTCGAAAGCGCCTGATGATCAGTCCCGTCGGTGTGATGTGCCTGCTTGCGTACAGCCAGGCCTGTCGCTGACGCCTCTGGGGTGGTCAGGTGAAATGAAAAGGGGTGGCCCGGGCCCCGAAAAGTGATCCGTGGCAGCTCGTTAGCCAAGAATGGCCCATCTGTCGAGGATCACTTATGTCTAATCGTACCGTGCCCGCATTAAAACAATTAATCCATGGCATGTTCTGGATGGGCCTCGGCCTGAATGCCGCTCAGGCCGCGACGGCCAATTGTTCCCAACTGGAAAACCTGCCGGCGACCTTCGAGGTCGGCCAGGGCCTGCAGAACGAATTGCGCATCCTTGCTCCCGTGACGAAGTTGGCGGTGGGCGACCCGAAAATTGCCGATGTGCAGCCCAGCGGCAGCGATTCATTCATCCTCACGGGCCTGATGCCCGGGGCCACCAGCCTGATGGTCTGGACGGATTGTTCGAAAACCCCGCGCCAGAGCATGGTCTTCGTCAAAGGCAGGGCCACCGCAGCGCTGACCAGCGTGGCCAGCGGGCCTTCCGAGGACCCGATGCTGCTTGCCCAGGTGCAGACCGATATCCGCTTCGTTGAAGTCAGCCGGACCAAGCTCAAGGAAGCCTCGACGTCGATTTTCGGCAGTCGCGGTAACTTCCTGTTCGGTGCGCCGAGAACCTTGCCCACAGTTGGCGGTATTGTCCGGCCCTCATTGCCGGTCAATAACGATATGTTCAATCTGTCGTTTGCCACCGGCAAGACGCTGTTGATGATCAACGCGCTGGAGGGCAGCGGCTTTGCCTATACCCTGGCGCGCCCCAGCCTGGTGGCTCTCAGCGGGCAGAGTGCAAGTTTCCTGGCCGGCGGCGAGGTGCCGATCCCGGTGCCCAGTGCCGGCAGCGATAACGTCTCCATCGAGTACAAGGAGTTCGGCATCCGCCTGACCCTGACACCCACCGTCATCGGCAAAAACCGCATAGCGCTGAAGGTCGCCCCGGAAGTCAGCGAACTGGACTTCACCAACGCGGTGAACATTGCCGGGACTCTGGTTCCGGCCCTCACGGTACGCCGTACCGATACCAGCATCGCGTTGGCCGATGGCGAAAGCTTCGTCATCAGTGGCCTGATCAGCACACGCAATAGCTCTCAAGTGAACAAGTTTCCGGGGCTGGGCGACATTCCGATCCTCGGCGCGTTCTTTCGCGACAATTCCATCAACCGCGAGGAACGCGAGTTGCTGATGATCGTCACGCCACACCTGGTCCAACCCCTGGCCGCCGATGCGCAACTGCCGACACTGCCGGGTGAGCAACTGCGCAACTACGACCCGAATTTCTACCGCATGTACTTCCTCGAACATGGCGAGTTCGACAACCGCAGCGGGCTCTCGCAATGAGCCGGCCGCTGAAGTTCAACGTGCCGACCCTTCCACCTGGTACCGGGGGATACTCAATGAAAGCGGTGATTGCGATAACGGCAGCGCTGATGCTCGCCGGCTGCGCCAGCAATGGTGTGGCTTCACGCTCGGCCAGTTGCGCCAAGCCCGAGGCTGATCAGGAGCTGGCGCTGAACCTGGCTGACGACATGGCCAACGAAGGGCGTTTATACGCGAGCCTGGCGAACCTCGAGCGCCTGCCCAATGACCTTGTCCAGGTGCGCCTGCGCAAGGCTCGGGTGCTGCGCCTGATGGGGCGTAACGAGGCCGAACCCTTGTATAAAAGCTTGCTCGGGACTTGCCTGGCGTCCGATGGCGAGCATGGCCTGGGCCAGTTGGCCGCCGCCAGGAACGATAACGCCAGCGCCACGGAACACCTCGAACGCGCAGCGAAAATGGCGCCGACTGAAGGCAAGGTCCGCAACGATCTGGGGGTCGTCTACCTCAACCAACGGCGCATTGCCGAAGCCCGCTTCGAGTTCATGACCGCCATGGAACTGCAGCAGTCTGACACGCTGGCAGCGCTCAATATGGTGACGCTGCTGATTTATCAGGATAACTGGAAGCAGGCTGCCGAACTGGCGAACATGAGCAAGCTCACCCCCCAACAAGTGGCAGATGCCCAGGCCCGCGCGGAAAAAATCAGGGGCTCGGCCAACAAAGCAGTGACGTCCCAAGCGAACCGCCTGAACGAGGTCGTCGATGCCTCATCCAGTGCGGTCAAGTAGAGCGTTACGAGGAGTCCTAGAGATGAAAATCCAACAGTTGATGATCATGGGCATGGCTTGCCTGTCCGCCACCGCCTGGGCGATTGACCCAGGCCCCTCCTCGGCAGCACAGCAAGGCACCGAAAGCTGGATGCAGCTGCAGATACGGGGCGTCGTAGCGTCCACCAACCTGCAAACCGCCTCGGCCGCCGAACGCGAGATGGCCATGCAGCGCTGGCTCAACAGCTTCAACTACCCGATCCCGGAATTCTTTGACCAGGATTCGGGGGGAGAAATCACCAGCAGTAAATGAGCCTGGGCTAGAAGCAAAAAGATCGCAGCCTTCCCCAGCGCCTACTTCAGATTCCAAGTAGGCGCTGGGGAAGGCTGCGATCTTTTGGTTTGGGCACATCAAGTGCTTTTTTGCTTGGGGATTGGCGTAGCAGCAATACCGGTGGCGAGGGAGCTTGCTCCCGTTCGGGTGCGCAGCAGCCGCAGAAAGCCAGGGTCCGCTGCGCGGCCCAGCGGGAGCAAGCTCCCTCGCCACAAGGGCGGGTGTCTGGCTGGGGATTGGTATCACCACAATAACCGTGGCGAGGGAGCTTGCTCCCGCTCGGGTGCGCAGCAGCCGCAAAAAAAACAGGGCCGCTACGCGGCCCAGAGGGAATGCTTTTTAAGTCTCGGGCAGGCCTTTCTACATATTCCCGAAGGCCCTGAACACGCCGATCATTGCAGGGCCGATGGCAACCAGGAAGAAGCTTGGCCACAGGCAGAAAATCAGCGGGAAGATCAGCTTGGTGCCGATTTTAGCGCCCATTTCTTCGGCCGCCTGGGTGCGCCGGTCACGGAATTCATCAGCATAGATTCGCAGGGTGTCGGCCACGCTGGTGCCGAAGCGAATGCTCTGCGCCAACAGGCTGACCAAACCCTGGATATCTTCCAGTCCGGTGCGCACGGCCAGTTGCTTGAGGGCCTCGGTACTGGTAATCCCGGCGCGGATCTGCGCGTTCACCAGGGCCAATTCTTCAGCCAGCTCAACCTGGCTGACCAACATCTCTTCCGCCACCCGCTCAATGGTGGTGGGCAGGGCCAGGCCCGATTCGACACACACCACCATCAAGTCCAGAGCATCGGGAAAGGCAGCCCGCAGCCGGCCCTGCCGTGCCTGTTTACGCTTGCCGACATAGATTGCCGGCAGCAGCCAGCCGACGCCCGCCATCAGGGTGACCGCCAACAGCACGAAGACGCCGGAGACTTTGATCATCGGCACCAGCAACACCGAAACGCCGAGCAGCGACAGCGGCAACATCAGGCGCACGGCCCAATAAATCTGCACCGCCGAAGCGGAGCGATAACCGGCGTGGATGAGCAAAGTCTGGGTCGCGGACGTCCGGGCCGGATCGGTCGAGGCGAAACGCTGGCCGACGCGCTCCAGCAGCAGTTGCAGGTTACCCGGCGCGTCCTGCCCCGACGTGCTGCCGGAATACCCTCGCTTGATCAGCGCCAGGCGCCGTTGCACCGGGTCTTGCAGGCCCAGCATCAGCAAAAGCACGGCCACTACCGCCAGCACCGTACTGAGACCGATCACAATGATGAACAACAGGCGCGCCACTTCCTCGTTCCCGGTGAATCGACTGAACAACCCGAGCAGAAAATCCATGACCGATACCTCACGGCAAGACAGCGTTTAAACCTGGATCCGGATGATTTTTCGTATCCAGAGAATTCCGATCAACATGGCGCAGAACGCTCCGATGATCAGCTTGTGGCCGATGGGATCATTGATCAGCACCGGCATGTAGCTGGGGCTTGTGAGGATGATCGCGATGGCCAGCACAAAGGGGATCGCCACCAGCACCCAGGCCGACATCCGCCCCTCGGCCGACAACGTGCGGACCTTGCGCTGGAAGCGAAAGCGTCCACGGATCAAGCGGCTCAGGCGTTCGAGCACTTCGGTCAGGTTGCCGCCGGTTTCGCGGTGGATGAGGATCGACGTCACCAGCATCATCACCGTCATGCTCGGCATGCGCTCCAACAACCCGAGCATGGCCCGGCGCACATCGTTGCCGTAGTTGATGTCGGCGAAGGTCATGCCGAACTCATGGGCGACCGGTCCCTTGTGCTCCTCGGCAACCAGGCGCAGGGTTTCGTTGAATGGGTGACCGGCGCGCAGGGCCCGACACATGGCATCCAGCGCGTCCGGCAAACCTTCCTCGAACGCGGCGAAACGCTTGCTGCGGTCGCGCAGGATTTTCAGCACCGGCAGCCAGGTGAACGCAAACGCCGCCGCCAACGCCAGCCACCAGAGCGGCGAAACCATCAGCACCAAGGCCCCCGCCGCCACACCCAGGGCCAGGCCCAGCAGCATCACCCGATAGGCGCGGTATTCGTGACCGGCCTGCTCGATCAGTTGTGTCAGGTTGGCCATGAACGGCAGCTGTTCGAGCCTGGCTTCCAGGGGCGACAGGCGCGTCAGGTATTTCTGCCGCAACACGGTTTGCATGTTGGGCAGATGGTTGGCCTTCTCCAGCACATGCAGGCGCCCACGAATACGCTTGCGCATCTTGCCAGCCTCGCCGAACACCGGCACCACCACGCCCTGGGAGAGCAGGAAGACCGCAATGAACACCATGCCAAGGAAAATCAGGATGAACTCGCCGGGAATATTGTTCATGACTGCCGAGCCTCCATCCATTCAGGGCGGAACAGGGTCAACGGCAATTCGATGCCGCGCTTGGCCAGCACATCGCGGAAGGCCGGGATCATGCCGCTGGGCCGATAATCGCCAAGCACCTCGCCATGTTCACCGATGCCATGGCGCGTGAAAGAGAAAATCTCGGTCATGGTGATGATCTCTCCTTCCATCCCGTTGATCTCTTGCATGCTGACCACACGACGCTTGCCGTCTTCTTGACGCTCCAGCTGAATCACCACATCGATGGCCGAGGCAATTTGTTGACGCATGGCCTTGATCGGAAATGTCGCGCCGGTCATCGACACCATGTTCTCGATTCGACCCAGCGCATCCCGCGCGGTGTTGGCGTGGATGGTGGTCAGGGAACCATCGTGACCGGTGTTCATGGCGGTGAGCATGTCCAGTGCCTCGGCGCCGCGCACCTCGCCAATGACAATGCGGTCCGGGCGCATCCGCAAGCTGTTGCGCACCAGTTCGCGCTGGCTCACCTCGCCGCGTCCCTCGATGTTCGACGGCCGGGTTTCCAGACGCACCACGTGAGGTTGTTGCAGTTGCAGTTCGGCCGAATCCTCGATGGTGACGATTCGTTCGTTATGGGGAATGAAGCTGGACAGCACATTGAGCATGGTGGTCTTGCCGCTGCCGGTCCCGCCCGAAATCAGCACATTCAGGCGCCCGCGGACGATGGCCTTGAGCAGCAAGGCGATGGCCGGGGTCATGGTGCCCACCTGGATCAAGCTGTCGGTGTTGAGCAGGTCCACGGCAAAACGCCGGATCGACATGCTCGGACCGTCGATGGCCAGCGGCGGAATGATCGCGTTGACCCGCGAGCCATCCTTGAGCCGGGCGTCCACCAGCGGCGACGACTCATCGATGCGCCGCCCCAGGCTGGAGACGATGCGGTCGATGATGTTCAGCAAATGCTGGTCATCGCGAAAGCGCACGTCGGTCCTTTGCAGCTTGCCGAAGCGCTCGACATACACCGAGGCAAACCCGTTGACCAGGATGTCCGACACGCTATGGTCGGCCAGCAGCGGTTCCAGTGGACCCAGTCCAAGGACTTCGTCGGTGATCTGCTTGATGATCAACTGGCGGCTGGCGGAACTCACCGGCGCCGAATGTTCATCCAGAAGCCGCTGGCAAATGTCGCGGATCTGCCGCGTGGCCTCGACTTGCTCAAGGGCATCGAGCAAGGACAGGTCCATGACCTTGAGCAACTGCTGGTAGATTTTTTCCCGCCACTCGGCTTCGACCGGGGTGACCTGGCTGCGGGTTTCGTAGAGCACATCGGGGATCGCCTGTTCCCAAGGCATCAATACTTCTGCCGTGTCCGCCTGGCTGTCGCCTTGCTGGGCAGTCGTAGGGCCGGGTTTACCGGGCTGTTTGCGCAAGCGGTTGCGGAAGTCGCTGATCATGGGTCATCCCCCGAAGAAACGGTTGAAGGCGCGTTTGAACAGGCCTTTGTCTTTGGCCATCTGGTGACCGACCAGGTCTTCGGTCAAATCGCGCAGGGCGGTGGTAATCGCCGCCTTCGGCGCATGCAGCCCCAACGGCACGCCAGTGTTCTGACTCTGGCTGACCAGGTTGAAGTCATTGGGTAGTTTGGACAGGTTCACGCAACGCAGGGCCTCACCGATGTCCTTGAGGCTGATGGCGGCCGACTTGTCATAGCGGTTGACCACAATCTGCAACTGGTCGCCGCGCACACCCAAGTCTTCGCGAAGAATCCGCACCAGGGCGCTGGCATCGCGCAGGTGGCTGACGCTCTGCTGCACCACCACGTAGACCCGGTCCACTTGTTCCAGAACAGTACCGGTGAGGTGGTCGATCTGGCGCGGCAGGTCCACCACCACCCAGTCGTAACTGGCGCGGGCCAGTTGCAACAGGGTGTCGAGCTGTTCGGGCTGGGCGTCCTGGGGCAGGCACAGTTCACCGCCCCGGCCACCCAACACATGCAGGGTGGGACTGAAGTGGCTGCAGAAACCTCGCAGCGCGATGCTGTCCAGGTCGTCGACTTGCTGCAGCACTTCCAGGTGACTGTGGGTCTGGGCCACGTCCAGGTAATGGGTCACGCTGCCAAACTGCAGGTCCATGTCCAACAACAGGGTACTGCCCGCCCGGGCGCTGAGCTGCTGGGCCAGGTTGCACGCCAGCAGCGTCCCGCCGGAACCGCCCTTGGCACTGACCACGGCGATCAGCTTGCCTTCGGCGCCATTGCCGAGGCGAACCTCTGTCACCAGGCGATTCAGGGCGGCCACCAATTCTGTTTCGGCGAACGGTTCGGGCAGTACGTCACGGGCACCGGCCTGCATCGCCAGGCGCATGCCTTCCTGCTCGCCGAGCAGACCGCACACCAGCATCGGTGGACGCTCATGGGCCGGACGCTGGAGCAACGCCGCCAGCTCTTCGCGCCACAGGTGGCTGACCCGCAACAGCAACAGGTCGGGCATCCGATCCAGGCCGTAGAGCGGATCGACATGTCCATTGCTGACCAGGCGGGTGCTGACTTCCAGGCACGGCATGCGCTGGCAGACGCATTGCAGGTCGCGCAGGGACGAGGCGTCACGGCTGCTGATCAGTAACCGCAGCCCGGCTTTGCCGGTGGCGGTCGGTAGTACGGTTTCCCTGGTATTCAGCATGGTGTGATCTCCGCGGAATCGGAATGACGGCCGAGGCTTTCGCGCGGCAGGGTGGCCCTGAAGACCGGCAAGGTAATGGGCACGCCAAACCCGGGAATGAACAGGTTGAACACGAAGCCCTGCACGCTCAGCCGGACGTAGCGAATGGCTCGGAAGCCGGTGGTGCTGGCCGTGTCGGCGGGGTTCGCCACCACGGCACCGTTGACATCCAGGTACGTCAGCGCCAGGTTCGAGGTGGCCAGGCTGCTGATGAGTTGGCTGGTCCCCGCGTCTGTCGCGGCGTTGAAAATGGCCCGGCGCAGCACCACCGGATCGCTGATGTTGCACACTGCCGCCAGGCGCGCACCGCGGCGCGCGGCCTCGTCCAGCGCGTTGGCGGTGAAGTACAGCCGGCCCATTTCCACCACGCCGAACAGCAGGATGAAAACCAGCAGGCCGACGAAGGAAAACTCCACGATGTACGTACCGCGCATGTATTTGTTGTTCATCACAGCGCCCTCATGACGGTGCTCGCGACCAACTGGATGCCCAGCGGTATGGCGTTGCCGAAGAACCCCGGAATCGACCCGGTGCAATTGCCTGCGCCAATCACCGGGCAGAAGGTGTAGGTAATGGTGACGCGTACATGGTCGGTGCCCACGGCGACGACTTGCACGTTTGCCGTGGTCAAGCCCGACACCACGGCGCTGCCGGTGGCGCTGGGCACGCCATACACGGCGAGATTTTTCGTCTGGGTCTGGAGCGTGCTGCTCAAGGCGACGGTGCCAAGGGTCGAGTTCCAGGCCTGGCTGGCAACGAAACGGTCGGCATCACGACTGGCCTGCAGCAACACGTTGTACTGGTAGAGCATGCGGCCGAACTCGCCGAACGCCAGCAACAGCAGCAGCAACATCGGCAGCACCAGGGTGAATTCCACCAGCGCTACGCCTCGCTGGGCGTGCGGTGGCTTGAATGATGGGGCATGTCTCATGACGCCTCCTACGAGTCGGTGCTCGGAGTGCCGCTGCCGTTGAGATAGGTTTTGTAGAGTTGGATGATCTGCGGGCCGGAATCACTGGAGGGCGTAGGGCCAGGCACGTTGTCGCCTTCGCATTCCTGGACGAACTGGCCAAAGATCAGGGAGTCCGAGCCTCCGCCGTCGACCGGCTGCACGACGAAATAACAACCGAACCCCAGCACCGGAATCGACGTTGAGCCGCCCTGCTTGCCGGTGCAATTGCCAATCACTATCTTCAACATCCGGCGCTCGAAAACCCCGTTGCTCTGGCAACCGCTGGCGCCCCCCGCCACACAGGCGGCGACCTTGGTTCGCCAGTCGTTGTAATCCTGAATCGCCTCGCCGCCGGCCGAGAGATCGCCGTTGCTCGACGTGACGGGCTTGCCTTTGTATTGCGCCTGGGAAAGCGCATCGTTGTAGGTCAACGCCGGCGTGCTCGACGTAGTGACAATATCCGGTGGATAGTCCGACGCGCTGACCGGGCCGTTGTAGATGCCGAAGCGCGTGTTCAAGCCTTGGGAGGTCGGCCCGGCTTTGTTGCCCGGCGAAGTCTGGACGTTGTCGCCGACGCTGCGACAGACCGAGCCACCACCCGCCAGGTCTTCTCGGACCGCACTGCCACCGGAGCCGAAATCGAGCAACTGGAAATTGCCCGGCCCAATGGGTGATGAGTTCCCCGCAGCCGTCTTCAAGACCCTAAGATCACCAAAGTGATATCCCCAGAAGTTGCCCGCGGTCGGGTTGTACTGGGTCGGATCACCGCAAACCATGAGCGGTGCCAGGTCACAAGGCGAGGTCGGGCTGGGCCCCGCCGTGGCAATCGCTGCCACTCTCTTGTTGCCCAGGCCGGCACTGCCCATCGTCTGCACGAAGCTCCAGAAAAAACCGCTCAGCTGATAGCTGGACACCGATACCCGGACGTACTTGGCGTCCGTCGGGCCGGGGTAGGAGAACGGGCCATAGACGCTGTTGGACAGCTCCACCACGGCAAACGCGCCTGGGTTGCCGGCGACCGCCGTCGACAACTCATTGTTGCCCGAGGCTTGGGCATTTTTGTTCAGCGTGTCCAGGGCCGCCGCGCGGGTCGTGCTGGCCATGTTGATGCCGCCGGCGACTTGGCTCAGGGTCTTGGCGCCGCCAAGGGCTGCCGCATCCACTGCGTTCTGCAGGCGCGTCTTGTTCAGCAGCATGTGCCCACCATCCAGGGCCAATGCCGCCATCATGGAAATCGCCACCAACGCGATCACCATCAATACACTCACTGCCCCTTCCTGGCGCCGAGGTACAGCCAAAGGCTGCCGAATACTGGGGTTCATTGTCTCGTCCTCGTTGACTGCCGTAGAGGAGCGGTATCGCCTTAATCACAGGGCCAGGTGTTGTGGATATTTGTCAGCGCAGGCTGATCACGCTTTTTTCGATGCCGCGGATCACCGTGACCGAGCCGCCGTCCTGCGCCTTGGCGAACCGTTGCACGGGCCGTGGCACCACAGCGGCAGCGACCGCCATGACCGGTGCGGCTGGCGTTGGCGCGGCCACTACGGCTTTTTTCTCCAGGTTCAATGGGTTGCGCAGTGCCAGTTGCAGCTTGCCTTCGGTTTGCGCAGTGACCAGCGCTTCCGCTTCAGTGGCGGACATCTCCAGCGTCACCGCCCGCACCACCACCGGTTGGGTCTTGTCGGTCCCTGCCGTCTGGTCGACCGCCAGCACGCGCAGGTTTTCAAGGATGGTCCGCGACACGGCGCTGTTGCTGCCGGCCGTAGTGGTCTTGGTCGCCAGCACATCGACCCGGTTACCCGGCAACAGGAAACCGCCCACCCCGACCACATCGTCCACCCGAACTGAAATGGCGCGCTTGTCGGGAGCGATCAACGAAGCCAGGGTGCTGCCGCCCAGGTGTTCACTCAACCGCGCACCGCGCACGATGTCGCCACGCAGGATGTCGAACGTGGCGATCTTGCCCACGGCTTGCTCGCTGGAATCGAAGGCGTCGTCCGGAATCGTGTCCATGGGCATGCGAACGGTGGTGACTTGCTGGGCCTCGACCATCTGCCCGAAAGGAATTTCCACCGTGGCCACCACCACGCTTCGCAAGTGGTCGTCAGGCGTGGCGTTGAGTCGTGCGCTCAGCCAGGAGTCCGCCATCCATGCGGCACCAAGGCCCATTACCAGGGAAACGCCAATCAGCGAAAGCGTACGAGAGCTCATGTCGATATCTCCGAATCAAAGGAAGTCGAGCTGGACGAAGTAGTTGTGCCACGCCCAGTCCAGCTCTTGCGGCAATAAGGGTCCGGCACCGCCGAGGTAACGCTGGCGGTCGAGCGCCATGTTCAGCAGGTCACGGGGATGGCATGGCACCAGCGGCATGCCTTCGCTGGCATACAGCCGCTGCAGCACATAGCGCACCAGCAGCGGGTCATGGGCGAGGCCCAGGCGTTCGCATTCCTGGCGCCAGATGCGTTCATATTCTTCGGGCTTGAGGTAACCGAACTGCACCTTGTAGCCAATGCGCCGCAGGAAGGCCTCGTCGGCCAGTTCCAGGGGATTGAGGTTGGTGGAAAACACCAGGACCAGATCGAACGGCAGCTCACAGTGACGGCCGCCGCCCAGGTTGATGAAGTCGCGCTTCTCTTCCATGGGCACGATCCAGCGATTGAGCAACTCGGCCGGGGCCATGCGCTGGCGGCCCATGTCATCGATGATGAACAGGCCATTGCTGGCCTTGAGTTGCAAGGCGGCCTGGTACTGGCGCGTGAAGGGGTCGTAGCGCACGTCCAATTGCTCCATGCTCAACTCGCCGCCCGTGATGACAATGGGGCGCTTGCAGCACAGCAGCCGACGGTCGATGCCTTCATTGAGCATGAGGTTGTTCGATTGGCTGTTGTCATCCAGGCGCTGGTGCACCTGCGGGTCGTAGATTTCGATCACCGACTCGTTGATGACAATGGCATGGGGTACCCATATGGCCTCGGCGAACAGGCGGATCAACCGGCTGCTGACGTAGGTCTTGCCGGTACCCGCCGGGCCATAAATCATGATTGCCCGCCCGGAATTGAGCGCCACGCCCAACTGGTCGAGCATGCCCTGGCTCAGCACCAGCCCCGCCAAGGCCTGATGCATGTCCTTGGCAGTGATGCGGCCATGGTGAATGGTCTGGATCTTGATCAGCGAGCGATAGGTGCTCACCGGAAAAGGCGCCGCGCCGATGTAGCCGCTACGGGCCAGGGCATCACGGGCGAAACTGCGACCGCGCTCGGTCAGGCCGTAGCGCAGCGCCTGCACACTCGCCTGCCCGATCTGGCCGAGCACTTCGACGCGACCGTCCTTGCGCAGGAACGTCAGGACTTCTTCGAGCACCGCGCCGGTCAGCGCCAGGCGCTCCACCAGCCGTGACATGTCCAGCACGCCGGCCTCGTGCAGGTGTTTGCACACCAACTCGCCAAGGAAACTGTCGGTCAGGCCGGTGTCGCGGATGCAGGCAGGCTGGGGCGCCAGGCGTTGCACCGCTTCGCGCTCGCTGGGGTAGGCATCGCTATCGTTGATGACGTGCATGACTAGACTCCCCATCCACCGGCAATCAACTGCCAGTAGACGCTGTTCAAGGTGCCGATCAGGATCGCAATCGAATAAGGAAAAGGTTTGCCGGCCACTTCATCCGAAGTAGGCGCGAGATAGGCCTGGGCGCGCACAATCAGCCAGTAGCGCCCGAGGGTCTGTAGCAGCTGCCCGCGGGCCAACACGATCAGGAAGCCGCACACGCCGCCGGCAATCAAGCTGAAAAGCGCGGCCCACAGTGCGTAATGAAAGGGTAGGAAACTGCCGACCATGGTCATCAGCTTGACGTCGCCGGCCGCCATGCCGCCTACCGCATACATGGGCAGGAACAGTGCGAAACAGATCAGCATTCCCAGCAGGCTGTCGCCCAGTCCATTGACCCCGCCGGTATAAACCTGGCCGGCCAATCCCAGGGCGATGCCCAACAGGACGAGTGTATTGGGGATGCGGTGGCGACGCAGATCGCTCACCACCGCGACACCCAGCAGTCCTAGCAGCAGTAATGTGGACACTAGCAATTCCATGGACATGGCGCGTCTCCTTATTGGGGATATTGGTTAGCAGACAGCGTTGTTGACGACGGCGCAGAGCGCGCGGATCTTGGTATCCACGGCGCCGCCCAGCAGCACGAATGCCGCCGCCACCAGCACCGTGATCAAGCCACCCGCCACCGCGTATTCGACGATGGTCAGGCCGTCTTCATCTTTGGCGAACTGGCAGATGGAAGTTCTTAGGGTGAGAAGAGTCATTTCATGTACCTCACGCTTATCGGTTGTACCGCCACGAACGGGGGTTGGAGGGGACAGCGTGAAGTCCGTTTGATTTATCCGTTGTACTCACAGCTAAAGAGTCGCAAGCGGTTATTCCTTTAAAAGTACCGTGCCCCCTACCGCAGGCTCTCGCTGTCAGCAGGCCACGTTGCCATTGACGGCCTGGCAGAGCGCGCGGATCTTGGTATTCACCGCACCGCCCAGCAGAACGAACGCTGCGGCCACCAACACGGTGATCAACCCACCCGCCACGGCGTATTCCACGATGGTCAGCCCGTCTTCATCTTTGGCGAACTTCACTGCCGAAGCCTTGATTGTTTGCAGATTCATTTTGCGCACCTCACGAGGGTTGTTTTTACGAGGGGCAGTACGTTCTGAACTGCCTGATGCAACCCTAGTCAGAGGGCAGGCATAGCCGTTAGGAGGATTTTGCACATCGCTAGGATTTTTTTGCGCAGCGTGTGGCTTTGCCGTTGTGAGGTGCCAACGCTCGCCTGCCATGCAGCTGGAAGCGAGATAGCGCTAACGGAGCGGTTCTTTATATGAATTTATTCGGCGCGGTGATGGCACATTGACGATACTGCTAGCTAGAGGGCAGGAAGAACCACTTGAGTAGGCACATGACGTCGACCCTGACCAGAAAGCCAAAGCTGTTGTGGATCGATCTGACCCATGATCGAACTACAGAGGAACTCGTCAGCCAGTTCAAAGACGCCTGTGAGTGTGCGATCGCCAAAAACGCCATGTTGCCCAGCGGCGAACAGGCCGACATGATCTGCGTCCATTTTGATCGCCCGGATACCCCGGGCTTGAGGCGTTTACTGGAGATCAAGCGCACGGTTCCGGGCATTCCCATCACCATGTTCACCGTGCAGCATTCCGAAGAATTGGCCGTCTGGGCAATGCGCTCCAGCGTCTGGGAATACATGGTGCTGCCTCTTTCAGCCACCGAGCGCAAACGCTACCTCACCGCGGTGGTGCAATTGTGCGAACTGCGTCGCCATGCCAGCGGCCCGCGCAACACCTCGCAGATCGACCACTCCCCGACCCTGCCGGACAGCATCCGCCTGACCTCCGGGCACCAGAAACACCAGGCCCTGAATCACATCATGCTGTACATCGACCAGCATTTTCGCGACAGCATCGATCAACGCGACCTGGCCAAGCGTTGCGGCATGACAACGTTTCGCTTCAGTCGCCTGTTCAAGGAAGCCAATGGACTGGGCTTCACCGACTACGTGCTGAACAAGCGCATGAGCTTCGCCAAGGAACTGCTCGACAACAGCCAGATGCCCATCACCAGCATCGGCTACGAGGCCGGTTTCAAAGACCCGTCCTACTTCGCCCGGGCCTTCAAGCAATACGCCAATTGCACACCCAGCGAGTACCGTCTCGCGTATCAGATACGCAGCGCAAACCATGCAGCGCCGCCTGCGGATGAGGCCGCCCTGGCAGCGATTGAAAACCTGGTGCACAGCCTTGAGGGATGAAATGGATTTTCATACCCACGGTGCTCTTTACCCATGGCTACCTGTAACTAAATAATAATATTCATGGGCTGCCAGTCCGATTAAAAGCACTGCATAGCCAATATCCACTGCGCCTGGAGCGCCAAGCTGAAACAACATGAATCATCATGTCGTTATCGGTAATTCTTTTTCGACTGAAACAAACTCCGTCCACCTTGCATAATGCCGACCAAGGTTTCCATGAATGAAATGGGCCTAACGCAGCTAGTTGGCACCCTTGATCAAAAATTCAATAGAGCACCGATGGGTAATATGAAGGCAATCAGCTTAGTGAGCGCGCGACAGTTGGGCTTGGTGACACACGACGAGCCCAGCGAACTACCCGCCGATGGTGTTGAAATCGACATCGTAATGTCCGGTATCTGCGGAACGGATCTGGCGGTATTGTCAGGGCGTGAAGAAGGACACGAGGGCATCGTTCGCGGTCATGAAGCCGTCGGCGTCGTAGTCAATACAGGGGCAGGTGTCACCCGCATACGCAAAGGTATGCGCGTGGTGATAGACCCCAACGAATATTGTGGTAACTGCGAATACTGCAACTCAGCTAACACCCATCTATGCAGCGGCGGTTCAAATGCTGGCCTCGATATCGCCGGCGTCAACAAACACGGTACATTTGCAGAGCGTTTCATAACCCGCGAGCGCTTCGTTCATTGCATCCCAGACGATATGACGTGGGAAACAGCGGTCTTGATTGAACCCGTAGCGTGTATCCTGAACAACATTGAACAAGCGTCCATCAAAGCGGGCGATCGTGTACTGCTTCTCGGATCGGGCCCAATGAGCCTGGTCGCGCAACTACTTCTGCGCGGCATGGGTGTCCATACACGTGCCACCGACTTGAATACTTTCCGAATTGAATTCGGGCGATCCTTGGGTCTGGATATTGTGCATCCAGAGGAACTTGAGTGCTCCACACAGGACCAGGAGAAATTCGATGTTGTCATCGACACCGTGGGCCATCAGCTCGAGACCGCCGCCAATAGGGTTGACCGAGGTGGCAGGATCGTCCTGTTCGGCTTCAACGGAAACTATAAATATTCGCTTCCTGTTAAACACTTTCTAGTCAACGCCATCAGCATCATTGCGGCGGGGGAATACAACCAGCACTTTCCCCAGGCGCTGCGCATTGCCCAAAGACTCCCTGACTTAGGAAAACTGGTCACCCATCGCTATTCTCTTGAAGCGTACTCAACCGCCTTCGATCTTTTATTGAATGATCCTTGCGCACCTACCGTAAAAAGCGTTTTCACTCCCAATCCCCAACACCTGTCACGCTAAATTTCACCCGCACTTTCCAGTGGATTCTTTTATGAAAGTTACTGTATTTAGTCAGATTTCCATTGACGGCAAACTGACGCTCGGCAATGAAGCATCCAGCAAGCCGCTTTTCAAGCATTTCGATGACGATGACATGCGCTTCATTCATAAATTTCGTGGAGAAGTGGACGCCATCATGGTCGGCCGTAACACGATTACCACAGACGATCCGCAATTGAATAATCGCTACGGAGCGGGTCGTAACCCCGTTCGTATCATTCCCACCACATCGCTGAACTTCCCAGCGTCGGCAAAGATCCTCAGTTCTCCCGAGCGAACCATCATCGCGACTACCGAGCAGGCCCGTGATCACGAGATGATCGAGCAAATCCGCGCCCATGGTAAAGAGGTACTGTTTGCAGGCACCGCGCGGGTCGACTTCAAACAGCTCTTCCCGATGCTGGAAGCCCGCGGTATCAATCACATCATGGTCGAAGGTGGCGGCCAATTGAACTGGCAGGTATTCAATCTCGACTTGGTTGACGAAATCATGCTCATGCAATTACCGATCATAATTGGCGGCTCGGACACCACTACATTGATCGATGGTGAAGGGTTCCAAGACATTGAAATGACAAAATCATTCAAACTGCATGAGTTCGAAGCACGTTCGCACTATAACTTCTTGCATTTCAAGCGCGACCCTAGACAGCAGCGTGTGCATTGATGTCGGCTATTCAAGGTTTCATCTTTGATATGGATGGCGTTCTGATCGACAGCGAACCCGTCTATATGGAACAGGAAAGGCTTTCTTATGCACGCCATGGCGTGGTGCTGAATGAAACCGAACTGTCGCGTTTTGTAGGCACTACTCAACGTCATATGTGGAATGCGATCAAAACCGAATACGGACTTGCAGACTCTCTGGATGGCCTTATGGCGGAGCATCACCGACTATTGATGGACGCGTTGCAATCAACGCCCCTCCCCGCCATGCCAGGCGTGACACAACTTCTCACTGCATTGAAGACAGCAGCAATGCCCTGCGCAGTCGCCTCTTCTTCGCCTCGAGAACTTGTCGAGCTCATTTTGCGTAACGCCGGGCTAAAACATTTCTTCAGCGAAATCGTTTGTGGCGATGAGGTTGAACATAGCAAGCCAGATCCCGAGATTTTCCTCATGGCTGCCAAGCGCTTGGGTGTTCCCCCTTCGTCCTGCGCCGTGATTGAAGACTCTGCCCATGGCGTGGCGGCGGCAAAGGCCGCCAGCATGTTTTGTGTTGGCCTGCTCAACCCTAACTCAGGGCAGCAGGACCTGAGCGCGGCGGACGTCTGTGTTCATCACCATGATGAAATAAACCAATGGTTTTCCAGGCAATAAATATGAAGAAGCTCACTATTGCAGACTGGCGCTGGATCAACGTGCCAGAGCGATCCTCCATCAGCGATCAAGAAATAATTATCCACACCACGCCCGACACCGATTTCTGGCGAGGCACTTATTACGGTCTGGAGTATGACAATGCGCCGGCCATTGTGGTCGCAAGCGAGGAACAATATTGGACATTGAAGGCCAAGGTATCTTTTGCTTCAAATGTCCATTTCGACCAATGCGGCCTGTTCATTTATCAAGATAAAAACAATTGGATGAAAAGCGGCATCGAGTATCAGAACAATGGCTTTCAACAACTGTTTTCCGTCGTGACAAACAATGGTTTCTCAGACTGGTCCATGGCTAATTTCGACCGGATCACACAAACCATGCATTACCGGCTGAGCCGAAGAGGCAGTGACTTCCTCTTGGAAAACTCAGTTGACGGGATACATTTCTGCATGATGCGCATGTTTCACATGTTTCACGCAGAAGCACTTGTGCAATTTGGCTTCTTCGCCAGCAGTCCCGGCGATTCGTCTTTTGCCGCGCATTTCTCAGAAATCGAATGGACTGAATGCTGCTGGAAAGAGCACGGCGCCCCACGTTTCTAATTTCAAGAGCTCATAAACAATGCTGCCTGCGCCCCACTCCAATCGTCACGCGCTTTATGCGTGCTATGCCGCCATGATGTGCTTGGCCATGGCGCTCAACTTTCTGCCGGTATACCTGACAACGTTCAGCGATGCCTTTGGCGCCTCCTCAGGGCTGACCACGGAGCAACTGGGACGGATTCCCGCCGTCATGTTCCTCAGTTTCATCGTGGCCATTCTGATCACCGGGCCATTGGCTGACAGGGGAAACGCCAGGTTGATCATCCTTTTTGGACTGACGACCACTTCATCGGGCCTGGGGCTCGTGGCTTTTGCACCGTCCTATACCTTCCTGTTATTTGCCGTTGCCGTCATGGGTTTCGGTGCGGGTGTGCTGGACATGATCCTCAGCCCCATTGTCGCAGCCCTGCAACCCGAACGCCGAAGCGCCGCCATGAACTGGCTGCATTCGTATTTCTGCATCGGCGCTGTCAGCGCCGTGCTGATCGCCAGCCTGGCACTGCAGTGGGACATTTCCTGGCGCATGGTTGCCCTGGGGTTGCTCATTGCACCGATTGCAACGTTCCTATTGTTCATGCGAACAACCCTGCCGCCCTTGATACAGGACCACGTGCAGCGCGAATCCATGCCCACGCTGATCCGGCAGCCTTATTTCATCGCCTGCATGATTGCCATCTTTCTCGGTGGGGCAACGGAAACGGGACTGTCCCAATGGCTGCCCGCCTTCGCTGAGCAAGGACTGGGTTATTCAAAAGAAACAGGAGGCTTTGCGCTCGCCGGCTTCTCAATTGGCATGGCGCTCGGTCGCATTGCCACCGCCCTGCTGCAAGAGCGGATAGCCGCCATTTCACTGATGCTGGGTTGCTGCGCCGTTACCGTGGTCCTGTTTTTCGTGATCAGCTTTGCACCCAGCCCCGCATTGGCGTTGACCGCTGCCATCGCCGCAGGGTTTTCAGGCAGTTGCCTATGGCCAACGATGCTCGCCATTACGGCCGATGCATACCCTCAGGGTGGAGCAACCATGTTCTCTGTATTGACCGCCTCTGGTAACGCCGGGTGCAGTCTGATTCCATGGCTTGTGGGTATTATTTCAGCGCATTCGGATTTGCACATCGGCCTATTGGCGGTCACCGTTTGCCCCGCTGCCATGATGCTCTTGCTCGTATGGATGTCTCGCTGGCCATATAAACGCCCCCACCCGTGCCAGGGTTAGCCTGGCGTCGATGGCTGGGAGCGACCTCGTAGAACGACCACTTCACGCCGGACAGACGCCCGGGCTCACGGAGCGAGCTTTCTTCTCTCGATAGGAATGGACAGGACAATGCTGGTACGCGTCTCACCGTATGCATTGATTTTCGCAATGATGCCCTCGATGTCAGCCATCGACTTGGCATAGATCCTGATCAAGTAGGAATCATTCCCGGTGATGTGCAGGCATTCGACGACTTCGGGTATATCGGTGAGCGTCGCTATCAGTTTGGATTTTGCCGGCTTGAGTGTGGTGATGCCGACGACAGCCGATATGCCGTACCCCAGTTTGGTTGGATCTAACTGCGCGCTATAGCCCTTGATGACGCCGGAGTCTTCCAGTTTGCGCAACCTGTCGTTGGTAGCAGGAATAGAAAGACCCGCATGCTTGGAAAGCTCCGTGATGGATATGCGACCGCAGTCCTGTACCTTACCCAGGATTTTTACGTCTATACGATCCATGTGCGTTCCCCGGTTAAAAGTACAAAATTTAATGAAAAGCTCGCGTTTCCCGGTGTAGCCGTCAAGTGTCGTCTTTCACCACGCAACTGTGTCATACAGAAAGGCAAGGTAGGTTTTTGCAAAGTGCGCGGAAAACGAGGGGCAGGCTCGTTACATTGAACTACGGCGTACGACCGGACGCACGGTTGAACCTGTGCGGGGACATAATGGACACATTATGCGCCGTAGCCAGGGTTTCAGATTGCAATAAAACGGCCGTTGCCAGGCTTATCCCTCGTTCAAGGAGGGACAAGCCTGGCAACGATGGCCGGTCAGGTTCCGGTGGCCAGCATGACGCCAGTGGCTACTTGATAAACCCCCAGGATGGTGATGGTCGACCCGGAAAAGTAGTTGATCAGCCTCAGCTTTGATTGGGCAATTCGCGCCTTGAAAATGGAAGAGAACCCGCTCAACCCCAACCACCAGGCAGCCGAGCCCAGGAAGATGCCTGTCACCATTGGCAATACGGCGTGCTGGCTGCCTTGATCACTGGCCATGCCGTCGCTCAAGGCGGCAAATATCGCGATGAACGACAAAATAGTCATGGGGTTCGACAGGGTCAGGAACAGCGTGGTCGAGTAGGCTTTGAACATATTGGCGCGCTCACCTGCCATAGCGGTAGCGCCACTGTTGGAGCGTATGGTTTGGTAACCGATATAAGCGAGGAAGATCCCGCCAAAAATACACAGCCAGGGTTTAAAGCTGATAAGGGTCGCTATGATGGCCGTGATACCCAGGGCACCGATAAATCCATAGATCGAGTCAGCCGTGGCCGCCCCCAGCCCCGTCGCGAAACCGGCTCGCCACCCAAGCGTAAGACTTCTTTGTATACATAACAGCCCGATGGGCCCCACAGGGGCTGCAATACAAAGCCCAATGACCATCGATTTAATGAAAACCAGCATAAGTGCGCCTCCAGAATGGGTACTGGAAGGTTAGGAGAAGTGCATTTTCCAAGGAATGGATTATTAATCTTGTTCAGGGCTTTTCCTTGAATATTGAATGAAGTGCCAGCACTTCCCCTTCATTATTAAGGCAGCGAAAGGCCCGCCCCTCTCAGGCCACAAAGTTGCCCTAACGAAGTGGGCCATGACCCTTCCCAATAAATACTTTTTCACAGGCATAAAAAAACGCCGCTCAATGAGCGGCGTTTTTTTGAATTTGGAGCGGGAAACGAGACTCGAACTCGCGACCCCGACCTTGGCAAGGTCGTGCTCTACCAACTGAGCTATTCCCGCAAATGGCGTCCCCTAGGGGACTCGAACCCCTGTTACCGCCGTGAAAGGGCGGTGTCCTAGGCCACTAGACGAAGGGGACACGCTGCCCGGAACACATGGTGTGTGTTCCAGTGCCCAGATCCGCATCCGAAGATACCGATACTGGTTTCACTCAACGCCGCCCTGAAGCAACGCTGTTTAAAACTGGAGCGGGAAACGAGACTCGAACTCGCGACCCCGACCTTGGCAAGGTCGTGCTCTACCAACTGAGCTATTCCCGCAATGGCGTCCCCTAGGGGACTCGAACCCCTGTTACCGCCGTGAAAGGGCGGTGTCCTAGGCCACTAGACGAAGGGGACACACGTACAACATTCACTGCTTATCGCGTTTGGCTGAGTGCTTTACGCTGTAAGTGGCGCGCATTCTATGGATGGATTGGAGGGTCGTCAACCCCCAGATATAAATTTATTTAAATCAATGACTTCGCCCCGTTTCACACCGATTGGGGAGATTTTACCCGCCCGGTCTCTGACGCCTATATTCTGTCGCCCGCCGAGACGCTATAGTCGCGCCCGGCAAATAGTGGCAATGTGCATCCATGCCAGTTGTGCTTCCCACACAGCGTGACGCCCGTCTAATCGCGTCGTGCAGGCCTATGCGCTTAAAAGCCAAGCCACTACACTCATGACATGCGTACCCTAATAAAGAGGTCTTACCGGTGACACCACTCATGATCACCCTGCTCGTCGTAGCCGGGATCGCCCTGTTGATCGCCATTGGCTACATGAACCATGTGGTGGAAAACAACAAGCTGGAAAAGGCCCGCACCAAGGTTGAACTCAACGACCGTTTGCGCCGTTGTGGCGAGCTGACCGAAACGTTTCCGGGGCAGTTGATGACCCCGGCCTTGAAGTTGCTGATGACACGCCTTGAGGTCAACGTTTGCCAGCGCCTGCTCAACCTGGACAAAGGTAATGCGCCCGTCAAGGCTCGCCTGGACGAACTGTCTGCACTGGCTGCCCAGGGTGAGTCGATCCCAGTGAACAACCCACCGGCGCCGATCCAGACCGAAGCCAAGGCCAAGGACGTGCGCTTCCTGCTCGAGGCCTTGCACGGCCAGATCACTCGCGCCGCCCAGGACGGTTTCCTGCCACCCAACGAAGCCAAGCGCTGGATTCGCGAAGTTCGCCACCTGTTGGTCCTGTTGCACATCGAGTTCTTCAACAACCTGGGCCAACAGGCTTTGCAGCAGGAACAACCGGGGCAGGCCCGCCTGGCATTCGAACGTGGGGTGCAATATCTGCGCAAGCAACAGGAGCCCCAGGTCTACGCAGAACAACTGGCCTACCTGGAAAAACTCCTGGCTCGCGCCAACTCCATGGTCCTGGCCAAGACCCAGCCGGTGGAAGGCGAAGTCAATCAGTTGACCGAAGGCTTGAAGGAAGTCGAGGCCGACGCGGACTGGAAGAAGAAAAAGGTCTACGACTGAGGCTGCCCTGCCGGAAAGCCACACCGTGACGAGGGAGCTTGCTCCCGCTGGGCTGCGCAGCAGCCCCTTAACGACGGGCGTTCACTTGCAACCAGGAAAACCAGGAAGCCACAGGTCGTGCGTTGAACAAGCGTCAACTCACAACCTGAAATGCCCCACCATCCCCTTCAGCTCCACCCCCAACTGCGCCAGCTCAATACTGGAAGCGGCGTTGCCGCGCATTGCCAGGGACGATTGATCGGCGCTGGCGCGGATGCTGGTGACGCTGCGATTGATCTCCTCGGCCACCGAACTCTGCTGCTCGGCCGCCGCTGCGATCTGTTGGTTCATCTGTTGGATCAACGATACTGCCGCCGCGATACTGCCCAAGGCGCTCTCAGTCTGCAGTGCATCGCTGACTGCCATCTTCACCAGTTCGCCACTGCTCTGGATTTGCTGCACGGACGCCTGGGCCGCTGAGCGCAAAGCGCTGACCAGTCGCTCGATTTCCTCGGTGGATTGTTGCGTGCGCCGGGCCAGGGCACGTACTTCATCGGCCACAACGGCAAAGCCCCGGCCCTGTTCCCCGGCCCGGGCCGCTTCAATGGCGGCATTGAGCGCCAGTAGATTGGTTTGTTCGGCCACGCTCTTGATCACACTCAACACTGTGCCGATGTTCTGGATTTCGGCGCTGAGGCTTTCGATGCTGGAGCTGGCGGAAGTGGCCGAGTCGGCCAATTGCTCGATACGCGCCATGCTCTGGCGAACCACCTGCTGACCGCTTTCGACTTTGTCATCGGCCGTCTGGGCCGCTTGCGCCGCTTCTTCGGCGTTGCGGGCCACATCGTGAACCGTGGCAGTCATCTGGTTCATGGCCGTGGCGACCTGCTCGGTTTCCTCTTTTTGGCTGCTGACTTCCAGGTTGGTCTGCTCGGTCACCGCTGACAGCGATTGCGCGGAGTTGGCCAACTGTTCGATACCTGCCTGCAAACCGCTGACAATACCACTCAACCCAGCGCCCATCTGTTGCATGGCCAGCATCAACTGGCCGATCTCATCCCGGCGTGTCACTTCGACCGTGGCGCTCAGGTCACCCGAGGCAATCTGCTGGGCGACGCGAATGACGCTGCGCAGCGGCGCCACGATCAACCGGGTAATCACCCACGCCGCGATCAACCCGACCAGCAGCGCCAGGGCTGACGAAGCGATGATCAGCAGCGCGTTTTTCTTCAGCTCGGCCCGCATCGCACCATCTTCGGCGCCGTAGGCCTGGTCAACCCGCTCGACAACCTGGGCGGCGCGTTCATGTAATTGCTGGTAGACGACTTTTTCCTTGGCCAGCAGGCCGGTGTATTCGGCCAGTTGTTCATTGAACCCGCTAATGTGCCCGGCCACTTCGTTGAGCACGGTCTGGTAACCCGGGTCCTTGACGGTGCCCTTGAGCGCCTCGGCCTGCTTCATGGCTTGCTCAGCCTGCTCGATGCTGCCTTGCCTGGCCCCGTCATCACTGCCCTTGCGGCTTTGGTCCAGCCGCACCCGCGCTTCGTTCATGGCTTGCAGCATCAGCCGCGATACTTCGCTGACCTGGTTGGCCTGCTCGATGAATTCGGCGCCCTCCTTGCCTTCCGAGTCCTTGAGGGTATAAGCGCCATCATCCGCCAACCCCGCCTGCAACACGTCCAGGTTATTGGCGACACTGGACACCGACCAACTGGCCATTTCCAGCGCCAGGTCCTTGCTCTGGCTCAGGCCGACAAACTCGTCGAATGCCTTGCGATAAGCCGCCAGGGCTTGCTCCACATCGTCCATCACCGGCACGTTGGCGGCCGATTGGAGCTTGAGTTCATTCGCCAGGGCCACCAGCCCATCGACTCCCTGACGCAAGGCATCGGCCGTCTTGGCGTCAGAGCGCAAGGCGTACTCCTGCTCTAGCAGACGGACCTTGAGCAAGCCGCTATTGAGGGAAGACATCTGCTTCAGCCCCTCGAAGCGATTGCTGATGGCCTGCAGGGACCAGACGCCGATGGCCGCAACCACTGCGGTGAGCAGCAGCACCAGGACAAACCCGATGCCCAGTTTCTTTGCCATACCCAAGTTGGCAAAACGTGCTTGCACGGCCGAAATCATTGCGCTCAGTCCTCTGCCAGTGTGTGTTGATTGCAGATTCGCAACGAGACGCCCTGCAACACAAGATGCTGGCGTCGGAATAATGGCAAAAAGCTACAGCTGCGTCGTTTTCAGAACACTTGAGGTCGATCCAACGCCACGGCCCGGAAAAATGCCATGGCCCTGGGATCGCGGGCATAGGCGACGTTGATCCGCAGCCAGTCAGTGTCGGCCCCCGAGGGGCTGAATGCCGTGCGCGATGACAGCATTACGCCGAACCGCTTGGCCAAGCGTTCCAACCCAGCGTAGTCAGACAAGGGCGCACGTGCCCAAATAAAAAGACCACCGGCTGGTTTACCGAACACCTCCCAATCGGCGTCCTCCAATACCTGCAGCACCACCGCCCTGTCGGTGCCCAGACGTTGTCGCTGGCGCTGGACCAGTTTTCGATAAGCCCCATTGGCCAGAAGATTGGCCAGTACCGACTCACCGAACCGCGACCCGCCCAAGCTGGTAATCGCCTTTACCTCGCTCAGGCGCGCAATCACCGAGGGCCCGGCCACTACAAAACCCACGCGCAACGAGCTGCTCAGGGTCTTGGAAAAGCTGCCCACATAGACCACATCGGCGTCCAGCGCTGCCAGCCGCGTGCGTGTGGAATTCTGAAAGTCGGCATAGACGTCGTCTTCGATCACCAGCACGGCGTATTGCCGGGTCAGTTGCAGCAGCCGCTGGGCCACGGTCGGGCCCAGGCTGCTGCCGGTCGGATTGTGGCAGGCACTGTTGATGAACAGGGCACTGGGCCGGTGCGTCGCCAACAGGCCCTGCAGGGCATCGATGTCCGGGCCGCGCGGGGTCCTGGGCAGCTCGACCATCTGGATCCTGTGCAACCTGAGCAGGTCGAACAGCTTCGAATAACCGGGGCTCTCCACCACAACGCAGCTGCCCGGCTGCAGCAGTGTGCGCACGATCAGGTCCAGCCCGTGGGTCGCCCCGGTGGTGGTCAGGATCAGGTTTTCGTCGGCTTCGATATTGAATTGCTTCATGCGCCTGGACAGTTGCTCACGCAGGGCGGGCAACCCCAGCGGCGTGCTGTAATTGAACAGCCCCGCCATATCGGTGCGGGTGACCTGGCGAATCGCGTACCCCAGGTCATCACTTTCACGCCAGCTCTCGGGCAACCCGCCGGCGCCCAACGGCAGCTCCCAGTGCGAGCTGTCCGCCACGCAGCCCCCGGCGAGCGGATCCAGCGGTTGGCTGTTGCCGATGGGCCCGGGGGCGGACGAAGACGGCGGCGCGACAAAAAAGCTCGAGCCGTGGCGGGATGCCAACAATCCTTGAGCAACCAGGCGTTCACAGGCTTCATTGACGCTCGATTGGCTGAGCAGATTCTGTCGCGCCAATTGGCGCACGGAGGGCAAGCGAGTCCCCGGTTGTACCGCATCCTGTCGGATCCATCCGGTCAGTGCGTCGACAATTTGCTGCACGACAGGCACCAGGGCCTGTCGGTCGATTCTCAACTCCATGAGTAACCAAGCTCCTAAGCATTTGTTTTATTTCCGGAAACAGTTAAGCACAGGCGGCGCTCGGACGATGTACGAGAACATCGCCAAAACCGTCGTTTCTCACCCTTTGAAACACATTGACGGGCCGCGTCGAGTATTTTTTGAGCGCTCAAGAAAAAGCCCGCAACCAGTGCGGGCCTTGTCCTACGGATGGAAGGGACGCATCCGTCAGAACGCCGTGACACCGCCGTCTACCGCCAGGGAATGCCCCGTGGTGAAAGCCGCGCCATCGCTGCACAGGTACAAGACCGCGCTGGCGATTTCCTCGACCTTGCCGATACGCCCCACCGGGTGCATGGCGTTGGCGAAATCGCCTTTCTTCGGGTCCGCCTCATAAGCGCGACGGAACATGTCGGTGTCGATCACGGCCGGGCAAACCGCATTCACGCGGATCTTCTTTTTGGCATATTCGATGGCCGCCGATTTGGTCAGGCCTATCACAGCATGCTTGGAGGCCGCATAAATGCTCATCTTCGGCGCTGCCCCCAGGCCGGCCACCGAAGCGGTATTGACGATGGCTCCGCCGCCTTGGGCGAGTAGTAATGGCAGTTGATATTTCATGCACAGCCAGACGCCTTTCACGTTGACGCCCATGATCGCGTCAAACTCATCGACAGTCCCGTCGGCCAACTTGCCCTTCTCGATCTCGATCCCGGCATTGTTGAAGGCATAGTCCAGACGACCATAGGCTTTGATCACTTCGCTCATCAGGTTCTGCACGTCGTCCTCCAACGTCACGTTGCAGCGCACGAACACGGCCTCGCCGCCCGCTTCGCGTATCGACTGCACCGTGCCCTCGCCGCCCGCCACGTCCAGGTCGGCCACCACCACCTTCAGGCCTTCTGCCGCGAACGCCTGTGCGGTGGCGCGGCCAATGCCCGCAGCGGCGCCAGTTACCACGGCGACCTGTCCGGAAAACGTCATGCTCATTGTCAATTCCTCGAAGAATGCGGGGTCGCGCCAGTGTAGCCACAGCCCGGTGTGGCAAGGCAGCACTATCCAGATGCCGGTTACATCCCCATGGGTGCCAGTGATAACGAGGCCGGCGGCACTATCACCGTGTTGGATCGAGCTGCATTCGCCGAGGTCGCAAACCTTGCGGCCAACGCCTCGAAGGTCTATCAACAAGGCTTCATTCATATTGAGTGCCAGCCATGACTGCCCAGACCAATCGCCAGTTCCTGCTCGCCAAACGCCCGGTGGGCGCCGCGACACGCGAGACTTTCACTTATCAACAAGTACCGGTCGGCGAACCGGCAGCCGGTCAGATCCTGGTGAAGAACGAATATCTATCCCTGGATCCGGCCATGCGTGGCTGGATGAACGAAGGCAAGTCCTACATTGCGCCGGTGGGCATCGGTGAGGTGATGCGGGCATTGGGTGTCGGCCAGGTGATTGCCTCGAACAACCCTGGGTTTGCGGTAGGGGACTACGTCAACGGCGCGCTGGGCGTGCAGGATTATTTCCTTGGCGAGCCAAGAGGTTTCTACAAGGTCGATCCGAAACTGGCACCACTGCCGCGTTACCTGTCAGCCCTGGGCATGACGGGCATGACCGCCTACTTCGCGTTACTGGACGTGGGCGCGCCCAAGGCTGGCGAGACTGTGGTGCTGTCCGGCGCTGCGGGTGCGGTGGGCAGCATCGCCGGGCAAATTGCCAAGATCAAAGGCTGTCGCGTGATAGGCATCGCCGGTGGCGCCGATAAATGCCGGTTCCTGATCGATGAACTGGGCTTCGACGGCGCCATCGACTACAAGAACGAAGACGTTCATGCCGGCCTCAAGCGCGAATGCCCCAAAGGCGTCGATGTGTATTTCGATAACGTTGGCGGCGATATCCTGGACGCTGTGCTCAGCCGCTTGAACCTCAAGGCCCGCGTGGTGATTTGCGGCGCTATCAGCCAGTACAACAACAAGGAAGCGGTGAAAGGCCCCGCCAACTACCTGTCGCTGCTGGTCAACCGGGCGCGCATGGAGGGCTTTGTAGTGATGGATTATGCCGCGCAATTCGCCGCCGCCGGGCAGGAAATGGCCGGTTGGATGGCCAAGGGACAACTCAAGAGCAAGGAAGACATCGTCGAAGGGCTGGAGACGTTCCCCGAGACGTTGACCAAGTTGTTCAGCGGGGAAAACTTCGGGAAGCTCGTACTTAAGGTCTAGTCACAAAATACCTGTGGGAGCGGGCTTGCTCGCGAAGGCGGAGTGTCAGCCGGCATAAATGGCGCATGACACTCTGCCTTCGCGAGCAAGCCCGCTCCCACATAAGTACTGCGGGGTTAGGTCAGGCCAGTTCGGCTACCACGGCCGCCAGCGCCTTGGCGGGATCCGCCGCCTGGCTGATCGGACGGCCGATCACCAGGTAATCGGAGCCGGCGTCCAATGCCTGGCGTGGGGTCAGGATGCGCCGCTGGTCGTCCTGGGCGCTGCCCGTCGGACGAATCCCCGGGGTCACCAGTTGCAACGACGGGTGCGCCGCTTTCAGAGCGCTGGCCTCCAGGGCCGAGCACACCAGACCATCCAGGCCGGCTTTTTGTGCCAGCGCAGCCAGGCGCAACACTTGCTCCTGGGGCTCGATGTCCAGGCCGATCCCGGCCAGGTCCTCGCGCTCCATGCTGGTCAGCACGGTCACGCCGATCAGCAAGGGTTGTGGGCCACTGCGCTGGTCCAGCACTTCACGGCAGGCCGCCATCATGCGCAGGCCGCCGGAGCAATGCACATTGACCATCCACACGCCCATCTCCGCGGCAGCCTTGACGGCCATGGCGGTGGTGTTGGGGATGTCATGGAATTTCAGGTCCAGGAACACCTCGAACCCCTTGTCACGCAGGGTACCCACGATCTCAGAAGCACAACTGGTGAACAGTTCCTTGCCGACTTTGACCCGGCAGAGCTTGGGGTCCAACTGGTCGGCCAGCTTCAGGGCGGCGTCACGGGTAGGGAAATCCAGGGCGACGATGATGGGCGTCTGGCAGGCGGACATGAGCGGGCTCTCAGGCAGGTCGAAATCGGCGCGCATTGTAGCGGAACCAGCGCCGGTGCGGGACCCGATGATCGGTAAATCTCATCGGTCACCTTGCAGCATGGACGATACCGGCCTTTGTGTCGAAGCCGATACATTCCTGACATGCGCGCAACACGCCGACCCGCTACCGTCCCTCGCCCCTATCCGTCTTCAGCGCTTCACGCCTCGCGGTGCCAAGCCTATGCTGAAGCCCCAATCTTGCCGCCTTCTTTGCGGTTGGCAGCCCACCTGGCAGATGATGCATCCATGCAGAACACCCCCGTTGCACTCTCTGACAACCAAAAAACGCTCGACGATGACAAACGCTGGAACACCCGTGCGCTGATTGTCGACGACGATGTGCCGATCCGCGAACTGCTGATCGACTACCTGGCCCGTTTCAGCATCCGCGCCAGCGGCGTGACCGATGGCGCCGCGATGCGCCAGGCGATGCAGGCCGAGCGTTTCGACGTGGTGGTGCTCGACCTGATGCTGCCCGGTGAGGATGGCTTGCAATTGTGCCGCTGGTTGCGCAGCGAATCGGACATCCCGATCCTGATGCTCACCGCCCGGTGCGAACCCACCGATCGCATCATCGGCCTGGAACTGGGCGCCGACGATTACATGGCCAAGCCTTTCGAACCCAGGGAACTGGTCGCGCGCATCCAGACCATCCTGCGCCGAGTGCGCGACGACCGCACCGAGCAACGCGCCAATATCCGCTTCGATAACTGGCGGCTCAACAGCGTCCTGCGCCAGTTGATCTCTGCCGATGGGCTGGTGGTGCCGCTGTCCAACGCTGAATTTCGCCTGTTGTGGGTGTTCATCGAACGACCGCGCCGAGTGCTCAGCCGCGAGCAACTGCTGGACGCCGCCCGCGGCCGTTCCATCGAGGCGTTCGACCGCAGCATCGATCTGCTGGTCTCGCGCCTGCGCCAGAAGCTGGGCGACGATCCCAAGGCCCCGCAACTGATCAAGACCGTACGCGGTGAGGGCTACTTGTTCGACGCTCGGGACATCGGCTGATGCGGTTGCGCCTCGACTCCCTGTTCGGCCGCCTGTTTGGCGTGCTGCTGCTGGCTATCGTCCTGGCGCATCTGCTGGCCTTTGCCTGGTTTTTCCATTACGACAGGCCGCCACTGCCCGGGCCGCCGCCTGAGTTTTCGCGTAACAACGAAGGCCCGCCGCCCTTTGGCCCGCCCCCCAACCGCCCTCCGCGCCCCTGGTTCGGCGGTCCGGTGGTGCCGCTGACGTTTCAGTTCGTGTTCCTGATCGTCGGCGCCTGGTACGGCGCCAAACTGCTGACCCGACCGATCCAGCGCCTGAGCGACGCCGCAGAGCGCCTGAGTGAAAACCTCGACAGCCCACCACTGGATGAAGACGGTCCTCGGGAGGCGCGACAGGCCGCCCACACGTTCAACCTGATGCAACGGCGGATTCGCGAGCAGGTGCAGCAACGCTCACGCATGCTCGGCGCGGTGTCCCACGACCTGCGCACCCCACTCTCGCGGCTCAAGCTGCGCCTGGAGCAGATCGATGATCTCAAGTTGCAAGGCCAGATGTGCCAGGACCTGGACGATATGATCGACATGCTCGATGCCACGCTGACCTACCTGCACGAACAACGCACCAGCGAAGCACTGCAATGGATGGACGTGCAAGCCTTGGTGGAATCGCTGAGCGAAAACGCCCAGGACCAGGGCGCCGACGTGCAAACCAGCGGTTCCTGTGCCCCGTTGCAGGTGCAACCGATGGCGCTGCGCTCGTGCATCAATAACCTCATGGACAACGCCCTGCGCTATGCCGGCCACGCCTTGATCACCCTCGAAGACCAACGTCATCAGGTACTGATCCGGGTCATCGACCACGGTCCCGGCATCTCAGCGGACAAGCGTGAAGCCGTGTTCGAGCCGTTCTTTCGTCTGGAGGGCTCACGCAACCGCAACTCCGGCGGCGTCGGCCTGGGCATGACCATCGCCCGCGAAGCCGCCCAGCGCCTGGGCGGGCAATTGAGCCTGGAAGAGACGCCGGGCGGCGGGTTGACGGCGGTGATCAGCTTGCCTCGCCTTTAGGCATCCCAGACTTCACCTGTGGGAGCGGGCTTGCTCGCGAATGCGGTGTGTCATCCAGCCATGTATCGATTGATGCACCGCATTCGCGAGCAAGCCCGCTCCCACGCCACTGTGTAAAGCTCTCGGTACAAACTCCACACACCCCCGACAACTGCCCCACTGAGGCTGCATGAGCCGGTGCACCCACCGGCTATTCCAGCCCAAGGAGAGCGCCCATGATCGGTAGCGTCAGCAGTTACTCGACCTACACCAGCACCAGCAGTACCACGACCAACAGTGCCCGCAGCCAGCAATTCCAGAAAGAGTTGCTCAGCAAGCTCGACAGCAACGACAACGGTTCGGTCGATCAGGACGAGCTGGACACTGCCCTGTCACAGAAGAGCGACGACGGCATCCTGGTCAGCTTGAGCAAGAACTTCGATGACTTGGACAGCGATGGCAGCGGTGACCTCAGCAGCGAGGAAATAGCTGCGATGGCCCCGCCGCCTCCACCTCCACGGGACCAGGCGCCGGATACCGAGCTGGCCGACGCCTTGCTCAGCGCCCTGGACACCGACGGTGACGGCGTGGTCAGCAGCGATGAACTGAGCAACGGGCTGGCCGGCACCGGGACGAGTACCAATAGCCAGCAAGTGTTCTCGGCCCTGGACACGAATGAAGACGGCACCGTCAGTCTCGACGAACTCGCCGCCAGCCTCGCCCCACCGCCGCCACCCGCACAACAGGCCTCCGGTGGAGAGCTGTTCAGCCAGCTCGACACTGATGGCGATGGCAGCATCAACGCCAGCGAATTGACCAGCGCCTTGCAGGCCGACCGCAGCACCGACAGCGCCACCGACCAGGCCAATGTCAGTGAAGCACTGGGCAAAATGATCGCCAACCTCAGCCGGCAATATTCGCTGGATAACGTGGCCACCGTGGGCAAACACCTCAACGTAGCGACCTGATTCACCGGTAAGCCTGGCCCTTTGAAGCCAGGCTTACCCGGATGAGCAAGGTTACCGCGCCTGGCTCTTGCTCCAGTCCGTCAGCAGGCTGTACGCCACCGCCAGCAAGGTCGGGCCGATGAACAGGCCGATGAAGCCGAAGGCGATCAATCCGCCGAACACACCCAATAACACGATGACCAATGGCAGGTTTCCGCCACGGCTGATCAGATATGGCTTGAGCACGTTGTCCACGCCGCTGATGATGAACGTGCCCCAAATGCCAAGGAACACCGCCATCCCGTATTCACCCTTCCACGCCAGCCAGGCCGTGGCGGGAATCCAGACCAGGGGCGGCCCCATCGGGATCAGGCTCAGCAGGAAAGTGACGATACCCAATACCAGCGCGCCCGGCACACCGGCGATCAGGAAGCCGATCAGAGCCAGCACGGCCTGCGCCGCTGCAGTGCCGATCACGCCGTTGACCACCCGTTGCACCGTACCGGCCACCAGTTCGATGTAATAGCCGGCACGGTCGCCGATCAGTCGTTCCAGCAGCCCATGGACAAACACCGCCAGGCGCGGCCCATCGCGATAGAAAAAGAACACGAACACGATGCTCAGGGTCAGTTCGAGAATGCCGCCGCCGATCTGCGCACTGCGGGCCAGCAACCAGTTGCCGACTTGGCCCAGGTAAGGCCTGGCAGACACCATCATGGCGGCACCCTGTTGGTCGATGCTGTTCCAGATGCCTACCAAGCGCTCGCCCACCAAGGGGATGCCGCCCAGCCAGGTCGGTGCTTCGGGCAGGCCATCGACTTGCGCATCCTTGATGAAAGCCGTGGCATCACGCACATGGTCCGCCAGGTTGAATCCCAGCCACACCAGCGGCACCGCCACCAGCAACATCCAGCCCACCGTCAGCAAGGCCGCCGCCAGGGATTCGCGACCGTTGACCCAACGGGTCAGCAGGCGCATCAGCGGCCAACTGGCGAACGCCAGCACCGCGCCCCAGAACAGCGCCGACCAGAACGGCGCCATCACCCAAAGGCTTGCGCCGAACAACACCAGGAGCAGGATCTGCACCAACAGCCGATCGTTATTGAGCATGTAGGGTCTCGAAAAAATGAACAGGACCGGGGCGACGGCGTAAGCCCCATCGCCTCGGAAAAGCTTAGCGCAGCAACTCCAGGTGCAGGCCCGTCGCAGCGCCGCTGGCGACTTCCATGCGCGCCGCCCGGACGCCCTGGCCTGCCAGCGCCTGGAGCCAGTCTTCGGCTCGGGGACCGGCGATACTGACCCGCAGGCCCGTATCCAGGTTCAGCGCCCGGGACAACAGGCGCAGCCAGGTATCGTCCGGCTCTGCAACAAGGCGCGGCAAGTCCAGGGCCCCGGTGTCCTTGAGCTGGCGCAACAAGGTTGCCGAAGTCGGCAACAAGTCCCCGAGCGGTGCGCCCGCCTCGAACTGTTCGACATGCAGGTAGGCCTTGCGATTGCCGCGGGTGATGCCGTACAGCGCGATCAGCGTGTTGTCCGCCGGCGGCGCCAGGCGCAGCAGCAGGTAGGCCTGGCCGTTATCGGCGCCGTAGAGCTTGGCATTGCCGAATACGTCGTTGGCCCACAGGCTGCTTTCGCCGCAGTCACGGGCCTGGCACCAGAACAGCAGCTCGGCACCTTGCTTCTGCAAGGCTTCGCGGGCCGTGGTGAAGGCCTCGGTAGCGGCGTGCTCCGGGGGCAGCTCATAGGTGACCGAGGTGAGGTTGCCACGGGCGTCCACCTGGCCATCGAAGCGCAGCTGGCCGCTGATCTTGCGGATCGAGCCCATGGGATAGATGCGCTCCAGGTCACTGGTTTGCCGATAGTCGACGATCTGCGCGTCGGGCATGCGGGGCACGCGCGCCAGGTCCTGGCTGCCGGGCACATCGGCGGCGAACGACACCGGGCCGAAGCATGCCAGCGCCAGCAGGATGAGTGAGTGAACGAATAATTTCATTGGATCGGCTTGGCCTGGGACGCTTGGAAGGAACGGGCGTCTTCGAGGCACCGCGAGGCTGCTAAACAGAGGTCTGTCATGGTTGTCTCCCTTTCAACCCGCCCAGCCTCGACAGTTGCCCGGCGCAAGTCAAGAAACGGCGAAGAACCGATTGAAACAGTCTGCTACAAGCGTGGCACCGAATTCGTCGTTCAGGTGCAAATGATGGCCGCCGGGCAACTGTTCATGACTGAAGGGTAGACGCTCCAGCAGCTCGGGGTGCTTGGCAAGCATGCCGTCAGCCGCCACCACCAGGTGCGCAGGGCAACCGACCCGCGCCACGAACGCCATGGCCTGCTCATCGGTCAGGCGCAGGGGCGACGGCAAGGTCAGGCGGTTGTCGGTGCGCCAGGTGTAGCCGCCGGGCACCGGCATCAGGCCGCGCTGGGCCAGCAGCTCGGCGGCCTCGCGACTGACCGCCACCAATCCTTTCATACGCGCTTCGATGGCCCGGTCGAGGGTTTTATAGACCGGTTTGCGTTTATGTTGCAGATCCAACTGCGCTTGCAGGGCCATGCCCATGCGTTCGGCGGCGTTATCGCCTTTGGCTGTAGGAGGAATCACTCCATCGATCAAGCCCAGGTGCGTCACCCGTTCCGGCAAGGAACCGGCCAGCACCAGCGAGACGATGGCGCCCATGGAATGGCCCAACAGGGCGAAACGCTTCAGGCCCAGTTGGTCGGCAACCTGCAACACATCATGGGCATAGTCCCACAGGGCATAGCCGGCACCGGGCGGCCGATGCCCGGAATGCCCATGCCCGGCCATGTCCAGGGCGATCACCCGCAGCCCCTCCAGCCGAGGGGCCAGCCGGGCGAAGCTGTTGGCGTTGTCCAGCCAACCATGCAAGGCGATCACCGGCCGCCCATCTTCCGGGCCGAACAGGTGGGCTGCCAACTCGATGTGAGGCAGGCTCAGGCGGACTTCCTCGACCACGCTCATGCGCTGCGCTCTTCCCAGCGCTGGAACAGGTCCTTGAGCAGGTTGGCCGTGTCTTGCGGACGTTCGAGGGGAAACATGTGGCCGCCCGGCATGCTCAAGGATTCGCCATGGGGCATGCGCCCTACCGAACGGGTGTGATGGCGCATCACCACGCGGCTCTGCCGGCCACGCACCACCGCCAGGGGCACCTGGAGCTTGCGGGCGCGGCCAGGGCTGGTGTGCGGCACGCCACGGTAAATACTGATTTCCGTGGCCGGGTCGAAACGCAGCCGCAAGCGGTCGCCGACTTGCTGCAGACCATGTTGCAGGTAGGCGTCAAAGCATTCCGGGTCAAAGCCGCGAAACAGGGTCTTGCCGGCGAAGTACTGCCGGGCCGACGCCAGGTCGGCAAACTCTTCGCGCCGTCCCAGCGTTCGACCGGCCGGGGTGAGGCGATCGATGAACCCCAGGCGCTTGGCGGCCAGGATCACCCATCGGTCGGCCCGGGTCAGCACCGGCGAGTCGAGCATGACCACGCCCCGGTACAACTGCGGGCAACGCAACGCCGCGTGCAGATGGAGCACACCGCCCAGGGAGTGGCCGACGCCCCACACCGGTTCCGGCTGCTGTTCCAGGTGATGGATGAGCTCGTCCACCAAATTGTTCCAGTTATCGTCCACCGGAAAACGCGGGTCGTGACCGTGCAACTCCAGGTGCGCGACCGCGTACTGCGGCGCCAGCGCGGCGAACAGCTTGCCGTAGGTGGCCGAGGGGAAGCCATTGGCGTGAGCGAAAAATACCTGTTGCGACATGACGGCCGATCCATTGGGGTAACTGGGCTCGATTCTGCGCACTGCCCGGCGGCGCGGCAATGACCGTAACTGCCAGGAATGATGACAGTCGGGCTTGGGCTATGGGGCTGCGCCCCGCTCACCCCGGGATTTTGTGTTCGAACACCCGTGGCGAGGGAGCTTGCTCCCGCTGGCCTGCGCAGCAGGCCCAAGATCGGGCAACTCGGTGCGCCAGGCTGATCGAGCCGGTGGGTTTGGGGCCGCTTCGCGACCCAGCGGGAGCAAGCTCCCTCGCCACAACAGCCGGCCAGGCGCAAATCGGCTTTCAACGCGCCGGCGGCTGCTCACCCAAGGGCACCACGGCCATGGTCAGGCGCGATACGCAATTGACCTTGCCGTCGTCGTTGGTCAGGCGGATGTCCCAGACCTGGGTCGTGCGGCCCAGGTGAACGACCCGCGCCGTGGCCGTCACCCGGCCGCTGCGTACGCCACGCAGATGGTTCGCATTGATTTCCAGGCCCACGCAATAGAATCTGCTGGTATCCACACAGAGATAGGCGGCCATCGACCCGACGGTTTCGGCCAGCACCACCGACGCCCCACCATGCAGCAGGCCGAACGGTTGGTGGGTACGGTGATCAACCACCATGCTGGCAGTCAGGGACTCATCGTCGAAAGATTCGAAACGAATATCCAGCACTTCGCTGATAGTGTTCTTGCCCGCCGCGTTCAGTTGCTCGATGTTGGGGGTGGTGCGCCACAGACTCATCGTTGTGTTCCCTTTTGATTGTTATTCAGCGGCCACCCTTCAAGGGTGCCTGATAGCCTTGAGCTGCATTGCCCCCGCCAGCGGCAGGTCGCCTTCCAGCTCGGCGAGGCCAGCAGTGTGCACTTGCTCAGGTTGTTGCAAATGACCGTGTTGCACAAAGCCCAGCAAGGTGCCCACCAGGGGATTGTGGCTGACCAGCAGCACGTCGCCCTCATCCTCCAGCTGTTCGAGGACTTTTTGCGGTCGGGTTTCTGGTGTGAGCCAATCGACCGTTTGTAACGCCGGCTCGAACCCCAGCGCTTCGCGCACCAGGTGTGCAGTCTGCTGCGCCCGCAGGTAGGGGCTGGCGTAAATGGCAGTCAGAGGCTGGCCAATCAAGTGCGCGGCACTGCGCAACACTTCTTCGCGCCCGTGGGCGGTCAGGGCCCGTTCGGGATCGGGACGGGCGCCGTAAGGCTCGGCTTCACCGTGACGCAATACCCAGAGCTTCATAGCTTCGGCTCTTCATCCCGAACGGGATGCGCAGCAGGTGCTACTGCGTGCGGCGCTTCGCCCTCCGGTGTGCGCGGGGTCGGCCAGTCGGCGAATGGCCAAGGCTTCTGGTCGCTGTGGAAGGTGCCAAAACGACCGATCTGCGCCAGGAACTGGCTCAGGCTGTCGCCGAAATTCATCAGGCTGGCGCTCGGCGCGCCGTAGATCAGCCGATAGATCAGTTGCACCAGCACCACGGCGCCGAGGATGAACTGCGCCACCTGCCAGACCAGCAGATAAATCACCATCCACAGCACACGCAGCAGGATGGATTCGTATTGGGGCTGCCCTTTCGGATCGTTCATGGTTCGCTCCTGCTTGCGATCAATCGCGGCTCAGTTGAAGCCGCTGGTGGAAATGAAATCGACGTCGGTCTTCGGCTCCGCGCGCATCAACAGTTCGATCACCTGTTCCAGCGTGCGCCCTTCGAAGAGGATCGCATGCAGGCCGGCGACCAGCGGCATATAGACCCCGGTTTCCTGGGACTTGGCCTTGAGCACCTTGAGGGTGCTCACCCCTTCCGCCACTTCGCCCAGGCGCGACACGGCCTCGTCAAGGCTCAGGCCCTGGCCGAGGGCGAACCCGACCTGGTAGTTGCGGCTCTTGGGCGAGGAACAGGTGACGATCAGGTCCCCGACCCCAGCCAAGCCCAGGAAAGTCATCGGGTTGGCGCCCTGGTTGACGGCAAAACGGGTCATTTCCGCCAGCGCCCGGGTGATCAGCATGCTCTTGGTGTTCTCCCCCATGCCCAGCGCAACCGCCATGCCGGCGATGATCGCATAGACATTTTTCAGCGCCCCGCCCAGCTCCACGCCGAAACGATCGGCACTGGCATAGACCCGGAAGGTGCGGCCATGGAGCGCGGCCTGGACCCGTTGGCAGAGTTCTTCGTCTTCACTGGCGACCACAGTGGCGGTCAAGGCGTGCTCGGCGATTTCCCGCGCCAGGTTCGGGCCGGAAATCACACCGATGCGAGCCTTGGGCGCGATTTCCTCCAGGATCTCGCTCATCAGCTTGAACGTCTGCGCCTCGATGCCCTTGGTCAGGCTCACCAGCAACTTGCCGCTCAAGCGATCGGCATGAGGGGCCAGGACCGCGCGCAAGGCACTGGACGGCAAGGCGACGAAAAACAGATCGCAGTCCTGCAGTGTTGCCTGCAAGTCGGTGACCGGCTCCACTTCCGGGCGGATCTTGATGCCTTTGAGGTAACGCGGGTTCTCGCGATTGACCCGGATGGCCTCGGCCTGCTCGGGGTCACGCATCCATTGGCGCACCGGGTGACCATTCTCGGCCAGCAGGTTAGCCACGGCTGTACCGAAACTCCCGCCTCCCAGGACCGCAATCGAGCGCTGTTCAGTCATATGCAATCCGTTCATCCATACCAAGTGGCAATGCGGGGCATTATACGGAGCGGCCGGATCGCGACCAGCCCCGGCAACAATTACCGCTCGCTGTAGGAAGCTGACCATCAATTCCTAGGAAAATGCTGTCAACGTGAATGGAAAAGTCGTTCAGCTCAGTTAACATGCCGGCCATTCTTTCGTTATCAAAGGCTGTGCCGTGTTTCTTGGCCCTTCCCGTTCAGGTTCGTCATTGCTACTGGCGCTGGTCATCAGCCCGCCAGTGCTGGGCGACGACCTGTTCGTGGACAGCCAACCCCTGCCCCAAGTGCTGACGGCGACGCGCCTGAAGCAATCGCCAGCGGCGGTGCCAGGCAGCATGACGGTGCTGGACAGCGAGTTGATCAAGGCCAGCGGCGCGCGGGACATCAGCGAATTGCTGCGCCTGGTGCCGGGCATGATGGTCGGCAATATCAGCGGCAACCAGGCGGCCGTGAACTACCACGGCACCAACGCCAGCGAAGCGCGACGCATGCAGGTGTTGATCGATGGCCGCTCGGTGTACCGCGCCGGCCTGGCCACGGTGGACTGGAGCGATATTCCGGTGGCCATGGAGGACATCGACCGCATCGAAGTCTTCCGTGGCCCCAACACGGTCAGCTACGGCGCCAACGCGCTGATGGCGGTGGTCAACATCATCACCCGCGCCCCCGCCGACAGCCACGGCACCCGATTGAAAATCACCCGGGGCCAGCGTGGCATCAGCGACTGGTACGCCAGCCAAGGCACCGGCTGGGACGGTGGCGACCTGCGGCTTTCGCTGTCCGGGCAGGAAGATGATGGCTTTGACAGTGACCGCAACGGTGCCGACTACCGCGACAGTCGGCGCCTGAACCGCTTCAATCTGTCGGTCAGCCAGACCCTGGACGAGCAGCAAAGCATCGATTGGCAATTGAATGCCAAGGATGGGACCAACCAGCGGCCCTATACCTACCGCCCGGTGTTTGCCGGCATTACCGCCGCTGGGGATAACTCCGATGTCATCGCCAAGGATTACGCTGGTTCGCTGCGTTGGAACCTGGACCTGAATCCTGACCACAGCCTTTATGTACAAGGCTCGGTCCAGCACTGGGATCGCCAGCAGACCTGGCGTGCCTGCGACGCCGAAGTGTCCTTCAGCCCGCAATTGACCGACCTGTGGCAGCTCAACCCCAACTATGCCGAGAAGCTGGCGCGCAATATCACCCGTTTCACCGGCACCGGCGCACCGGCCGGCACGCCACAGGAGCAGGCACTCGCCAATCAGGTGCTCGACCAATGGCGCAACGGCGCCTCGCAGACCTTGTGCGGCGACATCGACCAGAGCGCCCGCGAATCACGCTACGACCTGGAAATCCAGGACACCCTGAGCCTGTCCGACAGCCTGCGCCTGGTCACCGGGGCCAACTATCGCTACGACCGGGCCGACTCCGAGACGTACTTCAATGGCACGCTGGACGACTCCACCTGGCGGCTGTTCGGCCAGCTCGAATGGCGGGCCAGCGAACACTGGCTGTTACAGGGCGGCGCGATGTTCGAGGACACGCGCCTGACCGGCAGTTCGCTGACACCCCGGGTGGCGGTCAACTACCTGATCACTCCGCGGCATGGGCTACGGGCGGTGTACTCCGAAGCCGTGCGTTCGCCGGACATGTTCGAAAACAACGTCAACTGGAGCTATCAGGTCACCAATCTGCAGCCCGCCGCCTTCGGCCAGCGCAGCGCCCGTTATTTCGTCCAGACCCGCGGCCCGGGAAACCTGGAGCAGGAACACATGCGCTCGCGGGAATTGGGTTATAACGGTTACTTTGCGGACCTGGGCCTGACGGTCGATGTGAAGCTGTTCCATGACGAGATCACCGGCATGATCAGCGAACCGCTGCGCAACAACCAGTACATAGCCAGCAACGCCAACCAGTCCCGGTTCTCCGGGACCGAGACCCAGCTCGACTGGCGCCTGACCACGGCCGACCGCCTGCGCCTGACCTATGCCTATGTCGACGCCCAGGCCAGCAACCCGCTGGACGAGCAACTGACCGCCCGCAACAGTGGCTCGGCCGGTTGGCTGCGGGACTGGGGCCAGGGCTGGAACAGCGCCGTGTTCTATTACGCCGCCGACGCCCTCAATGGCTACCGCTTCGAACGGGTCGACACCCGCCTTGCCCGTCGCATCCCCCTGGGCAAGGCCAACCTGGAACTGGCGGGCGTCCTGCAGCAGCGCCTCGATAACCAGCCCACCACGTTCATCGACAACCGCTACGACTCCCGACACGTCCTGTACTTCAGCGCGGAGTTGTCCTTCTAGATGTTCCGGTGCCGACTGCGCATGACGCCATTTCATGGCCGCCTGTCGCGGGTGCTATGCCTGGTATTGGCCGGTTGGCTGGCATCGTTCGAGGCCCGGTCCGCCGAGATTCTGTTGACCGGCGCCGAGGACAGTCCCGGCGTACAGTCTTTCACCCAGGCCCTCGGAGCCTTGCGCCCCGAAGACACGGTGCGGTTTACCCCGTTGTCCGGCCTGCCAGCACCGGGAAAACTGCCTGGCAATGTGCGCCTGGTGCTGCTCGACCTGCCCAGCCTCGACTGGCGCCTGCAAGAGGTCCGCGGACCGGCCACTCTGGTATTGCGAATCAGCCGTCAACAGGCCCGGGACCGTCTGGGCGAAGCGACGCCCGATCACCTGAGCCTGCTGTGGAGCGATCCTCCCGTGGCACGGCAACTGCGGCTGATTCGTGCTCTGCTGCCGCAAGTCCGGCGGGTCGGCGTGCTGTATGACAGGCACAGTGAATTTTTGCTCCAGGACATTCGGCACGCAGCCGGGCCGCTGGGCCTGGAGATCGTCACCCAACGCTGGAACGACACCAACGACAGCCGCCCCCTGCAAAACCTGCTGGGTCAGAGCGATGTGCTGCTGGGCCTGGACGACCCCGACCTGTACAACCCCAAGACCGTGAAAAACCTGTTGCTCAGCAGCTATGCCCGCCAGCGTGCGCTGATCGGGCCCAGCGCCGCGTTCGTCAAGGCCGGTAGCCTGGCCAGCACCTACAGCGACCAGGACGATTGGCTGGCGATCCTCGACGAGCTGCTCGACCGCCCTGCCGCGACCTGGCCCCGCACGCTGTATCCGGACCGTTTCAAAGTCCTGGGCAACCAGCAGGTTTCCCGCTCGCTGGGGATAGAACCGATTGACGCCGAATCCGTCGCTGCGGCGTTGGCCGAAGGAGAACACCGCCCATGACCTTGCGTCGCCGTTGGGACATCAATACCCGCACCCAGCTCATCGCCCTCGGCCCGGCCTTGCTGTTGACCGTGCTGCTGATCAGCTTCTTTACCTTCGTGCGGATCCAGGACCTGCGCCAGGAGCTCAATCACACCGGGCAACTGATCGCCAACCAACTGGCCCCCGCCACGGAATACGGGGTGATCTCCGGTAACAACGAGGTCCTCGAAAGCCTGCTCACCGCGACCTTGGCGACACCCCACGTGCGCTTCCTGGAAGTTCAGGACAGCACCGACAAGATATTGGTTTACGTCGAACAACCCGAGCAGACTCGCAGCCGCTCCCAACAGGTGGAAGTATTCCAGGCCCCGGTTCGCCTGCAGCGCATTGCCTTGAACAATGATTTCCTGCAGGGCAACAGCGGGTCGACCGAAGCGCCGGGAGAGGATTACCTGGGCCGGGTGGTTGTCGGTATGTCCAGTGACGCCTTCAGCCAGCGGCAACAGGAAATCCTCTTCAAGGCGGCGATCCTGGCGCTGTTCGCCTTGCTGTTCACGTTCCTGGTGGCACGCCGCCTGGCCGCTAATCTGTCGCGGCCGATCCGCGACATCGGCGATGCGGTCAAGGCCATCCAGCAAGGTGACTACAGCACCCCGCTGCCCATCGTCGACGATGCCGAACTGGGGGCGTTGTCGCGGCACATCAACAACCTGGCCGGCGGGCTGGAACAAGCCAGCCGGGAACAGCACCAGGCCATGGCGCAACTGATCAAGACCCGGGAAGAAGCGGAGAAGGCCAACAGTGCCAAGTCCGATTTCCTGGCGATGATGAGCCATGAATTGCGCACGCCCATGAACGGCGTGCTGGGCATGCTGCAACTGCTGGAAACCACGCGGATGACCGACGAGCAGCAGGAGTACACCGCGCTGGCTTCGGAATCCACCGAACACCTGCTCAAAGTGATCAACGACATCCTCGACTTCTCGCGCATCGAGCGCGCGGCCCTGGAACTGGAGCACATCCCGTTCAACCTGGCGGAATTGGTGGGCAGTTGCGCCCAGTCGTTCCAGCACAGCGCCGCCCAGCGCAAGCTCGGCCTGGACCTGCTGATCCCGGACGACATGCAAGCCTTGCAGGTCCAGGGCGATCCGACGCGAATACGGCAGATCCTGGTGAACCTGATCGGCAACGCGCTGAAATTCACCGAGCAAGGCCGTGTCACGGTGCAATGCCAGTGGCAAGCGCTGGACCACGAACTGCTGTGGTTTACCTGCACTGTGCGCGACAGCGGCATTGGCATTCCGGCCGAGAGCCTGGAGCGCATGTTCGACGCCTTCCAGCAGGCCGACAGCTCGATTTCCCGGCGCTACGGCGGCACCGGCCTGGGCCTGCCGATCGCCCGCACCCTGGCCGAGCGCATGGGCGGCACGTTGCGGGCCCAGAGCGAAGAAGGCCAAGGCTCAGTGTTTACTTTGGAAATTCCCCTGGCCTTGTCGCGCCAGACGCCAGCGACCCTGGCGCCGCGACAGCCTGTCCGCAGCGGCGATGGCGCAGGCCGCAATGTGCTGCTGGTGGAAGACAACCCAGTGAACCAGACGGTGATCGAAGCCATGCTCCGCAGCCTGGGCTTCACAGTCAGCGTCGCCACCGATGGCGCCCAGGCCGTACGCAGCGCCGAAAGCCTGATCTTCGACGCGATCCTCATGGACTGCCGGTTGCCCATCATCGATGGCTACGAAGCCACGCGCCAGATCCGCCAGTTGCCTGGCTGCACCGAGGTACCGATCATCGCCCTGACCGCCAATGCCTTGCAGGGCGACCGCGAAGCTTGCCTGGCCGCCGGCATGAACGATTACCTGGCCAAGCCGTTCAAAAGGGTTGACCTGCAGCAGGTTCTGCAGCGCTGGGTAAATTAGTACAGGTCTCAAGACCATCTGCGACTGGCGTGAAAGGCGAAAGTGCGGCAGTCTTAGGCACCCGAACAAGCCTCGACGGGGCTTGAATAAAATTTTCAGTGCACAGGTGTACATTCATTTCCCGTGCGCTGTGACTTTCACTACAACGCAATAGTCTATGAGTAGGCTGTCGATTCGAGGCATGAACGCTTCGATCGGCCGGGAAGATTTGCCCCACCCTGCCGCATGGGACTATTGAGGAGCTCGCATGACCAAACAAAACGCCTTTACCCGGGAAGATCTGCTGCGCTGCAGTCGCGGTGAGCTGTTCGGCCCAGGTAACGCGCAACTGCCCGCCCCGAACATGCTGATGGTGGATCGCATCACCCTTATCAGCGAAGAGGGTGGCAAGTACGGCAAAGGTGAATTGGTCGCCGAGCTGGATATCACTCCGGACCTGTGGTTTTTCGCTTGCCATTTCGAAGGTGACCCGGTGATGCCAGGTTGCCTGGGCCTGGATGCCATGTGGCAGCTGGTCGGTTTCTTCCTTGGCTGGCAAGGCCTGCCAGGTCGCGGTCGCGCCCTGGGTTCGGGCGAAGTGAAGTTCTTTGGTCAGGTCCTGCCGACCGCGAAGAAAGTCACCTATAACATTCATATCAAGCGCGTCCTCAAAGGCAAGCTGAACCTGGCTATCGCCGATGGCTCGGTCACTGTCGATGGTCGCGAGATCTATACCGCCGAAGGCCTTCGGGTCGGCGTTTTCACCTCCACTGACAACTTCTAAGGGTTATCCGCATGCGCCGCGTCGTTATCACTGGTCTGGGCATCGTTTCGTGCCTGGGCAATGACAAAGAGACCGTCTCCGCTAACCTGCGTGCAAGTCGCCCGGGCATCCGGTTCAATCCGGACTATGCCGAAATGGGTCTGCGTAGCCAGGTTTCCGGCTCCATTGACCTTCCCCTCGAAGAATTGATCGATCGCAAGATCTACCGTTTCGTTGGCCATGCGGCGGCTTACGCCTACCTGGCCATGAAGGATGCCATCGCTGACTCCGGCCTGACCGACGAGCAGGTTTCCAATGTGCGGACCGGCCTGATCGCCGGTTCGGGTGGCGCGTCGACCTTGAACCAGATGGAAGCGCTGGACATCCTGCGCGAGAAAGGCGTCAAGCGTGTTGGCCCGTACCGTGTCACGCGGACCATGGGCAGCACCGTTTCGGCTTGCCTGGCCACGCCGTTCCAGATCAAGGGCGTCAACTACTCGATCTCCTCCGCTTGCGCCACCAGTGCCCACTGCATCGGTACCGCGGTCGAGCAGATCCAGCTGGGCAAGCAGGACATCGTTTTCGCCGGAGGCGGTGAAGAAGAGCATTGGAGCCAATCGTTCCTGTTCGACGCCATGGGCGCCCTGTCCACCCAATACAACGAAACGCCGGAAAAGGCCTCCCGCGCCTACGACGCCAAGCGTGACGGTTTCGTCATCGCCGGCGGTGGCGGCATGGTCGTGGTCGAGGAGCTGGAACACGCCCTCGCCCGTGGCGCGAAGATCTACGCGGAAATCGTCGGCTACGGCGCCACTTCCGACGGCTACGACATGGTCGCCCCTAGCGGCGAAGGTGCCATCCGTTGCATGCAGATGGCCATGTCCACCGTCGACACCCCAATCGACTACCTGAACACCCACGGCACCTCGACTCCGGTCGGTGATGCCAAGGAAATGGAAGGCGTGCGCGCGGTATTCGGCGACAAGGCCCCGGCCATCAGTTCCACCAAGAGCCTGTCGGGTCACTCCCTGGGCGCCGCTGGCGTTCACGAAGCGATCTACTGCCTGCTGATGATGGAAGGCAACTTCATGGCTGGCTCCGCCAACATCGACGAGCTGGACCCGGCTGTCGCTGACATGCCGATCCTGACCAAGACTCGCGAAAACGCCACCATCGACACCGTGATGAGCAACAGCTTCGGCTTCGGCGGCACTAACGCCACCCTGGTACTGAAGCGCTGGCAGGGCAAGTAAGCCCCGCCGCTACACAAAAAACGCTCCGGCTGATTCGGGGCGTTTTTTTGCCTGCTTCTTATACCGCACAATTCCTATGGGAGCGGGCTTGCTCGCGAATGCGGTGGGTCATGCACATCGATAGTGCCTGACAGTACGCCTTCGCGAGCAAGCCCGCTCCCACAAGTTGTGCTGTGAGGGATGAGTGTCAGCGCACAACAAACCGCTGTTGCGCCAATAGTCGGTCACCCTGGAACACCATGAACCGCCATTCCCCCGGCACCACTTCGTGGCTTTCGGTGAATTCGTAGGCCATGACGTCCTGAGGGGCGCCGGGCACCAGTTTCTGGATGATCTCGAATTTATCGTGGCGCACGCCATCGGGGGTGCGGATGCCCGGCGTGAAGTACAACAGAGTCAACGGCTGGTCATCGGCGACCTTGCCCGCCAGTTGATAACGCATGCCGAACTTGGTGCCCAGCTTCGCCGGCACGCTTTCGGTCTGGCGGATCGGTTGGTTACTGCGCCGCAGGACCCGCTCCCCCGACTGCAGCTCGGCTTGCGTCCCTTCGAAAACGCCATACTCCACCGGACCTTCGACACGGACTTCTGCCTGGGCCAGGCCACAGGTCAACAACAGCGCGACCAGTGCGCTTGAACGGGTGAGGTGCATAGTGCGCTCCTTGATTGAGATGAGCGCGAGGGTATGACGCGGGGGTGACAGGCTGATGACAAACGTGCACACCGATAATCCGTGGCGAGGGAGCTTGCTCCCGCTCGACTGCGCAGCGGGGCCGCTACGCAGCCCAGCGGGAGCAAGCTCCCTCGCCACAACAGCCGTTTAGCGGGCTACTGAGCGAGGCAACACCGCCAAAAAGTTATCCCGCGCCACCTTCTTCGCGACATCTTCAGGCAAGGCATCCAGGAACGGATCGAAGCTGTGCAGTTGCTTACCGAGCTTGTTGAAACGCCCTACCACGTCTGATCCCACCATGAAGCGCTCCGGGAAGCGCTCCACGAGCTTTACCCACGCCTGCCGAGGCTTGCCCGCCTCGTCCAGCAAGTAGGGCGTGAGCAGGCTCCAGGACAGGTCGATGTAGAGGTTGGGGTAGGATTCAAGCATTCGGGTCAGGGTCGGCAACAGGAAATCCAATTGGGTCTGGTGACGATGGATTTCCATGCTGGTGCCGGCATGCGCCCAGATGAAGCGCGTGTGCGGATGATTACGTAACGGCTCTTCAATTTCCGCCAGGTACAGCGGATTTTTCTCACGCTTGGACGTGATGTTGGAATGCAGCATTACCGGCAGGTCATTTTCCGCCGCCAGGTGATAGATCCGCGTCATGGCTTCGTTGTTGGCGCGTGCAGTGTCGCCCGAGGTCAACGCGGTCAGGTCGTCATGGCGCGTGAATACTTCGCCGATGCCCTGCCACAGCCCCGGATACAGATCGAGCATGCGCTGGATATGCGCGTCGGAGTTCTTGTCGTTGGGATTGAACCCTGACAGGAAAGGATGAAAACGCTGGCGTTGTTCGGGGGTCAATTTGCCCACTGCAGCGGCCACGATCACGTCAGTGGCGCTGTACCAATAGGCGTCCGCATCGTCGCCGGCGTAATAGCGAGGACGCTTGGGTTCGTCCTCATGCCATTTCTTGGCCACCGGAATGCCGGAAATCATCACATGCTCAATACGATTGTCCGCCATCGCCTGGAGCAGCTTGGGCATCCCGGCGGTTTCCTGAAAGAAATCGACGTAATGCAAGTGAGCATCGCTGTAGGCATATTCGCGGGCCATGGCGCAAAAACTGGAAACAGCCATCAGGCAAGCGAAGATCAAGCGGGTCGTGGGCACGGGCACACTCCAGAGTGTCATGAGCAGCATAGACCCCAACCGTCCCGCACGGGTTCAAGGCATGCGTGCTGTGGCCGGGAGCGACGGGGTATGCTTGGCGCAACCGTTGTTCGCCCTGGAAGACACCATGACCACCCTCCTGACTGTTCGCCCCCGCGCTGAAGATGTCGAAGGCCAGCCGATTCTTCGCCCATTGCCATCCGCCAAGTGTCGCAGCGTCGGACCTTTCGTATTTTTCGACCACATGCTGCAAACGGCCTACCCGGCCGGCAAAGGCATGAACATCCGCCAGCATCCCCATATCGGCCTGTCCACCCTCACCTACCTGTTCGAGGGAACACTCCAGCACAAGGACAGCCTGGGCTCCGATCAGGTGGTGGAGGCTGGGGATGTCAGCTGGATGACCGCCGGCAGCGCCATCGCCCATGTCGAGCGCACGCCCGAAGCACTGCTGCAAAGCGGTTTCGTCATGCACGGGTTGCAAATCTGGCTGGCCTCGCCCAAGTCCCACGAACAGGGGCCAGGGCACTACAGCCATCATCCGGCACAGAGCCTGCCCGTCAGCGATAATCTGGGGGTCAGCATCCGTATGATCGCCGGGTCAGGCTTTTGCCTGGAATCGCCGGTGCCGGTGCTGTCTCCTACGCTGTACGCCGAACTGAACCTGCAGACCGCAACGACATTGCTGATTCCCACCGAGCATGCAGAGCGGGCGTTGTATGTGTTGAGCGGCGAGGCGTTGCTGGACGGCGAGCCGGTTGAGCCTCACTCGTTGGTGATATTGCCGGTCGGGGAGGAAATGACGCTGTTTGCCGAGAGTGATTGCCATGCCGTGCTGTTCGGCGGCGCACCGCTGGATGGTCCGCGGCGGATGAACTGGAACTTCGTCTCCAGCGACCCGGCCCGGATCGATGAGGCGCGCCAGCGCTGGGCGGCTGGCGACTGGCCGACCGTGCCGGGGGAAAGCGAGCGGATCGAGCTGCCCTGATTTCAGCGGTGCCTGGCTGGGCCCCTTCGCGAGCAAGCCCGCTCCCACAAGGACCGAGTTGCTCACAATATTGTGGGCATTGCAGATCCACTGTGGGAGCGGGCTTGCTCGCGAAGGGGCCAGCTCTGACACCAACAATACTCAGCGCCAGGCCCGACCTCAGCCCTTGAACACTTCATCCAGCAAGTTATGCATCGACCTGAACGCCCGCCCGGCGACCTTGGCGTTGTACATCATCTTGCCCGGCACATTGGCCTGCGGGTCGGTGAACGAGTGCACCGCTCCGCCGTAGCTCAGCAGTTGCCAATCCACCCCGGCAGCGTTCATTTCGTCTACGAAGGCCGGCAGTTGCTCCTTCGGCACCAGCGGATCCGAGGCACCGTGCATCACCAGCACCGAACCCTGGATGTTCTGCGCATCTGCTGGGTTCGGAGTATCCAGCGTGCCGTGAAATGAAATGGTCGCTTTCAGCGGTGCGCCAGTACGGGCCAGCTCCAGGGCGCAGCAACCACCGAAGCAGAAACCGAACGTGGCGAGTTTCGACGTGTCGACCTGCGCGTCGCCCTGGCTTTGCAATTGCTCGAACGCCGCCTGCATGCGCCTGCGCAACAGAGCCCGGTCGCTCTTGAGAGGCATCATCGCCGCGCCCGCTTCGTCGGCGTTGCCCGGGCGCACCTTCTGGCCGTAAAGATCGGCAATCAACACCACGTAGCCATTGGCGGCCACCGATCTGGCGATCTCCTCGGCACCCGCACCAACGCCCATCCAATTCGGTGCCATCAGCAAACCCGGGCGCGGGCCCTGCTGATTGACGTCGAAGGCCAGGCGGCCCTCATAGTCTTGACCTTCGATCTGATAGACCAGCGAACGAACCGTAACCTGACTCATGACGGACTCCTCTTTAACTGAATATCAGAAATGAAAAAACCCGCCGAAGCGGGTTTTTCCTGCACTTGATTAAGCTGACAGTTCAACCAGCAGCTTGTTCAGGCGGCGCACATACGCCGCCGGGTCCTTCAGGCTGTCGCCGGCCGCCAGAGCTGCCTGGTCGAACAGGATGTGCGAGAGGTCGCCGAAACGCTCTTCGCTCTGTTCGTTGTCGAGCTTCTCCACCAGCGGGTGGGCCGGGTTGAATTCGAAGATCGGCTTGGAGTCCGGCACTTTCTGGCCGCTGGCTTCGAGGATCTGGCGCATTTGCAGGCCGAGGTCCTGTTCGCCGATGGCCAGGATCGCTGGAGAGTCGGTCAGGCGGTGAGAAACCCGCACTTCGCTGACGGCGTCGCCCAGGGCAGTCTTGATCCGTTCGACCAAGCCTTCCTTGCTCTTGGCGACTTCTTCGGCAGCTTTCTTGTCTTCTTCCGAATCCAGGTTGCCGAGGTCCAGGTCACCGCGCGCAACGTCGACAAAACTCTTGCCGTCGAATTCGTTGAGATAGCTCATCAGCCATTCGTCGATGCGGTCGGTCAGCAGCAGCACTTCGATGCCTTTCTTGCGGAAGACTTCCAGGTGCGGGCTGTTCTTGACCTGTGCATAAGTTTCGCCGGTCAGGTAGTAGATCTTGTCCTGGCCTTCCTTGGCGCGGGCCAGGTAATCGGCCAGGCTTACGATCTGCTCGCCATCGTCACCCTGGGTCGAGGCAAAGCGCAGCAGGCCGGCGATCTTCTCTTTGTTGGCGAAATCTTCGGCCGGGCCTTCTTTCATCACTTGGCCGAAGTTCTTCCAGAAGCCCTTGTACTGCTCTGGCTCGTTCTTCGCCAGTTTCTCCAGCATGTCCAATACACGCTTGGTCAGCGCCGACTTCATGGAGTCGATGATCGGATCTTTCTGCAGGATTTCCCGCGATACGTTCAGCGACAGGTCGTTGGAGTCCACCACACCCTTGATGAAGCGCAGGTACAGCGGCAGGAACGACTCGGCCTGGTCCATCACGAATACGCGCTGTACGTAGAGTTTGAGGCCACGCGGTGCTTCGCGCTGGTACAGATCGAACGGCGCGCGGGCCGGCACGTACAGCAGCGAGTTGTATTCCAGCTTGCCTTCGACCTTGTTATGGCTCCAGCTCAGCGGGTTTTCGAAGTCATGGGCGATGTGCTTGTAGAACTCTTGGTATTCCTCATCCTTCACCTCGGTGCGTGGACGGGTCCACAGGGCACTGGCGCGGTTGACGGTTTCCCACTCCACTTCGGGCTTTTCTTCGCCTTCGGCAGCGGTGACTTCCTTCGGCAGCTCGATCGGCAGCGCGATGTGGTCGGAATACTTCTTGATGATGTTGCGCAGGCGCCAGCCATCGGCGAACTCGTCTTCACCGGATTTGAGGTGCAGCACGATGCGAGTACCGCGATCAGCCTTGTCGACGGTGGCAACTTCGAACTCGCCCTCGCCCTTGGACGACCAGTGCACGCCTTCGCTCGCAGCGAGGCCGGCACGGCGGCTGAACACTTCGACTTGGTCGGCGACGATGAACGCAGAATAGAAACCAACGCCGAACTGGCCGATCAGGTGGGAATCCTTCTTCTGATCGCCAGACAGGTTCTTCATGAAGTCGGCAGTGCCGGACTTGGCGATGGTGCCCAAGTGCGTGATCACTTCTTCGCGGCTCATGCCGATGCCGTTGTCTTCGAGGGTGACGGTTTTCGCGTCCTTGTCGAAGCTCACTCGGATCTTCAGCTCAGCGCCACCTTCCAGCAATTCAGGCTTGGAAAGGGCTTCGAAACGTAATTTGTCGACGGCGTCGGAGGCGTTCGAAATCAACTCGCGAAGGAAAATTTCCTTATTTGAATACAGCGAGTGAATCATCAGGTGCAGCAGTTGCTTCACCTCGGTCTGGAAGCCCAGGGTTTCCTTTTGAGTTTCCACGCTCATGGTCATCAAACTCCAAGTGGATGGTGGTGTCCGCCTCGCAGAGATTGGCGGCGGGATGTCCTCAAGGTGGGGGCAATGGGGATGATTTCAAGGGCGATCGGTTTTTGTGGGCTCCTGGATTTTGAAATGTGCCCGGGCGGTGGCGATGGGTTCGGCCTCAACGTCTTGCCAGGCGGTGATCGCGACGTTGGCCACCCGCCGCCCTTGGCGCCAGACCTGGCATTTGGCGTAAGTGTCGCGAAACTGCCCGGTGCGCAGGTAATCCAGCGAAAAGTCGATGATTTTCGGCACGCCCGGGGCGCCAGTGGCGATCAGCAAATGGACGGCAGCGGCCAATTCCATGAAACCGGCGATGACCCCGCCATGGATGGCAGGCAACAAAGGGTTACCAATGTTGTCCTTGTTGGCCGGCAAGCGGAACACCAGCGTATCGTCCTGGCGCGTGCACTCGACGCCGATAAGTTGCGCATAGGGGATCGAGGCCAGTAGCCGCGCGTAGTCGCCCTGCGCGCAAGCCTGGCGCAGTTGTTCCTGGGTGATGTCGGTCATGGCCGGTCCACGGCAGCCATCGGGCCGCTCTTGCTTATGCCCCGGGCGTGCTGGCCGAGGCGCATGAACGTACCCACCACATGGGCGATGGGCTGCTCGGGGTCGTCTTGATAGGCAAAACCACGGGTGAAGATCACGTCCGGGGTGACCCGATAGCATTGGGCGAAGCCGTAGACATCCTTATGAGGCTCGGCGGCGTGCATGTAGTCGATGCGCAGGTCCAGGGTCGGGCAGACCTCGAATTGCGGGAGAACGCACAAGGTCGACATCCCGCAGGCCGTGTCCATCAATGACGTCAGCGCGCCACCATGGATAATACCGGTGAGTGGGTTGCCAACGATGCGGGGACTGAAGGGCAAAATGACCGTCAAGCCTTCACGATTGGCGCTGTGCAGCTTCAAGCCCAGTACTTGGCAATGCCTGAGCGCCGATAAAAAGCGTGTCGCGCGCTCAAAAACAGGGTCTTCGACCATTTGTTAACCGCTCCGGTAAAGGACAGGGCCTGATAGCAGGCGCCACCTGTAAAGTTCCATCCGATTGGAAAGTTATATATCTATGACAAAGCAGGAACTTAATCTTGGGGGCTGCGCTCAAACGGCCAGTAGTTATTTCCATAAGGAGAAACACCCCATGCGTAAGACTTTAGCTATTGCCTTGATGTTGACCGCCTCCCTCGGTCTCGCTGCCTGCGATAAAAAATCCGAGGACAAAGCTCAAGATGCCAACCAACATGCTGAACAAGCTCAGCAAGACATGAGCAAAGCACAGGATAAAGTGAACGACGCGGCGAAAGAAAACGCCGAAGCCGCCAAAGATCAGGCCGAATCGAACAAAGCCGCCACGCAGGAACAAGCTCCTGCTACCGCGCCTAAAACCAACTGATCCGGTTTTAGCGGCAAAAGAAAACCCGCCTGGTGCGGGTTTTCTTTCGCCTGTCATTCAAGGAATTGTCTGTCAGACCGCTTCCTTACCGACTTCAGTCACAGGCGCTTCCGTTGGGGTATAGACCATCACGTCCAGTACATCGGAATGGAACTCGCGCTGATACAGCACAAACACCACGCCAGCACTCATCAACATGAACAACCAGGGGCTGACGAACCACGCCAACATGGTCATGCCGAAATAATACGAGCGCAGCCCGAAGTTGAACTGGTTGGCCGCCATGGAAATCACCCGCGCCGCCCTGAGTGCAAAAGCCTTGCGCTCCTGCTCGGACACATGGCGTTCGCCAATCATCGGCGCCGAACCCACCAGCACTGCGGCGAAGTTGTATTGGCGCATGCACCAACTGAAGGTGAAGAATGCGTACACAAACACCAGGGCCAAGCACAGCAATTTAACCTCCGCCATGCCCTGGGACGCTTGCTGCACCATCGGCAGGTCCGCCAGCAGCGACACCGCACGGTCAGACGCGCCAAGCACGGTCAGGATCCCTGCCAGGATAATCAGCGTGCTGGAGGCAAAGAACGACGCGTTGCGCTCCAGGTTACCGATCACGCTGGCATCGGCGATGCGGTTTTCACGCAACAGCATGCGCCGCATCCAGTCTTCGCGGTACAAGTGCATCACGCTGGCCAGGCACGCTGTATCGCGGGCTTTCCAGGTGGCGTAACGGGTATAGCCGCCCCAGCAGATGATGAACCAGGCGGCGGCAAGCAAGTGAATCAGATTGGCTTGGATGAATGACATTCGATTTCCTGTGTGACGAAAACAAGAGCTGGAGCAATAGTCGCGGTGAACCCTGTGGGAGCGGGCTTGCTCGCGAAAGCGGTGGGTCAATCAATACATGGCTGACAGACAGATCGCATTCGCGAGCAAGCCCGCTCCCACAGAGATTTTCGCAACTTTCAAGACATTGCTTCGACGTTAGTCCACGGAAAAAGACACTGCACCAAAAAAATGCCCCGCATCGATTGATACGGGGCATTTCCATTTCCAGCGAGGACTCCCTCTCGGTTATTTACGCCAAGGCTTCGCTGCGCTTGCCCAGCAGGCGATCACACACCACCGCGACTGCCAGCGTCATCACCGAAGGCACCAGCCAAGCCAGGCCTTGCTCGCTGAGCGGCAGGTGAGCCAGCTGCGCCGGCATCCAGTCCGCCAACCCGGCGCCCTTGAGGGCATCGATCAGGCCAAACAGGAACGACACCAGCATCACCGGCCCTACGATGCGCCCTTGCTCGTTCCAGAAATCCTTGCAGAAGCTCAGTGCCACCAAGGCGATGCAGGGTGGATAGATCGCGGTCAGGACCGGAATCGAGAAGGCGATCAGCTTGGTCAGGCCCAGATTGGACACCAGCAGCGAAAACGCCGCCAGGATCACCACCAATGTCTTGTAGGACAGGGGCAAGACGCGGCTGAAGTACTCGGCGCAGGCGCAGGTCAGGCCAACCGCAGTCACCAGGCACGCCAGGGAAATCAGCACGGCAAGAAAGCCGCTGCCCAGGTTGCCGAACGTGTGTTGCACGTAGGCATGCAGCACAGCGGCGCCGTTGGTCGCGCCGACAGCCACTTCATGACTGCCCGACCCCAGGCGGAACAGGCTGACGTAGACCAGCGCCAGGCCCACGCCGGCGATCAGCCCGGCGATGATGGCGTAGCGAGTGATCAGGGCGGGCGACTCGACGCCACGGGAACGGATCGCGTTGACGATGACGATGCCGAACACCAGGGCGCCCAGGGTATCCATGGTCAGGTAGCCGTTGATAAACCCTTGGGAAAACGGCGCGGCGACGTATTCGGGAGTCGCCACGCCAATATCGCCGGCTGGCAGGGCAAACGCGGCGATACCCAGTACGGCCAGGGCGATGATCTTCAGTGGCGCGAGAAAGCGTCCGACGGTGTCCAGCAAGCGGCCCGGATAGAGCGAGATGAAGAACACCAGCAGGAAATACACCGCGCTGTAGGCCAACAACGCCAGCGGGCTTTCACCGGTCAGCGGCGCCAGGCCGACTTCGAACGAGACGGTGGCGGTACGCGGCGTGGCGAACAGCGGGCCGACGGCCAGGTAGCAGACCGCCGCCAGCACACCACCGGCGACCTTGCCGATGGGGCTGTTCAAGGCGTCCATCGCGCCACCGACCTTGGCCAACGCAACGACCGTGATGACCGGCAGACCGACCGCCGTGATCAGGAAGCCCAGCGCCGCCATCCAGACATGAGGCCCGGACTGCAAACCGACGATAGGCGGAAAGATGATGTTGCCGGCGCCGACGAACAGCGCAAATGTCATGAAACCAAGCGCCAGGATGTCCTGGCCTTTCAACACTTTCATTAAGGAAACCACACTACTGAATCGGAATTTAGAGAGGGATTTCCCTTATGGGTGAGGGAAATGCTGCCGATCCGTATGGGACCGGCCCGTTTAGCAGATCGCTTCCTTGTGGGCGGCGACCGCAAAAATGGCTGCTAGCCTAACGAATTTGGCCGACAAACGCACTGTTAAGGGGCGAACTATCCGATACGCGACGTTCGCGTGTCGCATTTACGTATCTATTCTTCGGCTCGCCCCGCTTGGTAGATAACCACGGCCCAAAAGGCAGATCAACGAATCCCCAAGGCCAGAAACGACAAAGGCCACCCGAAGGTGGCCTTTGTTGCTGGAACGAAAAGGTCAGCCGAAGCTTACTTCTTCATTTCCCAGCCAGTCAGCTCGGCCAGGGCCTTGCCGATGTCTGCCAGCGAACGCACGGTTTTTACGCCTGCGTCTTGCAGCGCAGCGAATTTCTCGTCTGCAGTGCCTTTGCCGCCGGAGATGATCGCACCAGCATGGCCCATGCGCTTGCCCGGAGGAGCAGTCACACCCGCGATGTAGGAAACAACCGGCTTGGTCACGTTTGCCTTGATGTAGGCAGCCGCTTCTTCTTCAGCCGAACCGCCGATCTCACCGATCATGACGATCGCTTCGGTCTTCGGGTCTTCCTGGAACAGCTTCAGGATGTCGATGAAGTTGGAGCCTGGGATCGGGTCACCGCCGATGCCGACGCAAGTCGACTGACCGAAACCGGCGTCAGTGGTCTGCTTCACAGCTTCGTAGGTCAGGGTGCCGGAACGGGAAACGATACCGACCTTGCCTGGCAAGTGAATGTGACCTGGCATGATGCCGATCTTGCATTCGCCTGGAGTGATCACGCCCGGGCAGTTAGGGCCGATCAGGGTGATACCCAGCTCGTCGCACTTGACCTTGGCTTCCAGCATGTCGATGGTCGGGATGCCTTCGGTGATGCAGACGATCAGCTTGATGCCGCCGAAAGCTGCTTCCAGGATGGAATCCTTGCAGAAAGGAGCCGGAACGTAGATCACGCTGGCGGTGGCGCCAGTGGCTGCTACGGCGTCTTTCACGGTGTTGAACACTGGCAGGCCCAGGTGCTCGGTGCCGCCTTTGCCCGGTGTTACGCCACCGACCATCTTGGTGCCGTATTCGATGGCTTGCTGGGTGTGGAAACTACCTTGCGAACCGGTAATACCCTGGCAGATAACCTTGGTGTCTTTATTGATCAGGACGCTCATTATTTGCCCTCCGCAGCTTTAACGACTTGTTGAGCAGCGTCGGTCAGGCTGGTAGCAGCGATGATGTTCAAACCGCTTTCTGCCAGTACTTTAGCGCCCAGCTCAGCGTTGTTGCCTTCGAGGCGAACAACAACCGGGATTTTCACGCCGACTTCTTTCACGGCGCCGATGATGCCTTCGGCAATCATGTCGCAACGAACGATGCCGCCGAAGATGTTGACCAGTACTGCGGCGACATTGGTGTCGGACAGGATGATCTTGAACGCTTCGGTTACGCGTTCCTTGGTAGCACCACCGCCTACGTCGAGGAAGTTGGCTGGCTTGCCGCCATGCAGGTTGACGATGTCCATGGTACCCATGGCCAAGCCAGCACCGTTGACCATGCAGCCGATGTTACCTTCCAGGGCTACGTAGTTCAGTTCGAACTTGGCAGCGTGCGCTTCGCGCGGATCGTCCTGGGACGGATCGTGGAAAGTCTTCAGCTTAGGCTGACGGTACATGGCGTTGGCGTCGATGTTGATCTTGGCATCGAGGCAGTGCAGGTCGCCGTCAGCCTTGATCACCAGCGGGTTCACTTCCAGCAGTGCCAGGTCGTGGTCCTGGAACAGCTTGGCCAGGCCTACGAAAATCTTGGCGAACTGAGTGACTTGCTTGCCTTCCAGGCCCAGCTGGAAAGCCAGCTCGCGACCCTGGAATGGCTGTGCGCCAACCAGTGGATCGATGGTGGCCTTGAGAATTTTCTCAGGGGTATCGTGAGCGATCTTCTCGATGTCCACGCCACCTTCGGTGGAAGCCATGAACACGATGCGGCGGCTCGAACGGTCAACGACAGCGCCCAGGTACAGCTCTTTAGCGATATCAGTGCACGATTCAACCAGGATCTTGGTGACTGGCTGACCGTTGGCGTCAGTCTGGTAAGTCACCAGACGCTTGCCCAGCCACTGCTGTGCGAAGGCTTTGGCGTCTTCTTTGCTGCGAACCAGCTTGACGCCGCCCGCTTTACCGCGACCACCGGCGTGAACCTGGGCTTTGACAACCCATTCGCTGCCGCCGATTTTGTCGCAAGCTTCTGCTGCCGCTTCCGGGGTGTCTACCGCGTAACCGGTGGATACTGGCAGGCCGTACTCAGCGAACAGCTGCTTACCCTGATACTCGTGAAGATTCATGCTTATTACCGTCTTCGTTAGGTACTGCGCATTCGGTGCTGCACCATCGAGGTGCCGCACCACCTGTGACTGCTGCTCGCGTAGCTTTCCGGTGAACCGGCTCAGCTACGCAAGACTGCGTCCAGCGGACATTCCGCGGTGAGTCTTGCTCGCAAGGCTCACGACGGGCCGATACCGCCGTGGTTTCTTATTGTCTATTAACGCTTCTTGCGGTTCGCCACGTGGATGGCGCCGCCATTTACGGCCAAGGCCGCTTCGTGCAAGGCTTCGGACAGGGTCGGATGGGAGAAGACCATCATGCCCAGGTCTTCAGCGCTGGTGCCGAATTCCATACCGATCGCGCCTTGCTGTACCAGCTCGGCAGCGCTTGGGCCAATCACGTGAACGCCCAGAACGCGATCCGTCTTGGCGTCGGCGATGACTTTCACGAAACCGCCGGTATCGTTGGCGGCCATGGCACGGCCACTGGCAGCGAACGGGAAGGTGCCGACGTTAACTTCAACGCCTTCGGCTTTCAAGGCCTGTTCGGTTTTACCGACCCATGCGATTTCCGGGTGGGTGTAGATAACCGATGGGATCAGGTCGTAGTTGATCTGGGCTTTGTGGCCCTTGATACGCTCGACGACCATGATGCCTTCTTCGGACGCCTTGTGCGCCAGCATCATGCCGCGCACCACGTCGCCGATGGCAAAAACGCCCGGTACGGCAGTTGCGCACTGGTCATCGACAGCGATGAAACCGCGCTCATCGGTTACCACGCCGCTGTCGGCTGCCAGCAGATCAGTGGTCACCGGACGACGGCCGACCGCAACGATCAGCTTGTCGAACGTGATGGTCTGTTCGCCGTTGGCGTCGGTGTAAGTCACCACGACTTCTTCGCCGTTGACCTTGGAGCCGGTCACGCGAGCGCCCAGCTTGATGTCCAGGCCCTGTTTGGTCAGGGTTTTCAGCGCTTCCTTGGAAACCGCGGTGTCGGCGGCCATCAGGAAGGTGTCGAGGGCTTCAAGCACAGTCACTTGCGAACCCAGGCGCGACCATACCGAACCCAGCTCGAGGCCGATCACACCAGCGCCGATCACACCGAGGCGTTTTGGCACGGTCTGGAATTCCAGGGCGCCGGTGGAGTCGACGATCACGTTCTGGTCGACCGGAGCCGGTGGAATGTCGATTGGACGCGAGCCTGGTGCGAGGATGACGTTTTCGGCTTCGATCACTTCAACCGAGCCGTCTGGCTTGGTCACTTCGACTTTCTTGCCCAGCAGCAGCTTGCCGTGGCCCTGGATCGAGGTCACGCCGTTGGCCTTGAACAAGGTGGCAACACCTGAGGTCAGGCCTTTGACGATGTTGGCTTTGCGGCCAACCATGGCAGGCACGTCAATGGTGACGCTTTCGCGGTTGACACCGCCAATGCCGTGAATAGCCAAGCCGTCTTGCGCTTCGTGGAATTTCCAAGAGCTGTCCAGCAGCGCCTTGGATGGAATGCAGCCGACGTTCAGGCAAGTACCGCCAAGGGCCAACTTGCCCTCTTTGTCGGTGTATTTCTCGATGCAGGCAGTGGTAAGGCCCAGTTGCGCAGCCTTGATGGCCGCTACGTAGCCGCCAGGGCCCGCACCAATCACTACCACGTCGAATTTCTGAGTCATGAGTCATTCCTTTTCGAATCAAACCGAACGGTCACTCGTGGTGACCGTCGTGGGACGAAACCGGTTGTTTCAGCAAGAGGCCGGTCAACCGACCGGCCCTCGCGGCGAAATCAGATGTCCAGCAACAGACGAGCCGGATCTTCAAGCAGGTTCTTGATGGTTACCAGGAAAGTCACGGCTTCTTTACCGTCGATCAGGCGGTGATCGTAGGACAGTGCCAGATACATCATCGGACGAATCACGACCTGACCGTTGATCGCCATCGGACGCTGCAGGATGTTGTGCATGCCCAGGATCGCCGCTTGCGGCGGGTTGACGATCGGGGTCGACATCATCGAACCGAATGTACCACCGTTGGTGATGGTGAACGTACCGCCGGTCATCTCTTCGATGGACAGCTTGCCGTCACGGGCCTTCTTGCCGAAGGTGGCGATGCCGCCTTCGATTTCGGCCAGGCTCATCAATTCAGCGTTGCGCAGGACCGGAACCACCAGGCCACGGTCGCTGGAAACCGCAACACCGATGTCGGCGTAGCCGTGGTAGACGATGTCGGAACCGTCGATCGACGCGTTGACGGCCGGGAAGCGTTTCAGCGCTTCGGTGGCAGCCTTGACGAAGAACGACATGAAGCCCAGGCGTACGCCGTTGTGGGACTTCTCGAACAGATCCTTGTACTTCGAACGCAGGGCCATGACTTCAGTCATGTCGACTTCGTTGAAAGTGGTCAGCATCGCCATGTTCGACTGGGCTTCTACCAGACGCTTGGCCACGGTAGCGCGAACGCGAGTCATCGGAACGCGTTTTTCAACGCGATCACCGGCAGCGAACACCGGAGCAGCAGCGGCAGGCGCGGCAGGCTTGGCCGGGGCAGCGGCAGGCGCGGCCTTCTTGGCAGCAACGGCGGCCACTACGTCTTCCTTGGTCACACGACCACCCTTGCCGGTGCCGGCAACGGAAGCGATGTTGATGCCGTTTTCTTCGGCGATCTTGCGAGCGGCCGGGGCAGCGACTGGATCGTCTTCGCCATCGGCAGCAGGCGCTGCGGCCTGGGCTGCAGCAGGAGCAGCGGCGGCGGCCGGAGCAGCAGCGGCAGCACCGCCCTCTTCGATCGAGCCCAGTACCTGGTTGGACAGGACGGTAGCGCCCTCTTCGGCAACGATTGCGCCGAGCACGCCGTCAGCTTCGGCCAACACTTCCAGAACGACTTTGTCGGTCTCGATGTCGACGATCAGGTCGTCACGCTTTACAGCGTCGCCTGGTTTCTTGTGCCAGGTGGCAACGGTGCCATCGGCAACCGATTCCGGGAATGACGGGGCTTTGATTTCGATAGCCATTATCTGTGGGTCCTTAAAATTCGGTTTCAGTCAGCACGAAGGCTTAAACAGTGAAAGCATCTTGCAGCAGTTTTTCCTGCTGCTCGGCGTGCATCGACGCATAACCACACGCAGGTGCCGCAGAAGCATCACGGCCGGCATATTCCAGGCCCAGGGCCTTGTTATGGTTGCCAATGCTGCGACGCAGGTGATGCTGGCTGCTGTACCACGCGCCTTGGTTCATCGGTTCTTCCTGACACCACACCACGTGGGTGAGGTTGGTGTAAGGCGCGATGGCCTCCATCAGGTCTTCTTCCGGGAACGGGTAAAGCTGCTCGATACGCACGATGGCGATGTCTTCGCGGCCTTCGGCACGACGTTTTTCCAGCAGGTCGTAGTAGACCTTGCCGCTGCACAGGACCAGGCGAGTCACCTTCGCCGCGTCCAGCGTATCGATTTCTGGAATAACGGTCTGGAAGGAGCCTTCGGCCAGGTCTTCGAGGGTGGAGATCGCCAGTTTGTGACGCAGCAGCGACTTCGGAGTCAGCACGATCAGCGGCTTGCGCAGCGGACGGATGACCTGACGACGCAGCAGGTGGTAGATCTGAGCCGGGGTCGTCGGTACGCAGACCTGGACGTTGTGCTCGGCGCACAATTGCAGGTAACGCTCCAGACGTGCCGAAGAGTGTTCCGGCCCCTGCCCTTCATAACCGTGTGGCAACAGCATGGTCAGACCGCAGAGACGACCCCACTTGTGCTCGCCGCTGGTGATGAACTGGTCGACAACCACCTGGGCACCGTTGGCGAAGTCGCCGAACTGGGCTTCCCAAATCACCAGCGCATTCGGCTCGGTGGTGGAATAGCCATATTCGAACGCCAGGACGGCTTCCTCGGACAGCAGCGAATCGTACAGGTCGAAACGTGGCTGGCCTTTGTACAGGTGTTGCAGCGGGATGTAGGTGCCGGCGTCTTTCTGGTTGTGCAACGCTGCGTGGCGGTGCGAGAAAGTACCGCGGCCTACGTCCTGGCCGGTGATGCGAATCGGGTGACCTTCGAACGCCAGGGTCGCGTACGCCATGGTTTCGGCGTACCCCCAGTTGATCGGCAGGCCGCCGGCTTGCATCTTCTGACGGTCTTCGTAGATTTTCGCGACCTGGCGCTGGACCACGAAGCCTTCCGGAATTTCCAGCAGCTTGGCGGACAGTTCCTGCAGGGTCTTGAGGTCGAAGCGGGTGTCGTGACGAGCGGTCCAGGCGTGGCCCAGATACGGACGCCAGTCCACGAACAGCTCTTTGTTCGGCTCTTTGACCAGGCTTTTTACAACATGCAGGCCGTTGTCCAGGGCATTGCGATATTCATCGACTTTTTCCTGGACGCGCGCTGCATCCAGTACGCCGCTCTGGGTCAGGCGCTCGGCATACAGCTCACGGGTAGTGCGCTGCTTGGCGATCTGCTGGTACATCAGAGGCTGGGTGCCGCTTGGCTCGTCGGCCTCGTTGTGGCCGCGACGACGGTAGCAGACCAGGTCGATCACCACGTCACGCTTGTACTGCATGCGGTAGTCGATGGCCAACTGGGTCACGAACAGCACGGCTTCCGGGTCATCGCCATTTACATGGAGAATCGGCGCCTGGATCATTTTCGCGACGTCGGTTGCGTACTCGGTGGAACGCGAGTCTTCCGGGTTGCTGATGGTGAAACCGACCTGGTTGTTGATCACGATGTGCACGGTGCCGCCGGTCTTGAAACCGCGGGTCTGCGACATCTGGAAGGTTTCCATGACCACGCCTTGACCGGCGAATGCCGCGTCACCGTGGAGGGAGATCGGCAGCACCTTCTCGCCGGTCGGGTCGTTGCGGCGATCCTGACGGGCACGGACCGAACCCTCGACCACCGGAGAAACGATTTCCAGGTGGGACGGGTTGAAAGCCATGGCCAAGTGGACTTCGCCACCCGAGGTCATCACGTTGGACGAGAAGCCCTGGTGATATTTGACGTCACCGGAACCGAGCTCGACCTTCTTCTTGCCTTCGAACTCGTCGAACAGCTCGCGCGGGTTCTTGCCGAAGGTGTTGACCAGAACGTTCAGACGGCCACGGTGGGCCATGCCGATGACCACTTCCTTGGTGCCATAGGAACCCGAACGCTGGATCAGCTCGTCGAGCATTGGAATCAGGCTTTCGCCGCCTTCCAGGCCGAAACGCTTGGTGCCTGGGTATTTGGTGCCCAGGTATTTCTCCAGGCCCTCACCGGCGGTGACGCGCTCGAGCAAGTGGCTCTTGATCTCGGCGGAGTACGTCGGACGGCCACGAACGCTTTCCAGACGCTGCTGGAACCACTGGCGCTGCTCGGAATCGGTGATATGCGTGAACTCAGCGCCGATGGTGCGGCAATATGTCTGCTGCAACGCTTCGTGAATTTCGCGTAGGCTCGCTTCCTCTTTGCCGATGAACAGGTCGCCGGCACGGAAGGTCGTATCAAGATCGGCATTGGTCAAGCCGTAGTGAGTGATCGACAGGTCTGCAGGTGCAGGACGCTGCCACAGCCCCAGCGGGTCCAGCTGGGCTGCTTGGTGGCCCCGCATCCGGTAGGCCTGGATCAGTCGCAGCACTTCAACTTGCTTCTTCTCATGCTCACTGCTCACGCTGCCGGCAGACACCGGTTGAGCGCGGCGCTGGTTCTTTGCCAGCAGCACGAAATGATCGCGAATTGTCGAGTGCGAAACATCAGTGGCAGAGTTCCCGTCAGCCGGCAACTTCTGAAAGTAGGTGCGCCATTCTTCTGGCACAGCGTTAGGGTCGTGCAGGTAGAGCTCGTAGAGCTCTTCCACATAGGCAGCGTTACCACCGGAGAGGTGGGCACTGTTCCACATGCGCTGCATCACGCTTTCTTGCATGCTTGGTCACCCTCGATTAGGGGAACACCACCGGCGAAAACACCGAGCAAACTTGCAGAAGTCCGAGTGCAGCGACTAAAACAAGCCACTTAGGATCACGCTGATAGTCCGGGTACCAGCCCGGATGCCCCTGCTTGTCTCATTTCTTCAAAATAAGAACGGCCACTTTGTAAGCAGCTGTTCTGGTTATAGCCAGGACGTGGGTTGAAGCCCACGCCCTCGCCTCTACGGGTACAGCGGTTCTACGGGTACAGCAGCTGAATCACACGCCGTTTTGCAGCAGCATGTTACGTACGTGACCGATGGCCTTAGTCGGGTTCAGGCCTTTCGGGCAGACGTTGACGCAGTTCATGATCCCGCGGCAGCGGAAAACGCTGAACGGGTCATCCAGTGCCGCCAGACGCTCGGATGTCTTGGTGTCACGGCTGTCTGCCAGGAAGCGATACGCTTGCAGCAGGGCGGCCGGCCCCAGGAATTTGTCCGGGTTCCACCAGAAGGACGGGCACGAGGTCGAGCAGCAAGCGCACAGGATGCACTCGTACAGACCGTCGAGCTTTTCACGCTCTTCCGGAGACTGCAGACGCTCGATGGCCGGAGCCGGCGTGTCGTTCTGCAGGTATGGCTTCACCTTCTCGTATTGCTTGTAGAAGATGCTCATATCGACGACCAGGTCACGGATAACCGGCAAACCTGGCAACGGACGGACGATCAGCTTGTTGCCCTTGACCACGGCCGACAGCGGCGTGATGCAGGCCAGGCCGTTCTTGCCGTTGATGTTCATGCCGTCGGAGCCGCAAACGCCCTCGCGGCAAGAGCGACGATAGGAAAAACCTTCGTCCTGCTCTTTGATCAGGGCCAGTACGTCCAGCACCATCAGGTCTTTACCGTCGGTCTCGACCTGGAAATCCTGCATGAACGGCGCGGCGTCCTGATCAGGGTTGTAGCGATAAACACTGACTTGCAACATGGCGGCCACCCTTAGTAAGTCCGGATCTTGGGTTCGAACGTCGGAACGGTCTTCGGCGAGAAGTTCACGGCACGCTTGGTGACGCGCTTATCACCCGGGAAGTACAAGGTGTGGCACAGCCAGTTTTCGTCGTCACGGTCTTCAAAGTCTTCGCGGGCGTGGGCACCACGGGACTCTTTACGCACTTCAGCGGCGATGGCGGTGGCTTCGGCCACTTCCAGCAGGTTCTGCAATTCCAGCGCTTCGATACGGGCAGTGTTGAACGCCTGCGACTTATCGTTGATCTTCACGTTGGCAATTCGTTCACGCAATTGCGCCAGCTGGGCAATACCCTTCTGCATGTATTCGCCGGTACGGAACACACCGAAGTAGTTCTGCATGCAGCTTTGCAGCTCGCGACGCAGGGTGGCGACGTCTTCGCCTTCGGTACGCTCGTTCAGGCCAGCCAGGCGCTTGAGGGCGACTTCGATGTCGGTGTCGCTGGCGTCGCGGTATTCGATACCGTCGGTCAGCGCTTTTTCCAGGTGCAGGCCGGCAGCGCGGCCGAAGACCACCAGGTCGAGCAGCGAGTTGCCGCCCAGGCGGTTGGCACCGTGAACCGATACGCAAGCCACTTCACCCACTGCGAACAAGCCAGGGATGATTTCGTCCACGCCGTCGGCGTTCTGGGTCATTGCCTGGCCATGAATGTTGGTGGCAACGCCGCCCATCATATAGTGGCAGGTTGGAACGACCGGAACCGGCGCGACGACAGGATCGACGTGAGCGAAAGTCTTGGACAGTTCGCAAATGCCTGGCAGGCGGCTGTGCAGCACTTCCTCGCCCAGGTGGTCGAGCTTGAGCATCACGTGGTCGCCGTTAGGGCCACAGCCGTTGCCGGCGATGATCTCTTTAACCATCGAACGAGCCACGACGTCACGACCAGCAAGGTCCTTGGCGTTCGGAGCATAACGCTCCATGAAACGCTCGCCGTGCTTGTTGATCAGGTAACCGCCTTCACCGCGGCAACCTTCGGTGACCAGTACACCGGCGCCGGCGATGCCGGTCGGGTGGAACTGCCACATCTCGATGTCTTGTACCGGTACGCCAGCACGCAGGGCCATGCCGACGCCGTCACCGGTGTTGATCAGGGCGTTGGTGGTGGAAGCGTAGATACGACCTGCACCGCCGGTCGCCAGTACGGTGGCCTTGGCGCGGATGTAGGTGGTTTCGCCGGTTTCGATGCAGATTGCGATCACGCCGACGAAGGCGCCGTCCTGGTTCTTCACCAGGTCAACAGCGTAGTACTCGTTCAGGAACGTGGTGCCGGCTTTCAGGTTGCCCTGATAAAGCGTGTGCAGCAGCGCGTGACCGGTACGGTCGGACGCCGCGCAAGTGCGCGCTGCCTGGCCGCCCTTGCCGTAGTCCTTGGACTGGCCACCGAACGGACGCTGGTAGATGCGGCCGGTTTCGGTACGCGAGAACGGCAGGCCCATGTGGTCCAGCTCAAACACTGCGGCTGGACCTTCCTGACACATGTATTCGATAGCGTCCTGGTCACCGATGTAGTCGGAACCCTTGACGGTATCGTACATGTGCCAGCGCCAGTCATCGTTCGGATCGGCCGAAGCGATGGCGCAAGTGATGCCGCCCTGGGCGGATACAGTGTGCGAACGGGTCGGGAAAACCTTGGTGATCACGGCAGTCTTGTGACCGCCTTGTGCCAGCTGCAGCGCAGCGCGCATGCCGGCACCGCCACCACCAATGATGATGGCGTCAAAAGAAATCGTTGGAATGTTAGCCATGGATCAGATACCCCAGAGAATCTGCACACCCCAGACGAAGTAAGCGAACATCGCAACGCCGCATACTGCCTGGAAAAGGAAACGTACGGCAGTCGCCGACTTGCCGAACGCCATCTGCGTCAGGTAGTCGGTCGCGATGGTCCACATGCCGACCCAGGCGTGAGCGCCCAGTGCGACAAGTGCCAGCAGACTGAAGATACGCATCCAGTTGTTTGCGAACAGTTCGTGCCATTGGGCATAGCCCAGGCCGGGATTTGCTACGACATATCCGATCAGGAAGATGAAGTAAGCCGCGAGAACGACCGCAGACACACGCTGCGCCATCCAGTCATAGAGGCCCGAACGCGAGAGGTTCGTGACGTTGGTTACCATATCCAGACTCCTGCCAGAACGATCAGCACCGCAGACACGGCGATAATGATTTTCGAGCCCAGCTTGCCGCCTTCCAGCGTCTCACCGATGCCCATGTCCATGATCAAGTGGCGCACACCGGCAACCAAGTGATACAGCAAGGCGGACAGGATGCCCCAAATCACTAGCTTGGCTAGCGGACTGGTCAGACACGCTTTCACCTGACCGAAGCCTTCTTCCGAGTCGAGCGACTTGTCCAATGCGTAAAGCATGATGGCCAGGCTGACGAAGAGAATGACACCGGAAATTCGGTGAAGAATGGACGTGTAAGCAGTGACTGGGAGTTTGATGGTCCTTAGGTCTAGGTTTACAGGTCGTTGGCTTTTCACGGCTTTTTTTCACACTGAAGAGCCCCTAACAATCAGGGCAAAGTTGTTGGGGCGCGCACTGGTCAGGTACTCACCACCCAGGGAGTGACGACCCCCAAGAAAGCAGGCCCAAAAGCCCCTGGCGGTCGGTGGCCGAGTATAGACAGTTAGGCTACTAATGACAACGCGTTCACCTTCCCCTAATAGCGCATTGCACATACATCGGAAAAGGCGTAAACGGCAGGCAATTTCGCGGAAAAAGTCCGGTTAAAGCCTTCTGGAGCAAGACTTTAGGCAAATTGACATTCGAATTTATCTCACTATAGTGGTGCGGGCCCTGCGTGGGGGGTCTGTCTGATGATTCCAAGCATTAATAGGAGGCCACATGGCTGACAAAAAAGCGCAGTTGATCATCGAGGGCGCAGCCCCCGTCGAGCTGCCCATTTTAACCGGCACCGTTGGTCCCGATGTAATCGACGTACGGGGCCTGACGGCCACGGGCCGTTTCACCTTTGACCCAGGTTTCATGTCGACCGCTTCGTGCGAGTCGAAAATCACCTATATCGACGGCGACAACGGCATCCTGCTGCACCGCGGCTACCCGATCGAGCAATTGGCTGAAAAGTCGGACTACCTGGAAACCTGCTACCTGCTGCTCAATGGCGAGCTGCCAACCGCAGAGCAAAAGGCCCAGTTCGTCAGCACCGTGAAGAACCACACGATGGTTCACGAACAGTTGAAGACCTTCTTCAACGGCTTCCGTCGCGATGCCCACCCGATGGCCGTCATGTGCGGCGTTGTCGGCGCTCTCTCGGCCTTCTACCACGACTCCCTGGACATCAATAACCCCCAGCATCGCGAAATCTCCGCGATTCGCCTGGTGGCGAAGATGCCAACCCTGGCAGCCATGGTCTACAAGTACTCCATGGGCCAGCCCATGATGTACCCGCGCAACGACCTGACCTATGCAGAGAACTTCCTGCATATGATGTTCAACACCCCGTGCGAGATCAAACCGATCAGCCCGGTGCTCGCCAAGGCCATGGACCGGATCTTCATCCTCCATGCCGACCACGAGCAGAACGCCTCGACGTCCACCGTGCGCCTGGCAGGCTCGTCGGGTGCCAACCCGTTCGCCTGTATCGCCGCCGGTATCGCTGCACTCTGGGGCCCTGCCCACGGCGGTGCCAACGAAGCGGTACTGACCATGCTCGATGAAATCGGCGATGTCTCGAACATCGACAAGTTCATTGCCAAGGCCAAGGACAAGAACGATCCGTTCAAGTTGATGGGCTTCGGTCACCGGGTCTACAAGAACCGCGACCCGCGCGCCACCGTCATGAAGCAGACCTGCGACGAAGTGCTCAAGGAACTGGGGATCAAGAACGATCCGCAACTCGAACTGGCCATGCGCCTGGAAGAGATCGCCCTGACCGACCCGTACTTCATCGAGCGCTCGCTGTACCCGAACGTCGACTTCTACTCGGGGATCATCCTCAAGGCGATCGGCATTCCAACCAGCATGTTCACCGTGATCTTCGCCCTGGCGCGGACCGTCGGCTGGATCTCCCACTGGAAGGAAATGCTCTCCAGCCCGTACAAGATCGGCCGCCCACGCCAGTTGTACACCGGCTACGAGTCGCGTGACATCACCAAGCTGGAAGACCGCAAGTAAGACCTGCCTTGTAAGAAGGTCTCAAGCTGCACCGGAACGGCCCCCGCTTCTTATATAGGAGCGGGGGCCGTTTTGTTTGTGCCTTTTACTTATTCAGCAGCAGGGCTGACGCCTTCGCGAGCAAGCCCGCTCCCGCAGGATGAATGCACTCCAAGGTGGGAGTGGGCTTGCTCGCGAAAGCGCCTTCATTCACGCCACAATTATCGCGCACAAAAAAATACCCCAGCCTCTCGACCGGGGTATCTCTTCAAACGCACCGCTTTAACTTGAAGCTTTCAACTTGCAGCTTGCCGCTGCCTCAGTGATTAACCGCCCCACTCGCCCCCAGACCCGTCTGCGAACGCACGAACTGCGGGAAGAACAGCGCCCGCTCGTTTGCGCCTTCAGTCGACTTGTCGGTGATGGAGAAGAACCAGATGCCGACGAAGGCAATGGCCATCGAGAACAGCGCTGGGTACTCATACGGGAAGATCGCCTTCTCGTGACCCATGATCTGCACCCAGATGGTTGGGCCAAGGATCATCAAGCCCACGGCACTCACCAGGCCCAGCCAGCCGCCGATCATGGCGCCACGGGTGGTCAGCTTCTTCCAGTACATCGAAAGCAGCAGCACCGGGAAGTTGCAGCTCGCCGCGATGGAAAACGCCAGGCCCACCATGAACGCGATGTTCTGCTTCTCGAACAGGATGCCCAGGCCGATCGCCAGCACCGCCAGGGCGATGGTGGTGATTTTCGAGACGCGAATCTCGTCCTTCTCGTTGGCCTTGCCTTTCTTGATCACGCTGGCATACAGGTCATGGGATACCGCCGAGGCGCCGGCCAGGGTCAGGCCCGCTACCACCGCCAGGATGGTGGCAAAGGCTACCGCCGAGATGAAGCCCAGGAAGATGCTGCCGCCCACGGCGTTGGCCAAATGCACCGCCGCCATGTTGTTGCCGCCCAGCAAGGCACCTGCGGCGTCCTTGAAGGCCGGGTTGGTGCTGACCAGCAGGATCGCGCCGAAGCCGATGATGAAGGTCAGGATATAGAAGTAGCCGATGAAGCCAGTTGCGTAGAGCACGCTCTTACGCGCTTCCTTGGCGTCGCTCACAGTGAAGAAGCGCATCAAGATGTGCGGCAGGCCCGCAGTACCGAACATCAGCGCCAAGCCCAGGGAGAAGGCCGAGATCGGATCCTTCACCAAGCCGCCAGGGCTCATGATCGCCTCGCCTTTAGGGTGAACCTTCACCGCTTCGGCAAACAGCATGTTGAAGTCGAAGTTGACGTGCTTCATGACCATCAGCGCCATGAACGAGGCACCCGACAGCAACAGCACCGCCTTGATGATCTGTACCCAGGTGGTGGCCAGCATGCCGCCGAACAGCACGTAGAGGCACATCAGGATACCGACCAGGATCACCGCAACGTGATAGTCCAGGCCGAACAGCAGCTGGATCAACTTGCCGGCACCGACCATTTGCGCGATCAGGTAGAACGCTACCACCACCAGCGAGCCGCAGGCGGACAGACTGCGGATCTGGGTTTGCCCGAGGCGATAGGACGCCACGTCGGCAAAAGTGTATTTACCCAGGTTACGCAGGCGTTCGGCGATCAGGAACAGGATGATCGGCCAGCCCACCAGGAAGCCGATGGAGTAAATCAGGCCGTCGTAGCCCGAAGTAAACACCAGCGCGGAAATACCCAGGAAGGACGCCGCCGACATGTAGTCGCCGGCGATTGCCAAGCCGTTCTGGAAGCCAGTGATCTTGCCGCCGGCCGCATAGTAGTCGGCCGCCGAGTTGTTTTTCTTGGACGCCCAGTAGGTGATATATAAAGTTGCGCCGACGAACGCCACGAACATCAAGATAGCCGGGACGTTGAGGGGTTGTTTCTGCACCGCGCCAGTCAGGGCTTCCGCCGCCCAGGCGCCCGGGGCGAACGCTGCGATGCTCAATAGAGCCAATAGACGCCGGATCATTGCTGAGCCTCCTTGAGAATCGCATTGTTCAGGTCGTCGAATTCGCCGTTGGCGCGTCGCACGTAAATAGCGGTCAGGACGAAGGCCGAGAGAATCAGGCCGACGCCAATTGGAATTCCCCAGGTCATGGTGGACTCGGGCGTGATTTTCGCCCCGAGAATATGTGGCCCATAGGCAATCAGAAGAATGAAGCCGGAGTACAGCCCAAGCATGATCGCCGAGAGAATCCAGGCGAACTTTTCCCTTTTTCTCACCAGCTCCTTGAAGCGCGGGCTGTTTTGAATCGAGAGGTAAATGCTGTCGTTCATTGTTTTTATCCTCGCAGCACAGATTTAAGTTGGAACAACCCTACTCTATGCGGCTCAAGGCCAGGTTCCAGACGACCTTAGTATTAGAACGACATGACGGTTTTGCCAGTTTCTCGCAAAATTTCGCAGCTCCCACAGGGGGGGCCGGCGCAAACTGAATAATCGCGGACACAAAAAAACCGCATGACGCGACGTCATGCGGTTTTTTTTGACGGCTAAACCAGGCGAATTACTTGCCGGTCCACTCCTTCACGCGGTCCGGGTGCTTGGCGACCCAATCCTTGGCCGCAGCTTCGGGCTTGGCGCCTTCCTGGATGGCCAGCATGACTTCGCCGATCTCATCCTTGGACGCCCACTGGAATTTCTTCAGGAACTCAGCCACTTCCGGCGCCTTGGCTTCCAGGCCCTTGCTGCCGATGCTGTTTACGGTTTCAGCCGCGCCATAAACGCCTTTCGGGTCTTCCAGGAAGCGCAGTTTCCACTTGGCGAACATCCAGTGCGGCACCCAACCGGTGACGGCGATGGATTCGTTTTTCTTCTCGGCACGGGTCAGCTCGGCAATCATGCCGGCGCCGGAACTGGCCTTGAGTTGATAACCGGTCAGGTCGTAATCCTTGATCGCCTGTTCGGTCTTGAGCATCACGCCTGAACCGGCGTCGATGCCGACAATGCGTTTCTTGAAGGAATCGTCGGTCTTCAGATCTTCGAGGGACTTGGCCTTGACGTACTCCGGCACGATCAAGCCGATTTTTGCGTCCTTGAAGTTGGGGCCGTAATCGACCACTTGGTCCTTGTTCTTGGTCCAATAATCGCCGTGAGTCACCGGCAACCAGGCCGAGAGCATGGCATCCAGCTTGCCAGTGGCAACGCCCTGCCACATGATCCCGGTCGCAACAGCTTGCAATTTAACGTCATAGCCAAGCTTCTGCTGGATGACTTCGGCCGCCACGTGAGTGGTCGCGACGCTGTCGGACCAGCCGTCAACGTAACCGATGCTCAGGGTTTTGTTTTCGGCGCTGGCCAGGGTGGAGCTGATCGCCAGTACCAGTGCGGCACCTGCGCCCAAGAGTCGTCGCATCTTCATCGTTACTTCCCCGAAAGTGCTGCGCCCGGCGGATGCCGGGCCGCGTCAACGTATTGTTATGGTGCTCAGCGCCCCCATCACGCTCACCTGCAACCGGTTCGAACGCCAGCGGAGTACTGACCTGTCGATCATCAACCTGCGCCGTTCACGAACCTGCTCTGCCTGCGACGTCGAGGCATCGAGAAACGACATCAGAACGCCAGCTCCCATTCTCATGCCTTTGGCGCCCTATAAGAGGGCAGATCGGCGACACCCAATTGCGACACCCAATTGCGACAGTCATCAGATGACTAGCCCTCAGTACCCGCGAACGTGTATCGTCCCGCTACTATCGCACCCCGTTCGCGCCTGATTCATGCCAGTCATGGCACTTGGCTTCGCTTCGGTGGTCATAGCCTGCGAACCTCATTCGGCACCTTCCTCCTAGGGATCTAGTCATGCTCCGTTCCTTGCGCTTCGCTGCCCTCGTCGGCGGCCTTATCCTGAGTGCGTCCGCGCTGGCGGTGGATGTCGATGCCGCCAGCTATGGCTATCCCTTGACCAACCCGTTCGAGGCGACCATCGCCACCACGCCGCCGGACCTGCGTCCGGAGCTGCCGCTGATCGAGGACATCAACCAATCGGACCACAGCCTGACCCTGCGCCCGGAACGCGAATTCATCCTGCCGGACAATTTCTGGCCGGTGAAAAGCCTCACCTATCGCATGGCCACCCAGGACAAGCCCGCGCCGTTGATCTTCCTGATCGCCGGCACCGGGGCGCGGTTTGACAGCAGCATCAACGAATACCTCAAGCGGCTCTACTACAAGGCCGGCTATCACGTGGTGCAACTCTCGTCGCCCACCAGCTTCGACTTCATGAGCGCTGCTTCGCGCTTCGCCACGCCGGGCATTTCCAAGGAAGACGCCGAGGACATGTACCGGGTGATGCAGGCCGTGCGCGCCCAGAACCCGAAGCTGCCGGTGACCGAGTATTACCTCAGCGGCTATAGCCTTGGCGCCCTGGACGCAGCATTTGTTGCCCATCTGGACGAAACCCGACGCAGCTTCAACTTCAAGAAAGTGCTGTTGCTCAACCCGCCGGTGAATCTCTACACCTCGATCACCAACCTGGACAAACTGGTCCAGACCGAGGTCAAGGGCATCAACAACACCACCACATTCTATGAGCTGGTGCTGAACAAGCTGACCCGTTACTTCCAGCAAAAAGGCTACATCGACCTCAACGACGCGCTGCTTTATGACTTCCAACAGTCCAAGCAACACCTGAGCAACGAGCAGATGGCGATGCTGATCGGCACGTCGTTCCGCTTCTCGGCCGCCGATATCGCGTTCACTTCGGACCTGATCAATCGGCGCGGCTTGATCATTCCGCCCAAATTCCCGATTACCGAAAGCACCAGCCTGACACCCTTTCTCAAGCGCGCACTGCAATGCGATTTCGACTGCTACCTCACCGAACAAGTGATTCCGATGTGGCGTGCGCGCACCGATGGCGGCAGCCTGTTGCAGTTGGTTGACCAAGTGAGCCTGTATGCACTGAAGGATTACCTGCACGAGAGCCCGAAGATTGCCGTCATGCACAACGCCGACGATGTGATCCTCGGCCCGGGCGACCTGGGTTTCCTGCGCAAGACCTTTGGCGATCGCCTGACGGTTTATCCACTGGGCGGCCACTGCGGCAACCTTAACTACCGCGTCAACAGCGACGCCATGCTGGAGTTCTTCCGTGGCTAAATATCTGCTGCTTATCGCTGCGTTAATGAGTGCGGGCATGGTCCACGCCGACAACAGCAAGGCCAATGCGCCCGTGGTGGTCGATTCCGATGGCTTCAAGGAGCCGCTGACCAAGCTCAAGTTCAACCCGGGCCTGGACCAGCGCGAGTTCGAGCGCTCGACGCTCAATGCCTTGAATGTCTATGACCCGTTGGAGTCGTGGAACCGTCGGGTCTATCACTTCAACTATCGCTTCGACCAGTGGGTGTTCCTGCCTGTGGTCGATGGCTATCGCTACATCACCCCGAGTTTCGTGCGCACCGGGGTCAGCAACTTCTTCAACAACCTGGGTGACGTGCCGAACCTGATGAACAGCCTGCTGCAATTCAAGGGCAAGCGTTCGATGGAAACCACCGCCCGACTGTTGCTCAATACCACCGTCGGCATCGCCGGCCTGTGGGACCCGGCCACCGCCATGGGCCTGCCGCGCCAGAGCGAAGACTTCGGCCAGACACTGGGCTTCTATGGCGTGCCCGGTGGCGCCTACTTCGTCCTGCCGATCTTCGGCCCCTCGAACCTGCGCGACACTTCCGGCTTGCTGGTGGACTACACCGCCGAATCAGCGATCAACTTCCTGAACGTCTCCGAAGTCAGCTCCAACCACCCGGAACTGCTGCTTTTACGCGGTGTGGACAAGCGCTACCAGACCGGTTTCCGCTACGGCCAGCTGAACTCGCCGTTCGAATATGAAAAGGTACGCTACGTGTACACCGAGTCGCGCAAGTTGCAGATCGCCGAGTAACCGTTAGTGCCAACACGCCCCGATCTGGCGTGTTGGCTGTTGGGCCCTTGCCCAATGCCCTTCCGCGCCGGCTTAATTTCTTCTGATTGCTCTTCGTCCAAGAAAGACAACGCGCGCGATTGCACCGGCAAGAGCTGATCCATGACGCCGCATGTTTGATTGTGAACTTTTTATTAACATTTTGTGACACGTCGTGTAGGATTGGATCCACAAGGACGCAGTACCGTATTTAAGATCAAGGACTCGATATGAAAAAACTTCCCTTCCATTGCTGCGCATCACCCCGATGCTTCGAACAGCAGATTTCATCACGCACCTGCGCTCGCTACATAAAATGACTGAGCACACCTTGTTCATGAGTCACGCTATAGCGTCTGCTCTTCGTTAAACTTCAGACACTCAAGTCTCGTCGTTTGCGCTTTATTACCTCAGTGTCGTGCCTCAAGCATTACACCCCGTGTGATTATTTATGCTCGCCTTCCCATTTGCCCGCATTAAGTGCTATCTCTCATCGCTGCCATTCTTTATATGGATGCTGTTCGTTGGAACGTTCTTGACTCGCGCTACATCGATGATGGTTTGGCCATTCATTTCGATTGTTTTATACACACGGTTCGGTTTCAACACATCGACCATCGGCGTTATTTTGACCTGCTCTATCGCACTGTCCTCGTTGGCCAGCTTCTACAGCGGATACCTTTCCGACAAAATTGGCCGACTTAAAATCATCATGGCCGGTTGCGTGGTGGCGATGGTTTCCTATTTTCTGCTGGGGGTCAGCACTCAGGCAGAGGGCTACATCGCCGGAACGCTGTTGGCCAATCTCTCCTGGGCCTTGGTCAACAATCCAATCAAGACGGTCATCGGCGATGTCATCGAGTCCCGCTTTCTGGTGGAACGAGCCATGCATCTGCGCTACTTTTTCCTCAATGCCGGAGCCGCCGTAGGTCCCTACTTCGGGCTCAAGCTCGGCATCTCTGCAGATTCCCTGTCCTTTGTATTGGTGACGATTTCCTATTTGGCCCTGCTGGCGGGCGTCATGGTGTTCGGGCGGGGCATTACGCTGGCAGCCATGAACACCACCTCCCTGCGAAGCACCTTGCAAATCCTCTCCCGGGATCATGTGTTCCTTCTGCTTGTTATCAACAACGTTGTCATGATGTTCATCTTCGGCAACTTCGACTCCAGCGTGCCCCAGTTGATGGCTTCGCTGGCGTTTGAGGGCTACCTGCCTTTTATCGCCAATCTTATCGTGCTGCATGCCACGGTAATCGTCCTGCTTCAACTGCCACTGGCCAAGGCGCTGGCACAGGTACGACTCGAGACGAAGATCCATATCGGTTCTGTATTGCTGATTTCAAGTCAGGCAGGTATGGCACTGGCGGCCCACTTTTATCATCTGCAACTGTTGTGGTACGGCGCGGTTCTGCTGTTAAGCCTTAGCCAAGCCCTTCTGTTCCCATGTTTGAACTTATTTGTCGACAGCCTGGCGCCTCGAAACCTGAGAGGCGCTTACTTTGGCGCCGCGTCGCTTTACAGTATTGGCTTTTCCGTGGCACCCCTTGTCGGAGGATTTTTTATACAGGCGTTGAGCGGAACGGCACTGTTCATTTTCCTGGCGGCGACCAGTCTCTTCATGGCCTTTACCTTCGCCGTTATTTTCACCCGTTTGAAACATCGCAACTTAACTAACAACAAACATGGAACTTGCGCCATCGGCCAGGAACTCCCTATCGGCCGGTAATACCTGAAGCCTGCACCAGCCCTTCTATCGAGGCCGCTGACAATGACCTCAGGCATTTCTGCGCCTTGAAATTACTATTTTAAGTATCCCTCTCGAAACCGGAGAAAGAATGAACAAGGACGACTACGACATTATTTTATGTGGCGGAGGGCCCGCAAACATTTCATTGTTGCCGGATCTTATACAGAGGGAGGATATCCACCGGTGTTTGATCCTGGAAAAATCCGAAACTTTGGGAAGCGGCGCGATCGGACAGTACCGCATTACCGCCAACTCTCTGGGTGGCGTGTTCCTGGAAAAATTTCAGGACAAACATGATGAACTCAGCCGATACCTGCGCACCACGGCGCAATGGAGGTATTTCAGCGAGCGACGTGAGGAGGCGGTCGAGTTGCGCCACGTAGGACGGTTTCTGGAACAGATAGGCGCCTTCGTCCAGCAACACAAGACGCTTTACAAGCGCTTCGAAGTATCGACCTTATCCACCGTCGAAGAAATTCAGCTGACTGGAGATGGACGCTATGCCGTGCGTTATACGGTAGATGGCCAGACCCGGCAGGCACTGTGCAAAAAAGTCATGGTCAACCTCGGCGGACAAGTCAACGATATGGCCTTGCCTCAACTGAATGCCATCAATAGCGACGCCATGCTCAAAGGCCAGTATGACAAACAAATCAAGGCAGGCCGTTACCAGAGCATTGCAATTGTGGGCTCATCCCACAGCGCCGTTTCTTGCTTGATCCGCCTGATTGAACAATTGGATTTTCAAGGCCCCATCCAACTGCTTGTCAAACGTGACTTCAAGCTTTTCTTTGATTCTCCACAAGCAGCGCTGGCCCAGGGCTACCCTTTTGTCGACGCGGATGTTTGCCAAGCCAGCCAACGTGTCAATCGATACTCAGGCCTTCGGTATGACTCGCTCACATTTGCTCGCAAGATCCAACGGGGAGAAATTCCCAATCTCACCGTTGTGAATATCAATGCCGACGGCCCAGAGACATTGCGCATGCGTCTTGACTTGGTCGATCTGGCGATCAAATGCACCGGTTTCAGCGCAACGCCAGTCCGACTGCTCGACATCGACGGCTCTCCTATCAGCCTGCGCCAGGACAGCCACGGCCTGATCGTGGATCACCGCCTGAACCCCACCACGGTATCGAATCAAACGCTGGCAAACTTCCACGCCTTCGGCTTGGGTGCCGGCATCAAGACCGGGGGGGACAGCGGCGGTGAGGAAAGCTTCAGCGGCCGGATAGACGGCGTGTGGATTTATCAACACGTGGTACCCCGGCTCATCTTTCATTAATAAGGACATTAAATGAACACTGGAACAGCCATTATTCTATGCGCCGGACGTGGCAGCCGCCTGGCCAATCGCACCCGTCACATGCCCAAACCGTTGGTCAAAACCAACGACATTGCGTTTATAGATAACGCGTTGAGCAATCTTCAGCTGCATGGCATCACGCGGGTCGTGGTGGTAGTGGGTTATCAGGCCGAGATCATTACCGAGCATCTGAAGAGCCTGGAAACCCTACTGGATATCGAGTACGTGCATAACCCGGACTGGGAGACGACCAACAACATTTATTCGTTGTACCTGGCTCGCCAACACATCGGTCATGACACCCTCATCGTTGAAGGTGACATCTTTTTCTCTGAAGCCTGCCTGGAAAAGCTGCTGCGCACGTCAAGCGACCTGGTTGCACTGGTTTCGCCACTTGGGAAAAACATGGAAGGTACCTACGCGAACCTTCATGAGGGGCAGCTCAAGAGTTTTGGCTCGACCAAGGATGGCAATCATCAGGTGCGGGAGGAACAGTACAAGACCGTTAATCTGTATCGGATAGGTTCTCCGCGGTTCGCCAGCCATGTGCGCGCGCAACTGGAGGCTCAGGTCGCAGAGGGTAACCTGAACGCCTATTACGAAGACGTCTTCAAACAAGCGTGCAAGACCGGAACGTGGGACTTCGAGGCGGCAGTGGTGCCTTCGACCGAGTGGTACGAGGTCGACAATTATTATGACCTGACGGTGTGCAATTACATTTCCAGTCGAGATCGCCTGGCATTTCTCCAGAGCCGCCACGGTGGCTACTGGCGCTATCCCGTCCTTGATTTCGCCTTGATCTATAATTTTCATTTTCCTCCGCAGCAGATGAAAGACCGGATCAAGGAAAATTTCGACGATATCCTCCTTAACTATCCGGGCGGCCGGAAACTTATTGAAGCGTCACTGAGCGAATTCATTGGCGTACCCGCCAGACAGCTTTGCGTATCCAATGGCGCAGCAGAAATCATTAAGTTATTGCCCGCTGTCTATCCAGGCAAAGTGCTGGTCACCGTTCCGTCCTTCAACGAATACTCCAATGTATTCGGTGAGGAGCGCACGATCAGTTATCACACCTACGCAGATCAGGGCTTTAAGCTCGCTCTGGATGCCGTATTGCAGACCGCCAAGAAAGAGCGCCCATCGGTCGTCGTCATCGAATCGCCAAACAATCCTACCGGCCGTCTCACGCCAGCCGCAGCGCTCTCGGAACTGGCCGGCCAACTGGCTGAACTGGAGATCGCGCTGATTGTTGACGAGTCGTTTCTGGACTTTTCACCCAGCGCCGCGAACACCCTGCTGTCATCACTGGACAAGCATGCGAATCTGGCCGTCATACGCAGTATGAGCAAGACATTCGGCATCGGGGGGATCCGTATCGGCTACCTCGCCAGTGCAAACCACGGCTTGCTGGCACAGATCAATTCACTACTGCCCATTTGGAATCTCAATGGCTTTGCCGAGGAAATGTTGCTGCATCTCCCGCAATACAAACAGGAATACCTCGACAGCTGCCAGCAGGTCATCCGTGACACTCAGGCGTTGCGCCAGGCGCTGGACGGAATCGAAGGCATTACAGCCTTTGCGACCGACTCCAACTTTGTGTATTGCCAGACCGAGCAGGTCCCGGCGCAAACCTTGTGTCGCCTTCTGCTTGAGCACGACCTTTATGTCAAGGATTGCTCTGGCAAGCGCAACACCGATTCAGACCACTACCTGAGAATTTCCTGCCGCACCCGCCAGGAGAACGATCAACTGGTAAGCGCCTTGAAATCGATCATGCAGACACTGACGACACCGAGTAGTACACACATGAAAAAGGAACTGTCTCATGCCTAGGAATGTGGTGATCTGCGGTAAAGGTGAGCTGGCGATTTTTGCCTGTAACTACTTCGACGCCTCACCCGACCACATCATCTCTTATGTGGTTGCGGATCCGTTCGAGCCAGTGAGCAGCGAACTCACTTTGATCCAGTACTGCCGGAACAAGGGCATTCCCCTCATTGAAAGCGGCAAGATAGAAGACCTGCCTGGCTACAAGGAAGGCCTTTTTTCATGCGACCTGTGCTTGGTGATTTTTCACAAACGAATACTGCCTCGGACTTACATTGACTGCTGCAAGCGCATCGTCAACCTGCATCTGTCGTACCTGCCACAGTACCGTGGGGTACGTCCCGTCAACTGGGCGCTGAAGAATGGCGAGCGCCAACATGGGGTAACCCTCCATGAAATCAATGAAGGCATCGACGACGGCCCGATTCTCAATCAGGTGTCGTTCTGTATTTACCCTGAGTTCGAAGAAGTTATCGATACCTACAATCGGGCGATTTGCTACGCGCGCCAGTTGTTGATCGACACGCTGCCGCTGCTCGATACGATTACCCCGTTCGAGCAACGTCACGAAGAGAAAAGCATCTACTTCGAGAAGGATAACGCCCGGCTGGAGGAGCGGATGACGTTCACCCGTGAGCAGTCGCTGAAGATGCTTGGCCGACATTGATCCACCGTACCGGGTCACGCCCGTTGGTTGTGGCCCGGTAAATTATTCGAGAAACACCATGTATTCATTAATTGCTACGGACCTGGACGGAACCTTGCTATTGCCCGGCGATACGCTGGGAACGTACACCCGGACGGTGATGCACCACCTTCACGACGCCGGCCTGCATCTGGTGTTGGCAACGGGTCGGCAACAGGCCGATGTCGAGACACTGCTTCACAAAAACTCGCCTCCCTTGCATCTGATCACGTCCAACGGTGCCAGGATCAGCAGCGCGTGTAGTGGGCTGACACTTTGCAAAGCGCTGCCTGACGACGTCGTTCAAGGGCTGATTGAAGAAGCCCGTCACAGCCCTGACCTGATCATCAACCTGTACGGTCCTAGCGGCTGGTTAATCAGCCGTGAGCATGATGTCGGCGACTTTAACCGCAACCCGCATTTTCAACCGGCAGTGATCCGACCCGACATGTGGCCCACGCAAAACGTCGAAAAGGTGTTTTTCTTTCAGAACGAAAAAAATCACCATGCTTTACTGACTTTGCAGAAGCGACTGGAGCGGCGATTCGCAAATCGCATCAGCACGGTCTTCTCGTTTACGTGGTGCCTGGAAGTCATGGCCAGCGACGTTTGCAAGGGCCATGCCCTGAAACAGCTGGCTGCGTTTCTTGATGTCCCCATTGGCGCGTGCATCGCCTTTGGTGACGGCATGAACGACATTGGCATGCTCTCAATTGCAGGCAAGGCGGTCGTCATGGGAACAGCTCATCAAGAAGTGACCCAGGCGCTGCCCGATGCGCAGATCATTGGCGCCTGCAGTGACGAAGCCGTGGCCCGATACCTTTCGGCGCATGTACTGGCGCCGATTCACTTGGTAACGCAATCCTGAGGTTCAGGCTCGTACCGCTTTCCAAAGCTTGGCCACGGCCATGACGCCCAGCAACACCACCCCACCCGCAACGATCCCTGCCACAGCATTAAGCAACATCGGCACGATAAACCCGGCACCACCGGCATTGGCCGCCACGCCTTCAATCCAGTGATGCACCGCCGGCACGCCGTGGGTGAGGATACCGCCGCCGACGAGGAACATCGCCGCCGTGCCGATCACCGACAGGCTTTTCATCATGTAGGGCGCAGCACTCAGGATGGCAGCGCCGATGCGTTTGACTGCCTGCCCTGGCTTCTGGGTCAGCCAGAGTCCCAGGTCATCGAGCTTGACGATCCCGGCCACCAGGCCATAGACACCGATGGTCATGACAATGGCGATGCCCGACAGCACGATCACCTGTTGGGTCAGCGGCGCGGCGGCGACGGTGCCGAGGGTAATGGCGATGATTTCGGCCGACAGGATGAAATCAGTGCGTATCGCGCCCTTGATCTTGTCCTTTTCAAACGCCACCAGATCGACCGCCGGATCAGCCACCGCCTCGACCAGTTGCGCATGCTCGGCCTGGTCTTCGGCCTTGCCATGAAGGAATTTGTGGGCAAGTTTTTCAAACCCTTCGAAACACAGGTACGCGCCACCCACCATCAGCAACGGCGTGACCAGCCAGGGCACGAAGGCGCTGATCGCCAGCGCCGACGGCACCAGGATCAGTTTGTTGATGAACGAACCCTTGGCCACCGCCCATACCACTGGCAGTTCCCGCTCGGCACGCACGCCAGAGACTTGCTGGGCATTGAGCGCCAAGTCATCGCCGAGCACGCCGGCGGTTTTCTTGGCGGCCATCTTGGTCATCAACGCAACATCGTCGAGTACGGCGGCAATGTCATCGAGCAATACCAGCAAACTGCTTCCGGCCATGGTCAGGCTCCCTGAATGATAATGCCGCGCAGCATACCGCGAGCGGCGCGGCCTGGGGGCATTCTTGAGCGCCGCGCGAGGCCGGTGCTACCATGCGCCACCGCCAGAACAGGCAAGGAACCCCTGGGTTTATGAGCACTATCCGCGAGCGCAACAAAGCATTGATCCTGCGTGCCGCCAGCGAGGAATTTGCCGACAAGGGCTTCGCCGCGACCAAGACCAGCGACATCGCGGCCAAGGCCGGCCTGCCCAAGCCCAACGTCTATTACTACTTCAAGTCCAAGGAAAACCTCTACCGCGAGGTCTTGGAAAGCATCATCGAGCCGATCCTCCAGGCCTCGACCCCCTTCAACGCCGACGGCGTACCGGGCGAGGTGTTGAGCCACTACATTCGTTCCAAGATCCGCATTTCCCGCGACCTGCCCTTCGCCTCGAAAGTCTTCGCCAGTGAAATCATGCACGGCGCCCCTCACCTGAGCCCCGATCTGGTAGAGCAACTCAACGCCCAGGCCCGGCACAACATCGACTGCATCCAGACCTGGATCGACCGCGGCCAAATCGCCCCCATCGACCCCAACCACTTGATGTTCAGCATCTGGGCCGCCACTCAGACCTATGCCGATTTCGACTGGCAAATCACCGCAGTCACCGGCAAGGCGAAGCTGGATGAAGCCGACTATGAAGCGGCGGCACAGACGATTATTCGGTTGGTGCTGAAGGGGTGTGAGCCGGATTGATGGACCGCTAGCACCGCCTTCGCGAGCAAGCCCGCTCCCACAGGGCTTTGTGGTGTTCGAACATTTTGTGTCCAGCACCAAACCCTGTGGGAGCGGGCTTGCTCGCGAAGATGGCGACTCAATTGAAAGTCAAACCCAGATGGCATCCCACAACGGATATTCCCCAAGTCGCTTCACCAGACGCGCCCGCAGCGGGTTGGCGACAACATAGCGAGCGAGCTTGACTAGATTATCCTCCCTGCGCAAAGCGCGATCATGGTACCCCTGCTGCCATAGGCTTCCGCTTCTGTTATCAGCCTCATTAACTGCCTTGGCGCTCATTGATTTTACCTGACACATCAATTGGCCCAAGGACCCCTGATGCAGTTGAATCAACCAATGGAAATGATCAGGCATGACAACAAAGGCCAGAGAGTCTGCTAGACCTTGTTCTTGTATTTGCTTGAACTGACGGATGACCATTCTCCCCAAGGCATAGTCTTTGAAGACCGGCTCGCGCTTCAACGTGTTGGCTGTCAGTAAATAGATGCGGTTTTGCTCCGCAAAGCGACCGATGCGCAGACGGTGTGAAGCTGAGTATGCAGGCATTCCATGGCATCCTTTCTTAGTGAAGTCCTGAAAGGCTAGCGGTGGAACAAAAAAATCCCGGTCGGACTTTTAGCTGAATATGTCTGAACGAATGCCTTCGCGAGCAAGCCCGCTCCCACAGGGCTTTGTGGTGTTCGAACATTTTGTTTCCAGCACCAAACCCTGGGGTAGCGAGCTTACTCGCGATGGCGTCAGCCAAGTGGAAAAAGCATCAAGCACTGACCCCCGCATCCGCCCGCAACCCCAATATCTCGACCGCCTGAACCGCCACCTGCTCATCGACGTCCGAAGTGTCTCCACTGATGCCGATCGCTCCTACCACATAGCCTTCCTGATCCCTGATCAACACCCCACCCGGCGCCGGTATGACGCTGCCCTGCCCCAGGCTGTTCAGCGCCGCGATGAACGCTGGGCGTTGCTGGGCGTCCTGGGCGAGCAGGCGCGAACCTTTGCCCAGGGCGATGGCCCCCCAGGCCTTGCCGATGGCGATGTGTGGGCGAAGCAGGCTGGCGCCGTCCTCGCGCTGCAAGGTGATCAGGTGTCCGCCGCCGTCGAGGATCGCGACCGTCAACGGTGCGGCGGCGATTTCACGGCCCGTGGCCAGGGCTTGTCCTGCCAAGTCGTTGGCAATTTTCAAGGTTAGAGCGCTCATGGTTCTGTCCTTCTTTTGTCATGGGGAAGCCATGCGGGTTTCACCTCGGCGAAACCGAATACCGCAAATAGAGCACAACAAACGATATTTTTGTATACAATAATTCCAACAAAGTGCATTTTCCGACGAGCAGACGCCGTGTTTCCACCTCGATTGCAAATGAAACAGATGCTTGAGGAAATGGATTGACCTGCGTCGCCAGGCGTGAATACACTCTGCGCACAGCCACTTGTATACAATTACAAAACGTAAGAGGCACAAAACCATGAGCAAAATGAGAACAATCGAAGCCGCCGTCCTGGTGATGCGCCGTGAAGGCGTGGACACCGCCTTCGGCATTCCGGGCGCTGCGATCAACCCGCTTTACAGCGCCCTGCAAAAGGTTGGCGGCATCGATCATGTCCTCGCTCGCCACGTTGAAGGCGCCTCGCACATGGCCGAGGGCTACACCCGGACCAAGGCCGGTAACATCGGCGTTTGCATCGGTACCTCGGGGCCGGCCGGCACCGACATGGTGACCGGGCTCTACAGCGCCTCGGCCGATTCGATCCCGATCCTGTGCATCACCGGGCAAGCCCCCCGCGCCCGTATGCACAAGGAAGATTTCCAGGCTGTGGATATCACCAGCATCGTCAAACCGGTCACCAAGTGGGCGACCACCGTGCTGGAGCCGGGCCAGGTGCCCTACGCGTTCCAGAAAGCGTTTTATGAGATGCGCTCCGGGCGTCCGGGCCCGGTGCTGATCGACCTGCCGTTCGACGTGCAGATGGCCGAAATCGAATTCGACATCGAGGCCTACCAACCGCTGCCCCTGGCTAAACCCACCGCCAATCGCGTGCAGATCGAAAAAGCCCTGACGATGCTCAATCAGGCCGAGCGCCCGTTGCTGGTGGCCGGCGGTGGCATCATCAACGCCGATGCAAGCGACCTGCTGGTGGAGTTTGCCGAACTGACCGGCATTCCGGTCATTCCGACGCTGATGGGTTGGGGCACGATTCCGGACGACCACCCATTGATGGTCGGCATGGTCGGCCTGCAAACGTCCCACCGCTACGGCAACGCCACGCTGCTCAAGTCGGATGTGGTGCTGGGTGTCGGCAACCGTTGGGCCAACCGGCACACCGGCTCGGTGGATGTCTACACCGAAGGCCGTACCTTTATCCATGTGGACATCGAGCCGACCCAGATCGGTCGCGTGTTCACGCCTGACCTGGGCATCGTTTCCGACGCCGCCTCGGCCCTGACCGTATTCATTGAAGTGGCCCGCGAATGGCAAGCCGCCGGCAAACTGAAGAACCGCAGCGCCTGGCTGCAAGATTGCCAGCAGCGCAAGGCCAGCCTGCAGCGCAAGACCCATTTCGACAACGTGCCGGTCAAGCCACAACGCGTGTACGAGGAAATGAACCAGGTATTCGGCAAGGACACCTGCTACGTCAGCACCATCGGCCTGTCGCAGATCGCCGGGGCGCAGTTCCTGCACGTCTACAAACCACGGCATTGGATCAACTGCGGCCAGGCCGGTCCCTTGGGCTGGACCATCCCCGCCGCCCTGGGGGTGGTGAAGGCCGATCCGAGCCGCAAGGTCGTGGCGCTGTCGGGCGACTATGACTTCCAGTTCATGATCGAAGAGCTGGCGGTAGGCGCGCAATTCAAGCTGCCGTACATCCACGTCGTGGTGAACAACTCCTACCTGGGCCTGATCCGCCAGGCCCAGCGTGGGTTCGACATGGATTACTGCGTGCAACTGTCATTCGACAACCTCAACGCGCCGGAGCTCAACGGTTATGGCGTGGACCACGTTGCCGTCGCCGAAGGCCTGGGTTGCAAGGCGTTGCGGGTATTCGAACCGTCCGGGATTCAGCCTGCGCTGCGCAAGGCCCAGGAGATGATCGAGGCGTTCAAGGTGCCGGTGATCGTCGAGATCATCCTGGAGCGAGTGACCAATATTTCCATGGGCACCGAGATCAACGCGGTCAACGAATTCGAAGACCTGGCGCTGGTGGGCAACGATGCGCCGACGGCAATTTCATTACTCGACTGACCTGCTGACATCCCTCTGTGGGAGCGGGCTTGCTCGCGAAGACGGCTTCAGTTCCAACAAAGATGTCGGCTGACACACCGCTTTCGCGAGCAAGCCCGCTCCCACAGGGGCCTTCCATATATTGATAGGAAACCACCATGCCACGCTTCGCCGCCAACCTGTCCATGCTGTTTACCGAGCAGGATTTCCTCGCCCGTTTCGAAGCGGCCGCCAAGGCCGGCTTCAGTGGTGTCGAGTATCTGTTTCCTTATGACTACAGCTCTGCCGAACTCAAGGCCTTGCTCGACGCCAACGGCCTGACCCAAGTGCTGTTCAACCTGCCGGCCGGCGACTGGGCCAAGGGCGAGCGCGGTATCGCCTGCCTGCCGGACCGGGTCGAGGAGTTCCGCGCCGGCGTCGACCTGGCAATCGCCTACGCCCAGGTACTGGGCAACACACAAATCAACTGCCTGGCCGGGATTCGCCCACGCAACTGCAGCGAAACCCTGGTGGAGAAAACCTTCGTCGCCAACCTGAAGTACGCCGCCGAAAAGCTGCAAGCCAAGGGCATCAAACTGGTGATGGAAGCCATCAACACCCGCGACATCCCCGGCTTCTACCTGAACAACACCGCCCAGGCCCTGTCGATTCGCGAGCAGGTGGGCAGCGCCAATCTGTTCCTGCAATACGACATTTATCACATGCAAATCATGGAAGGTGATCTGGCCCGCACCCTGTCGACCCACCTGGGCGAGATCAACCATGTGCAACTGGCGGACAACCCGGGGCGTAACGAGCCGGGCACCGGGGAGATCAACTATCGCTTCCTGTTCGAACACCTGGACCGCATCGGTTACCAGGGTTGGGTCGGCTGTGAATACAAACCGCTGACCAGCACCGAAGCGGGATTGGGATGGTTGAAAGCCCATAACGCAATCTGACCCAGCGCGAGCTGTTGTGGCGAGGGAGCTTGTTCCCGTTCGGCTGCGAAGCAGACGCATGATTTTTCACCCGGCATGGATTTCTGGGGCCGCTTCGCGACCCAGCGGGAGCAAGCTCCCTCGTCACAGAGACACCGAACCCAGAGACACCGGACATCTAACAACAAGAGGATTCTCTCATGGCTAAAATCGGATTCATCGGCACCGGCATCATGGGCCACCCCATGGCACTGAACCTGCAAAAGGCCGGCCACAGCCTGTTCCTGTCCCAGCATCACGACGCGGCCCCGGCCGACCTGCTGGCCGGCGGCGCGGTGGCGCTGGCCAACCCGAAGGAAGTTGCCCAGGAAGCCGAGTTCATCATCGTCATGGTGCCGGACACTCCGCAGGTCGATGACGTGCTGTTCCGCGCCGATGGCGTGGCGTCCGGCGTGGGCGCGGGCAAGGTGGTGATCGACATGAGTTCGATCTCGCCCACCGCCACCAAGGCGTTCGCGGCGAAGATCAACGAAAAAGGCGCGCAGTACCTCGATGCCCCGGTGTCCGGCGGTGAAGTCGGCGCCAAGGCCGCAACGTTGAGCATCATGGTCGGCGGCGACAGCGCCGCCTTCGAGCGCGCCCTGCCGCTGTTCCAGGCCATGGGCAAGAACATCACCCTGGTCGGTGGCAACGGCGACGGCCAGACCGCCAAGGTTGCCAACCAGATCATCGTCGCGCTGAACATCCAGGCCGTGGCCGAAGCGCTGCTGTTCGCCTCGAAGAACGGCGCCGATCCGGCCAAGGTCCGCGAGGCCCTGATGGGCGGCTTCGCTTCGTCGAAGATCCTGGAAGTGCATGGCGAACGCATGATCAAGGGCACTTTCGACCCGGGCTTCCGTATCAGCCTGCACCAGAAGGACTTGAACCTGGCCCTGCAAGGCGCCCGGGAACTGAACATCAACCTGCCCAACACTGCCAACGCCCAGCAAGTGTTCAGCACTTGCGCGGCCATCGGTGGCAGCCAATGGGACCATTCGGCGCTGATCAAGGGGCTGGAGCATATGGCGAATTTTTCGATTCGCGATAACTGATATCCCCAAAACTGTGTGGGAGCGGGCTTGCTCGCGAAAGCGGTGGATCAGTCAACATCTTTATCGGATGTGAAGCCGTCTTCGCGAGCAAGCCCGCTCCCACAGGGGACTTCATCAAGACTAATAATAAGAATCAGGAGCCCGCCATGTCGGTCGATCCGCAACAACTGCTGCGCGAGCTGTTTGCCACAGCCATCGACGCGGCCCATCCGCAGCAAGTCCTCGAACAATACCTGCCCAGCGACCGCAGCGGCCGGGTGATCGTCATCGGTGCCGGCAAGGCGGCCGCCGCCATGGCCCAAGTGGTCGAGCGCTGCTGGCAGGGCGAAGTCACTGGCCTGGTGGTGACCCGATATGGCCACGGCGCGCCCTGTCAGAAAATCGAAGTGGTGGAAGCCGCCCACCCGGTGCCCGACGCCGCCGGCCTTGCCGTGGCCGGACGGGTGCTGGATCTGGTCAGCAACCTGAATGAAGAGGACCAGGTGATTTTCCTGTTGTCCGGCGGCGGCTCGGCGCTGCTGGCCCTGCCGGCGCCGGGCATTACGCTGGCCGACAAGCAATCGATCAACAGGGCCTTGCTCAAGTCCGGCGCCACCATCGGCGAGATGAATTGCGTGCGCAAGCACCTCTCGGCCATCAAGGGCGGGCGCCTGGGCAAGGCCTGCTGGCCGGCGACCGTGTACACCTATGCCATTTCCGATGTGCCGGGTGACCTGGCCACGGTCATCGCCTCCGGTCCTACCGTGGCCGACCCGAGCACATCCGCCCAGGCCCTGGCAATTCTAAGGCGCTACAACATCGAAGTTCCGGCCTCGGTGCTCGACTGGCTGCATAGCGCGGAATCGGAAACCGTCAAACCCGGCGACGCGAGCCTGGCCCGTAGTCATTTCCAACTGATCGCCCGTCCCCAGCAGTCGCTGGATGCAGCGGCCGTGAAAGCTCGCCAGGCAGGTTTCAGCCCGTTGATCCTGGGCGACCTGGAAGGCGAGTCCCGGGACGTGGCCAAAGTCCACGCCGGCATCGCCCGGCAAGTCGCCCTGCACGGCCAACCGCTGGCGGCGCCGTGCGTGATCCTCTCCGGCGGCGAAACCACGGTGACCGTGCGGGGCGATGGCCGCGGCGGGCGCAATGCCGAATTCCTGTTGAGCCTGACCGACAGCCTCAAGGGTCATCCCGGCATTTATGCACTGGCCGGCGACACCGACGGCATCGACGGCTCCGAAGACAACGCCGGCGCCCTCATGACCCCAGACAGCTATCGCCGCGCCGCCGAGCTGGGCCTGAGTGCCAGCGATGAGCTGGACAACAATAACGGTTATGGCTACTTCGCCGCGCTGGATGGGCTGATCGTCACCGAACCGACCCGCACCAACGTCAACGACTTTCGCGCCATCCTGATTCTCGAGAACCCCAAACATGACGCCTGATAAAAAGGTCAAGATCCTCGCGACCCTCGGCCCTGCGACCCGCGGTATCGATGACATCCGCGAACTGGTCCAGGCCGGTGTGAACATCTTTCGCCTGAACTTCAGCCACGGCGAACATGCCGACCACGCCCAGCGCTACCGCTGGATCCGTGAGGTCGAGCAGCAGCTCAACTATCCGCTGGGCATTCTGATGGATCTGCAAGGGCCGAAATTGCGGGTCGGCCGGTTCGTCGACGGCAAGGTGCTGCTGCAACGCGGCCAAGCCCTGCGCCTGGACCTTGACCCAACGCCCGGTGACCAACGTCGGGTCAACCTGCCCCACCCGGAAATCATCGCGGCCCTGCGGCCCGGCATGGACCTGCTATTGGACGACGGCAAGCTGCGCCTGCGCGTGACCGCCAAACACGGTGACGCCATCGACACCGAAGTCCTCAATGGCGGCGAACTGTCTGATCGCAAAGGCGTGAACGTACCCCAGGCGCTGCTGGACTTGAGCCCGTTGACCGACAAGGACCGTCGCGACTTGAGCTTCGGCCTCGAACTGGGCGTGGATTGGGTGGCACTGTCGTTCGTGCAACGCCCCGAGGACATCCGCGAAGCCCGCGCGCTGATCGGCGACAAGGCGTTCCTGATGGCGAAAATCGAAAAACCGTCGGCCGTGACGCAACTGCGGGAAATCGCCGAGTTGAGCGACGCGATCATGGTCGCTCGCGGTGACCTGGGGGTCGAAGTGCCGGCCGAAAGTGTGCCGCAGATCCAGAAGAACATCATTGGTACCTGCCGTGCCCTCGGCAAGCCTGTGGTGGTCGCGACCCAGATGCTGGAATCGATGCGCTTCTCCCCGGCGCCGACCCGCGCTGAAGTCACCGACGTGGCCAACGCCGTGGCCGAAGGGGCCGACGCGGTGATGCTCTCGGCGGAAACGGCGTCCGGCGATTACCCCCTTGAAGCCGTGCAGATGATGAGCAAGATCATTCGCCAGGTGGAAAATGGTCCTGACTATCAGGCGCAATTGGATGTCAGCAGGCCGAAAGCCGAGGCCACGGTCTCGGATGCCATCAGCTGCGCGATCCGTCGGATCAGCAGCATCTTGCCGGTGGCGGTGCTGGTGAACTACAGCGAATCGGGCAGTTCCAGCCTGCGTGCGGCGCGGGAACGGCCGACCGTGCCGATCCTCAACCTCACCCCAAACCTGCAGGCCGCCCGCCGCCTGACGGTGGCCTGGGGCGTGCACTCGGTGGTCAACGATCGGCTGCGGCAGGTGGATGAGGTGTGTTCCACCGCGTTGGAAATCGCCCAGGCCCAAGGCATAGCCCAGCGTGGTGACACGCTGCTGATCACCGCCGGCGTGCCGTTCGGTCAGCCGGGGTCGACGAATTCGTTGCGTATCGAGACGTTGATCTAAATTCCTGTGACGAGGGAGCTTGCTCCCGCTGGGCCGCGCAGCGGCCCCCTCTTGCTGACGGTTGCTACGTAACCGAGCGGGAGCAAGCTCCCTCGCCACCGTGTTCTCTTATCCCTGACCCATCATGCCCAACCATTTTTCCAACACCCACTGCCCCGACTGGGCCACTGCCCTGCTCAACGGCTTCAGCCAGATCTTCCTCCAGCGTCATCCACTGTGCGGCCTGCTGTGTATGCTGGCGATTCTGTTCACCGCGCCCAGCCTGTTCGGCGGTGCGTTGCTGGGCGGCGTGGCCGGGCTGCTCACGGCCCAGCGCCGCGGTTATGCAAAGGCTGATCGACAAGCCGGCTTGTTCAGTTACAACGGCATCCTGCTGGGGTTGCTGTTGAGCCTTACCTTGCCCTGGTCAGCGTTGCTGCCGCCATTGATCATCGCCAGCGGCGGCCTCAGTGCGATGTTGACCCATCAATGGCTCAAGCGCACCCGAGGCCATCGATGCCTGCCCGCCTACACCGCGCCCTTTGTAGGGTTGGCTTGGCTGCTGATGAGTTTTACCTCGCCGCAGTCCCCACCCATCTCGATTGAAATGACGATACCCAACCTGCTGGCCGCTCATTTGAGCGGGCTGGGCCAGGTCATGTTTCTCGGCCACCCAGTGGCCGGTGCGCTGATCGCCACAGGCCTGCTGCTGGCCAACCGTCGCGCCGCCGGTTGGGCATTGTTCGGTTCCGTCGTCGGCCTCGTCTTCACCTTGTCGCAGCATGAAAACGCAGCCGCGCTTTCGGGGCTGGGCGGTTACAACTGCGTCCTGGTAGCGCTGGCCATCAGTCGACAACACCGCCAGCCATGGCTGCCGCTGCTGGGCATCCTCCTGGCGGTCATGCTCACGCCAGGTTTTACCGTCCTCGGCCTGCCTCCCCTGACGGCGCCCTTCATCCTCGCCTGCTGGCTGATCCAGGCCACAGGCCGGGCATGGCATCAGGCCAGCCTCGACAGCGCGCCTTGCGCTCCGCGGGGCAATCACCCTAGGCTTCGCTGATCTCGAATTCAGGCGAAGATTATGGACAGCAGCGACAACTGGCGTGAACGTCTCTACGTCATGGTTTTTCAGAGCGACACGGCGGCCGGCCGGCGCTTCGATAGCATCCTGCTGTTGATCATCCTCGCCAGCCTGATCATCGTGATGCTCGACAGCATCGACAGCGTGCACAAGAACTACGCGGCCCTGCTGGCCGGGATCGAATGGGGCTTTACCTTCATCTTCATCGTAGAGTACGGCCTGCGCCTGTACTGCTCGCCCAAACCGCTGCGCTATGCCTTCAGTTTCTACGGCCTGGTGGATCTGCTGGCGATCGTGCCCGGGATCCTGGCGCTGTACTACAGCGATGCCCAATACCTGCTGATCATTCGAATCATCCGCATGCTACGGATTTTCCGGGTGCTCAAGCTCAGCCCTTACCTCAAGCAGGCCAACTACCTGATGGCGGCGCTGCGGGGGAGCAAGCAAAAAATCATTGTGTTCCTGGTCAGCGTATCGACCCTGGTGACCGTGTTCGGCACGCTGATGTACGTCATCGAGGGCCCCGAGCATGGCTTCAGCAGCATTCCCAAGGGCATCTATTGGGCTATCGTGACACTGACCACCGTGGGCTTTGGCGATATCGTGCCCAAGACGCCACTGGGCCAGGTCGTGTCATCCTTGGTGATGATCACCGGTTATTCGATCATTGCCGTGCCCACGGGTATTTTCACGGCAGAACTGGCCACCGCGATGCGCGGTGACCAACTCCAGCACGACTGCCCGGTGTGCAAGAAAAACAGCCACGAACACGGTGCTGCGTTTTGCTCCCGTTGCGGCAACGCGCTATTCAAGAAATTGGAATAAGCAAAGCACTTTTTAATACTTGAAGGCCTATTGGCTTGCCGCTAGTGTGCTGGCTAATTGCCCGGACCCCTGACCTATAAAAAGGAATTCGCAGTGAAGAACTTCTTTGGCGCCTCCCTTCTGGCCGCTGGCCTGACCTTCGGCAGCCTGGCCCACGCCGCCCCGACCCTGCTCAACGTTTCCTACGACGTGATGCGCGATTTCTACAAGGATTACAACGCCGCCTTCCAGAAACACTGGCAGGCCGAGCACAACGAAAACATCACGGTGCAGATGTCCTTCGGCGGCTCCAGCAAGCAGGCGCGTTCGGTGATCGACGGGTTGCCGGCGGATGTCATCACCATGAACATGGCCACCGATATCAACGCCCTGGCGGACAACGGCAAGCTGGTGCCGGAGAACTGGGTCACCCGCCTGCCGAACAACAGCGCTCCATTCACCTCGGCCACGGTATTCATCGTGCGCAAGGGCAACCCGAAGGCACTGAAGGACTGGCCCGACTTGCTCAAGGACGGCGTTCAGGTGATCGTGCCGAACCCGAAAACCTCCGGTAACGGCCGCTACACCTACCTGTCGGCCTGGGGTTATGTGCTGAAGAACGGCGGAGACGAGAACAAAGCCAAGGCCTTCGTCGGCAAACTGTTCAAGCAGGCTCCGGTGCTGGACACCGGTGGTCGTGCCGCGACGACCACGTTCATGACCAACCAGATCGGCGACGTGCTGGTGACCTTTGAAAACGAAGCCGAAATGATCGCCCGCGAGTTCGGCCGCGACCAGTTCGAAGTGATCTACCCAAGCGTTTCCGCCGAAGCCGAGCCACCGGTGAGCGTGGTCGATAAAGTCGTTGAGAAAAAAGGCTCCCGCGAAGCTGCCGAGGCCTACCTCAAATACCTGTGGTCGCCTGAAGGCCAGGAAATCGCCGCCGCCAACTACCTGCGCCCACGGGACCCGGCCGTACTGGCCAAATACACCGACCGTTTCCCGAAAGTGGATTTCCTCTCGGTGGAAAAAACCTTCGGCGACTGGCGCACGGTGCAGAAGACCCACTTCAATGACGGTGGGGTTTTCGACCAGATCTATAGCGGGCAGTAAAAAAGCAAAGAGCAGCGCCCAATGTTGAGGGCAAACGAAATCCCCTGTGGCGAGGGGATTTATCCCCGATGGGTTGCGCAGCACCCCTAAGATCAGGCATTGCGGTTCAGCAATTTACCCGCCTTGCCTGATTGCCTACGACTGCTGCGCAGCCGATCGGGGATAAATCCCCTCGCCACAGAAGCAGTGTCCAACCCACAGAAGCAGCGTCGAGCCGATCATCAACGGCGCGCATGTCTGATATCAGCCGCAAAGCCTGTTCCTGAGCGCCGCAATTCTTTAGCCTCGCGCCATCCCCCAAGCTGCTGAAGAGATTGTCATGAGTGTTCACTCCTCCACCGTGCCCGTCGGCGCAAGCCTGACCCGCGGCATGGTCCTGCTATTTGCCTTCTGCTGCGGCGCCATCGTCGCCAACATCTATTACGCCCAACCCATCATCGATCTGATCGCACCGGACGTTGGCCTGAGCAGCACCCTGGCGAGCCTGATCGTTTCGCTGACCCAGATCGGCTACGCCCTGGGGCTGTTTTTCCTGGTGCCGTTGGGCGACTTGCTGGAAAACCGTCGCCTGATGATCCTCACCACAGTGGTGGCGATTGCCAGCCTGTTGGGAGCGGCGTTCACTGAGCAACCGAATGTGTTCCTGCTGATCTCGCTGCTGGTGGGCTTCAGCTCGGTGTCGGTGCAGGTCCTGATTCCCCTGGCGGCGCACCTGGCGCCGGAGGAATCCCGGGGGCGGGTCGTGGGTGGGATCATGGGCGGCCTGCTGCTGGGCATCCTGCTGGCGCGGCCGCTCTCCAGCGTAGTGGCAGACCATTTCGGCTGGCGGGCGATGTTCATGATCGCCGCCGCCCTGATGGCGGTCATCAGCATCGTCCTGGCACTCACCGTGCCCAAGCGCCAACCCGACCATAGCGCCTCGTATGGCCAATTGCTGGGCTCGCTCGGCACCTTGCTGCGCCAGCAACCGCTGTTGCGCCAGCGGGCGTTCTACCAGGCCTGCCTGTTCGCCACCTTCAGCCTGTTCTGGACCGCCGTGCCGCTGGAACTGTCACGCAACCACGGCCTGTCCCAGACTGAAATCGCCCTGTTCGCCCTGGTCGGTGCCATTGGCGCCATTGCGGCGCCCATCGCCGGGCGCCTGGCGGATGCGGGCCACACCCGCATCGCTTCGCTGCTGGCGATGCTGTTTGCCAGCCTGAGCTTTTTGCCGGCGTTCATTCATCCGCTCTACAGCGTCATTGGCCTGGCCGTGACCGGCGTGCTCCTGGATTTCTGCGTGCAGATGAACATGGTCCTCGGCCAGCGCACCATCTATGCCCTCGACGCTAAAAGCCGCAGCCGGTTGAACGCGCTGTACATGACCAGCATCTTCGTCGGCGGCGCCTTCGGTTCGTCGATCGCCAGTGCGCTGTACGAGCACGGCGGCTGGTTGTGGGTGGTGATCGTCGGCAGCGCCTTCCCGTTGCTGGCCTTGCTGCGCTTTTTGAGTGCCTCGCAGAAGCAGTCCCTGGCAACGGCCTGATACCCACCCAACAAAAATGCCCGGTCGCTCAAGGCGGCCGGGCATTTTTAATGGAGCGGTCAAATCCGCACGTTGCCACGCGGCCCGGCAATCGCCCAGATGATCAGGCCCAGCACCGGCAACAGCAGGATCAGCAGCACCCACAGGACTTTCGCCCCGGTCTCGGCGCCACTCTTGAGGACATTGATGATCGCCCAGATATCGAGCGCCAGGATAATCAGGCCAATCAGGCCATTAAAAGTGGAACCCATGGTGTCGCTCCCAAGTGGTGATGTGCACACTTAGGATAGCGGGCCCCAGCGAGGGTTCCGTTTTATTGTGTCAGACGTGGACCGCGACCTTGAGGGCTTCCAGCGACGGCGCGGCGGCAATGCCGACCTGGGTGCAAAGTTCGAGCACCCGCGGCAGGTCGTCGCCATATACCAGCACCATTTGCAGCTCATCGTCCAGCAACTGGCTGAAGTTCATCAGCACGTAGCCGCCGCTTTCCTTGTTCAGGCTGCTCATCTGGATCTGGATGCGGTTGAGCGCAGTCAGTGCCTCGGTTTTCGCCAGTTGCTTGGGCTTGAGATTGAACTCGACGCCGGGGCCGAACGAGGCAACGATCTGTTCGAACAACTGCACGTAGGTGTCGGCCTGGAACAGCACGGTGTCCGGCAGGCTGCCCACCACCACCCATTCTCCCAACGGGATCGGGAAGGTGTCGTCGTAGTTGATATCCGGGTTGGCCGCCAGGAAAGCCGCCGGGGCGGCGTAGGCCTGGGCCGCTTCGTCAGCGATTTTCGCAATCTCCTCATCGCCCAGGCAGCCGGAGCTGATTTTGCTGATGAGTTCGACGAGTGCGGCTTTCATGGGTGGATCCTGTGGCGAATGGTTTTTTGAGGGCGGGCAGGATAGCGCATTCACATCGGTCGAGTCAGGATCCCCACATCAACTGTCGGGACCAGCGCTTGGCCTTTCAGCCCAGCAACTTCTCCAACTGCGCCGTGGTATCCACCGCGCCCATGGTCTTGGCGGCATCCAGGGCCGAGACGCCGTTGGCGTCCTTGGCTTTGGGGTCGGCGCCCTTGCTGATCAGGTAGTCAACGATTTCCACCCGGTTGAACATCGCCGCCATCATCAGCGCGGTGCGGCCATCGAAGGACGAGCCTTCCACTTGCGCGCCGCCGTCCACCAGCGCCGTGACCACGGCCAGGTCACCCTTGAACGCCGCACCGGCAATCGGGCTCTGGCCGTTGTCGTTGCGGATTTCCGGATCGGCCTTGTGTTCGAGCAGTACTTTCACTGTTTCCACGTGCCCGTGATAAGCCGCCAGCATCAGCAAGGTGTCGCCCTTGTGATTGCGCAGGTTGGGCGGCAGGCCTTTGCTGAGCAAGGCAGCCATCATGGCAGCGTCGCCCTGGCGTGCAACGTTGAACACCTGTTCGGCAAACTCGGCAGCCTCATCCGGGGTCATCTGGCGGCTTGTATCGGACATGGGAAACTCCACTTGGGTCTTCGCAAAGCGGCTAGTTTCCCGAGGGATCAGGGACCTGTCATCCCTTTTTTCTCTGCACGCGCCATAGCCACAATCAATAGCGCAACTGCCCGCCCTGGATCCGGGTCGCCAGTTGCCGGTCTACCCGCACGTAGGTCAGGCTACCGGGTAGCCAGGCGTAGATCGGTTCGTCCCCTGCCACGCAAGGGTCGAAGGCTTCGGCCTTGAGCCGGGTCTTCTGGTATTTGAAGGTGCCGGTGGTGTCCATCTTCACCTTGATGCGCAGGAACAGCGGCACCGCATAACCGGGCAGTTTGCATTGCAGGAACTGCAACAGCTCGCTGAAATCCAGGGTCGCCAGGGATTCGGCCGGGGTGATCGCCGCCATGCCGGCACGACCGTTGGTGCCCGCGATTTCTACGCCGTAGGCCACCGCCTCGGCCACCTGCGAATGTTGCAGCAGTACGTTCTCCACTTCGGTGGTGGAAACGTTTTCGCCCTTCCAGCGATAGGTGTCGCCCAGGCGATCAACGAACTGCCCATGACCGAAGCCAATATTGCGCAGCAGGTCCCCGGTATTGAAGTAACGATCTCCCGGAGCAAAGACGTCCCGGTGAATGGTTTTTTCAGTCAAGGCCTGCTCGGTGTAACCGTCCAGCGGCGCCTTGTCGTCGATTCGCGCCATCAGCAGCCCCGGTTGGCCCTTCGGCACCTTCTGCATGCGCCCTTGCAGGTTGCGCAACGGCATGCCGCTGTCATGGTCGTAATCCACCAGTTCCCAGCCCATCAGGGAAAAGCCGACGGTGTTATCAAAGTTGAGGATATTGGTGAAGCCGATATTGCCGTCGCTGGCCGCGTACAGCTCGCAGACATGGTCGACGCCAAAACGCGACTTGAAGGCAGACCAAGCCCCCGGCCGCAAACCATTGCCGATCATTTTCTTCACGCCATGCTGGCGGTCTTCGGCAGTGGCGGGCTGGTCGACCAGGTAGCGGCACAACTCGCCGACATAACCCAGGGTGCTGGCCCGGTAACGGCGCACATCGCTCCAGAACTGGCTGGCACTGAACTTGCGCCGGATGGCAAACCCCGATGCGCCACAGATCGCCGCGCCCCAACAGACGCACAGGCCCGTGGCGTGATACAGCGGCAAGGTGCAATACAAGACGTCGTCGGGCTGCATGTCCAGGGCGATCAGGCCGAAGCTGGTGGAGGTGCGCATCCAGCGACCATGCCGAAACACCCCGGCCTTGGGCAGCCCGGTGGTGCCCGAGGTATAGAGATAAAAGCATGGGTCGTTGAAAAAAACCTGGCGGCTGCACGTCGGGTTATCGAGGGGGTAATCGTTGCTGCTGGTCATCAGGTCGATGAAGCCTGGCGGAGCACCGGTGCTGTCCTGATCCGCCACCCACCAGGCCCTGTTGTCCGGTAATGCAGTACGGCCGCGCACGTCGTTGAACGCGGCGACCCGTTCATCCCCAACCACCACCGCGACAGGCGCGACCAAGGCCAGGCTATGCACCAGCGCGTCGCCCGTTTGCGACGTATTGAGCATCGCGCTGACCGCGCCGACTTTCGCCACTGCCAGCACGGTGATCAACAGCTGTGGCCGATTCTCGATGAAAATCGCCACGCAGTCGCCCTTGCCGATACCCTCTGCCACCCAATAATGGGCCATACGGTTGGCCCGCTCGTTGACCTGTGCATAACTCCACACCGTGTCGCCGCACAACAGCGCCGGGCCATGGGGATTACGTTGCGTGGCCTGTTCGAAACACCAGCCCAGGCCGCAAGGCTGGGTCGGGTCCTGGACGTTGGCGAGCTTCATGCCTCGGACAATCCGGGGAATGGTCCTGGCAATGGCGGGTAGCTTGCGCAGCATCATGCCCCAGGTGATCGCGTCGCTGGGTGTACGACTCATGTGACTCCCCGTTCGACCTCGTGGGCCTCGGTTTTTGTTGTCGGGCTGCAGCTGGATTTCGCTCGAAAGTACGCCAGCGGTTCTGGCGCTGTACATGCGGTTTTTGCAATGTTTTGTATCCACAGCCCAGGGCAGGCGAAGCGTGAGCACCGGAAGGTGGATTGGTTCCAAATAAATCCGCAGAACCACGCAAAATGCAGGATGCACGATGGCCGTTCATGCAAGATGCACGAAAGCGAAAATCACGCCAAATTATAAGCTACTGATTTTAAAAGAATTTATTCATAGCTCGACGATGGCACAGACACTGCAACTACCCCTCCACGGTTTGCCACACCATGGAGCAGTCAACTATGAATATGATTCAAGAGAAATTTGCGTCGCTGTTTTCCAACTACGAAGTGACCACCCAGCCCCGCCCGGATGGCGGCATTTTGCTGACTTTGCGCAATAGCGACGGCAAGCTGTTCAAGCGCACGATTTCCTACGCTCAATTGCATGCTGGGGATCAGTTGTCGTGGGCGATCAGCGCGATCCGTCGCGACTTGGCCGAACAAGCCAGCGAGTTGCCGCAAATTACGCTGCTGCAGAGCCAGCATCGCTTTGCCCTGCCGACCTACCACAGCGTCTGAACCCCTCGCTCCCAATCGGATGATCAGCGGCTATTGCATTTGCATAGCCGCTGATCGCTTGTGTGCGAGCTTGCTCGCTCCCACAAGCGTCCGGGTGATTTCGCAATCAAGCCTGATCGCACAAATCCCCGCGGAACGGGGTCAGTCTTCCAGGCGCGGGAAACGGCTGGCGATGTCATCGCCCGTGACTTTTGTACCCCAACCTTGCGGGTCGTTGCACAGACGGATCGCAATGAAGTGCGGGTGCTCTCCCATGTCGAACCAGTGGCGCGTACCGGCAGGTACCGTGATCAGGTCGTGCTTTTCGCACAGCACGGCATAGACATAGTCGTCGAGGTGCAGGGTAAACAGACCACGGCCAGCGACGAAAAATCTTACTTCGTCCTGGCTATGGCTGTATTCCTCAAGAAAGCTTGCTCCCTGTTCGGCTGCTTGAGAGTGGTTACGATCAACACTGATGACCTCGACCGTGGCGTAGCCCCTTTCCGTCATCAACGCATCGATCCGAACCTGATAGGCCGCGATGATGTCCTCCTGGCTGGCACCAGGCTGGATTTTCGTCGTCGCGTCCCAACGGTCGAAGTGAATACCTTGTTCGGCCAGTGTCGCGGCGATGTCTTCGAGGTGGGTCAACACCTTGTTCGGGATCTCGGGGTTCGAGACGTGGTAGACGGACAGGCTGCTCATGACGATGGCTCCAGCAAATTAACGGTTCGAAGGCTCATGGCCGATCCTCTTGCATGCGTGTCGCAATGATTACGGCTGCGGCGAAGGCAGCGAGGCTGGCGAGGCTGAACGTCCAGCCGGCGCCCAGGGCATTCCAGCTGTAGCCCGAATACAACGCGCCCAGGGCTCCGCCGGTGCCGGCCAGCGCTGCGTACAGGGCTTGCCCCTGGCCTTGTTGGCGCGGACCGAAGCTGCGTTGCACGAAATGGATGGCGGCAGCGTGAAAGCTACCGAACGTCGCCGCGTGCAACACCTGGGCAAACAACAGCACCCAGAGGAATTCGGCCAGCGATCCCAACAACAGCCAGCGCAACGCCGCCAGCAGGAAACTCACCATCAGTACCCGACGCACGGAGAACCGCGCGAGAATCCGGCTCATCAGCAGGAAGACCAGGACCTCCGCCACCACGCCGACGGCCCACAGCAGGCCGATTAATCCGCGACTGTAGCCCAGTCGCTCGAGGTGCAACGTCAGGAAGGTGTAATACGGCCCGTGACTGACCTGCATCAGTCCCACGCACGTGTAGAACGCCAGCACGCCAGGGTTGCGCAGTTGCCGCAGGAAACCTTCCCCCGCGATACGCGGCCCCTGCACCGGCTGGGCGTTGGGCACCCAGAAACTGGCGAGCACGATGCCGGCCATAATCAGCACCAGCGCCACCGGGTAGATGTCCAGGCTCAGCCATTCGAACAACCGCCCCAACACGACCACCGTGATGATGAAGCCAATCGAGCCCCACAGGCGAATCTGGCTGTAGCGCGAGGCCTGCCCGCTTAAATGGGCCAGGGTAATGACCTCGAACTGAGGCAGTACCGCGTGCCAGAAAAACGCATGCAGCGCCATGACCATCGCCAGCCAGGCGTAGCTTTTATCGAAAAAGATCAGCGAGAAAGCCAGCAGCGTGCAGACCGCACCGAATCGCACGATTGCCAGGCGCCGCCCGGTGTAATCCCCCAACCAGCCCCAGATGTTCGGTGCCACGCACCGCATCAGCATGGGGATCGCCACCAGCTCGCCGATGCGCGCCGCGTTGAACCCCAGGTGATCGAAATACAGCGCCAGGAATGGCGCCGTCGAACCGAGCAGCGCGAAATAGAACAGGTAGAAACTGGAGAGCCGCCAGTACGGCAGTGCCGCCATGGTCGTCAGGCCACGGCAGTCGGCAGGCCAGCCATCAGAGCTGGCCCAACACCGGGGTGCCGACCCGCACGTCGGCGTTCTGGCCACGATGGCGCAGCAAGTGGTCCATCAGCACAATGGCCATCATCGCTTCGGCGATAGGCGTGGCACGGATGCCGACGCACGGGTCATGGCGCCCCTTGGTAATCACGTCCACGGCGTTGCCATGGATATCGATGGAGCGACCCGGCGTGGTGATGCTGGACGTGGGCTTCAAGGCCAGGTGGGCGATAATCGGCTGGCCCGAGGAAATGCCACCGAGGATGCCGCCAGCGTTGTTGCTGAGGAAACCTTGCGGGGTCAGTTCGTCACGGTGTTCGGTGCCACGTTGGGCGACGCAGGCGAAACCGGCGCCGATCTCGACGCCTTTCACGGCGTTGATGCTCATCAGGGCGTGGGCCAGCTCGGCGTCGAGGCGGTCGAAGATGGGCTCGCCCAGGCCAGGCATCACCCCTTCGGCCACCACGGTAATCTTCGCGCCGACCGAATCCTGGTCCCGGCGCAGTTGGTCCATGTAGGCTTCAAGCTCCGGCACTTTGTCCGGGTCGGGGCAGAAAAACGCGTTCTGCTCCACCGAATCCCAGGTCTTGAACGGGATTTCGATAGGCCCCAACTGGCTCATGTAACCACGAATCACAATGCCCTGGCTGGCCAGGTATTTCTTGGCAATTGCCCCCGCTGCCACGCGCATGGCCGTTTCCCGGGCCGAACTGCGCCCGCCGCCACGGTAGTCGCGCTCACCGTATTTGTGGTGGTAGGTGTAGTCGGCGTGAGCCGGACGGAACAGATCCTTGATTGCCGAGTAGTCCTTGGACTTCTGGTCGGTGTTGCGGATCAGCAGGCCAATCGCGCAGCCGGTGGTGCGCCCTTCGAACACGCCGGAGAGGATTTCGACTTCATCGGCTTCCTGGCGCTGGGTCGTGTGGCGGCTGGTGCCGGGCTTGCGGCGGTCCAGGTCACGTTGCAGATCGTCCAGGGAAATCTCCACGCCGGGCGGGCAGCCGTCGACAATGGCGACCAACGCCGGGCCATGGCTTTCGCCCGCGGTGGTGACGGTGAACAGCTTGCCGTAGGTATTGCCGGACATGCAGGGTGCTCCGTGAAATCGCTGAGAGACTCAACCTTGGATTCGTAATGGACGCCAGTATACGCAGGCTCCCTGCGTAGTTCATCCTCGAACCTTATCGGTGCCCGCCAGTCCAACCGGCACCTTCGCAACTAATGGCGTGATGATGTTAAAGCTGCTTGTCTTGAGTCTGACCCTGTTCACTGGCCTGGCCCAGGCCACAGTGTTGCAACGCCCCATCAGCCTTGACACGGGCAACGGTGAGCTTTTCGGCACCCTGCTGCTGCCCAAGTCCGACAACCCGGTGCCGGTTGTCCTGATCATTTCCGGCTCAGGTCCTACGGATCGCGACGGAAACAACCCCGATGGCGGGCGTAACGACAGTCTCAAGCGCCTGGCCTGGGTACTGGCCAAACACAACATTGCCAGCGTGCGCTATGACAAACGCGGCGTGGCCGCCAGCCTCGCGGCCACGCCGGACGAACGCAACCTGAGCGTGGAAGCCTACGTGGCCGACGCGGTGGCCTGGAGCCGCAAGCTTGGCGCCGACCCGCGGCTGGGCCCGTTGGTCTTGCTGGGCCACAGCGAAGGGGCATTGATCGCCAGCCTTGCCGCACCCCAGGCCAATGCAGCCGCAGTTATTTCGCTGTCCGGCAGCGCCCGCCCCATCGACCAGGTGCTACGCCAACAACTGGGCAGCCGCTTGCCGCCACCCTTGATGCTGCGCAGCAACGAACTGCTCGACAGCCTCAAGGCCGGTCGGCTTGACGACAACGTGCCGCCACCGTTGCAAGTCATCTTCCGCCCCAGCGTACAGCCGTACCTGATCTCACTGTTCCGCCAGGACCCAGCCCAGGCCTTTGCTGCGCTGAAGATGCCCGCTCTGATCATCCAGGGCAGCCATGACATCCAGGTCAGCGTCGACGACGCCCGGCAGTTGAAGGCCGCCAAGCCTGATGCCGAATTGGTGTTGATCGAGGGCATGAACCATGTGCTGCGCATCGTGCCCGGCGACGTGAAGCGGCAATTGGCCTCGTACAAGGATCCCAACCTGCCCCTGGCGGCCGAACTGAGCACTCGCATCTTGCATTTTATTGACTCAATTGCTGCTCGATAACCGATTTTAGCCCTCCAGTGTTGGCAAAAACGGCCGATAAACCGGTGTCGGACAGCGCATTGGCTGCCGACCCGCCGGCCTGGACAGGATTTTGCCGTTATGACTGACACTGAAACTTCACCCGAGACCACTGCCGAAGCTTCCGCCCCGCCGATGGCGGAACTACATTGGGCAGACGTGCAGGCTGAGCACCACAAGATGCTCCGGCTGGCCCCGCTCAAGACCGACCGCGCCACGGGCACGCGGCCGCTGCGGTTTGTCGAGTTCAGCTACGCCGAACGCCACAGCAAGGAACGCAGCCTGCTGCGCATGAGCATCCAGCTGCCAGGCCAGCGGGTGCGCAAGGAACAGAATCACTTGGACGTCTGGGCCGATCACGTCGAAAAACGCCTGTTCTTTTCGCCGGACAATCTGCAAGTGGAGCCGATGAACCGTGGTATTGGCCGCTTCCTCGCCGCCCAGGGCATCACTTGGGCAAAAAAACGCTGGTCGAGCTACCAGGTAGACGGTACCGATCTGAACAACAAGGACGCGCTCAACGAAGACACCCGCCTGCGCCGTGATCGCTTTCTCAAGGCCCAGGGTTTCGAAGTGGTCTACGCCGACGCCCAGCACCTCAAGGGCAGCGTCAAGCAAGCACAGGTGGGTGATTTACAGGGAGACTGGAACGCCGAGAAGCTGCAGTTCGTGACAATCCTTGAAGCCGCACAAATGCTGCAACAAGCCGAGCAGAACCTGGCGGAACAGGAAGTGAAGCTCAAGCAGCAGGAAGAAAAAGTCAGCAAGTTCAAGCGCGAAGACACCGGCCTTCGCTTCACCATCACCTGCCTGGTGGCTTTCGCCATGTTCCAGGCGGGGTTGCTGATCTGGATTGCGACGCGTCACTGATTACCGACGGCCCTGTGGCGAGGGAGCTTGCTCCCGCTCGGCTGCGCAGCAGTCGTAAATCCGGCGGATGCGATTTTCCGGAATAATTGCGCAGCCCTTCTCGGGGGCGCTTCGCACCCCAGCGGGGATAAATCCCCTCGCCACAAAGACCCTGTTCCCGGTCTAAACAGGACAGTTCCGCCAGATCAATCAGCTCAAACCCGCGAAACAAACAACGCCTGGTGCTGGCGGCACTGCTCGGCGCTGAGCATGAACACACCATGACCGCCGCGTTCGAAGTCCAGCCAGGCAAAATCGACTTCCGGGTACAGTGCCTCGACGTGTACCTGACTGTTACCCACCTCGACAATCAACAACCCTTTCTCGGTCAGATGATCGGCCGCCTCGGCGAGCATCCGGCGCACCAGGTTCAAGCCATCGTCGCCACAGGCCAGGCCCAGCTCCGGCTCGTGCTGGTATTCCGCCGGCATGTCGGCGAAATCTTCCGCATCGACGTAGGGCGGGTTCGACACGATGAGGTCGAAACGTTGCCCTGGCAGCCCCTCGAAACCATCGCCCTGGACAGTGAACACGCGCTCATCGACGCCGTGGCGCTCGATGTTTTGGTTGGCCACCTCCAGCGCCTCGAACGACAGATCGGCCAGCACCACTTCAGCTTCGGGGAATTCGTAGGCACAAGCGATGCCGATGCAACCGGAACCGGTGCACAGGTCGAGAATCCGCGCAGGCGCCTGGCCCAACCACGGCTCAAAGCGTTTTTCGATCAGCTCACCAATGGGCGAACGCGGAATCAGCACACGTTCGTCGACGATGAACGACATCCCACAGAACCAGGCTTCGCCCAGCAAGTAAGCAGTCGGGATACGCTCTGCAATGCGCCGGCGCAGCAGCCGCTGCACATGGACCAGTTCCTCGTCTTCGAGACGGCAGTCCAGGTAGCTGTCGGCAATTTCCCATGGCAGGTGCAGTGCGCCCAACACCAGTTGACGGGCTTCATCCCACGCATTGTCGGTGCCATGGCCGAAAAACAGATCCTCCCCATGGAAACGACTGACGGCCCAACGAATATGGTCGCGCAGGGTACGAAGGCGGGAAGTGATCACGGCGGCAAACTCCAGAAAAATCGACGGGCGAGTCTACCAGCCAATCGCGATCCCACCAAAACGCGGCGCAAGGACGAAAGAAAAGCGCCTGGCCAAACGTAGGATTCATCCGTTTTTTGCGTCGCCTATTGAACAAGACGAACATATTGACAAGGCTGTAGGCCAGCAACGGCGGCCCTTGCGATGGAAGCGATTCACAGAACCGCTCAGCCAGAGGAGAATGTCGCAAAAGCCCCACTCGAAGGAGCCCCAGAATGTCCGTTCCAAAAACGATGTTTCAACTCAGCGGCCGTGGTTACGCGGCGGCCAATCTGAGTCAAGCGACCCTGATCATCATCGATGCCCAGAAAGAATACCTCGCCGGCCCCCTGGCCCTGAGTGGCATGGATGCAGCCGTCGCGAACATCAAGCAATTGCTCGGCGCGGCCCGTGCAGCCGGACGGCCGATCGTGCATGTGCGCCACTTGGGCACCCATGGCGGGCTGTTCGATCCACAGGGCGAGCGCGGGGAATTCATTCCAGGGCTCGAACCCCAGGGCGACGAAACGGTTATCGAAAAACTGTTGCCCAGTGCCTTTCATGGCACCGAGTTGAAGAAACGCCTGGAAGACCTCGGGCCGCTGGACCTGATCGTTTGCGGGTTCATGAGCCATTCCAGCGTCAGCACCACCGTGCGAGCGGCCAAGAACCTGGGCTTTCGCTGCACCCTGGTAGAGGATGCCTGCGCCACCCGCGACCTGCCGCACAAGGGCGGCGTGCTCAGCGCCGAACATGTGCACCAGACCGAAATGGCAATCATGGCGGACAACTTCGCCACCCTGGCCCTGACTCGCGACTTCACTTGATGCCCTGGTGAGCGGCTGTTGCTCCGCTCATCCGTAAAGCCTCTCATTTGCCCTGGCCTCAGGAACAACCCAAGCATCTTCCGGTCGAAGGGCCGATACCCATTGAGGAAGGTCGGAATGAAGTTATCCGATGGTTTTGACGCACGTCGCTTGCGGCCCAAGGGCCAGAGCAACTGGCGGTTTCGTTTTGGCGCGGCGATCGCTGCGCTCCTGGCGACGCTCGGCGTGCTGCTGGCGATGGCCGGTGCGGCCAGCCTGCTGGGACGCCCGCCTGCCCTGGGCGATCTGAATGCCACCCCGCTGGGGTCGGCGATCATCCTGGCCGTCGGGCTTCTGGTCCTGTTGCTGGGCGTCTGGCTCTGGCGTCGCTGCCGCCGTCGCGCCCGCCAATCCCTGGAGCTGGCCATGGCTCCGCACCTGATGAAAAAGCACGACTGACCCGCCTTCCGACGTTTTGTCGCGCCTGATCCCGTCGGACTTGGGTAAACTGGCCGGCCTTCGCGGAGGCTGACATGCAAGACGACGACTTTTCCCTGTTCAAGAGTGCGATCCAGGGCGTAAAACCGATCAAGCACGATCGTGCCGAGACCGGCAAACCCAAAGCCGATCGCGCACAGATCGCCAAGCTGCGCCAGGCCGCCACCGTGCGCACCGACGCCACGACCGTGGACGGCTTGTCCGATCAATTCGTGATTGACGTAGGTCCTGAAGACGAGCTGATGTGGGCGCACGATGGCGTGCAGGAAAGCCAGATGCGCAAGCTGAAGGTCGGCCAGATCCCTTTCGAAGGCAGCCTCGACCTGCATGGCATGACCGTCGAAAAAGCCCGGGAAACCCTTTGGGCGTTCCTGGCCGAAGCCACCAAGTTCGAAATTCGCTGCGTGCGCGTCACCCACGGCAAAGCCGTGCGACTGGACGGCAAGCGTCCAATGATCAAGAGCCACGTCAACACCTGGCTGCGCCAGCACCCGCAAGTGTTGGGCTTCACCTCCTGCCAGGCGAAACACGGCGGAGCCGGAGCGGTCTATGTGATGCTCAAGCGCACCATGATGGAAGGCCGCGACGAGTAAACGTCAACTGACCGGTTTAGCATTAGGCAACCCTGCCCTTGCCGGGCTTCAGGGGAAACAAGAGGTTGGTTCCTGGCCGTCTGAGCTCGGTTTCGGGCATCGAAAGTCGATGTTTTCCATAATCTTATGCTAAAAAAATATAAATCCAAAAATTGGATCCAATCTGTTGTTTTTTCAGTAATTTTTTCACGCTTGCTTTAAAAGTCATAAAATTTGCTGAAACCATTCATTTGACGATAAGAAGCTTCTACTTATAATCGGCTTCCTCTCGCTAGATGACAGCATGGTTCTATGGACAGAAAAGTTATGATGTCAAATTTATTGCTGCTGATTGCAGCCATTATTTGGGGTTGTGCGTTTGTTCCACAAAAAATAGGAATGAGTTCAATCGGGCCATTCTGGTTCACGGGAATACGCTTCGCTTTAGGCACCTTACTTATACTCCCGCTTGTTTTTTTTGAGAATAATACACGCACGCTGTCATGGAAGGATTGGTCAGCCGGAATCGTCATCGGACTCATACTCTTTGGCGGTATAAATCTGCAACAAATAGCGCTTAAATATGCCACAGTAGCGAATACGGGATTTATCACTGGGCTGTACGTTGCGTTAGTACCCATTCTATGCAGTTTTTTTGGCCATAGATATTCTAGCGGGGTTTGGACGGGCATAGTAATGGCCACAGCGGGCCTGTATTTACTTAGCATCCATGGAAGCTTCGATATTAACCCCGGCGACCTATTGACATTGGCTAGTGCATTCTTTTGGGCATTTCAACTGATCGCTTTGTCGACATTTGGCCATCGGCTGCCATCCATTAGACTGGCCCTCGTCCAGTCTGGAACATGCGCTGTGCTTTCACTGGCCATCGCCATTGTGAGCGAACCGATTTCACTCGACAGCGTGTCTAATGCCGGCATCCCTCTTTTCTATGGCAGCGTACTGTCCGTTGCCATTGGTTTTACGCTACAGATACTTGCGCAACGGCACATCAAAGCGACCCACAGTGCAATTATCCTAAGTATTGAAGCAGTGTTTGCCGCCTTTGCAGGATGGCTGATTCTCAATGAAACGCTAACCCTCAAGGCGAGCATAGGTTGTGCATTGATATTAACAGGCACCCTTCTCGCTCAATTATCACCTGAAAAGGATCGTAAAAAAGTAAATAGTCTTCCTCAAGAAGCCACATGACTTCGGGCAAATAAAGGGACGGGTTAACCTTTCTGTACACGTCATGATTTCGCGTATCAACTGTCAAACCATGGAGAAGGTAATGAGCATCACAGAGAAAGAAAACCTTTCAGATGATGAGCGGGAAGCTCTTACCGCTGATCCGGAGCGCCAAGATGAGGCGCACACCAAAGGTGCCTACGGATACCTGTCCGACAGCACCCTGGCGGCTCGCTACTCGGTTATATCAGGCCTGATAGAACAATATGATTGCGAACAGATCCTCGATATTGGTTGCTATGTCGGCGGCCTCAGAGGCGCTATTAACCGCAACAGGGCTTACCACGGTATAGATATTTCCCCCCATGCCATCCTGGATGCACGAGCGACATACGGCCACTACGAACGCACCGAGTTTAGCGTTGGCGATATTCGAAGTGAAACCCTGCAGTTACCCCAATATCCCTGCGTCGTATGGGCTGGTATCGGATTTGGCTATTCGAACAAAGACAGCCGATCGTTTGCCGATCTATTTCAAAAAGCCTGGTCTTTATGCAGCGACAACGGCCTGTTGATTTTTGAATGCATTGAAGATTATGCATGGGTTCAAACCCATATTGAGGCGACCAGCAGACTCTTAACCGCGTTCCATGTGACCTATTCGTTAGCCTCGCTTCATAATCGCAGGGCCGTTTTTGTAGCGCGGAAGGTACTGAAATAAGAAAAGCTGCAGCTTTCGCTGCAGCATTTCAGTCATCACTGGAGGCGCGACTGACAAATCTTATATGGTTGCCAAAGGGATCATCTATCTGCAGCACATGACTCTGGCTTGAAGCCAAAAGCGATATTTTATTAGCGGGTAGCCGCCCCTTCAATTCAGCATGCAAGTTATCTATTTCGCTGAAGTTGATCGGGATCAATACCGTTGCCCCTGGCTCCGCATCACCCTCATGCTCCGTCAAGTGAAGCACAACTGCGCCCCGACTGACCTGGAGATAGGCTGGATAATTATTCTGCCGATGCTGCCAATCTATCGAAAAACCCAAGCCACCCACATAATATTCGCGGGCTAACTTTTCAGAGGATATCCTAAATACCGGAATTGCGTTTGATAGCTCCATGCTTGCATTACCCGATTAGTTGAATCCCTGTAAAAATACAGCCGTCGATTTTATCGGTCAAGCCCTTATAAAAAGCAGTGTATCCACACAGAGTCGTCGCCCGACAAGAGCGAGTCATCTAATGCCTGCCAACGCACGGCTTGACGATAAGCACCCTATAACGCTGCAAAATTTCTGACACGAGTCTAGCCTGCCGACATATTCGAGACACATTAAATACGTCTTGCCCATTACATAGACGCATGCCTACGCTTACGCAAAAGAAAAACCCTGTCTCGTCCATCTGCCCGTGCAGTTAAGGCTTGGTGTTATGGATGACCGCAGCCACACTCTACGAGGCAGAGGGCGCCGCCCAGGGTTGACCTCCTGAACCCGACGACCCATGGTCACGAATTTGCGGATTCGCGCCGCTCGGCCATACAACTGCCGACACACATACGCTACCATGCGCTTCCATGGCGGGAACAAACCCTGCATTTATTGCCTTTCGGCTTGGTCACGGCACCCCATATCGCTACCGACCCTAAAACTCGATGAACCGCTCGCGTTGATAGAACGAACACGGAGACTCGAAAAGCCCGATTTGGTACAAAATAGGTACAAGCAGAATCAGTACCCTCCTGAAACCCTTATGGAATCAGCCTCCGTGACACTGGAACAGAATTACACCGCGATTCTCGGCCAACTGGGCGAGGACGTTTCCCGCGAAGGCCTGCTCGACACGCCCAAGCGTGCTGCCAAGGCCATGCAGTACCTCTGCCGCGGTTATGAACAGACGCTTGAAGAAGTCACCAATGGTGCCTTGTTCAGCTCCGACAACAGCGAGATGGTGCTGGTCAAGGACATCGAGTTGTACTCGTTGTGCGAACATCACCTGCTGCCTTTCATCGGCAAGGCCCATGTGGCCTACATCCCGAGTGGCAAGGTGCTGGGGCTGTCGAAAGTCGCGCGTATCGTCGACATGTACGCACGTCGCCTGCAGATCCAGGAGAACCTCAGCCGCCAGATCGCCGACGCGGTCCAACAGGTGACTGGTGCCCTGGGCGTGGCGGTGGTGATCGAGGCCAAGCACATGTGCATGATGATGCGCGGTGTGGAAAAGCAGAACTCTTCGATGATCACGTCGGTGATGCTCGGTGAATTTCGCGCAAATGCGGCGACACGCATGGAATTCCTCAGCCTCATCAAGTAATCGGCAGCATAAAAAAACCGGCGTCGATCGCCGGTTTTTTTTCGCCTGTGAAAAATCGGGTAAGCTGCGCGCCCTCTTCCTCCTTGCCGCGAGGCTTACACCGTGATCGTCAAAGCGCTTCGAGTTGGCCTGGGCCAGCTCATCATCTTCATCGACTTCATCACCCGTCCTGGCAAGAAACAGCGCCCGGCCGAGGCTCAGGCGCACGTTGACCAAGCGGCCCGCAGCCTGACGCTGTACCAATTTCACGCCTGCCCGTTCTGCGTGAAGACCCGCCGCACCCTGCGTCGTCTCAATGTCCCCCTGGCCCTGCGCGATGCGAAAAACAACGAGCAGGATCGCCAGACGCTGCTGGAGCAAGGTGGCAGGATCAAAGTGCCGTGCCTGCGCATCGAAGAGAATGGCCAGACCACTTGGATGTATGAGTCCAAGGTGATCATTGATTATCTGGATAAGCGTTTTTCGGCGGTTTGATGGTTTCTGTTGTGCTTTAAGGCCTCTTCGCGAGCAAGCCCACTCCCACAGTGGGCATTGCTGAACACAAAATCTGTATTCAACACCGAACCCTGTGGGAGCGAGCTTGCTCGCGAAGGGGCCAGCACAATCATTTCAAATCCTAGGATCAAGCCGCTTTCGCAGCCAAAGCCTCCCGCACCACCCCCGCCAACCGCTCGAGCCCTTCATCCAGCCGCGCTGGATCGATGTGGCTGAAGTTCAAGCGCAGGTGCCCCGGGTGCTTGTCCGGTTCCGGGAAGAACGGCTCGCCCGGCATGAACGCAACGTCCACCGCCAGCGCGGCGGCAAGCAAAGTTCGGGTGTCCAAAGGTTGCTTGAGAGTCAGCCAGAAAAACAGTCCGCCTTGAGGCACATTCCAATCCGCGATGTCGGCAAAATGCTTGTGCAGCGCAGCCTGGAAACGGTCGCGACGGTCCCGGTAGAAATCCCTCAACTCACTCAAATGATCGCGGTACCGCTCGGTGCCGATCCATTGCAACGCCTGCCATTGGCCGATGCGATTGGTGTGCAGGTCCGCCGATTGCTTGAGCCGCAGCAGGTGCGGGAACAGATCCGGGCTGGCGATCAGGTAACCCACCCGTAGCCCCGGCAACAGAGTTTTCGACACGGTGCCGGTGTAGATCCAACTGGCCTTTTTCAAGCGGCTGGTAATCGGGGTGGCACTGCCGCCGTCGAATGTCAGCTCACGGTAGGGTTCGTCTTCAACCAGGGTGACGCCAAACTCGTCCAGCAGCGCCGCCACCGCATCGCGCTTGGCCTCGCTGTAGCGCACCGCCGACGGGTTCTGGAACGTCGGAATCAGGTAGATGAACGCTGGGCGATGCCGCTCCAGCCGCGCCCGCAACTGGTGAAGGTCCGGACCGTCGGCCTCCAGGGCCACGGTGATACAGTCGGCGCCGAACAGCTGGAAAATCTGCAACGCTGCCAGGTAAGTCGGCGCTTCCAGCATCACTTCAGTGCCGACATCGATGTGCAGCTTGGCCGCCAAGTCGAGGGTCTGCTGGGAGCCGCTGACCACTAGCACCTGATTCGCTTCACAGGCCAGGCCCAGCGAGCGCGCCTGCGCGGCCAAGGCTTCACGCAAGGCCGGCTCGCCTTCGCTCATGCCGTATTGGCCCATGGACACCGGCATATCCGCCCACTCGACTTTCGGCAGCATGGCTTCTGCCGGCAGGCCGCCGGCGAACGACATCACCTCAGGACGTTGCGCAGCAGCGAGAATTTCTCGAATCAACGAACTTTTGAGGCGCGAGACACGTTCGGAAAAAGCCATAGGGTCACCTGTAGCGGGTCGCTGGAAAAATGAGTCAAACTAGTTGACCGAAATTACTCCGACCTCTCTGGATACGTCAATATGCTTGACCTTAAAAACCCGACCTCTCAGCAAATGGCCATGGAAGCTTTTTTTTTCGGCTATCAGGCGTTCACCGCCAAGGCCGATGAGATGCTCGAGCGCCGGGGTTTGAGCCGGGTCCATCAGCGCATTGCTTTTTTCATCGCCCGTTACCCATCCCTGAGTGTGAAAGAGCTGCTGGCGGTCCTCGGGGTGAGCAAGCAAGCGCTGAACATGCCGTTGCGCCAGTTGATGGAAATGCACTTGGTGGACAGCGTTGCGTCCGAGACGGACAAGCGCAAGCGGCTGCTGGCGTTGACGGCTGAGGGGGAGCGGTTCGAGCAGGCGTTGCGCCGTGAGCAAGTGAAGTTGCTGGAGCGGGTGTTTGCCGAGGCTGGGGAGGAAGCGGTGAGTGGGTGGTTGGCGGTGAATCTGGCACTGGGGAAATCTAGCGACTGAAGGTGTCTGATCCGATGCTATCGCGAGCACGATCCCACAGGGGCCTGGCCGCCTACAAAATTTATATTCAACGCATTCCACTGTGGGAGCGAGCCTGCTCGCGATAGCGCCCGCAAGGGCGATATACCCCGATCGCCAAACATTTCGTCGACAAAACAGAAAACATTATTTGCTTTATTTGTATACAAAAGCATAATTCGCTTCGTGCGAGTTCCTGACCAATAGGTCAACAAACGTCGCCAGCCTTACCTGCCTCAACGCTGCGCAACCACCCTCAGGGCCTGCGTAGCTGGAAATAACAATAAAACTCTTGAGGAGTACTCGCTGTGGAAAGCCGCAAACCCGACGCCCAGACGCTGGATCTCTCGCCGCCATTACGCAGTGGTTGGCTGGAGCGCATCTTCAAACTCAGCTTGCATGGCACCACGGTGAAGACCGAGCTGATTGCCGGTCTGACGACCTTCATCACCATGGCCTACATCATTTTCGTCAATCCCAACATCATGGCCGACGCCGGCATCGACCATGGCGCTGCCTTTGTCGCCACCTGCATCGCCGCTGCCTTGGGTTGTCTGTTGATGGGCCTGTACGCCAACTGGCCGGTGGGTCTGGCGCCGGGCATGGGCCTGAACGCCTTCTTTACCTACACCGTGGTCGGCACCATGGGCTACAACTGGGAAACCGCGTTGGGCGCGGTGTTCGTTTCCGGCGTGCTGTTCATGGTCCTGACCTTGTCGCGAATCCGCGAATGGCTGCTCAATAGCATTCCGGTGAGCCTGCGCTTCGCCATGGGTGCGGGGGTCGGTTTGTTCCTCGGGTTGATCGGTTTGAAGACAGCCGGGATCATCGTCGACAGCCCTGCCACGTTGATCAAGCTCGGTTCGCTGCGTGAACCTGGGCCGTTGCTGGCCGCCGTGTGTTTCCTGATGATCGCGGTGCTCAGTTACCACCGGGTGTTCGGTGCGATCCTGATCAGCATCATCGCCGTGACGCTGGCCGGCTGGGGCCTGGGACTGGTGCAGTACAACGGCGTCATGTCCACGCCGCCGAGCCTGGCACCCACCTGGATGGCCATGGACGTGGCCGGCGTGTTCAATGTCAGCATGATCAGCGTGGTGCTGGCCTTCCTGTTCGTGCACATGTTCGACACCGCCGGCACCCTGATGGGCGTTGCCCAGCGCGCCGGGCTGGTGAAAGCCGACGGCAAGATCGAAAACCTCTCCCGCGCATTGAAAGCCGACAGCGCCTCCAGCGTCTTCGGCGCAATGGTCGGTGTGCCTCCCGTGACCAGCTACGTGGAAAGCGCCGCCGGTGTGGCAGCGGGTGGCCGGACAGGGCTTACCGCCGTGACCGTCGGTGTGTTATTTATTGCCGCCATGTTCTTCGCACCGCTGGCCGGGATGATTCCGGCCTATGCCACGGCCGGCGCCTTGATCTACGTTGCCATGCTGATGATGGGCGGTATGGCCCATATCGACTGGGACGAAGCGACCGACAGCATCCCGGCCATCGTCACGGCCATCATGATGCCCCTGACCTTTTCGGTCGCCGATGGTATCGCCCTGGGTTTCATCACCTACGTGGTACTCAAGGCAGGCACCGGTAAACACAAGGAAATTTCCGTCAGCTTGTGGGTGCTCTGTGCGATCTTCATCGCCAAGTTCATCTTTTTGTAAGCGATACCGTATCCACCCGCCTCACCCCTTGGGTGAGGCTTTTGTACATCAGGAGCAAAAGCAATGAACCTGGAAACCTGGCTGTTGTTCAGCGGCGCCGCGCTGGTGGTGATCCTCATTCCCGGCCCGCTGTCGCTGTTGATGATCGGCAACAGCCTGAACTACGGCCTGCGCCGCTCATACCCGGCATTCCTGGGCGGAGTGATTGCCTCCATTTGCCTGTTGAGCGCTTCGGCGCTGGGGCTTGGTGCGTTGTTGATGGCCTCGGAACAGTTGTTCAGCGCCCTGAAAATCGTCGGTGCGCTGTACCTGTTCTACCTGGCCTGGCAGAGCTGGCAGCAATCGCGCCAGCCGGCCCAAGGCGCCGAAGTGCCCCAGGCCGCCGCCGTGCCGCGCTTTCGCGCACTGTTTGGCCGGGCCTTCGTGCTGGGCGCCAGCAACCCGAAGGACATTCTTTTTTTTGCCGCTTTCCTGCCGCAATTCCTGAGTGCCGAGCAACCGTTCCTGCCGCAGTTGCTGATCATGATCGCCACTTGGACCGTGCTCGACCTACTGTGCAAGCTGGCCTACGGGCTCGGCGCCCACGGCGCGGCTCGATATCTGCGCACGGGCAAGGGGCAGAGCTGGTTCAACCGGGTCAGTGCCGGGTTGTTCGGTAGCGCGGGGGCGGCTTCGTTGCTGAGTCGCTAAGAAAAACAAAAGCTTCGCGAGCAAGCCCGCTCCCACAATTGGAATGCATTTCAAATGTGGGAGCGGGCTTGCTCGCGAAGGCGCCCTTCCAGACAACACATATCGACAAGCAAAAAAAAGCCCGCAGTGTGAGCGGGCGAAAACCAGGGAAGCTCTATGCGCAGTCGCTTCCAGGACAAGGCAGCAGCTTGGGGGATCAACTGCCTCGATAGGTTGAATAGGCGTAAGGCGAAATCAACAGGGGCACGTGGTAATGCTCCTGCTCGGCCGAAATGCCGAAGCGCAGCACCACCACATCCAGGAATGCCGGCTCGGGCAGTTGCACACCTCGGGCACGGTAGTAATCGCCCGCATGGAATTGCAACTGATAGACCCCCGATCGATAGTCATCCCCTTGCAGCAATGGCGCATCGCAGCGGCCGTCGCTGTTGGTCTGCGCGCTGGCGACCAAGTGCAGGTGTGATCCTTCAACGCGGTACAGCTCGATCTTGATCGCACTGCCCGGGCAGCCGTGGGCTGCGTCCAAAACGTGAGTAGTCAAACGTCCCATCGATTGTGCGCGCCTCGCTGCGGTGCAGCCCGGCACGGCGCCTCCTTAGAATCAGTTGAAAGACAAGCCGCACCGTTTCGGAGCATCAAACGCTGCGGCGATGGATGAATTAAGACACTTTACATAAAAATTGTACACAATAAAAAGAAGATATTTTGCTCGCATCATGTTCAATTGCGCCCCTGCCCCAACTTCAAGCCAAACCAAAGGATACGCTGCTCCAGTAGCGATTAATTGACCAAGTAGGCAGGTTTCTTGCAGTGTAGACAAACCAGGGGACTCGATGAAAAATGCAAAAAAACGGGCTTACAAATCGCGCATAAAGTTGTATACAATCACTCCATCGTCGTGACGCCAGCCTGTGATTCATCATCAGGGCGCCACCCACATGGTTCGAACAAGAAGGAAGACTGCAGTGAGCGCTGACTACCCACGCGACCTGATCGGTTACGGCAATAACGCTCCCCACGCCCAGTGGCCGGGCAACGCCCGCATCGCCCTGTCCTTCGTACTCAATTACGAAGAAGGCGGCGAACGCAACATTCTGCACGGCGACAAGGAATCCGAAGCGTTCCTCTCGGAGATGGTCGCGGCGCAACCGCTGCAAGGCGAGCGCAACATGAGCATGGAATCGTTGTACGAGTATGGCAGCCGTGCCGGTGTCTGGCGTGTCCTCAAGCTGTTCAAGGAATTCGACATCCCGCTGACCATCTTCGCCGTGGCCATGGCCGCCCAGCGCCATCCGGACGCGATTCGTGCGATGGTCGCCGCTGGACATGAAATCTGCAGCCACGGTTATCGCTGGATCGACTACCAATACATGGATGAAGCCCAGGAACGCGAGCACATGCTCGAAGCAATCCGCATCCTGACCGAAATCACCGGCGAGCGGCCGCTGGGCTGGTACACCGGCCGCACCGGCCCCAACACCCGTCGGCTGGTGATGGAAGAAGGTGGCTTTCTCTATGACAGCGACACCTATGACGACGACCTGCCCTACTGGGAACCGAACACTCCCCACGGCAAGCCGCATCTGGTGATCCCGTACACCCTGGACACCAACGACATGCGCTTCACCCAGGTGCAGGGTTTCAACAACGGAGACGATTTCTTCCAATACCTCAAGGATGCTTTCGACGTGCTGTATGCCGAAGGCAGCGAGGCACCGAAAATGCTCTCCATCGGCTTGCACTGCCGTCTGATCGGCCGCCCTGCCCGCCTCGCCTCGCTCAAGCGCTTCCTCGAATACGCCAAGGGCCACGAGCAGGTCTGGTTCGCCCGGCGCGTCGACATCGCCCGCCATTGGCAGCAGACCCATCCCTGCCCGCAGGCTCTGAAAGCGGGAGCGTCGAAATGACTGCGTTCCAAACCCTCAAGCCCTCCACCCTGAGCCGCGAAGCCTTCGTCAAGGCCTTCGCCGATATCTACGAACATTCGTCATGGGTGGCCGAAAAGGCTTTCGAGCTGGGCCAGGATTCGTCGATCGACCAGGTCGAAACCCTGCATCAGCGCATGAGCGATATCCTGTTGAGTGCCGATCACGCCAGCCAACTGGCCTTGATCAACGCTCACCCGGACCTGGCCGGCAAAGCGGCCGTCCAGGGCCAACTGACCGAAGCCAGCACGAACGAACAGGCAGGCGCCGGTATTCACCAATGCACGGCCGAAGAGTTTCAACGCTTCACCGAGCTGAACGAGGCCTACAAAGCCAAGTTCAAGTTTCCCTTCATCATGGCGGTAAAAGGCAGCAACCGGCACCAGATCCTCGCGGCGTTCGAAACGCGCATCCACCATTCGATCGACACCGAATTCAAATGCGCGCTGGCAGAGATCAACAAAATCGCGTTGTTCCGACTACTGACCCTTTAGCGAGCAGCCTGCTGCAAGCATCTCCAGCCAACTTATTTAAAGGCAGACAAGAAGAATGAAAGCTTACGCCGTACCTTTCGAGAAGTTCGTCAACCTGGCCGACGCCCGCCTGGGCACCAAGATCATCTCCGTCACCGATGACTGGTTCGCCGACGCCAACCGTCTGTTCCAACCGACCCCAGCGGTGTGGAAGGAGGGTGTATTCGATGACAACGGCAAGTGGATGGACGGCTGGGAGTCGCGCCGCAAGCGCTTCGAAGGCTACGACAGCGCGGTGATCCGCCTGGGCGTCGCCGGCTCGATCAAGGGCGTGGACATCGACACTTCATTCTTCACCGGTAACTACCCGCCGTCGGCCTCCCTGGAAGCCTGCTTCCTGGTCGAAGGCGAGCCGGACGAAAACACCCAATGGACTGAAGTACTGTCGGCCGTCGAGCTGCAAGGCAACAGCCACCACTACCACGAAATCAACAATGACCAAGCTTTCAGCCACCTGCGCTTCAATATCTATCCCGATGGCGGCGTGGCTCGCCTGCGGGTCTATGGCATTCCGTTCCGCGACTGGTCGGCCGTAGGCGACAACGAACAGATCGACCTCGCCGCCGCCCTCAATGGTGGCCGCGCCTTGGCCTGCTCCGACGAGCACTTCGGCCGCATGAGCAACATCCTCAACCCGGGCCGCGGCGTGAACATGGGCGACGGTTGGGAAACCGCCCGTCGTCGCACCCCCGGCAATGATTGGGTGATCGTCGCCCTGGGCCACGCCGGCATCGTCGAGAAAGTCGTCGTCGACACCCTGCACTTCAAGGGCAACTACCCCGACAGTTGCTCGATCCAGGGCGCCTTCGTCAAGGGCGGCACCGACAGCCAGATCGAAACCCAGTCGTTGTTCTGGCGTGAACTGCTGCCGAGCCAGAAGCTGGAGATGCACGCGGAACACACCTTCGCCGAACAGATCAAGGCGTTGGGGCCAATCACCCATATCCGCCTCAATGTGTTCCCGGATGGGGGCGTGAGTCGCCTGCGGGTTTTGGGCAAGGTATCGAAATAAAGGGTGCACCTGTGGCTAGGGAGCTTGCTCCCGCTGGGTGGCGAAGCCCACCCAGAAAAACAGGGCCGCTGCGCGTCCCAGCGGGAGCAAGCTCCCTCGCCACAAAAGCTGAACAAACGACACAGATTTTTTTGGATAAGAAGACCAGCATGCGCACACTCAAGATCGAACCGTTGACCAAAGAAGCCTTCGCCCCGTTCGGTGACGTGATCGAAACCGATGGCAGCGATCACTTCATGATCAACAACGGTTCGACCCTGCGCTTTCATCGCCTGGCGACGGTGGAAACCGCCACGCCGGACGACCAGGCGATCATCAGCATCTTCCGCGCCGACGCGCTGGACATGCCATTGACCGTGCGCATGCTGGAGCGCCATCCGCTGGGCAGCCAGGCCTTCATACCGCTGCTCGGCAATCCCTTTCTGATCGTGGTCGCGCCACTTGGCGATGCACCTGTATCAGGCTTGGTCCGCGCCTTCGTCACCAACGGCAGGCAGGGCATTAATTACCATCGCGGCGTCTGGCACCACCCGGTGCTGACGATCGAAAAGCGGGATGACTTCCTGGTGGTTGATCGCAGTGGCACAGGCAATAACTGCGATGAGCATTTTTTCAAAGAGGATGAGCTGTTGATCCTCGCCCCCCACCAATAAGAGAAGCGTCCGATTATGCGAAAACAAGCATGACGGGCGAGAGGTAAAGACTGTGGAAGCACATATGCTGGAATGGCTGAACCTGAGCGTGCGCTGGGTTCATATGATCACTGGCGTGGCCTGGATCGGCGCGTCGTTCTACTTCGTCTGGCTGGAAAACAACCTCAACCGCGTCAACCCCCGCAGCGGCCTGGCCGGCGACCTGTGGGCCATCCACGGCGGCGGTATCTACCACCTGGAAAAATACAAACTCGCACCACCCTCCATGCCGGACAATCTGCACTGGTTCAAGTGGGAAGCGTACTTCACCTGGATGTCGGGCATCGCCCTGCTGTGCGTGGTGTTCTATTGGAACCCAACCGTTTATTTGCTGGCGCCCGGTAGCGGCTTGAGCGGCCCCGAAGGTGTTGCCTTGGGCATTGGCTCGTTGTTCGTCGGCTGGTTCGTCTATTCGTTTCTCTGCGACTCGGCCCTGGGCAAGCGCCCCGCCCTGCTCGGCCTGATCCTGTTCGTGCTGCTGATCGCCGCCGCCTACGGGTTCAGCAAGGTCTTCAGCGGTCGCGGTGCCTACCTGCATGTCGGGGCGGTCATCGGTACGATCATGGTCGGCAACGTGTTTCGCATCATCATGCCGGCCCAACGCGCGCTGGTGGCGGCCATCGCCGAGAACCGCACGCCCGATCCGGCACTGCCGGCCAAGGGGCTGCTGCGTTCACGGCACAACAACTACTTCACCCTGCCGGTGCTGTTCATCATGATCAGCAACCACTTTCCGAGCACCTACGGCAGCCCGTACAACTGGCTGATCCTGGCGGGGATCGCGGTGGCCGCTGTGTTGGTGCGCCACTACTTCAACACGCGCCATGACAGCAACCGGTTCGCCTGGACGCTGCCGGTCGGTGCCCTGGCAATGATTTGCCTGGCTTATGTCACTGGCCCCAAGCCTGTGACGAGCGCACCGGACGTGGCCAAGGCACCGGCGGCCATCGAATACCAGCCGCTGCCGGAAACCGCCGTGGGCGGTGGTGCCAAGCCGCAAGCCGCACCCGCGGCGCCGGCCCCAGCGCCCGCCCAAGCCGCCAACGCCCAGGGGCCGTCGTTCGAGAAGGTCCACAGCGTGATCCAGGAACGCTGCTCGGTCTGTCATTCGGCCAAGCCCACCAGCCCGTTGTTCAGTGCAGCGCCAGCCGGCGTGATGTTCGACACGCCGCAGCAGATCCAGCAACAGGCCGCGCGCATCCAGGCCCAGGCCGTGACCAACCAGATCATGCCACTGGGCAACATTACCCAAATGACCCAGCAAGAGCGCGATCTGATCGGCGCGTGGATCAACCAGGGCGCGCGCACCAACTGATCCACGCCGTCCAAAATCGCTACGTGTAATACCGCTGACAGGCAGACCGGCATACGACCGGTCGCCCGTCAGCGACTGCCTGCGCCTCAACAATAAAAACCAGAGGAAAGCATCAGATGACACAGCCCCACCACCACGCCCCACATTCGTCGCGAATGCGCCGATGCAGGGCACTTGAGCCCGCCAAGGCAAGTCCGTATCCTGCGCGGCCGTTCGAATCCGCACCTCCAGGAAGCCCCCTCGAATCCTGACCAACACGCCAGCTTTACCGGCGTTACGCAGGACTGCGGCCCCTTGAAAACACCTTTTTCGACCGCTTCAAACCGCTCGGGCGAGCCTGCTTCGGCCTTGGCTCAGCTCTTGCTAACAGCATTTGCCACGAGCAAAAGCTGACCAAACGGATGTTTATTGTCCGTTGAAAAAGGCGCCACACCAGAGCGCTGAATGAAAAAAGACAGCGGTACCACTTACCTTTGGGAGCAAACCGAATGAAACGTATGTGCACCAGCCTGATACTTGCAGGGTCCCTGCTGGCCGGGGGCCAAGCGATGGCCGATGACCTGTTCCAGTGGCAGAACAACAGCCTGACCTACCTGTACGGCAAGGATTTTCAGGTCAACCCGCGAATCCAGCAGACCGTCACCTTCGAGCACGCCGACGCCTGGAAATACGGGGACAACTTTTTCTTCCTCGACCGGATCTTCTACAACGGCAAGGAAGACAGCAACGCCGGGGCGAACACCTACTACGGTGAGTTCAGCCCGCGTCTGTCGTTCGGCAAGATCTTTGACCAGAAGCTGGAGCTGGGCCCGATCAAGGACGTGCTGCTGGCCATGACATACGAGTTCGGGGAAGGCGACAACGAGTCCTACCTGATCGGCCCGGGCTTCGACCTGGACATTCCCGGTTTCGACTACTTCCAGCTGAACTTCTACAACCGTCAGACCGAAGGCGCCCGCGCCGGCGACAATGTCTGGCAGATCACTCCCGCGTGGGCCTACACGATTCCCGTGGGCTCGTCCGATATCCTGATCGACGGTTTCATCGACTGGGTGGTGGACAACGACACCAACTCCAAAGGCACGTACCACGCCAACCTGCACATCAACCCGCAGATCAAATACGACTTGGGCAAGGCACTGAACCTGGGCGCCAAGCAGCTCTACGTGGGCGTGGAATATGATTACTGGAAGAACAAATACGCCATCGAAGACAGCGATGGATTCAAGACCAACCAGAGCAATACCAGCTTCTTGCTGAAGTATCACTTCTGACCTGACTGGATCTCAGGTTTAGAGCCCACCACAAATCCCTTGTGGGAGCGGGCTTGCTCGCGAAAGCGGACTGTCAGCCGATATCGATGTTGAATGCTCAGTCGCCTGCGCGAGCAAGCCCGCTCCTACACTGGCTGCGTGACAGCCACGGTTTTAGTGGCGCACTCCCTCAAGCCAACCCCAGGAACCGACTCAGTTCCTCACGCTGCGCCAACGCATCCTGGCGCCCCAATTCGACCAGTTCGCTGCAATACCCCGCCTCGAACAACAGGTAACTGAGCACCCCCGCGCCGCTGGTCTTGGTCGCCCCCGGCCCGCGCAGGAATACTCGCAATGCACGGGGCAACTCCTGCCGATGGCGAGCGGCAATTTCATCGATCGGTTGGCTGGGAGAAATCACCAGCACCTCCACCGGCGCCGCGCCGAGGGTGTGGGCGGGAACGTCGTCGGGCAGCAAGTGACTGAACGCGTTCAGACGCTCAAGCAACTCGATGTCGCTTTCCAGGCTGTCGATGAACGTGCTGTTGAGCATATGGCCGCCGATCTGCGCCAGTGACGGCTGCAGGCCGGTGTAGCTGCGCTCCGAAGGATCCTGGCCACCCGCACCACGAGGGTTGCCACTGACACCGATGACCAGCACGCGATTGGCCCCCAGGTGCAGGGCCGGGCTGATAGGCGCCGATTGACGCACGGCACCGTCGCCGAAGTATTGCGGGCCAATCTTGACCGGCGCGAACAACAGGGGAATCGCCGAACTGGCCAGCAAGTGCTCTACCGACAACTGCGTCGGCACGCCAATGCGCCGATGGCGCAGCCAGGCACCGATGGTTCCGCGTCCCTGATAGAACGTCACGGCCTGGCCCGACTCGTAGCCGAACGCGGTCACCGCCACCGCCCGCAATTGCTCCTCGAAAATCGCTTGCTCGATACCCGACGCGTGGAATTGCGCCTGGAGCAATTCGCGCAGCGGCGAACTGTCGACCAGCGCCACCGGCAGCTTGGCTCCAAGGCCCAGCAGGCTGTGAGTGATGAAACGCGTCGCCTGGGCAATCACCCCGCGCCAGTCGCTGCGCATGACCTGATGGCTGCGCACCGTTTGCCAAAAGGCTGTCAGGCGTTCGATGGCGCTCTTGAAGTCCATCGCCCCGCTGGCCAGGCTGACCGCGTTGATCGCGCCGGCAGATGTGCCGACGATCACCGGGAACGGGTTCTGCGCCCCGTCGGGCAACAACTCGGCAATCGCTGCCAAGACACCCACTTGATACGCTGCCCGAGCCCCGCCGCCGGAAAGAATCAAACCTGTAACCGGTTCAGCTGGGGTCATCGCAATGCTCCGTGCTCAAGGTGACGCTGGAAATTGGCCGAGTGCAGATTCAACCACGCTTATCGTAGAGCTTCGGCTCGCCCGGCGGACGGCTCTTGAAGCGCCGGTGGGCCCAGAGGTATTGCTCGGGACAATCTCGCACCGACTGCTCGACCCATTGATTGATACGGATGCAGTCAGCCTCTTCAGTCTCCCCCGGAAACCCTTCCAGCGGGGCCTGGATCACCAGGCGATAGCCGCTGCCATCGGCCAGGCGCTCCTGGACGAATGGCACGACCAGCGCCTTGCCCAGGCGGGCGAACTTGCTCGTGGCGGTGACCGTCGCCGCCTGGATGCCGAACAACGGCACGAACACGCTTTGCTTGGCGCCGTAATCCTGGTCCGGCGCATACCAGATCGCCCGACCGGCACGCAGCAGCTTGAGCATGCCGCGCACATCATCGCGTTCCACCGCCAGGGAATCGAGGTTGTGCCGCTCACGGCCCCGGCGCTGGATATAGTCGAAAAGTGGATTTTTGTGTTCGCGGTACATGCCATCGATTGTGTGCTGCTGGCCGAGCAAGGCCGCGCCGATTTCCAACGTGGTGAAATGCAGCGCCATCAGGATCACGCCCTTGCCCTCGCGCTGGGCCAGCTTGAGATGCTCCAGGCCTTCGACATGGGCCAGCTTCGCCAGGCGCGAACGCGACCACCACCAGCTCATGGCCATTTCGAAGAAAGCGATGCCGGTGGAAGCGAAGTTTTCCTTGAGCAGACGCTTGCGCTCGGCAGCGGACTTTTCGGGAAAGCACAGCTCCAGGTTGCGCCGGGCGATGCGCCGTCGGTCGCCAGCCACCCGGTACATCAGCGCACCCAATGCACGGCCGACACGCAGCAGCAACGGATAAGGCAACTGGACGATCAGCCACAATAGCCCCAGGCCGCACCATAGCAGCCAGAAACGCGGATGAAAAAAAGCAGCTCGAAAACGCGGGCGATCCATTACAGCTTCCACAAAGACATGGGCCGGGCATTCTACATTGTTCGACCCGGGTTGCGGCTCGCGGACGATCTCGTTATAAGTCTCGGCACTTTTAGTGACAAGCCGTTGTACGCCGACCATGAGCCAAACCGAACCGCTAGACCAAGATCCCGTGTTCCAGTTGAAGGGCAGCATGCTCGCCATTACGGTGCTGGAGCTGGCCCGCAACGACCTGGAGAGCCTTGACCGGCAATTGGCGGCCAAAGTCGCCCAGGCCCCGAATTTCTTCAGCAATGCCCCGCTGGTGCTGGCCCTGGACAAGCTGCCGGCCGGCGAAGGCGCCGTGGACCTGCCGGGCCTGATGCGTGTTTGCCGCCAGCACGGCCTGCGCACCCTGGCGATCCGTGCCAGCCGCATCGAAGACATCGCCGCCGCCATCGCCGTGGACATTCCGGTGCTGCCGCCGTCCGGCGCCCGGGAGCGCGTGCTGGAACTGAGCCCAGTCGAAGCGAAGAAAACCCCGGAAAAACCACCCGAGCCCACGATCAAGCCGACCCGCGTCATCACCTCGCCCGTGCGCGGCGGGCAACAGATTTATGCCCAGGGTGGCGATCTGGTCATCGTTTCCTCGGTCAGTCCGGGCGCGGAACTTCTGGCCGATGGCAACATCCATGTATACGGCCCGATGCGCGGTCGCGCGCTGGCCGGCGTCAAGGGTGATACAAAAGCCAGGATTTTCTGTCAGCAATTGAGCGCTGAGCTGGTTTCCATCGCCGGGCAGTACAAGGTTTCCGAGGATTTGCGCCGCGACCCATTGTGGGGGGCGGGCGTCCAGATCAGCCTGACGGGCGACGTGTTGAACATCATTCGGCTTTAACGGATACTGCCGCATTTTCCAAGCATCTCTAAAACGTAGCGAAAACGGCTAAACGACGTAGGAAAAAGGATCAGGCAGTGTTTACCGGAGGTAGACCTCGCCCGCCATCCGATTTTCGCCTGGCCTGTCCAACTGCAGCAGTTTTCCAGAGATGTTCTTCAGGGGCTGAAAAAGTCCTTTTTTCCTTAGGGGTGAAACACCTTGGCCAAGATTCTCGTGGTTACATCCGGCAAGGGTGGTGTGGGTAAGACCACCACCAGCGCCGCTATCGGTACCGGCCTCGCTCTGCGCGGCCACAAGACAGTCATCGTCGACTTCGACGTCGGCCTGCGTAACCTGGACCTGATCATGGGTTGCGAGCGTCGCGTGGTCTATGACTTCGTCAACGTCGTCAATGGCGAAGCGAACCTGCAACAAGCCCTGATCAAGGACAAGCGCCTGGAAAATCTCTACGTGCTGGCTGCCAGTCAGACCCGTGACAAAGACGCGCTGACCCAGGAAGGCGTGGAAAAGGTCCTGATGCAACTCAAGGAAGACTTCGAGTTCGTGGTCTGCGACTCCCCGGCCGGCATCGAGAAAGGTGCCCACCTGGCCATGTACTTCGCAGACGAAGCGATTGTCGTGACCAACCCGGAAGTGTCGTCGGTACGTGACTCCGACCGCATGCTGGGCCTGCTGGCGAGCAAGTCCCGCCGCGCCGAAAAGGGCGAAGAGCCGATCAAGGAACACCTGCTGCTGACCCGCTACAACCCGCAACGGGTCAGCGACGGCGAAATGCTCGGCGTCGAAGACGTCAAGGAAATCCTCGCTGTCACCCTGCTGGGCGTGATCCCCGAATCCCAAGCGGTACTCAAGGCCTCGAACTCCGGCGTACCGGTCATTCTCGACGACCAGAGCGACGCCGGCCAGGCGTATAGCGATGCAGTCGATCGCCTGCTGGGCAAAACCGTGGAGCATCGTTTCCTCGATGTAACGAAGAAAGGTTTCTTCGAGCGCCTGTTTGGAGGTAGGTAATGAACCTTTTTGACTTCTTTCGTGCCAACAAAAAGCCCAGTACCGCCTCGGTCGCGAAAGAGCGTCTACAGATCATCGTGGCGCACGAACGCGGCCAACGCAGCACCCCTGACTACCTGCCAGCCTTGCAGAAGGAACTGGTGGAAGTGATCCGCAAGTACGTCAACATCGGCAGCGATGACGTGCACGTGGCGCTTGAAAGCCAGGGCAGTTGCTCGATTCTGGAACTCAACATCACCCTGCCGGATCGCTGATAGATCCAGCAGGAGCCACGGCGGCTCGGGCCCTCCTTCTCTTCCTTGGGAATATGAGATGGGCCCGAGCCGCCGTTGGCGTTTGTAACGAGACTGTTTAATGCCCCTGTCCAACATTCGCATCATTCATCAGGACGCCGCCGTCCTGGTGGTCGACAAGCCGACCCTGTTGCTTTCCGTGCCCGGCAGGGCCGATGACAACAAAGACTGCCTGATCACCCGCCTGCAGGAAAACGGCTATCCGGAAGCGCGAATCGTGCACCGGTTGGACTGGGAAACCTCCGGAATCATCCTGTTGGCCCGCGACCCGGACACTCATCGCGAGTTGTCCCGGCAGTTTCATGACCGCGAAACCGAAAAAGCCTACACCGCCTTGTGCTGGGGCCAACCAACGCTGGACAGTGGCAGCATCGACCTGCCGCTGCGCTACGATCCGCCGACCAAGCCCCGGCACGTAGTCGACCATGAACACGGCAAACACGCCCTGACCTTCTGGCGCGTGCTGGAACGTTGCGGCGACTGGTGCCGGGTCGAGCTGACGCCGATCACCGGGCGCTCCCACCAGTTGCGCGTGCACATGCTGTCCATCGGTCATCCACTGCTGGGCGACGGGCTCTACGCCCACCCGCAGGCCCTCGCTGCCTGGCCACGGCTGTGCCTGCACGCCAGCATGCTCAGTTTCACCCATCCGCAAAGCGGCGAGCGTTTGCGCTTCGAGTGCCCTGCACCGTTCTAGAATTGCTTCTCCATGGAAATGGATCATCCGATAAAGGCTTGGCATGCAGGTTATTGATTTTCAGGAAACGCCCGTCAGGAAAGTTCGTCACCAACTGCTGTATCTGATCTACGGGGACAAGGACGCTTATCGCCACGAAGCCAAGTTCAGCATCCTGACGGCATTGGCCCACGGCAACCCGGCGACACTGCCGAGCATCAGAATCATGACCGACCGGCCCGAGGACTACCTGGGCTGGCCGATCGAGACCGTCAAGCTGAGCCCCGGACTGCTGACCCAATGGCAGGGCAATAATGGTTACCTGCACCGGCGCAAAGCCTGCGCCATCGCCGCCGGGCTGAAGCTGGCCGAGAAAACCCTGTTCGTCGACACCGACACGCTGTTCCTCACCGATCCCGACCTGTTGTTCCAGCAAATCCGGCCAGGGCAGTACCTGATGGATCGCTTCGAATACAACTGGGACTACGTCTGTGGCCGCGAGGATTATCGCAAGCTGGCTGATTGCCTGTTGACCCACGGCGTGGATCAGAACAACAGCTTCAAGCTTTATAACAGTGGCTTGTGCGGTGTGACCGACGGCGATGCAGCGTTGCTGTCCCAGGCCATTGAGCGGATCGATGAATGGACCGAGGACGGCTTTGACATCCATACCATCGAGCAAATCGCGATTTCCTTCACGTTGCGCCACCAAGCCATCAAGGAAACCAACAAACACGTCTATCACTATTTCGCCGACAAACGCTTCTTCCACACCATGCAGGAGCACTTTTTCGCCCAGCACGGCGAGGCGTTCAGCGATCAGTTGATAGCGCGCTGCCATGAGGTACCGCGCAGCCGGCCCTTCCCGTCGGCCTGGCGTCGCCTGAAGATCAAATGGAAATTGCGCCACCAGCGCGGAGCCTTGCACAGGATCGGGCGCGACTTGTTGTATGGCAGCGCGGCGCCGGAACATCCTTACTACGAGCTGTGCAGGCATCATTGGTGGGATTCGGCATCGCGGGAGATTCTTCGCCTTGCACCGAAGCGTCAGCAACAGCTATTCGGCCACTTGAGGCACTGGCCGCGGCACCTGCCGGAACCGTCCAAGGCTCAGGACAAGCCCTTGATCATGGCGCATCTGCGCAAGCGGATCGCGCCCTCGGACTGACCCATACCGAGGACGCAGCACAATCAGTGACAGGGGATTGGGCCTGCAACGCAGGCAGTCGATGGGGTAAACTTGCGCCCATTGCTGTCTGGAGTTACTTATGCGCGCAGAGTTGAACCAAGGCCTGATCGACTTCCTCAAGGCCTCCCCCACCCCGTTCCACGCCACCGCCAGCCTTGCCCAGCGTCTCGAAGCGGCAGGCTACCAGCGTCTTGACGAACGCGAGACCTGGGCCACCGAGGCCAATGGGCGCTATTACGTCACGCGCAACGACTCCTCGATCATCGCCTTCAAGCTGGGCCGCAACTCAGCGCTGCACGATGGCATCCGCCTGGTTGGCGCCCACACCGACAGCCCGTGCCTGCGGGTCAAGCCGCAGCCAGAACTGCAACGCCACGGGTTCTGGCAACTGGGCGTCGAAGTCTACGGCGGCGCGTTGCTGGCGCCGTGGTTCGATCGCGACTTGTCGCTGGCCGGGCGCGTGACCTTCCGCCGTGACGGCAAAGTCGAAAGTCAACTGATCGATTTCAAGGCGCCCATCGCCACGATTCCGAACCTGGCCATTCACCTTAATCGCGAGGCCAACCAGGGCTGGGCCATCAACCCGCAGAACGAACTGCCGCCGATCCTCGCGCAGTTCGCCGGGGACGAGCGTGTCGACTTCCGCGCCGTACTCACCGACCAACTGGCCCGCGAACACGGTTTGAATGCCGATGTGGTGCTCGATTACGAGCTGAGTTTCTATGACACTCAAAGCGCCGCGGTCATTGGCTTGCACGGCGATTTCATTGCCGGTGCGCGCCTGGACAACCTGCTGTCGTGCTACGCGGGCCTGCAAGCCTTGCTGAACGCCGACACCGAGGAAACCTGCGTGCTGGTGTGCAACGACCATGAGGAAGTCGGCTCGTGCTCGGCCTGTGGCGCCGATGGCCCGATGCTCGAACAGACCCTGCGTCGCCTGCTGCCTGAAGGGGAAGAGTTTGTACGAACCATTCAGAAATCTCTGCTGGTTTCGGCAGACAACGCCCACGGCGTGCACCCCAACTACGCCGACAAGCACGACGCCAATCACGGTCCCAAGCTCAACGCCGGGCCGGTGATCAAGGTCAACAGCAACCAGCGCTACGCCACCAACAGCGAAACCGCCGGGTTCTTCCGGCACCTGTGCATGGCCGAAGAAGTGCCGGTGCAGAGCTTCGTGGTGCGCAGCGACATGGGCTGCGGCTCGACCATCGGCCCGATCACTGCCAGCCAGTTGGGCGTGCGCACCGTCGACATCGGCCTGCCGACTTTCGCCATGCATTCGATCCGCGAGCTGTGCGGCAGCCATGACCTGGCGCATCTGGTGAAGGTGTTGAGTGCGTTTTATGCGTCCCGCGAGTTGCCGTAACCGCAGCTAACCGTCTGTTTGGACCGGTGGACACCTGTGGCGAGGGAGCTTGCTCCCGCTGGGCTGCGCAGCAGCCCCCCTGACTCTGCAACTGAATGCGCATTTGCCAGTGCTGCGCACTGGAGCGGGAGCAAGCTCCCTCGCCACAACGGTGTCAGCCTCCGGATCGCGGGGGATGTGACACACGTCAGCCCACTCCAGCCAAACCCCAACTAGACTGACCTTATCCCCCCGACAAGGCTGTCGTCATGATCTCGATGTCTGCGTTCAACGCCATGCTGGTGCCCATCATTGCCGGCATGATCCTGCTGGCCATCGGTTTCAACTTTCGCGACAAGAACGTCGGAGTCTTTGCCATGTGGATCGGCATGCTGTTGATCCTGGCCACCGTGGTGTTCAAGATCCTGACCAAGCTCAACGAGTCGCTCTGAATTCAAGCCATCGGCGTTTGTTCCGGTACATCGACCCCGACATGAATGGCATCGTGTCGCCAGAATTCCAGGTCGCAGTCAATCAGCCGCTGGTGCTGGTCATAGTTGACCCGGGCAATGCGCAGCCCCGGGCTGCCCACCGAGACCTTCAGCGCCGCCGCGGCTTCCGGTTGCAATGAGGTGGGCACGATCTCGAACTTCACCCGCCCGTAGTGCAGGTCGTAGTGACGGGCGTACAGCTCGGTCATGGACTGGTTCAGGTCGAACTCGAGAATGTCCGGGAAATATTGCGGGTTCAGGTAGTGCTCGACGTACAGCACCAGGCGCTCGTCGATGCGCCGCGCGCGGCAGATCTGGATCACGCTGGACAGCGCCGGCAACTGCAACCAGGCACACACCGCCGCCGACGCGGGTTGCAGGCGAGCCGAAATCACTTGGGTAGAAGGTACCCGCCCCTGGGCCGCGACCATGGCGTGGAAATGGCTGCGCTGCATCAGGTTATAGGCCAGGCGCGGCGGTGAAACGAACCAGCCCCGGCGTTCTTCCCGATAGATCTGCCCTTGGGCCTCGAGCTGCAACAACGCTTCGCGCACGGTAATGCGCGTGGTCCCGAACAGTTCACTGAGCTTGCGCTCGGCCGGCAGCTTGCTACCGGGCGCCAGCAGCCCGTGATCGAGCTGCTCTTGCAGGACTTGGCCAATGGCTGTCACCGCTTTGGTTGCATCGATGCGCATCAACGTTACCTATCTGGACTAGACCAGCACTGTTTCAGGGCAGGGATCGAGCGCCCCTCAATCCGCTTTAACTCCAGCAAGCCTAGGCACTGCACATGACTGGCAGATGACAGAGCCGCCGAACGGTAGTTTTTACAACCTGCAAATAAACGGCCAAGTCCTTTCAGATCAGCTGTTTATCCATGGTCTACGCTTAATTCGCAGCCAACCCTCACGGACCTGATATTTGCCGGGGCATCCGGTGCCGACATCAAAATGTCACAGGGCTCGCCTAAATTGGCTCAGGTATTGCTGACCTAGACCAACACAACCGCAATCGCAGCGTTGAAAACGCCCATAGGAGCTTCGGATGAAACAGCTTTTCCTGGCATCACTGTTAGGCTCGACCATTGCCATGTGCACCGCCGCCATGGCCGCTGATACCGATCTGAAAACGTTGGAAGCCGCTGCGAAAGCGGAAGGCGCCGTAAACAGCGTCGGCATGCCCGACGACTGGGCAAACTGGAAAGGCACCTGGGACGACCTGGCCAAGCTCTACGGCCTGAAACACATCGACACCGACATGAGTTCGGCCCAGGAAATCGCCAAGTTCGCCGCCGAGAAAGACAACGCCAGCGCCGACATCGGCGACGTCGGCGCCGCCTTCGGCCCGATCGCGGTCAAGCAGGGCGTCGTGCAACCGTACAAGCCAAGCACCTGGGACCAGGTACCAGCCTGGGCCAAGGACAAGGACGGTAACTGGGCACTGGCCTACACCGGTACCATCGCCTTCATCGTCAACAAGAAGCTGCTGCATGGCTCGGACGTACCCACCAAATGGGCCGATCTTAAAACCGGTAAATACAAGGTTTCCATCGGTGACGTGAGCACGGCGGCCCAGGCGGCCAACGGCGTGCTGGCAGCAGCCCTGGCCAACGGCGGCGACGAGAAGAACCTGCAACCGGCCTTGTTGATGTTCGCCGAAATCGCCAAGCAAGGGCGCATCTCCATGGCCAACCCGACCATCGCCACGATGGAAAAGGGTGAAGTCGAAGTCGGCGTGGTCTGGGATTTCAACGGGCTGAGCTACAAGGCGAAGATGGCCAATCCGGATGACTACGTTGTGCTGATTCCGTCCGACGGCTCGGTCATCTCCGGCTACACCACCATCATCAACAAATACGCCAAGCACCCGAACGCCGCGAAGCTGGCCCGTGAATACATCTTCAGCGACGCCGGCCAGATCAACCTGGCCAAGGGCAATGCCCGTCCGATCCGCGCCGAACATCTGACGCTGCCGGAAGACGTCAAGGCCAAGCTGCTGCCCAACGAGCAGTACAAGGGCGTGACCCCGATCAAGGATGCCGATGCGTGGGAAAAAACCTCCAAGGCACTGCCGCAGGCTTGGCAGGAAAACGTGATCATCGAAATGAAGTGAGGCGGTAACTCCCGCTCGGATATCCGATGAAGATCCCTGTGGGAGCGGGCTTGCTCGCGAATGCAGTCTGTCAGTCAATATCAATGTTGAATGTCAGTCAGCATTCGCGAGCAAGCCCGCTCCCACACAGGACCTTCGCTGATCCGATTTTTCTGGTATCTGTCCCGGAGTCCCGGTACCCATGAAGCACAACGTCATCCTGGTGGTGCTCGATGGCCTCAACTACGAGGTCGCCCGGCATGCCATGGGACATTTGCAGGCTTATGTCGGCGCAGGACGCGCGGCGCTCTACAAACTGGAATGTGAACTGCCGGCCCTGTCCCGTCCGCTCTATGAATGCATCCTCACCGGCGTCGTGCCCATCGACAGCGGGATCGTGCACAACAATGTCTCGCGCCTGTCCAACCAGCGCAGCATCTTTCACTACGCCACCCAAGCCGGCTTGAGTACCGCCGCCGCTGCGTATCATTGGGTCAGCGAGCTCTACAACGTGTCACCGTTCATTGCCGGCCGGGACCGTCATACCGATGACCCCGACCTGCCGATCCAGCACGGGCATTTCTACTGGAATGATCACTACCCCGACTCGCACCTGTTCGCCGACGCCGAACACTTGCGCCAGCGCTACCAGCCGAATTTCCTGCTGGTGCACCCGATGAACATCGACGATGCCGGCCACAAGCATGGTCTTGACACACCGCAGTACCGCAACAGCGCCCGCTCGGCCGATATCAACCTGGCGGTCTACCTGCAAGCCTGGCTCGACGGCGGTTATCAGGTACTGGTGACATCCGATCACGGCATGAACAACGACCGTTCCCATAACGGCCTGCTGGCTGAAGAACGGGAAGTGCCGCTGTTTGTCCTGGGCAGCGGCTTCAGTCTCGACCCCACTGCCGCGCCCCGACAGATAGAACTCTGCGGCACCATCTGCCAGTTGCTCGGCATCGACCACGACAAACCCTATTGCCAGGAATTACTCAAGTGAACGCCATGACGCGCGGCAAATGGCTGGCAGCGTTGTGCCTGGTGCCCTTCGCGATTTTCTTCATCGTGTTCCAGATCGCCCCGCTGCTCTGGGTGCTGATCAACAGCCTGGAATCGGAAGAGTTCGGCTGGGGCCTGGCCAACTTCAGCAAGATCTTTAGCTCCAAGTTCTATCTGCAAGCGATCCAGCACAGCCTGGAGATCAGCTTCTGGTCCAGTGTGTTCGGCATCATCATCGCCGTGTTGGGCAGCTATTCCCTGCGCCGGGTGGATTCGCGGCTGCGCAACTTCGTCAATGCGTTTGCCAACATGACCAGCAACTTCGCCGGCGTGCCCCTGGCCTTCGCCTTCATCATTTTGCTGGGGTTCAACGGCAGCATCACGATCATGCTCAAGCAGGCGGGGATCATCGAGGATTTCAACCTGTACTCGAAAACCGGCCTGATCATCCTCTATACCTATTTCCAGATTCCCCTCGGCGTGCTGCTGCTCTATCCGGCATTTGACGCCTTGCGCGAAGACTGGCGCGAATCCGCCGAGCTGCTCGGCGCCAACGGCTGGCAATTCTGGCGGCACATCGGCCTGCCGGTGCTGACCCCGGCGCTGCTGGGCACGTTCGTGATCCTGCTGGCCAACGCTCTGGGCGCCTATGCGACGGTCTATGCGCTGACCACCGGCAATTTCAACGTTTTACCGATTCGCATCGCCGCCATGGTTTCTGGCGATATTTCCCTGGACCCAAACATGGCCAGCGCCTTGGCCGTGATCTTGGTGGCGCTGATGACTCTGGTGACCATCGTCCATCAGCTGCTGCTCAAGAGGAGCTACCATGTCTCGCGCTGAACCGGGCTCCGTCGGGCTCTATCATCGGGCAGTGGTGTATTTGCTGTTCGCTATCCTGCTGCTGCCCCTGGCCGGCACGCTGGTGTACTCCATCGCCAGCAGTTGGTCGGCCACCGTGCTGCCCAGCGGCTTCACCTTCAAATGGTATGTGCAGTTGTGGAGCGATCCGCGTTTCCTCAACGCGTTCGGCCAGTCACTGCTGGTCTGCGTCGGCGCGCTGGTACTTTCGGTGGTGCTGATCCTGCCGCTGCTGTTCGTGGTGCATTACCACTTCCCCAAGCTCGACGCGCTGATGAACATCCTTATCCTGCTGCCTTTCGCGGTGCCGCCGGTGGTGTCGTCGGTCGGGCTGTTGCAACTCTACGGCTCCGGGCCGCTGGCGATGGTGGGCACGCCATGGATTCTGATCGGCTGCTACTTCACCGTCGCCCTGCCGTTCATGTACCGGGCGATCACTAACAACCTGCAAGCCATCAACCTGCGCGACCTGATGGACGCCGCTCAATTGCTCGGCGCCAGCACCTTCCAGGCGGCCGTGCTGGTGGTGCTGCCGAACCTGCGCAAGGGCTTGATGGTAGCGCTGCTGTTGTCCTTCTCGTTCCTGTTCGGCGAGTTCGTGTTCGCCAACATCCTGGTCGGCACCCGCTATGAAACCTTGCAGGTGTACCTGAACAACATGCGCAACAGCAGCGGCCACTTCACCAGTGCGCTGGTCATTTCCTACTTCTTCTTCGTACTGGTCCTGACCTGGGCGGCCAACATCTTGAACAAGGACAAAAGCCAATGAGCTACGTCAGCGTCCAACACCTGCAAAAAACCTACGCCGGCACGCCAGTGTTCAGCGACATCAACTGCGAAATCCGCAAGGGCGAGTTCGTTACCCTCCTCGGCCCATCCGGCTGTGGCAAATCCACACTGTTGCGCTGCATTGCCGGCCTGACTGCGGTGGATGCCGGCCAGATCCTGCTGGACGGACAGGACATTGTCCCGCTGAGCCCGCAAAAGCGCGGCATCGGCATGGTGTTCCAGAGCTACGCCCTGTTCCCCAACATGACCGTCGAACAGAACGTGGCCTTCGGCCTGCGCATGCAAAAGATCGAGGCCGAGGCCAGCCGTCAGCGAGTGCTGGAAATATTGCGCCTGGTTGAGCTGCAAGACTTTGCCACTCGCTACCCCCATCAGCTCTCCGGCGGCCAATGCCAGCGCGTGGCCCTGGCTCGCTCCCTGGTGACCCGTCCGCGCCTGTTGCTGCTGGATGAACCGTTGTCGGCGCTGGATGCACGGATTCGCAAGCACCTGCGCGAACAGATCCGTCAGATCCAGCGCGAGCTGGGCCTGACTACGATCTTCGTCACACACGATCAGGAAGAAGCGCTGACCATGTCTGACCGAATCTTCCTGATGAACCAGGGAAAAATCGTACAAAGCGGCGATGCCGAAACGCTGTACACAGCGCCGGTGGATGTCTTTGCCGCCGGCTTCATCGGCAACTACAACCTGCTGGACGCCGACAGCGCCACCCGCTTGTTGCAACGCCCCATGAACGGTCGTATCGCCATTCGCCCGGAAGCCATCGAACTGAGTCGCAACGGCGAGCCCGATGCGCTGATCCGCAGCCACAGCCTGCTGGGCAACGTGATCCGCTACCGGGTCGAGGCCCGTGGTGTAGAGCTGGTGGTCGACGTACTCAATCGTTCGGCTGCCGACTTGCATCCCGATGGTGCGCGGCTGGCACTTTTCATCGATCCGTCGGCGCTGTGTGAGGTAGCCTGATGGCCTTGTTGATTTTGAAGAGAGAAGCGCGCTGATGGCCTTGGCAATTTTTGATCTGGACGAAACCCTGATCCATGGCGACTGCGCCACCCTCTGGAGCGAACAGATGGGACGCCTGGGCTGGGTCGATCCCGAGTCGTTCATGCGGCGCAACAACGAGCTGATGGACGCCTACAGTCACGGCAAGCTGCGCATGGAAGAGTACATGGACTTCAGCCTGGAACCGATGATCGGCCGCACGCCGGAAGAAATTGAACACCTGGTGACGCCGTGGGTTGAAGATTTCATCGAACCGATCATCTTCAGCGACGCCACCAAGGCCATCGCCGAACACCGCAAGGCCGGCGACCGGATCCTGGTAATCTCGGCGTCGGGCACACACCTGGTCAAGCCAATTGCCGAACGCCTGGGCATCGATGAGATCCTGGCGATCGAACTTGAAGTGGCCCATGGGGTGTACAGCGGCAAGACCGTGGGCACCCTGACCTACCGCGAAGGCAAGATCGCCCGGCTGCTGGATTGGCTGGATGCCGAGGAGGAGAACCTGGAAGGCGCGAGTTTCTATTCCGATTCGCGCAATGATCTGCCGCTGCTGCTGCGGGTGGATTACCCACACGTAGTGAACCCGGACCAAGTGTTGAAGGCCCACGCCGAATTGGCTGGATGGCCGATCCACACCTGGAAATAAAACACTGGGCAGCCCGAAGCCCCCCGTGGCGAGGGAGCTTGCTCCCGCTCGGCTGCGCAGCAGTCGTAAATCAGGCGACGGGGGTTGTCAGCCAGACCATTGGGGCGGCTGCGCCACCCAGCGGGAGCAAGCTCCCTCGCCACGGGGAAGGTGGCGTGTCAGTCGATGCGCTAGGGCCTGTGAACTAACTCAGGCTTTCATCAATCAGCAGCACCAATTTCCCCGATACCTTGTTGGTCGCCAATTGCGCAAACGCCGCTTCGGCGTCCTTGATGAGGAAGGTCTTGGCCAGTTGCGGGCTCAGGCGCCCTTCGGAGAACAGCGGCCAGACCTGCTGGCTCAGATCGCTGAACAGATCCGCCTTGAACTGATCGTCGCGGCTGCGCAAGGTTGACCCCAGCAACTGCACACGCTTGGCCAGGACCTGCGCCAGGTCCAGTTGGGCCTCGCGGCCGCCCATCAGCCCAATAAGCACCCAGCGCCCGTCAACTGACAAAAGTTTCACGTTGAGTTTCGCGTAGTTGGCGCCCACCGGATCGAGGATCACGTCGAAAGGGCCGAGGTCGTTCAGGCTTTCCATATCGTCGGTGCGTACCACGCCGCCCTGGGCACCCAAAGCTTCGCAATAGGCCAGGCGCTCAGCCGATCCGACACTCACCCAGCAAGGGCTGCCAAACGCCTTGCACAGTTGGATAGCGGCCGAGCCAACGCCACTGGCGCCGGCGTGCAGCAGCACTTTTTCACCCGGCTTGAGCCCTGCAAGCTGAAACAGATTCAACCATGCGGTGCTGTAAACCTCCGGCAGGGCGGCGGCTTCGGCCAGGGAAAGCCCCTCCGGTACCGGCAAGACATGCCGGCCATCGACCACCACTTCTTCGGCCATCCCCCCGCCGGCCAGCAACGCACAAACACGGTCGCCGATCTGCCAGGAAGACCCCGGCCCGACCTCGCTAATCACCCCGGAACACTCCAGCCCCAACACCTGGCTGGCTCCGGGAGGCGGTGGATAAAGCCCGGCTTTTTGCAACAAATCGGCCCGATTCAGGCCGGCCGCCGCCACGCGAATACGAACTTGCCCTGCATCACATGCAGGACTTGGCTCATCTGCCCATACCACTTGGCCTTCAACGCCTTGCAATGCTTTCACGGTGCCTCCATAGTGAGTCTCGACTGGGCCCGCTGCTGTTAACGCCGGGCTTTCTTGCATTATGCGCCCGGGCCACATGGAACCGGCGACTTCAAAGACGGCCTAATATGCGTTATCAATTGTCCCTGCGTCGAATCAGCATGAAGCACCTGTTCCCCAGCACCGCCCTCGCGCTAGTCATTGGCCTCGGCCTGTTACCGTTGTCGAACGATACGTTCGCAGCCAACAGCTGGGACAAGCTTCAGCCCGATCGCGACGAGGTGATTGCCAGCCTTAACGTCGTTGAGTTGCTCAAGCGCCACCACTACAGCAAGCCGCCGCTCGATGACGCACGTTCGGTCATCATCTACGACAGCTACTTGAAGCTGCTTGATCCGTCGCGCAGTTACTTTCTGGCCAGCGACATCGCCGAATTCGACAAGTGGAAAACCCAGTTCGACGACTTCCTCAAGAGCGGCGACCTGAACGCCGGCTTCATCATCTACAAACGCTACCTGGACCGCGTGAAGGCGCGTCTGGACTACGCCCTTGCCGAGCTGAACAAAGGCGTCGACAAGATCGATTTCAACGCCAAGGAAACCTTGCTGGTGGACCGCAAGGACGCCCCTTGGCTCAAAAGCACAGCCGAGCTCGATGACCTGTGGCGCAAACGCGTCAAGGACGAAGTGCTGCGCATGAAGATCGCCGGCAAGGATCCCAAGCAGATCCAGGAAACCCTGACCAAGCGCTACAAGAATCAATTGGCCCGCTTGGACCAGACCCGCGCCGAAGACGTCTTCCAGGCGTACATCAACACCTTCGCCATGTCCTACGACCCGCACACCAATTATCTGTCGCCGGATAACGCGGAAAACTTCGACATCAACATGAGCCTGTCCCTGGAAGGCATCGGCGCGGTCCTGCAGAGCGACAACGATCAAGTCAAGATCGTGCGCCTGGTTCCCGCAGGGCCTGCGGACAAGACCAAACAGGTCAGCCCGGCAGACAAGATCGTCGGCGTCGCCCAAGGCAACAAGGAAATGGTCGACGTGGTCGGCTGGCGCCTGGACGAAGTGGTCAAGCTGATCCGTGGCCCGAAAGGCTCGGTGGTGCGCCTGGAAGTCATCCCGGCCAGCAATGCGCCGAACGACCAGACCAGCAAGATCGTGTCCATCACCCGTGAAGCGGTGAAGCTGGAAGAACAGGCGGCCAAGAAATCGGTCCTCAACCTCAAGCAGGACGGCAAGGACTACAAGCTCGGCATCATCGAGATCCCGGCCTTCTACTTGGACTTCAAGGCGTTCCGTGCCGGCGATCCGGATTACAAGAGCACCACCCGCGACGTCAAGAAGCTGCTGACCGAGTTGCAGAAAGAGAAAGTCGACGGCGTCGTCATCGATTTGCGCAACAACGGCGGCGGCTCCCTGCAGGAAGCCACCGAGCTGACCAGCCTGTTCATCGACAAGGGCCCGACCGTGCTCGTGCGTAACGCCGATGGCCGAGTGGATGTGCTTGAAGACGAAAACCCAGGCGCATTCTACAAAGGCCCGATGGCCCTGCTGGTCAATCGCCTGTCGGCGTCGGCCTCGGAGATTTTCGCCGGTGCCATGCAGGACTACCACCGCGCCCTGATCATTGGCGGCCAGACTTTCGGCAAAGGCACCGTGCAAACGATCCAGCCGCTCAACCATGGCGAACTGAAACTGACCCTGGCGAAGTTCTACCGGGTTTCCGGCCAGAGCACCCAGCACCAGGGCGTACTGCCTGACATCGATTACCCGTCGATCATCGACACCAAGGAAATCGGTGAAAGCGCACTGCCCGAGGCCATGCCGTGGGACACCATTCGCCCTGCGATCAAACCGGCCGTGGACCCGTTCAAGCCGTTCCTGGCCCAGCTCAAGTCCGAGCATGATTCCCGCACGGCCCAAGACGCGGAGTTTGTCTTCATCCGCGACAAGCTGGCCCTGGCGCAGAAGTTGATGCTGGAGAAAACCGTCTCCCTGAACGAAACCGACCGTCGCGCCCAACATGCCGACATCGAAGCCAAGCAACTGGCCATGGAAAACCTGCGTCGCAAGGCCAAGGGCGAAGAGCCGCTCAAAGAGCTGAAGAAAGAGGACGAAGACCTGATCACCGAACCGGAGAAAACCAAGCCGGAAGACGATGCCTACCTGAGCGAAACCGGGCGAATCCTGCTGGATTACCTGAAACTCAACACGGCTGTCGCCAAGCACTAAGATGATGGCCATTTAACAGTGATGCTCGTCGGAGTGTCATCAAACTGACATCAGTCTGTCGTGAAATACAGGACCGGGCGCCTCCCCTTGAAGGGATCGCGCCCCGTCCTTTTTTATCGCCAGAGATTGCCATGACCACGACAGAACAGCTGGGCGCCTTGAGTTCAATCCTGGCTCAAAGCGGTTTGCACAGTCTGTTCCAGCCGATCATTTGCCTTTCGGAACGGCGTATCGTCGGTTACGAAGCCCTGACCCGCGGCCCTTCCAATAGCCCGCTGCACTCCCCCATTGCCCTGCTTTCGGTGGCCCGCCAGGCCGGCCGCCTCAGCGAACTGGAACTGGCCTGTCGCCGCAGCGCCTGCCAGCGCTTCAATGAGCAAAAACTGCCGGGCAAGCTGTTTCTCAACGTCTCGCCCGAGTCCCTGTTGGAGTCGGCGCACCAGACCGGGCGCACGTTGCAACTGTTGCAGGATTTCGGAATACCGCCCAGCCAGGTGGTCATCGAACTCACCGAACAGACGCCCATCGATGACTTTCAACTCCTGCAAACCGCTCTGCATCATTACCGGGCCATGGGTTTTTCCATTGCGCTGGACGATCTGGGCGCAGGCTATTCAAGCCTGCGGCTGTGGTCCGAGCTGCGCCCCGATTATGTGAAGATCGACCGGCATTTCATCGACGGCATTCATCAGGACGCCCTCAAGCGCGAGTTCGTCGGCTCGATCCTGAAAATCGCCCGCACGTCCCGGGCCCAAGTGATCGCCGAGGGCATCGAACTGCCGGAAGAACTGGCGGTGCTGATGGAAATGGGCGTCGACCTGGTCCAAGGCTATCTGCTCGCCCGTCCCCAGGAAAAACCGGCCAGGGATGCCAGGACGCTGATGCCCAGGCAAGACAATGGCGCGGTGTCGCTCAGCGAAGAGATCAACGATCTCGGCGCGTTGCTCAACGAGCAGCCGGCCGTGGCCCACGACACGCCGACGGCCACCGTGCTGGAGGCATTCCGGCGCCAAGCCAACCTCAACTCCCTGGCCGTGCTGGATGACCACGAGCAGCCCTGCGGCATCGTCCATCGCCATTCGCTCTCGGACGCCTTGCTCAAGCCCTTCGCCACCGACCTGTTTGCCCGCAAACCCATCAGCCGCTTGATGAGCGATGACTTCCTCGCGGTGGAACTGAGCCAATCGTTGCAACAAGTCAGCCGCCTGATTACCAGCCGCGCGCGGCAGCGCATCGAAGAAGACTTCATCATCACCCTCAACGGCATCTACCTGGGCCTGGGCCGGGTGATCGACGTGCTCAAACTCATCACCGAACTGAAAATCCAACAGGCCCGCTACGCCAACCCATTGACCCTGCTGCCAGGCAACGTACCGATCCAGCAATGCCTGACTCGCCTGTTGCAACAGCGTCAGGAGTCGGTGATCTGCTATGTGGACATCGACAGCTTCAAGCCCTTCAACGATATATACGGCTATGGCCGCGGCGATGAAGTCCTGCTGTGCCTGGCCCAATGCCTGAACGAACGCATCGACCCCAGCCGGGACTTTGTCGGCCACATCGGCGGCGACGATTTTCTCCTGGTCCTCGGCCCGGACGACTGGCGCAAACGTCTGGACCAGTTGCTCAGCGACTTCCAGACCCACTGCCGACGCTTCTACCGGCCTGAACATCTGGAGGCTGGGTGCTTTACCGCGCTGAATCGGCAAGGGGTTCGGCAGGAGTTTGCGTTGTTGTCGTTGTCGATTGGGGTGGTGCATTTACGCTCGGAGGCGTGTGAGGAACTGGACGCGAGCCAGTTGGCGGAACTGGCTTCGCAGGCCAAGCATCACGCCAAGGGGATTTTGGGGGGAAGTGTGTATTTGGTTGATGGTTTGGTTGGGCGGGAGCCGGTGGTGGGGTTGAGTTTATCGATGTGAGTGGGCTTTCCGTTGGCACCCTCGCTAGTTAAGTAATGGGAAATGGTAAGATTTTTTTACGCGAAATGGGCGTCTATATATAGTACCAATTAGATTGGTCCTCAGCTTCAGCCTTATGAAGGTCATCTGCCCATACCTCACTTGCAAATTTATATATATCTTCAAAAAATAATCGTGGATTCTCCATCGTGTCCCATCCGTTGGGGAGCGATGAGCACTCCTGAGAGTCATGCTCAAGCAGAGCCTGAAAATCATAACTTTTATCCAAAATCGCGCCCTCTAAGCATTTATAAAGCAAGAACTTTTCTCGATAGGATCGTTTTCCTTTCAAGGCATAATTAGTAATCAGCACCTCCCTATCAGCTGCATTGTTTGGGTCAAATTTTTCCAGCTCCTCACCCAATGTTTCTTCCCTATCATATATATCGAAGCAACCTAAAAAATAGGATGGTGTAGGTACATATGGAAGCTCTGTGCCAGGATCAATAAACATCTTCACACCTATTTAATTGGAAACAACGTAAATGGAATTTCTGTATCCGGATCGATTTTCATTTCAAACCGATCCATAGCTACAAGCGTTGGCTTCGTTGGATCTTTCTTATTTGGAATGTAACCCTCACCTGCCCCAGGCAGATCCATTCTGACAATATGATTATTTCTCTGATCTCGTCCCGTAAATGGCGGGAGACCACTTTTCTTACGATTAACTGCAAGGTTATAAGCTTTGAGCTGCATTTCCCAACTGGAAAATCTTGAGCTTGGATTTCCTAGTTTATTCTTAGGCGTTTTGCCGGTAATGGGGTCTGTTCCATCAATTGCTCGTCGCATCCACGCTTGATCAGGGACCGCAGGGCTATGCTTACCGACCATGTGCATACCTTGTTCCCTGTCTAAACGCCTGACCTCTTTTTCGGCCAATTCAGCAGCGGTTGGTTTAGGAAGCCGCGGCTCCCCCTCATCCACCCCAACCTTACCCGCCGGATCCTGCTCCCCAACCGCCGGCTTACACCCGCCCTTCCCCGGGCAGTCCACCAACCCCAACGGATCCACCCACCCCGTCGGGTTCACCGTGTACCGATACCCGTTAAGCCCACCCGCCAACTTGCTCGGGTCAGGCGTCAAGTAACGGCCGGTCTCGGGATTGTAGTAGCGGTGCCGGTTGTAGTGCAGGCCGCTTTCCGGGTCGAGGTATTGGCCTTGGAAGCGCAGCGGTTGTTCGAGTTGTTCGCCGCCGCCATGAGTCAGTTCGGTGGTTTTTCCATAGCCGTTGTAGCGCGCCGACCAGACGACCTGGCCACCATAGTTGGTCAGTTCCTGGGGCGTACCCAGGTGGTCGAGGTGGTAGTAGAACGGGCAGGCGTTGAGGCCTTTGCCGTCGAGCATGGCCAGCGGGCGGAAGGTGCCGGGTTCGTAGAGGTAGCTGCGGTGGTGGCATGGGCTGCTTTCGGCGACGACTTGGTCGCCCTGCCAGAAAAATTCGGTGGTCAGGTCGTCCACGGTCTTGCTGATGCGTCGGCCAAAGGCGTCGTAGCGGTAGGACGTTTCGCGACCGTCCGCCGTGGTGACGCCGATCAGCCGGTGCTGGCTGTCGTAGCGGTATTCGGTGACGAGGCTGGGGGCGGTGCCGCGGCGCTCGCGGACCAGATTGCCGTAGGCGTCGTAGTCGTAGTGGCGGTCGCCCTCCCTCAACAGACGGTTGCCCTTGAGGGTGGTCGGGCCGGGGCGATCCTGTATCAGCAGGTTGCCGGCCGGGTCGTGGGCGAAGTGTTCCGGCGGCTCGGTGTGGGAATAGTCGATGCGGATCAGGCGATCCAGCGGGTCGTACCGGTAATTGCGGCGGTTGCGGTTGTCGGAAAGGGTTTCAAGGTTGCCCTTGGCGCTGTAGGCATAATCGCGCCAGAACAATTGCTCCTGGTGCTGCCACACCGTTTGGGCCTTGAGCCGGCCTTGTTCGTCGTAGTCGTACCGGCTGAGCACCAGGCCCTGCTGGCGCTCCAGTTCGCGACCGCCGCGCATCTGGTGCTCGGTGAGCCGTGCGCCGTTCAGGTCGATGGCAGTCAGCGCACCGCCTCGGGCGTGGTGATAGTCGAGCTTGCTGTGGTCCGGCAGGCGCAGGTGGTTGAGCCGTCCGCAGGCGTCGTAGCCATAGCGCAGGGTGCCCCAGCCCTGGTGCTCGGTGATCAGTCGGTCCTGGGCGTCGTACTCGAAGGCCAGCGGATGGTCCGTGCCGTCATCGACATGCACCAGCCGGCCGAGCCGGTCGTAGCGGTACTCGATCGCCTGGCCGTCGGGCAGGGTCTTGAGCAGCAGGCGCCCGGTTGCGTCGCGCTGGTAGTGCGTGGCGCGCAGGGAACCGTCTTCGCCGTGCTCGGTTTTTTCCAGCAAATGGCCGTTGAGGTCATAGGCGTAGGCGGTGCGTTGGCCGTCGAAGCCGATCTGCTGTCGGATCAAACCGTTGGGCGTGTAGTCCAGCCGGTATTTTTCGCCGGATTCGTTTTCGATCTCGGTCAGCAACAGCCTTGCCGAGTCGTAGCGATACTTCAGCTCAGTGCCGTCGGGGTTGAGGCGGCGGCTGATCAGGTGCAGGTCGTCGGCGTACTCGTAACGGGTGACGCGCCCCAGTTCGTCGCGCTCGCTGGTGACCTTGCCGTAGGCGTTGTAGCTCCAGGCCCGGGTCGCGCCGGTCGGCAAGGTCACCTGAAGCATTCGCCCTACCGCGTCCCATCGGTAATGGATAAGGGCGCCGTGTTCGTCCTGGCGGGTCAGCAGCCGTCCCAGGGCGTCGTAGGAAAAACACCAGCGTCCGCCATCGGGCAGGATTTCTTCCGTCAGCTGGCCCAGGCGATTCCTGATGAAGCGGTGTTCGCCGCCGTCGGGGTAACGGATAAACAGCAATTGCCCATGGGCGTCGTAGCCATAAGCGGTACGTTGCCCATCAGGATCGACGGTTGCGGTCACATCGCCCTGGGCGTTGCGCCGGTAGGTCCACACGGCGTTGCCGCGTGAACGGCTGTGCAGGAAACCCTTGCGGTATTCGTAGGACGTGGGCTCATCAATGGGCGGAATCAGCGCCACCAGTCGCCCGACTTCGTCGTAGCGGTATTCGGTGACGGCGCCCAGCGGATCCTGCTCGGCAATCAACCGGCCCTGTTCGTCGTACGCCTTGAGGTGCTCACCGCCATCGGGTTCGACCTGGCGCACCAGCCGCGCCCGGTCGTCGTGGACATACACTTGCTGGCTGCCGTCGAGGTGCTGGACCGTGACACGACCGTCCTCGCCCCAGGTGTAGCGGCTGTCCATCTGCGCGAACGAGGCCCAGTGCCGCACGCAACGAGCCGCCCGCCCGGCGCCCTGCCATTCCCAGTAGAAGCTGGCCCCGCCGGCCAGTTGTCGCTGGAGGATGACGTGCTGGTCGTCGTAGTCGTAGCGCTCGCTTTCACCGACGGCGTTGGTCGCTTCGATCAGTCGGGAACGTCCGTCGTAGCGGTAGGACGCCAGGGTCTGTTCGGTACGCCAGGCTTCATCCAGGCTGGCGGCTGGGTGGAAGGATTGATAATCCACGGCGATCAGCTGACGCTGCTCGTAACGCAGCCGCAGGGCGCGTCCGGCACCGTTGTCGAGGCGGCTGATGTCACCGTGGAGGTTGCGCTGGATCGTCAGGCGGTTGTCGTAGCGATCACTGAGGGCGGTCAGACGACCGTCGCGAAAATGTAGGAAAGGTGCCTGCTCGCCGGGCTGGGCGATGATCAGTTCGTCCGGCTCGGTCCCTAAGTAAATCGCGGCGCGGGCCAGGCTGTTGTGGATCGCCGGACGCCGGGTATCGGGCAGTGGAAACGGGGTGCGGCGGTTTTCCTGGTCGACCCAGATGACCTGCTCGTCCTCCAGCTCCAAGCGATGCGCCAGGGCATGGCTCCAGCCGCGTCCGAGCCCAACGTCCAGGTCCACGGCGCTGGTGCGGTACAGCCGGGTGAAGACAAACGGCAGCCGACCATCGAGCGTGCCGTCCTCGAGGGTCAGCAGTTCTTCGCCGGTGACCATCGACACCGGGCAACCGCTGGTTTGGGTCTGGGCTGCGGTGTCGGCGCTGTCGCCGTTGGGGTTTTTCGATTGTTTGGGCGCGTCGACGTAGGATTCGTCTTTTTTCAGTGTGGTATTGCGCTGCGCGTCCCAGCGAAGCTGCATACGCCCCTTTTTAACTCCGGCCGCGATCCCCCGGGCCGCTACGGTCTTGTAGCGATCCACATAGGTCATGAAGCCGTTGACCACCGCGAACATCGCGCTGATAAAACGCTGCATGGCGTTCAGCAGCCGCACGCCCACATGCCCCAAGCGCATCGACAAATACGCCACGCCGGTAGCCGCCCCGGTGAAGGTCAAGACCACACCGATCAACAGATCGATCAGCAGCTGCACCGCCACAGTCGATAAGGCTTCGGCCGCTTCGCCGGCCACCTCGCTAGGCGGCAACATGTCCAGCCAGAGACTGGCGGTGCGCACCAGCAGGCATAACGCGGCTTCGTCACTGGCCAGCAATTGCAGCTTCGCCATGACCAGTGGCGTGTCCAGCGCGAGCTTTTGCAACTGAGCAGCGCTGGCGCCCAAACGCTCAATAAATTGACCAGGGTCCTTGAGGATGTCCGACAGCAGGCCAATGCTGTCCCACACCCCTTCGATCGCTGCCCAACTGCCGGCGAGCAGCCCGTTGCCCACCGCTGCCGCCGAGGTCGCTAATGATTGCTGCGCCCACTGCGGCTTGAAGCCCTGCCACTCACCACGTAACCAGTCCGTCAGCTCAATGCTCAGGCCATCGTAGGAAGAAAACAGGCTGTTGATTTGTGCGGATGAAACTTCGCCCTGGACATGAACCTGATAGAACCGGCCCGCTTCCCCCTCGAAAGTCCCGATGCCCTGGGCATCGAGCTTGACTGGCGTGATCTCGCCGCTGTCCACCGCGACGACATCCACCACGATGTCGCCCAGCGGAATGTCATACACCGACTCGAATTTGCTCTCGATGGTCATCACCCCGCCTTGCGGGCAGCGAACGACGGTAGAGAGGAAATCATCATCACCGGTGCTGACGGCGGTGCTGCTGTCGCCGAAACGGATCAACCGTTCCATGCCCATCAGCGAGGGCAAGTCGACTAGATGGCTGGCCCGGTCCGCGGCCTGGCTATACCAGCGTTCGAGCTGCTCGCGGTAGATCGACAAGGTGCCTGGGAAACTGTCGAGTTCCTGCTCGATACGGCTTATCGGGTCCATTGGGACACGGCTCGATCAAGGGCCAGCAGGAAAAAACGGTCGGACATGGGCAGACGTCTCGCAGCGCTCAGGAAGCGCGAGACTGTGCCGGGGATCGATGAGGAAAAAAGTCAGCGAAAGAAGCAGCGGGCGTAGGGCGATTCGCTAATTGCCCTACGGGTTACGGGCATCGAGCGACTTGAGCTTGATTTCAGCCAGCGGATGCCCGGCCTTCGCTGCCAAGGTCCACCAGCGTGCCGCTTCGACCGGATCCGGCGCCTTGCTGGCCGTACCGGCCAGGCTGATCACACCGACCTGGTAAGCGGCCTTGCCGTCGCCCGCCAGTGCCGCCAGCCGCAGCAGGCGAACCCCTTCTTCGCGGGCGCCCAGCCCCTGGCCACGAAACGTCAGGATGTGCCCGTAAAAACTTTGCGCACCGACGTCGCCCAGGTTCGCCATGCGCGAGAACTGGCCCTCGAGCCAGGCCCAGCCGCGAGGTTGGCGGACAAACCATTGCCAATGAAACAACCGTCGCGCCAGCCAGTAGCCGAGCCGAGCCTTGATCCGCCAGAGCACTCAGGCCTCCGCCGACTCGGGGTATTCGTATTCAAATACCCGGACCACTTCAGAAGCGTGCCAGGAAGCGGCGGCCACGCCATCGGAAGGCCCGGAAAAACGACCGAGGCGCTCAACGCACTCGAAGAACCCGGTGCGCGGTAAACGGCTGGCGCCCTGGCTGATGACCAGTGAGCTGCGTAGCGGTTGTTCCGCCCGGGCATCCAGCGCCGCCAGGTGTTCAAGGGCCGCAGTCAAGGTCTGCATGGCAGGGCTGGGAAGCTGCAAGCGTTCCAGCAATGCGCGGTACGTCAATAGGTGGCGCTGGCGGCGCGCCTGGTCCAACTCCCCCAGTAACCCATCCCAATGCTGCCGACTGATGCGTACGCTCACGATTCTTCCCTCCAACCCGGCACCGTCAGTTCCCAGGCCAGACTGCGTCGAATCGCGGCATCGGGCTGTCGCTCGCCGCTCTCGATCAAGGCCAGATATGACGGGCTGATACCTACCGTGCGGGCCAGCGCCTCGATGGCGATGCCCTTCCCTTCGCGCAAACTGCGTAATTGATCCAGGCCAGGGAGAACCTGGCCCGGGGCCGCCGCGTGACGGACTGTCGCTTCACGCGGTGGTGCTTGTTCGATGCCTGCTGCCTTCAACAACGACTGGTACTGCTCCCACGGCAAAACCGCGTATTCGGGCTCTCCGTCGCGGGTGATTATCTGAATATCCATGTCTACCCCGTAGGACAAAAACACTTAGCGAGTCAGCCTTTTTCCTTGGAAGTGTAATCCTAATACCGGCTAAGGTCGCGGGTGATGAATTGTCTGGGGCAAGAGGCGCAGGATCAGGGCTTTTCCCGACCTTGGTGTTGGAGTTGTTCCGGTGTATCGGGAAGTCGTTCAACCCGGGCAAGCTTCTCGGGGGATTGGCGATAACGCCAGGCGCGAAACGCGTCGAGTTCGACGTCGAGGGTCTTCATGACCCATGCCAGCACCGCGATGTCATCGAACATGCCGAACATTGGCAGAATGTCCGGGATCGCATCCAGGGGGCTGAGGAAATACATGAGCCCCGCCACCACCGAAAGCATCGACTTGGCACTCACGGCCCGGTATTCGCCGCGCCAGTAGGCCAGGCACAGGGCCTGCAACAAACGCAGGTCTTCCTTGAGCTTACCCAGCCGACCGCCTTCCCGGGCCCCCTTGCTGGCGACGGCAAACAATAACGTCGGCAATCGACCGCGGGCCAGCAGGCGCCCTGCCAAGGGCAGGAATCGCGCAAAATTCCACGGTGCGTTCATTTTTTCTCCCACTGAAATGTTATCCACACAAATTGTGGATAACCTTGTGAACAGAGCCGCGTTTCAGCGCTGTAGCCCCCGTTCCATAAGGGCCAAGCTTAAATCGGGCGTTTTTTACTCACATAAAAAAACCCAACATTTCATTGACTTGATCGACTGACTGCGTCTAGCACAGCGCCTGTATTGCCTATGACTGCCGTCTGCGTTGTGCGTTCGTTTTTTTGATATTTCCACCGCCCGGATGCAACAACGCCCCGCATAAGCGAGGCGTTGTCGTTATAGCAGACGCAATTACTTGGCTGCGTCTTCTTTTGTCGGATCCTTGATGGCCAGCAGCTCCAGGTCGAATACCAGGACCGAGTTGGCTGGGATGGCCGGGCTCGGGCTCTGGGCGCCGTAGGCCAGGTCGCTCGGGATGTACAGCTTGTACTTCTCACCGACGTGCATCAGTTGCAGACCTTCGACCCAACCCGGAATCACGCCGCTGACCGGCAGATCGATCGGGCTGCCACGTTCAACGGAGCTGTCGAACACGGTGCCGTTGGTCAGCTTGCCGGTGTAGTGAACAGTCACGACATCGGTCGGCTTAGGCTGTGGGCCGTCGGCTTTCTTGACCACTTCGTACTGCAGGCCGGAAGCGGTGGTGGTGACACCGGCTTTCTTGCCGTTTTCCTCGAGGAATTTCTTGCCGGCAGCTGCCGACTCTTCGCTCATCTTGGCCATGCGCTCTTCGGCACGTTTTTGCAGTGCGGCAAAGGCCTCGACCAGTTCGTCGTCTTTCAGCTTCTGTTCCTTCTTGCCGACGGCATCTTCGATGCCCTGGGCGACTGCCTTGGAGTCCAGGTCATCCATACCTTCCTGAGCCAGGCTTTTGCCCATGTTCAGGCCGATACCGTAGGAAGCTTTCTGCGCCGGGGTTTTCAGCTCTACGCTGGTCTGCGAGTCGCAACCCGCGAGTACCAGGCCAACCAGGGCTACCGCCGCCGCCAACCGATGCTGTTTCATGCTATTTCCTTGTTCATGCGCCTAAAGGGCAATCGAGTAAAGCCGCGAGCTTATCAGGCGGCCACGACCAATGGCTACCGGCATGTGAGCCACAAAGTGAGGATAAGTTCAGGTCCGCAAACGCTTTTTACGGCTGGGCGGATGAAGCATCTGTCATCCGTTACGTACAGGGACAAATTGCCGCTGCCCTCCAAGCCGCAGGTAATGGCCACTTGCCCGCCGCGCGGCACTGAGGCATAAGTGCATATCAACAAAACAAGGACGTTACCGTGCGCCTTCTCTCTCGCATTCTTTTGCTGCTCCTCGCGCTGCTGATCGTTGTCGTGGCCGTGGTGCTTTATTACATCGCCAATCCGCGATTGCCGTTCTATACCCCCGTCGAACAGGTGCATTACCTGGATCAATGGAGCGCCGCCGAGCGCCAGACGTATTACTTCACGCCCCAGGGCACACAGGTCAAAGGCCTGCGCTACGAATGGTTCACGGCCCTCGAACTGCCGTTTTCGCAACAGCGCTTCGCTGCGCCTGAGTACCTGGCGCGTTTCGGTTTCCTGGTCGACCCGGCGCAGAAAGCTTCGCCCGGCAATCCCGGCAATTTGCCGGTAGGTTTCGCACGGCACCAGAACCCGGGCAGCAACGACCAATTCCTGGATATCACTTGCGCCGCTTGCCACACCGGCGAATTGCGCTTCAAGGGCCAGGCGATACGAATCGATGGCGGGTCGGCTCAACACGTTCTGCCTTCCAGTGTTCCTACGTTGCGCGGAGGCAGTTTCGGACAGGCACTGGTCGCCAGCCTGGCGTCCACCTACTACAACCCCTGGAAGTTCGAACGTTTCGCCCGCCAGGTACTGGGCAAGGATTACGACAGCGGCCAGGAAGCGTTGCGCACAGCTTTCAAGGCTTCTCTGGATACGTTCCTGCGGGTGGCCTGGAATGATACCCACCGCGGCCTATACCCCACGCAAGAAGGTCCTGGCCGTACCGACGCCTTCGGCCGCATTGCCAACGCCAGTTTTGGCGATGCCATTTCGGCAGAAAACTACCGGGTCGCCAACGCACCGGTGGATTACCCGCAATTGTGGGAAATCTGGACATTCGACTGGGTGCAATGGAATGGCTCGGCGCAGCAGCCGATGGCGCGCAACGTGGGCGAGGCACTCGGTGTCGGCGCCACGCTGAATTTCTTCGATGCCCAGGGCAAACCGTTGCAGGGCGATGCGCGTTACCCTTCCAGCGTGCGCGTGCGCGACCTGAACAAGATCGAAGAAACCTTGCAACTGCTCAAGCCGCCCGTATGGCCGGAAGCACTTTTGGGCTCGATCGATAAACCCCTGGCCGCCAAGGGCCGCGCCTTGTTCACCGAAAACTGCGCCGGCTGCCACGTGCCGAAGGTGGTCCAGGGGCCTGACAGGCCCGTCCAGCAATTGCACATGCTGCCCGTGCAAGTGATCGGCACCGACCCGGGCGCCGCCAACAACATCGCTGACCATCGCTTCGACCTGACCAGCCTGCAATGGGATCCGGCCGAGTTGGCGAAGCTGGAAGTGCAACTGCATCCGACGCCGACGCAACCGCTGGACATGAGCCAGCTCTCGGTCGCCAAAGCCCTGGCCTACGTCACCGCATTCGTTGAAAACCGCGCTTACCGCGACGCCGGCGTCACCCCGGCAGAGCGCCCGGCCTTGGACGGTTTCGGCCTGCCCATCGGCGTGCGCGAACTGCGCGCCTACAAGGCCAGGCCGCTGGCGGGCGTCTGGGCCACGCCGCCGTTCCTGCATAACGGCTCGGTGCCGACGATCTATCAATTGCTCTCACCCCAGGACGAGCGAGCGACCACTTTCTATAAAGGAAGCTTCGAATACGATCCACGCCACTTGGGCTACCGTACCGAAGCCTTTACCAACGGTTTTCTCTTCGATACCCGGATCACCGGCAACCACAACAGTGGACATGAATTCCGCGCCGGTGAACGCGGCAACGGCGTGATTGGCCGCCTGCTGCAACCGCAGGAACGCTGGGCCCTGCTGGAATATTTAAAAGTGCTGGGCGGGCCGCTGGAATCGCAACTTTGATGATCACCCCCACAGGTAAAAGGATGTTTGCATGCTGATCACGCTCTGGCTGCGCCTCGGCGCTTTTTTGGCCAAGACATTGCTGTGGCTGCTGGGCCTCGGGCTACTGGGCTGGGCGCTGGCCGCGGCATGGTTCGCCTGGCAACACAGCGGCCCGGTCTCGGACAAAGAACAAGTACCTCCCGGCGAAGCAACCATGACCCGGGACATCATCCAGACCGCCATTCGCATCGTCGACCAACACCGCGAAGGGACCCGCTATCTGCGGGACGCCCATGCCAAGGCGCACGGTTGCGTCATCGCCGAGGTCACAGTGCCGAACGACTTGCCGGCGCCGTTGCGCCAAGGGGTTTTCGCCGAGCCGGGCAAGGTCTGGCAAGCGACCATACGTCTGTCCAACGGCAATGCTTATCCACAGTTCGACAGCCTGCGCGATGCCCGCGGAATGGCCATCAAACTGCTGAACTTGCCGGGCAAGCAATTGCTGGAAGAGCGCCAGTCGCAAGGCGAACAGGACTTCGTGATGTTCAATCATCCGAACTTCTTCGTCAGCGATGTCGCCGAATATCGTCAGAATGTGGCCGCGCAAGCCGATGGAAAAAAAGCACTGGCTTTCTTTCCGAGCGTGGATCCGCGCAGCTGGCAGATCCGCCATTTGTTCATCGCCCTGGCGACCCTCTCGCCGCCACCGGCCAGTCCGACCCAGACCACGTACTTTTCCGTATCGCCCTACAAGTTCGGTGAAGCCAACGCCAAGTTCCGTGTCGCGCCAGACCCGGACAGCTGCCCGGCCTATACCCTGCCGGCGCAAAACCAGGACCTGCCAAATTTCTTGCGCAGCGCCCTGGCCCAACAGTTATCCACAGATCGGGTGCCGGCATGTTTTGTTCTGCAGATCCAGCGCCAGGATCCGAGCAAGTACATGCCCATCGAAGACACCAGCATTGAATGGCAAGAAAGCGACGCCCCGTTCGAGACGGTAGCGCGCGTCAAGGTGCCGCCTCAGGACTTCGATACGCCCAAGCTGAACCTGGCTTGCGACAACCAGTCCTTCAACCCTTGGTTCGGCATTGAGGCCCATCGCCCCATCGGCGGCATCAACCGTTTGCGCAAAGCGGTGTATGAAGCGGTCAGCGATTACCGTCACAGCCGTAACGCCGAGCAGTAGGTAAACGGCAAACGCCAGACAGCAAAAGCCCGCTCGATTGAGCGGGCTTTTTGTTGGCAACCTGGCGTTCAGTGTTCCAGGTCATCGAAGATGGCGCAGCGGACGGGACTCGAACCCGCGACCCCCGGCGTGACAGGCCGGTATTCTAACCGACTGAACTACCGCTGCGCGTAACATTGAAAGCTTGGTGGGTGATGACGGGATCGAACCGCCGACATTCTGCTTGTAAGGCAGACGCTCTCCCAGCTGAGCTAATCACCCTTCACTTTCGATGCGGGGCGCATTCTCTCACAGTTTTTCGTAACGTGCTGATTTAATTAAAAATTCAGCAAAAAAAGAATGAAGAGCTGCGCACCGCAGGAACTGCAAACAGCAAAAAGCCCGCATTAGCGGGCTTTCTGTGGTCACCTGGCGTTCAGCGTTCCAGATAACCGAATATGGCGCAGCGGACGGGACTCGAACCCGCGACCCCCGGCGTGACAGGCCGGTATTCTAACCGACTGAACTACCGCTGCGCGTAACACTGTTAACGAATGGTGGGTGATGACGGGATCGAACCGCCGACATTCTGCTTGTAAGGCAGACGCTCTCCCAGCTGAGCTAATCACCCTTCGCTTTCGGTGTGGCGCGCATTCTACGGAGCAGCCTTTAAGCTGGCAAGCACTTTTTAAATTAATTTTTTCAGGCCTTCCAAAGGCTTAGCGAAGGGTTGGCCTATCGCGCCGCGAAGAGAATAATGCCCCCCTTTGTATAAAGGAGAGACTCACCCCATGTGGTTCAAAAACCTGCTTATCTATCGCCTGACCCAAGATCTGCCTTTTGATGCCGAGGCGTTGGAAACTGCACTGGCCAGCAAACTGGCGCGTCCATGTGCAAGCCAGGAGTTGACCACTTACGGTTTCGTCGCGCCGTTTGGCAAAGGCGAAGACGCGCCATTGGTGCATATCAGCCAGGATTTCCTGCTGATCGCCGCTCGCAAGGAAGAACGCATCCTGCCTGGCAGCGTCGTGCGCGACGCCTTGAAGGAAAAGGTCGAAGAGATCGAGGCCGAGCAAATGCGCAAGGTCTATAAAAAGGAACGGGACCAGCTCAAGGATGAAATCATCCAGGCGTTCCTCCCACGTGCATTCATTCGCCGCTCGTCCACCTTCGCCGCCATCGCGCCGAAACAGGGCCTGATCCTGGTGAATTCGGCCAGCCCGAAACGCGCCGAAGACCTGCTGTCAACCCTGCGCGAAGTCATCGGCTCGCTGCCGGTGCGCCCGCTCACGGTGAAAATGGCCCCGACCGCCACCATGACCGACTGGGTCAAGACCCAGAAAGCCGCCGACGATTTCTTCGTGCTGGACGAATGCGAACTGCGCGACACCCACGAAGACGGCGGCATTGTGCGCTGCAAGCGTCAAGACCTGACCAGCGACGAAATCCAGTTGCACTTGAACACCGGCAAGGTGGTGACCCAGTTGTCGCTGGCTTGGCAGGACAAGCTGTCCTTCGTGCTCGACGACAAGATGGTGGTCAAGCGCCTGAAGTTCGAAGACCTGCTGCAAGACCAGGCAGAACAGGACGGCGGCGACGAAGCCCTCGGCCAGTTGGACGCCAGCTTCACGTTGATGATGTTGACGTTCGGCGAATTCTTGCCGGCGCTGGTTGAAGCGTTGGGCGGGGAAGAGATTCCGCAGGGGATCTAAAGGTTGGTGATTACCCTGTGGGAGCGGGCTTGCTCGCGAAGGCGGTGTGTCAGTCAGTTGATAGTTGACTGATGCCCCGCTTTCGCGAGCAAGCCCGCTCCCACATTTATATTTGTGGTTTATCAATAATAAGGATCAGGTCATGCGCGCATTGGCTGCATTGAGCCGCTTTGTCGGCAATACCTTCGCTTACTGGGTTCTGATTTTCGCCATCGTGGCGTTTCTGCAACCGGCCTGGTTCATCGGTTTGAAAAGCGCCATTGTGCCGTTGCTAGGGCTGGTGATGTTTGGCATGGGCCTGACCCTCAAGCTCGATGATTTCGCCGAAGTCGCGCGTCACCCATGGCGCGTGGCCTTGGGCGTGGTCGCTCATTTCGTGATCATGCCAGGCGTGGCGTGGTTGCTCTGCCAAGTTTTCCATTTGCCGCCGGAAATCGCCGTCGGCGTGATCCTGGTGGGCTGCTGCCCGAGCGGCACCTCGTCGAACGTCATGACCTGGCTGGCCCGCGGCGACCTGGCCTTGTCGGTGGCCATCGCCGCCGTCACCACCTTGCTCGCGCCGCTGCTGACCCCGGCGCTGATCTGGCTGCTGGCCTCGGCTTGGCTGCCGGTGTCGTTCATGGAGTTGTTCTGGTCGATCCTGCAAGTGGTGCTGCTGCCCATCGTGCTGGGCGTGGTGGCGCAACGGCTGCTGGGGAACAAGGTCCGTCATGCTGTGGAGGTGTTGCCACTGGTGTCGGTGGTGAGCATCGTCATCATCGTGACCGCCGTCGTTGCCGCCAGCCAGGCGAAGATTGCCGAATCGGGGCTGCTGATCATGGCCGTGGTGATGTTACACAATAGCTTCGGCTTTTTGCTGGGCTATTTCACTGGGCATCTGTTCAAGCTGCCGCTGGCCCAGCGTAAATCCCTGGCACTGGAAGTGGGCATGCAGAACTCCGGCCTGGGCGCGGCGTTGGCCAGTGCACACTTTTCCCCGCTGGCGGCAGTGCCCAGCGCGCTGTTCAGCGTCTGGCACAACATTTCCGGGGCCCTGCTCTCGACCTATTTCCGCCGCATGAGCGAAAAACAGGACCGCGACGCCCTCGCCGCCCGGCAAACCGCCGAGTAAGCAGACTTGATCGAGTGGTCAATAATGGGCACTCTATCAATCGAGCGCGGGGACGGCCCCGCCACTCGATCATGCCTGTCGATCAAGTGTTAATCCGGGGACGACCCCATCCATCGATGGAGGTACGTGATGTCCTGGATCATTCTGTTTTTTGCCGGCCTGTTCGAAGTCGGCTGGGCCGTCGGCCTGAAGTACACCGACGGTTTCAGCCGCCCTCTCCCCACTGCACTGACGATTGCCGCCATGGTGATCAGCCTGGGCCTGCTCGGCCTGGCAGTGAAGCAATTGCCCCTGGGCACAGCCTATGCGATCTGGACCGGAGTCGGGGCCGTGGGCACTGTGATTGCCGGGATCATTCTGTTTGGTGAATCGATGGCGCCGGTTCGGTTGGCAAGCGTGGCGTTGATCGTTGCCGGGTTGATCGGGCTCAAGATCAGCGCTTAAGGCCACTATCGCTATCGCGAGCAGGCTCGCTCCCACATTTTGACCGAGTTCGACGCGGTCCACTGTGCGAGCGAGCCAGCTCGCGATTAGTCTATAGCTCGCAGGCTATCTAACTGCCCCGCGCAACTCTCCCACCACCGCCTGCAACTTCGAAGGTGTCGCCCCCTCCACCGCAACCGCCGAACCCGCCACCAGGGTAATCCGCGACCAGAACCGGCGGAACACGCCCTTGCGTGGATCACGGCTGAAGAAACTCCCCCACAGCCCCTGCAACGCCAGGGGAATCACCGGCACCGGGGTTTCCTGGAGGATGCGTGTCAGCCCGCTCTTGAACTCATTGATCTCACCGTCAGCGGTCAATTTTCCTTCAGGGAAGATGCACACCAGCTCACCGTCCTTCAGGTACTGAGCGATTCGGGTGAAAGCCTTTTCGTAGATATGAATGTCTTCCTGGTGCCCGGCGATGGGGATCGTTCCGGCGGTGCGGAAAATGAAATTCAGCACCGGCAGGTTGTAGATCTTGTAGTACATCACGAAGCGAATCGGCCGACGCACCGCACCGCCAATCAGCAAGGCATCGACAAAGGACACGTGATTGCACACCAACAGCGCCGCACCTTCATCCGGAATCGCTTCCAGGTTGCGATGCTCGACGCGGTACATGGAATGGCTCAGCAGCCAGATCATGAAACGCATGCTGAACTCTGGAACGATCTTGAAGATGTAGGCGTTGACGCCGATGTTCAGCAGCGACACCACCAGGAACAGTTGCGGGATCGACAGTTTGGCCAGGCTCAGCAATACGATGGAGACAATGGCCGAAACCACCATGAACAACGCATTGAGGATGTTGTTGGCGGCGATCACCCGCGCCCGTTCGTTTTCGACGGTGCGCGACTGGATCAACGCGTACAGCGGCACAATGTAGAAACCGCCAAACACACCTAGGCCGAGGATGTCGATCAATACCAGCCAGGCGTGACCGAAGCCGAGCACCTGCAGCCAACCATGGCCATCGACACTGTCAGGAATTGCGCCGGAATGCCACCACAGCAACAGCCCGAACACCGTCAAGCCGAACGAACCGAACGGCACCAGGCCGATCTCCACTTTGCGCCCGGACAACTTCTCGCAGAGCATCGAACCCAGGGCGATCCCCACCGAAAAAACCGTCAGGATCAAGGTCACCACGGTTTCGTCGCCGTGCATCCATTCCTTGGCGTAGGCCGGGATCTGCGTCAGGTAAATCGCCCCGACGAACCAGAACCAGGAGTTGCCGACAATCGAACGAGACACCGCTGGGGTTTGTCCCAGCCCCAGCTTCAGGGTCGCCCAGGACTGGCTGAAAATATTCCAGTTCAGGCGCATTTGCGGCGAGGCCGCCGCGGCTCGCGGTATGCTGCGGCTGGCCAGGTAACCGAGCACGGCGACGCCGATGATCGCGGTCGACACCACGGGGGCGTAATGGGCCGAGGACATCATTATCCCGGCACCGATGGTACCGGCAAGAATGGCCAGGAACGTGCCCATTTCCACCAGGCCGTTGCCGCCAACCAGCTCGTCCTCGCGCAACGCTTGCGGCAGGATCGAATACTTCACGGGGCCGAACAGCGCCGAATGCGTGCCCATGGCGAACAGCGCCAGCAGCATCAGCGACAGATGATCGAATACGAAGCCCACCGCGCCGACCGTCATGATGACGATTTCGCCGAGTTTGATCAGGCGAATCAACGCATCCTTGGCGAACTTTTCCCCAAACTGCCCCGCCAGCGCCGAGAACAGAAAAAACGGCAGGATGAACAGCAGTGCACAGAGGTTGACCCAGATCGAGCGATCGCCTTCGATGGTCAATTTGTAGAGGATGGCGAGGATCAGCGACTGCTTGAAAATGTTGTCGTTGAACGCGCCCAGGGACTGCGTGATGAAGAACGGCAGGAAACGCCGCGTGCGAAGCAAGGTGAACTGCGAAGGGTGACTCATCTTCCATGTTCCTGAGTGGCGTGGACGCTTATTGGAATTACGTTTTTTGATCCAGGCCACACATTACCTGTCTTTAGCGATTATTTCGCCAGCCCCGCAATGCACGGCGACACAAACAACTCGCCGTGCCAGGCGCCCAGCACGGTACGCCGTCCGACGATCAGCCACATCACCACCAGCATCGCCACCAACACGCCTCCAAACAGGCTGAAAAAACCCAGGTGCAACACCTCCGCCAGCTTCAGCGTGGTCAGCGCATACACACCCAAGGGAAAGGTAAAACCCCACCAGCCAAGGTTGAAGGGAATCCCGGCCCGTAGATAGCGCGCGGTGATCAGCAGCGCCATCAGCATCCACCAGAATCCCAAGCCCCACAGTGTGATACCGGCGACCAAGCCCAGGCCGGCGGCGATTTCGCCCACGCCGGGCAGGCCGTTTGCGGTAAAGATCAGCGGTGCATCACTGCCCAGCAAAAGCATGCCCAGGGCGCCGGTGCCAATGGGGCCAAGGGCTAGCCAGCTCGAGGCGGCCATGTTTTCGTGGGGCAATTTATGCAGGGCCATGCGCAACAGCAGGATCGTCAGGATGCTGAACGCTACCGGTAGGGAAAATGCCCAGAGTACGTAGCTCGTCACCAGCATCACCAGTTGCGCATGAACATCTGCCAGATGCGGTGCCAACAGCCCGCCACTGGCGGCGGCAACTTCGGCGGCCACCACCGGCAACAGCCATACCGCAGTCATCTGGTCGATCCGATGCACTTGACGGGTGAACATCAGGAATGGAATCAGCACGCCACAAGCCAGCGACATTGCCACGTCGATCCACCATAACGCCTCGGCCAACGGCACCACACCGTCGCCCCAACGCGGCAGCCCATACACGAGGAAGCCATTGATGATCGTGGCCAGGCCCATGGGAATGGTGCCAAAAAACATCGACACGGTTGAATGGCCAAAGATCCGTCGCGCCTCATCGAAGAACAACAGCCAACGGGCCGTGTACATTCCGGAGAACACGACGAACAAAACCATGTTGAACAACCACAAGCCTTCGCCCACGGCACGCAGGCCGGGCATGTTCGCCGGCCACTGCGCCAGGGCCAAGGCCAATACGCCAGTACCCATTACCACGGCAAACCAGTTCGGCGTGAATTGGCGGATGGCCTCCAGCGGCCTGGGCAAATGGCTCAATGGACGCAAACGGCTTTTAGCAGCACAGCATGTCATGGCGAACTCCTTCCCCGGATGAGGTGGAGCCATGCTAGAGCCGAATCGAATATCTATATAACGGGTAATTTCTCTATCTGTTATCGGTTTTGCAAATAAGTCAGACGCTGCCTTCGGTCTCGATCACCAGGACTCTCGCTTCGCCCAACGGCTTGGCCACGTGCTCGGCACCCACCGAGGCGTAGAAAATATCTCCCACTCCCAGCAGGACCTCTTTTACGACGCCCTCTTCCCGATAGCACATCTGCACTTGCCCATCGAGCACCACGAAGACTTCCTGCCCGTCATTGATGTGCCACTTGTACGGCTGATCGGTCCAGTGCAGGCGCGTGGTGATGCCGTTCATGTTGGCGATATCCAGCGCGGCCCACGCGCGCTCGCCGGTGAAGGATTTGCTGCGGATGATTTTCAAAGGGATCGGTCCATGAACATTGAGACGCCAAGGCTAGCGCAAATCAACCGACAGCGGCGCCTGCAATCCAAGCCTTCAAGGCCGAACGCCAACGTCTGCTCTTTTCCCAGGCTGGCGCAACAAACCCAACAACGCAGCAGCCGACAACACGATCAGCACAGCGCCATAACCATCCGTGGTGGGGATCAACCCGAACACCCGCGTCAGGTTCCCGGCCAGCAGCGACGGCAAGCTGAACGCCAGATAGCTGAGGACGTAGAATGCCGACATCAAACCGGCTCGCTCATGGGGCAATGCCAGGGGCATGATGCTGCGCAAGGCTCCAAGGAACCCGGCGCCGAAACCGCTGCCGGTGACCAGCGTGCCGACGAAGAACAACGGCAAGCTGCCCCCGTGCACCGCGACCAGCACCAGCGTCAGGCCGATGACCAGGAGACTTGCGGACAGGCGCAACATCTTGTCTGCGCCCTGGTTGCGCAGCGTGTAGATGGACAACGCACCGCTGAGCGTCAACACCGCCACTAGCGCGCCGCCGATCAGGTTGGAGGTCGATCCCGTCGCAGCCCGCACCAGCGAAGGCGCCAGCGACAAATAGAAGCCGCCCACCGCCCACGCCGCAAGGTTCAATGGCAATATCAGCCACAAGGCGCCTCGCGCCTGGACCGGCACATGCAAGGTCGGGCGCAAGGACTGCCAGGCGCCGGCTTGTGGGCTGACGCTCTCCGCCAGCCGCCAGAGGTAAAGGGCCTGGGCGAGGAACAACCCCAGCAAAATCCAATACGTCAGTTGCAGGGGCAACGGTGCGTACTCAGCCAACAGGCCACAACCCAGCGCCCCGCATGCCATGCCCAACAGCGGTGCGATGCTGATGATCAACGGACCCTGCCGACGATCGAAATCCAGCAACGCCGCACCCAGCACACTGGTGGCCATGCCCGTGGCAAAGCCTTGGATCAACCGCGCGCTGATCAACCAGGCGACACTGTCAGCATTGATAAACAGCAGCATCGCCAGCATGTTGAGCAACAACGCGACGAAAATAACCGGTTTGCGGCCCAGGTAATCCGACAGCGAACCCACAGTCAGCAGGGCTGCCAACAGACTGAACGCATACACACCGAAAATCAGCGTCAGCACTGCCGGGGAAAAGTGCAACTGATCCTGATAGAGGTGATACAACGGCGTCGGCGCACTGGAGGCGGCGAGAAAACCGAGCAAGGTAAGCGCCAGGAAGATCAGGCTGGCACCGGTCGAAGCTGGACGAGACATGGGCACACTCCAAAGGCAAAAGCACAAAAGCTAATTTTTTGCTTTTGCCGAGTGTGCTACCGCTGTGCGCTTAAAGCAAATTCTTTGTGTTAAGGTCCGACCCATGGCTATTAAAGAAGGTTTACGCCCCGGCGGCAGAAGCGCCCGGGTACAGGAATCGATTCATTCGGCGGTCCGCGCCCTGCTTCAGGAGCAGGACCGCGCCACCTTGACCGTGCCGCAAATCGCCGCGCGCGCGGGGGTAACGCCGTCCACGATCTATCGGCGCTGGGGCGATCTGCCGGCGTTGCTGGCGGACGTCGCCATCGCCCGCATGCGCCCCGACAGCGAACCGGCCAACACCGGCAGCCTGCGCGGCGACCTGTTGGCCTGGGCCGAACAGTACCTGGACGAAATGAGCTCCGAGCCCGGGCGCAACATGATGCGCGACATCCAGGCCTGCGCTACGCCGGGGTATTGCGTGGGAATCATCAGCGCCCAGTTGCAGACGATTCTGGATCGTTATCCCGACGAGCCCAATCCAGGCATCGAACGCCTGGTCAACGTGGTGGTGGCACCGACGGTGTTTCGCATCCTGTTCGCCACCGCGCCGCTGGACGCCGAGGAGTTGTATCGGTTGGTGGATATCGCGCTGGGTCAGTAAGACCGCATTCGCGAGCAAGCCCGCTCCCACATTTGATCTGGGTGAACCATGGATCTGTATTCGCCCCAAGTCCCTGGGAGCGAGCTTGCTCGCGATGAGGCCCGCACAAACATTACAAACCCAAAAAGCCCCAACACCCCGCCACGCCCCGACCTTGGTCGACACTGACGAACCCGGACGGGCATGCGAGACTGTCTTGCCGGGCTCGAGTCCCGGTGTCTTTGTCCGGGAGTTTCCATGTCGTTGTCCAGCGGGTTGATCGCCGTTGTTGCCCTGGCCTATATGGCCATCATGTTCGCCATCGCCTTCTACGGCGACCGGCGCAGCACGCCGTTGCCGCCTCGGGTGCGGGCCTGGGTTTACAGCCTGTCGCTGGCGGTGTATTGCACCAGCTGGACGTTCTTTGGCGCCGTGGGCCAGGCCGCCGAACAGCTCTGGTCATTCCTGCCAATCTACCTCGGGCCGATCCTGCTGATGGTGCTGGCGCCGTGGGTGCTGCAAAAAATGGTGATGATCAGCAAGCAGGAGAACATCACCTCCATCGCCGACTTCATCGCCGCCCGCTACGGCAAGTCCCAATCCCTGGCGGTGGTGGTGGCGTTGATCTGCCTGGTGGGCGTGTTGCCGTACATTGCCTTGCAGCTCAAGGGCATCGTGCTCGGCGTGAACCTGCTGATCGGCGCTGGCGCCGATGCGATGGGTACCCGCGCTCAGGACACCGCGCTGATTGTCTCGCTGATCCTGGCGCTGTTCACCATCGTGTTCGGCACCCGCAACCTTGACGCCACCGAGCACCACCGTGGCATGGTGTTGGCGATTGCCTTCGAATCCCTGGTCAAGCTGTTCGCCTTCCTCGCGGTCGGCGCCTTCGTGACGTTCGGTCTTTATGACGGCTTCGATGATTTGTTTGACCAGGCGATGCTTGCGCCGCGGCTGGAGCAGTACTGGAAGGAAACCATCAACTGGCCGTCCATGGTGGTGCAGACCGGTGTGGCAATGATGGCGATCATCTGCCTGCCGCGGCAGTTTCACGTAACCGTGGTGGAAAACATCGAGCCCCAGGACCTGCGCCTGGCCAAGTGGGTATTCCCCGCGTACCTGGCCCTGGCCGCGCTGTTTGTCGTGCCCATCGCCCTTGCCGGGCAAATGATGCTGCCCAGCTCGGTACTGCCGGATTCGTTCGTCATCAGCCTGCCTCTCGCCCAGGCCCACCCGGCCCTGGCGGTGCTGGCATTTATCGGCGGCGCCTCGGCGGCCACCGGCATGGTGATTGTCGCGAGCGTGGCGCTGTCCACCATGGTCTCCAACGACATGCTGCTGCCCTGGCTGTTGCGCCGCAACAACGCCGAGCGGCCGTTCGAAGTGTTCCGCCAGTGGATGCTTTCGGTACGGCGGGTGAGCATTGTGGTGATCCTGCTGCTGGCCTATGTCAGCTACCGCTTGCTGGGTTCGACGGCGAGCCTGGCAACCATCGGCCAGATTGCCTTCGCGGCCGTGACCCAACTGGCCCCCGCCATGCTGGGCGCGCTGTACTGGAAGCAGGCCAACCGTCGCGGTGTATTCGCCGGCCTCGCCACGGGGATTTTCCTATGGTTCTACACCCTGGTGCTGCCGATCGCCGCCCACAGCCTGGGCTGGTCGCTGGGCAGTTTCCCGGGTTTGGCCTGGCTGCACGGCAACCCATTGAACCTGCCAATTACTCCGCTAACCCAAGGGGTGGTGCTGTCACTGGCCGGTAATTTCACTCTGTTTGCCTGGGTGTCGGTGCTGTCACGCACGCGCGTATCGGAGCACTGGCAGGCCGGACGCTTCATCGGCCAGGAAATCAGCGCCCGTCCCAGCGCCCGCTCGATGCTCGCGGTGCACATCGACGACCTGTTGCAGTTGGCCGCACGCTTCGTCGGAGAAGAACGGGCGCGGCAGAGCTTCATCCGCTTTGCCTACCGCCAGGGCAAGGGCTTCAATCCCAGCCAGAACGCTGACAGCGAATGGATCGCCCACACCGAACGCCTGTTGGCCGGTGTACTGGGGGCGTCCTCGACACGGGCGGTGGTAAAAGCCGCGATTGAAGGCCGGGAGATGCAACTCGAAGACGTCGTGCGGATCGCGGACGAAGCATCGGAAGTGCTGCAGTTCAACCGGGCACTGCTGCAAGGCGCCATCGAGAACATCACCCAAGGCATCAGCGTGGTCGATCAGTCCCTTAGGTTGGTGGCGTGGAACCGGCGCTACCTGGAGTTGTTCAAGTACCCGGACGGGTTGATCAGCGTCGGCCGGCCCATTGCCGACATCATCCGCTACAACGCCGAACGCGGCCTGTGCGGCCCCGGCGAGGCGGAAGTCCATGTTGCCCGGCGCCTGCACTGGATGCGCCAGGGCCGCGCCCATACCTCCGAGCGACTGTTTCCCAATGGCCGGGTGATCGAGCTGATCGGCAACCCGATGCCCGGCGGCGGGTTCGTCATGAGCTTCACCGACATCACCGCGTTCCGCGAGGCCGAATATGCCCTGACGGAAGCCAACGAAGGGTTGGAGCAACGGGTGGCTGAGCGCACCCGGGAATTGTCGCAACTGAACCTGGCCCTGACCGATGCCAAAAGCACCGCCGAAGCGGCCTATCAATCCAAGACCCGTTTCCTGGCGGCCGTCAGCCACGACTTGATGCAGCCGCTCAACGCCGCACGACTGTTTTCCGCTGCGCTGTCCCACCAGCACGAAGACCTGCCGCAGGAAGCCCGGCAACTGGTGCAACACCTGGACAGTTCGCTGCGTTCGGCCGAAGACTTGATCACCGATCTGCTGGACATTTCCCGCCTGGAAAACGGCAAGATCAACCCCGACCGCAAGCCCTTCGCCCTTAATGAGCTGTTCGATATCCTCGGCGCCGAGTTCACCGCGCTGGCCCAGGAGCAGGGCCTGAAGTTTCGCGTGCGAGGCTCACACCTGCGGGTGGACAGCGACATCAAGCTGCTGCGACGGGTCTTGCAGAATTTCCTTACCAACGCCTTTCGCTATGCCAAGGGACCGGTGTTGCTGGGCGTGCGCCGACGCAGCGGCGAGTTGTGCCTGGAAGTCTGGGATCGCGGCCCGGGTATTGCCGAGGATAAGCAGCAGGTGATCTTCGAAGAATTCAAACGCCTGGACAGCCACCAGACCCGCGCTGAAAAAGGCCTGGGGCTGGGACTGGCAATCGCCGATGGGCTGTGCCGCGTGCTGGGCCACACCTTGCGCGTGCGCTCTTGGCCGGGGCGCGGCAGCGTGTTCAGCGTCAGCGTTCCCCTGGCCCACGCACCGGCAGTCGTACCCGCCGCCGTAGCCGAACCCAACGGCCATTTGCCCAGCGGCGCGCAGGTGCTGTGCGTGGACAACGAAGACAGCATCCTGATCGGCATGAACAGCCTGCTGACACGCTGGGGCTGCCAGGTGTGGACGGCGCGCAACCGCGATGAATGCGAGCGTTGGCTTGCCGAGGGGGGACGGCCGCAATTGGCCCTGGTGGACTTCCATCTGGACGACGGCGAGACCGGTACCGAGTTGATGGCCTGGTTGCGCACGCGCATGGGTGAGCCGATCCCGGGTGTGGTGATCAGCGCCGACGGTCGCCCCGAGATGATCGCCCAGGTGCACGCGGCGGGCCTGGATTACCTGGCCAAACCGGTGAAGCCAGCGGCGTTGCGGGCGTTGTTGAGTCGGCATTTGCCGTTGTAGAGAACTCGGGGGATGTAGGGTGGCCTCTGTGGCGAGGGAGCTTGCTCCCGCTTGAGTGCACAGCACTCACAAAAAGGGCTGCTGCGCAGCGCTCACAAAAAGGGGCTGCTGCGCAGCCCAGTGGGAGCAAGCTCCCTCGCCACAGGGTTTTGCATCAAGCCTAAGGGTTTCATTAATCCTGGGCTTTTGCCGTTTCTTCCGGTAACTCAGGCAACCCATCCGCATCCGTCATCGCCCGTTCGAGCAATTCGGCAGGCAAGCTCTTGCTGGCCCGGGCCCCGAGCAGCTTGAGCTGTTCGCTGCGGCTGATCAGGTTGCCACGCCCTTCTGTCAGCTTGTTGCGTGCGGCGCTGTAGGCTTTGTCCAGTTGCTGCAAGCGACCACCAATCTCGTCCAGGTCCTGGATGAACAGCACGAACTTGTCGTACAGCCACCCCGCCCGCTCGGCGATTTCCCGGGCGTTCTGGCTCTGGCGTTCCTGTTTCCACAAGCTGTCGATCACCCGTAAAGTCGCCAACAGCGTGGTCGGGCTGACGATCACGATGTTGCGGTCGAAGGCTTCCTGGAACAGGTTCGGCTCGGCTTGCAGGGCGGCGGAGAACGCCGCTTCGATCGGCACGAACAACAACACGAAATCCAGGCTGTGCAGGCCGTCCAGGCGTTTGTAATCCTTGCCGGCCAAACCTTTGACGTGGGCTCGCAATGACGCCACATGTTGCTTGATAGCATGCTGGCCGATGGCGTCATCTTCGGCGGCCACGTACTGCTGATACGCGGTAAGACTGACCTTGGAATCGACCACTACTTGTTTGTCGCCGGGCAGATAAATCAACACGTCAGGCTGGAAACGCTCGCCGTCCGGACCCTTGAGACTGACCTGGGTCTGATATTCGCGCCCCTTCTCCAGGCCCGCGTGTTCGAGCACCCGCTCCAGGATCAATTCGCCCCAGTTACCCTGGGTTTTCTGGCCCTTGAGTGCCCGGGTAAGGTTGGTGGCCTCATCGCTCAGGCGCAGGTTCAGCTGTTGCAGCCGCTCCAGTTCCTTGCCCAGGGAGAAACGCTCGCGCGCCTCGGCCTGATAGCTTTCCTCGACGCGTTTTTCGAAAGATTGGATGCGCTCTTTCAGTGGATCGAGCAACTGGCCCAGGCGCTGCTGGCTGGTTTCGGCGAAGCGCTGCTCACGCTCGTCGAAGATTTTGCCGGCCAGTTCGGCAAACTGCGCCCGCAGTTCGTCTCGTGAACCTTGCAAGTCATCCAGGCGCTGTTGATGGCTGTCCTGTTGCTCGCGCAGCTCGGCCTGCAACGACGCCGCCTGGGCGTCGAGCCGCCGCAACTCGGCTTCTTTGTTGGCGCGCTCAAGATTCCAGGCGTGGGCCGCGTCCCGGGCGTTGTCGCGCTCGATCTGCAACAACTCAACTTCGCGACAGGCGGCGGCGAGTTCAGCTTGCTTGGCGGCGTTGGCCTGGCTCAGGTCGCTGATTTCATCGCGGCAAGCGTCGAGCTGGGCGTTCAGGCCGTCGTGGGCCATGTGGGCAGTGGCGAGGCGCTCTTCCTGCAGCGCCAGCTCGGTCCGCGCGGCACTGGCCTGGCGTTGCAGGTGCCATGACAGTGCGAGCAACGGCAACGCTGCCCCCGCCAGGCCCAGCAACAAGCTGGTCAAATCCATAGCCATGACATTTCCTGCCGATGAGATAAAGCCCGAAGGTTAACCAAGCGGCTGGGGGTTGCCCAGCTCGGACTGCGGTTTCAGTCTTCGATTTCGCCGAGGGCCTGACGAGCCCGGTGATCACCGGCCCGTGCAGCCTGGCGCAGCAGGTCGTGGCCGATACGCCGGTCCCGGGCATTACCGCATTCGCGGCACATCAATTGCCCGAGGCGACTTTGCGCGGCCACCACGCCTTCACGGGCTGGCTGCTTGAGCAGGCGACCGGCCAGGTGTTTGACGCTGGGGCTTTCTCCCAGGCGCGGACTGTCGAGCAACCACTCAGCCACTCGCATCGAAATGCGCTTGGGTGGGGTAACACTGGCGGGCGTGGAAGTAACAGAATTTGATACTGAGCGAAACTTCATAAAGCACTGTGGGACAGATCGGAAGGCGCGCCACTCTACTCTTTTTTTCGCGCGGGTAAAGCCGAAAAAAACCGGCACGCCCGTGCTAGAGCAAGCGCTTGGGACAATCCACAGAAGCTGTGGATAACTCAGTGGACAACCTACCCTGAACTCGCCGCAAGCCCTGTGGAACGGGGCCTGCGCTTAAACTGACGATTTTTTCACCAGTAAAAAAAGCGATGTTTTTCATTGACTTAAATTTTGGATACAGGCACCCACCCCCAATTGTTCCCACATGACAGTACGGTGACAAGCGGCGTGGCGAGTGTGCACAAGTAACATGCGAACGGGTTATAACGCTGCTATTTTTCTGGCGCATTGGGTCGCGAAACCCGAGCTTGAAGGTGGTGAGGGCATCGGCTTGCGACCCGCTTGAATATTTTTTGACCAATGCCCTTCCCTTCAGGAATTCGATCCGTTAGTATTCGCGGCGTTAGTACCAAGCTGAAAGTCAATTCCGGGTCGAACACATCTCTGCGGTCAGCCATCCCTCAAGGGACGCAGCACCGATAAAAAGAGACCGACCCCCTCGATGGTTTCCAGGTAAACCTTGCGCCAACACAGCCTTTGATCGAATGCAAAGGGTGTTGCCAGGCTCATTACTCTGACCGAACCAACCTGCAAATTGATCAGGATCTTCACCCCGGGCCCAGAACCTTTGCCCTTGATGTGTTGCCTGCCCTCCTAAGTACCTACCTGCCAGCCCAAGCGCGCCCTTTTTATAGCGCTCAAACTGGCTGCTTTGTTCCAGTCGGGTTCTTCGTTCGACCAATGGTGGTCGACGTTACTGGAACGTTTTAACGTTGCACGGTTCTTAACCGTGTCATTTGTAGGAACACCCATAACATGTCTAATCAAATCCATACACAGGATGCCATCCGCACCCTAACCAACGCTTTTGCTCCAATGAACTGCCTGATCATGGCCGCTCGCAAAGGCTGCTTCAGCTTTACCCTGGTCAACGAACATGGCATCGCTCGTCACAGCGAACGCCTGTACCCCGATCAATACTCCAGCGCCGAACCGCTGCAGGCCGTGATCGAGCGTACTCGCCAGGCACTGGTTGCCTGATACGCCAGAAAGGCTGAAACCCCAAAGGCCCCGCCCAGAAAGCGGGGCTTTTTATTGCCTGGAATTTCTCGATAAAGCGCAACGGCGTAAGCACCAAGGGATATAACGGTTATAACCGTTCGCTGAAGATGTTTTAAAAACAGCCCTTTACAGCAGGAATATGACACTACACTTCAACTCAAGCGGCATGATCCGCTTTCGGCGGGGCCTGAACCGATCCACCGCTGCCAAGCCCACACCTTCAGGCTCCGCCCATCTCGCATTCCGAGGGCTTTATGGGTATCGCTGCCAGCGAACTGTGTCGATATGTGATCCGCCCGACGCTCCTTTACCTGGGGCGTCATAGCGCAACCGCGGAATCCTTGTTGCTGGGCATAGCCGCCAGCCAGTCAGCGCTGGGGTCGGCCCTCCATGACCGACGCGGGCATGGCCTGTATCGCATCACCGAACCTCGACACCAAGCGCTTTGGGATCATTACCTCGCGCTGGACCCGGAGCGCGCCAGCCTGGTTCGCGGCCTGGCCAGCCAACACGCCTTTCTCAGCGGCCCGCACCTGGAATTGACCGTCAACCTGCGCTATGCCACTGCCATCGCCTGGCTGCTGGTGGAGGAACGGAACACCACGCTTCCCGAAGCCGATGATCTGCTCGGGATGGCCCGCATCTGGCGGCAAGCATTCCACCCTCAGGGACGCCTGCGAGATTTCACTTGTGCCTGGCAGAGCTGTGTTTCACCACTGAATCAGGTCGCTTGCTGATGGGAAATTCGGAAAGTTCCTACAACGGTCGCGATTCTGGTCGGATTGTCCTACAAAACCCCTCTAAATCAAGCCATACAAGCTATAGCGCTTGAACGAAAATGTTGGTAATTTTCGCCCCGGTGACCATCAGGAGTTCTAACAATGAAAAAATCATGCTCAAAACCACCCTTGGCCTTGCCGTTACCTTGGCATCCACACAACTTTTCGCCAGTGGCTTTGCCTTGAACGAACAAAGCATCAGTGGCATGGGCACTGGTTTTGCGGGCCGTTCTTCCGCTGCCGATGACGCAAGCACCGTGTTTGGCAACCCTGCCGGGATGTCGCGCCTCAAGCGCCAACAGGTCACCGGTGGCTTTGCCGCCATCGATGCTTCCACCGATATCAACGATGCCAGCGGCACCAAGTCCGGTACCAACAAGGGCGACATGGTCCCGCTCACGGGCGTTCCGATGGGCTATTACGTTAAGCCCATCGATGACCAATGGGCCTTCGGCCTGGGTGTCTACGCCCCGTTCGGCCTGATCACCGATTATGAAAACGGCTTCCAGGGCGGCAACTTCGGCAGCAAGAGCGAAGTGAAGGTCGTCACCTTCCAACCCACCGTCAGCTATGCCTTCAATGACAAGGTATCGATCGGTTTTGGCCCGACCATCAACCGTATCTCCGGTGCACTGGAATCGACCCTGAACACTCCGCTGTCGCCAAACGACGGTGACGTGAAGATCAAGGGCGACGACATCGGCTACGGCTATAACATCGGCGTGCTGGTCCAGGCGACCGACACCACCCGTGTCGGCCTGACTTACCACTCCAAGGTCAAGTACAAGCTCGAAGGCCACACCGAAGTGAGCCCGGGCGCGGGTACACCGGCGTTCCTGCTCAACGGCGCGCGCTATGACGCGTCGCTGGACATCACCACACCGGAGTCGGTGGACTTTTCCGTCACCCAGCAGCTCAATGATGCCTGGACCGTTTATGCAGGCAGCACCTGGACACGCTGGAGCCGCCTGAAGGAAATCACCGTCAACAACGAAGGCGTGACCCCGGCCGCCGGTGGCGCGCTGGCCCCTGCGTTTCTCGGCACCATCACTGAAGAACAGAACTGGCATGACACCTGGGCCTACGCCATCGGTACGTCGTATCAGTTGAACAAGCAGTGGGTGTTGCGTACCGGCCTGTCCTTCGACCAGTCGCCGACCAACAACACCGACCGCTCACCACGCATCCCTACCGGTGACCGGACCATCTTCAGCTTGGGCGCAGGCTGGAGCCCAACCGACGACCTGACCATCGATGTGGCTTATTCCTACCTCAAGGAAGAAAAAGTCAACATCAATCGAACCAATGCCCTGGGCCAGTCCTACAACGCTGAATACGAAAACAGCGCCAACGGTTTTGGTGTCGGTGCGACCTACCGCTTCTGATGCTGCAAGGCGAATCTGAACCACTCGTCACCTGAAGCGAAAAAAAGCCCCGCTCTCTACACAGAGGCGGGGCTTTTTCGTGGCTGGCGCTCAGGGCTTGGAGGCGATAGCCGCTTCTACCGCCTTGATGAATTCGGGATCGTCGGGTTTGATCCGGCTGGAAAAACTGCCGACAACCTTGCCCTGGCGGTCCACCACGTATTTGTAGAAATTCCATTTCGGCGCGCCGGATTGTTCGGCCAGATGCTTGAACAACGGAATGGCATCAGAACCGCGCACCGGTTGCGGCTCGGTCATGGTGAAGGTCACGCCATAATTGACGTAGCAGACCTTGGCCGTTTCCGCGCCGTCCTTGGCTTCCTGCTTGAAATCATTGGACGGCACGCCAAGTACTTGCAGCCCTTCGTCCTTGTAGCGCTGGTTAAGCGCCTCCAGACCTTTGAATTGCGGGGCGAACCCACAAAAACTGGCGGTGTTGACCACGACCAATGGCTTGCCGGCGAAACGTTGGCACAGATCGATAGTTTCCTTGGCCCGCAACTTGGGCAGCGAGCCCTCCAGCAACGGCGGGCAGTCGGCCGCCAAGACCGGTCCAGCCACAGCCAATAACAGAGCAGGAACAGCAAACCAGCGCATCAACATGTCGGAATTCCCTTAAACGCACGTCAGACCACGACGTTACTCCGCCGCGCCCGACGTCGTCCACCGCTCAACAATTACCCATGCCCAGTTGCATCAAGGCCAACCCGCCCTGATGCCAACCCCACCAGGCGAACGCCAGCAGCAGACCAGCGCCGACGGCAATCAACCATGGGCCGACGCGACTCATGCTGTACCGGCCTGGGCTTGCAGGCGCGCCACCGGGCGTTCGCGTACTGGCCAGTTCAGTGCTGCGGCCAACAGGCTGAGCAGGATCGACACTTGCCAGATCAGGTCGTAACTGCCGGTGCGGTCGTACACCACCCCGCCCAGCCAGCCCCCGAGGAACGAACCCAATTGGTGGAACAGGAACACAATCCCACCGAGCATCGAAAGATTTCGTACACCAAACAGCGTCGCTACCGTGCCGTTGGTCAAAGGCACGGTCGACAGCCACAGCAAGCCCATCGCCATACCGAACAGATAAGCCGTGGTAGTCGTCACCGGCGCCCACAGGAACAATCCGATCACCACCGCCCGCACCAGGTACAGCCCGGTCAACAGCCGTGGCTTGGACATGCGCCCGCCCAGCCAGCCGGCGGTATAGGTGCCGAAGATATTGAAGAGCCCGACCAGGGCCAGCACGGTGGTGCCGACACTGGCCGGCAGGTGTTGGTCCACCAGGTAGGCCGGTAAATGCACGCCGATGAACACCACCTGAAAACCACAGACAAAAAAACCAACCGCCAGCAGCCAGAACCCCGAATGGCTGCACGCCTCGCGCAACGCCTCGGACAAGGTTTGCTCATGGCCCAGCAGCGGCGCCGGCACATCCTTGAGCATGCTCACCAACGGCACGATCAATGCCACCAGCAAACCCAGCACCAACAAGGCCGCCGACCAACCGAGCCAGCCGATCAGCCCCAGCGTGCCGGGCAACATGGCGAACTGGCCGAAGGAGCCGGCGGCACTGGCGATGCCCATGCCCATGCTGCGTTTCTCCGGAGGCACGGCACGTCCGACCACGCCGAGGATCACCGAGAACGATGTACCCGAGAGACCAATACCGATCAAAAGCCCCGCGCTCAACGACAACGACCATGGCGAGTCGGCCATGCCCATGAATACCAGGCCAACGGCATAAAGAACGCCGCCGATGAGCACGACTTTCGCCGCACCGAAGCGGTCAGCCAACGCGCCGGTGAACGGCTGCGCCAGGCCCCAGATCAAGTTCTGCAAGGCAATGGCGAAGGCGAACACCTCCCGGCCCCAGCCGAACTCGGCGCTCATGGGGGCCAGAAACAGGCCGAAGCCATGCCGCACGCCCAAGGACAACGCCAGGATCAACGCGCTCCCCACCAGGACCCAACCACAGGTACGCCACATCGATGTCATTCTTATTCTCCGCTCGCGGGTATATACCCGCTTGTCATCGAACGAACCGGCGTTACGCCAACTCATCCAGCAAGGCCAGCAAGGCTGTGCGCTTCTCGGCACCCAGTTTATCGATCAATCGTTGTTGCGCCGCTTCCCAAGCCGGCAACGCCGCCGCCAACCGCGCATGCCCGGCTTCGGTCAGCTCGACGATGCGGTTGCGCAGGTCTTCACCTTCGGCCAGCGCCACCAACCCCTCGCCTTCCAGCACCCGCAGGTTACGCCCCAAGGTACTGCGGTCCAGGCCCATGGCCTCGGCCAGGGAAGAAATACTCGGCTGGTCCAGGCGCGCCAGGTTGCTCAGCAAAGAATACTGGGCAACGTTGATCCCGAAGCCGTCGAGGGCGCCGTCGTAATACCTGCTGACGCCACGCGCGGCACGACGCAGGTTGATGCACAAGCATTGGGAAGGAAGCATAGTGCGTGTATATACCCGGGGTTGATTGAATGCAAATTTAAATGGCGATTTTCCCTTATGCCATGTTCCCTAGCCTCGCTTTCTCCTGGTTTTTTGCTTGGTCAGGACAAACGGAATCGTCAACCAGACGGAAATAAATCCCACAAAATCAGGCGCTTTGGCTGACATCCTTTTCAACCATTACTCATTAGAGTCCCCCACCTGTAATGTCTGACAGGTTTCAGGTGCTTTGAATCAAGCTATAAACGAAACCGTGCTTTCAGCCCTGCCTGCGGGCTTGAAGACGGGTTGTGCGAACCATGCCATCAAGAAGTGGGAAGATTCCGCCACCCCCACGCCATCAAATAATGATGATGAATGGGAGTTTCAGTCATGTACCACAGCACCGCGATTTCTGGACGTTCGGCGCCATACCAGGACCATTACCACTCCACGGAAAAAACCCCTGCTCAAACGATCCGACTCACTAAGCGGGAGAAGGAATTTCTGCAATGGAGCGAGGCTGGCAAATCTTCTTGGGAGATTGCCGTCATCGTTGATTGCAGCGAGGCCAACGTTAATTATCACTTCAACAACATTCGCCGAAAATTCGGCGTCAGTTCGCGTCATCTCGCGGGAAAAATCGCGCGCGAACGAGGCTTGATCTGAGCGCTCCGATGGCTTGTCAGCAGCGGTCGGGATGTACTTGGCCCCTGTAGAGGCAGCAATGAATCTGAACCACACGCCCGAATGCTGCGACATTTTCGGCCTCAGCACCTGTGACGATACGCGAGTGTCGCACAGGCCTCCTTCGGACAACCCTATACGCATCATCCTTGCCGATGATCACCCCGTCGTGCTGACGGGTATCGAAATGGTCCTGGCGGGGGCTGGATTTTCAGTGGTTGCCAAGGCTCGCAACGCCGATGAACTGCTCCAGCACTTGGAGCGCACCCCCTGCGACCTGGTCATCAGCGACTATTCGATGCCCGATGGGCAGTTCCCGGACGGCCTGGCCCTGATGGGCTATTTGAAACGCCACTACCGCGCCTGCCCCCTGATCGTGATCACCATGCTACGCAATCCGTCCGTGTTGCAGGCCTTGCTCAATACCGGCGTGAACGGCTTGTTCGATAAACGCAGTCCTTTGATGGAACTGAAACAGGCTATCCTCGGTGTCACCCAGGGACGGCAGTATGCATGCCCGGCTTTTCTTGAGCTTCTGCGAGGGCAATCCTTGGCCGCCACGCGCTCGGACGCCAACCGGGTGAGCCTTTCCGAACGGGAGCTGGAGGTGGTGAGGCTGTTCGTGCACGGGATGTCGGGCAGACAGATTGCAGCCCAGCTCAATCGCAGTGAAAAAACTATCAGCCGACAAAAACGCACCGCCATGGACAAATTGGGGCTTGGGCATGACGGTGGATTGATGGAGTTTGCTCGGATGAGTGGGTTAAAGGGTTGACCCCTCAGATCCCGAAACGGCCCACCATCGCGTTCCCGTCAACTCAGACCCACCCCAACCCCACCAACACCGCTATTTCAAGCAACTCCAGCAACGCCCCGGCGGTATCCCCGGTGCAGCCCCCGAGCCTGCGCAGCATCATCCGCCGCAAGCCAACGAACACCGCGAAGGCAACGGCCAATGCACAAACGCCGTGCCACCCCGCCACCAGCACACAGCCCAACGCACACACCAACAACACCCATCCACCCGCGCGCCGGGGCAGATGATCGGCAAGCGCTTGGCCCAACCCGCCGGCGCGCACGTAAGGTGTGCTGAGAAACAGGCCAAGCAACGCCGCACGCCCCAGCACCGGCACGATGATCAAGGCCAACGCTTGCCCCTGCTCGATCAATGCCAGCAGCGCGGCGAACTTGAGCAACAACACCAACACCAGGGTGATCACCGCAATCGGCCCGCTGCGCGGATCCTTCATGATCAGCAGCGTGCGTTCGCGGTCACCAAAACCGCCCAGCCAGGCGTCGGCGCTGTCGGCCAGGCCGTCGAGGTGCAGGCCTCCGCTGAGCATCACCCAGGCCGTCAGCAACAGCGCGGCGTGGAGTAGCGACGGTGCACCCATCAGCAGTGCATTGAGCAGCCACAGCAAAGCACCGAACACCAGCCCCACCAATGGATAGAACAGCAGCGAACGCCCCAGTTGTTCGGGCTCGGGCATGCCAGGCAGGCGCACCGGCAGGCTGCTGAGAAATTGCAGGGCGATCCAGAACGGCAACATGGTCAATCCGTCTCTTCGAGCACTGAACCTGCCGACACGGTCAGGGAGAACAGTGCGCCATGGGCGACTTCGACGTTGAGCAATTGCTCCCGTGGCAAGCCGCGGGCCTGGGCCAGCAGCAGCCGCATCACGCCGCCGTGACTGACCAGCAAGACCCGCTGACCGGCATAGGCCGCGTGCAAGCGGTTGACCGCTGCCAGGACGCGGTTGGAAAACGCCAGCACTGGCTCGCCTTCGGGGGGCGTAAAGGCATAGGGATCGGCCCAAAACCGGCCCAGTGCTTCGGCGTCAGTCTCCATCAACACCGCCGCGCTGCGGCCTTCCCAGGCGCCGAAATGCAGCTCTTGCAGATCCTTGTCCAGATGCACCGGCACACCGAGTCGGGCGCCAAGTTGCTCGGCGAAACGCGCGCAACGTTGCAACGGCGAACTCACCAGCCGATCCCAGGGCCCGCCCGCCAACACCGCTGCGTGCATCTGCTCCCAGCCCCTGGCGGTCAAAGCGTCGTCGAGGCTGCCGCGCAGTCCGCCGCCCAGCTCGGTTTCGCCGTGACGCAGCAGGTCCAGGCGCAAGGTCATGCCGGGCGATCCGCCACGGCCGCTTCAGCAAACGTCGCCATTTGCCCGTGAAGGTCACAGGCCAGGCGCAACAACGGCACCGCCAGCGCCGCGCCACTGCCCTCGCCCAGGCGCAGGCCGAGGTCCAGCAACGGTTCGGCGCCGAGGGTTTCGAGCACGTGGCGATGGCCCGGTTCGGCACCGCGATGGCCGAACAGCAACCATGGCCGGCATTCAGGATTCAACCGCACCGCCAACAGGGCCGCGACGCTGCAGATGAAGCCATCCACCAGCACGGCGATGCCCTGCTGGGCACACGCCAGGTACGCACCGCCCAACGCGGCGATTTCAAAACCGCCGAGGTTGAACAAGGTCTGCAACGGGTCATCGCGCTGGGCATTGTGCCGCGCCAGGGCCCGCTCGATCACTTGGGCCTTGTGGCTGACACCCGCCGCGTCCAGCCCAGTGCCCGGCCCGACCAGATGCGCCACTGGGCAATCGAGCAAGGCACAGGCCAGGGCGCTGGCGGCCGTGGTGTTGCCGATGCCCATTTCGCCGCCGATGAACAAATGCGTTCCCGCCGCGACGGCGCGCGTCACGCTGTCGCGTCCGGCCTGCAAGGCTTGTTCGCCCTGGGCCGCGGTCATCGCCGGGCCGTGGACGAAATTCGCCGTGCCCGGCCCGACATGCAAATGCCGCACACCGGGCAGGTCAAGCGCAGGCGTCACGGTGCCCAGGTCCACCACTTCCAGAGACACGCCCAATTGCCGCGCCAGGACGCTGATGGCCGCTCCGCCGCTGACGAAGTTGAGCAGCATCTGCCCGGTCACTTCCTGGGGAAAGGCTGATACGCCCTCGGCCACCACGCCATGGTCGCCAGCGAAAATCGCGATCCAGACTTGATCCAGGCGCGGCTTGACCTGCCCTTGCAGCCCCGCCAGTTGCACCGCCACCGACTCCAACCGTCCTAGCGAGCCGGCCGGTTTGGTCAGTTGTTGCTGACGGGCCGTGGCCTGTTTCAGGGCCTGGGTGTCGAGGGGCTTGCATGGGTCCAGCCACCAGCGGTGAGTCATAACGCAGTACCTTTGAGAGTCAGGGGCAGGCCGGCGACGGTCAGCACGACGCGCTGACACCGTTCGGCCAAGGCTTGATGCAGCCAACCGGCTTCATCGACATAACGGCGAGTCAACTCGCCCAAGGGCACGACACCCATGCCGGTCTCGTTGCTGACAAAAATGATTTCACCGGGCAACGCGACGAGGCAGTCCAACAGCGCTTCGCGCTCTGCGTTCAACCGCTCGGGGTCGTCGAGCATCAGCAGGTTGGTCAGCCAGAGGGTCAGGCAATCCACCAGCAGGCATTGTCCAGGCGCGGCGTTCTCCCGCAGCACACGGGCCAGGGCCAACGGTTCTTCCACCAGCGCCCAGTCGGCCGGGCGGCGAGCGCGGTGTTGGGCGACACGGGCGTTCATCTCGCCGTCCAGGGGTTGGCTGGTGGCGATATAGGTCACTGGCAGGCCTGTTTCGGCCGCAAGTTTTTCCGCCAGGCGACTTTTGCCGGAGCGGGCGCCGCCGAGGATGAGTTGGAGCATGAGTCATTACCTTTTATTGGCGGTGTGGCGACCGGCCTCTTCGCGAGCAAGCCCGCTCCCACAGTTTGAAATGCATTCCCCTGTGGGAGCGGGCTTGCCCGCGAAGAGGCCAGTCAGCCACCCTAAATCCCACAAAGCTGACGCAACAACCCAATGTCCAAATGCCGTTCCACCAGATCCGCCAGCCGCTCGATATCGCGCTCGCGCAAGCCGTGGTAATCCACCGCCTGCACATCCTGCAACCCGGCCCAACGCAACAACGCGCTGCTGGCCTGGGGCGACTCGAACAGCCCGTGGAGATAGGTGCCGAAAATCTGCCCATCGAGGCTTTGCGCGCCGTCGCAACGACCGTCGTCCAAATGAACCGCCGCCTGCTCTAATGCCGGGCCCGAGGTCACGCCCGCGTGAATTTCGTAGCCGCTGACCTCGGCGTTTTCCAAGGCCAGGCGCCCGCGGACATTACGCAGTTGTTTCTCATGTTCCAGCGTCGTTTCGAAATCCAGCAGAGCCAGGCCAGCACTGGAACCCGCCGCGCCTTCCAGCCCCAGAGGGTCGTGGACCTGCTGGCCGAGCATCTGCAAACCACCGCAGATGCCCAGCAACTTGCCGCCGTAGCGCAGGTGCCGTTGGATCGTGGTTTCCCAGCCGTTGGCGCGCAGGTAGGTCAGGTCGCTGCGCACGCTTTTCGAACCGGGCAGGATGATCAGGTCGGCCGGCGGGATGGGCTGGCCGGGGCCGATGAATTGCAGGTCGACCTGTGGGTGCAACCGCAACGGATCGAAATCGGTGTGGTTGCTGATGCGCGGCAGCACCGGAACCACCACCTTGAGTACCTGCTCGGCCTTGTCGGCCTGGCGCTGGTCGAGGCCGTCCTCGGCTTCCAGGTGCAGGTCCATCACGTAGGGCAACACGCCCACCACCGGTTTGCCGGTGCGCGCTTCCAACCAATCCAGGCCCGGTTGCAGCAAGGCGATGTCACCGCGAAAACGGTTGATGATGAAGCCCTTGACCCGCGCTTGCTCGCTGGGCGACAGCAACTCCAAGGTGCCGACCAGATGGGCGAATACCCCGCCGCGATTGATGTCGGCGATCAGCAGCACCGGGCAATCCACTGCCTCGGCAAAGCCCATGTTGGCAATGTCACCGGCACGCAGGTTGATCTCCGCCGGCGAGCCGGCGCCCTCCACCATCACCACCGGATAGGCCGCACTCAGGCGTTGATGGGAAGCGAGTACCGCTTGCATCGCGATGGCTTTGTAATCGTGATAGGCCACGGCGTTCATGGTGGTGACGGCGCGGCCATGGATGATCACTTGGGCGCCCGTGTCGCTGTTGGGCTTGAGCAGCACCGGGTTCATGTCGGTATGCGGTTCAAGGCCGGCGGCCTGGGCCTGCACGGCCTGGGCGCGACCGATTTCGCCGCCGTCGGCTGTCACGGCGCTGTTGAGCGCCATGTTCTGCGGTTTGAACGGCACCACGCTGACACCCTGGCGCCGAACCCAGCGGCACAACGCCGTAACCAGGGTACTTTTGCCGGCATCGGACGTGGTGCCTTGCACCATCACTGTGGTCATTGGATGTCCTTGGTGTAGGCCTCGAGCGCCTGTTCGAGACGCAGGAACTCGGCGTCATCAGCCGGCAGCCCGAAGCGCAGGCTGCTGTTGTGGACGAACAAGCGCAGGAGAATGCCGCGCTGGGCCATGAAATCGTGAAGCTCCTGGGCCTGATCCGTGACCAGCCATTGGAACAGGCCGCAGCCGCCCTGGGGTTTGAAACCGTAGCGTTCGAGGATCAGCGCCAGGCGTTGACTGCTGGCTTCGCAGCGTTGTCGCTGGCGGACTTGGGCAGCGGTATCCAGCAGGCAGGCCTGGCCCAGCACCCGGGTCGGCCCGCTGACAACCCACGGCCCGACCTGTTCGGCGAGTAACTTGAGCAAGCGACGCTCGGCCAATACAAACCCTAGGCGCACCCCGGCCAAGCCAAAGAACTTGCCAAACGACCGCAACACGATCAGCCCGACCTGATGGGTTTGGTCCGCCAGGCTGAGGTGCGGCGTAACGTCCATAAAGGCCTCGTCCACCACCAACCAGCCGCCGCGTTGGGCCAAACGGGCGTGCCAGTCCAGCAAACGCTCGGGAGTCAGGCTCAGGCCGGTGGGATTGTTCGGGTTGACCACCACCAGTACGTCGAGGCTGTCGAGAAAGAAATCCACCTCCGCTTCCAGCACTTCACGCACGATGTAGCCGGCGCGGCGCCAGGCTTCGGCGTGCTCGGCGTAGCACGGTGACAAGACGCCAACCTTGCCCGCCCGGCGCAGGCGCGGCAGCAATTGGATCGCCATCTGCGAACCGGCCACCGGCAATACCTGCGCCGCGCCGTAATAATCGCAGGCGGCGTGCTCCAGTCCGTCATCGGTTTCCGGCAGGCGTGCCCAGGCGCGCAACGGTATCGTCGGGACATCGAACGGCCAGGGTGCCAGGCCGCTGGACAGATCCAGCCAATCGGCTTCGGCAATGCCGTATTGCAAGGCCGCGTTGCGCAAGCGTCCGCCGTGCTCAAGCATAAAACTCAGCTCCCAGGCAGAGAATCAGCAACCACAACCATACGCCGCGCTGGACCAATTGCCAGCCGCGATCAATGGAGTCCGCGCTCGCCGGCACGCCTTCGCCCAGCGGCGGACGTTGGTGCAGTTCACCGTGGTAAACCGCCGCCCCGCCCAACTCGACACCCAACGCACCAGCACCGGCGGCCATGACCGGCCCGGCATTGGGGCTGTCCCAGGTCGGACCCTGGGTGCGCCAGCACTTGAACGCCAGGCGGGTTTTGCCGAGCAACGCGTAGGTCAACGCCACCAGGCGCGCAGGGATGTAATTGAGCACATCGTCGATCTTGGCCGCCGCCCAGCCGAAGCGTTCGAAACGTTCGTTGCGGTAACCCCACATGGCGTCGAGGGTATTGCTCAAGCGATACAGCACCACGCCAGGCGCGCCGGCCACCGCAAACCAGAACAGCGCGGCGAACACCGCATCGCTGCCGTTCTCCAGCACCGATTCGGTGGCGGCGCGAGCCACGGCGGTTTCGTCCAGTTCCGCGGTTTCGCGGCTGACCAGGTAACCGACACGCTTGCGTGCTTCGTCCAGATCCCCGCCGCGCAGCGCCCGTGCCACCGGCTCGACGTGTTCGCCGAGGCTGCGCAGGCCGAGGGCGCAGTACAGTGCGAGAATCTCCACCAACCACCCAACCATCGGCGCCCAGGATAAGGCTGTGGCGAGCAAGGTCAGCGGCAGCACGGTGATGATCCATGCCGTCACGCCATGACTGCGCCAGCCACGTCCGCCGGCGTTGAAGCGTTGTTCGATGCGTTCAGCAAAACCGCCGAATGCTACCAATGGATGCCAACGCCGGGGCTCGCCCAGCAACGCATCCAGCGCCACCGCAGCGACACTGAGCAACGCGACGCTCATGGGCGCACTCCCCAATGGTTTTCATAGAGCAACTCATTCAGCGAACGCGGCTGCGCCCAGCCTTCCAACGCGAGCATTGGCGCCGGATAAAAACCTTCGACCGGGCCGAGGCACAATATCGCCAGCGGCTTGGCGCCGGCGGGCAGGCCCAGCAGGTCAGCCAGGGCCTGGGGTTCGAACAGAGACACCCAGCCCATTCCCAGCCCTTCAACGCGGGCGGCCAGCCATAGGTTCTGGATCGCACAGGACAGCGAGGCCAGGTCCATTTCCGGCAACGTCCGGCGACCGAAGATGTGCCGCTCGCGGTCATCCATCAACGCCGCCACCAGCACTTCGGCGCAGTCGTTGATGCCTTCGACCTTGAGCTTCATGAACTCATCGCTGCGCTCGCCCAAGGCCTCGGCGGTGCGGATGCGTTCTTCTTCCACCAACTGCTGGATGTTTGCGCGTAAAACCCGGTCGCTGATGCGGATAAACCGCCACGGTTGCATCAGCCCTACGCTGGGTGCCTGGTGCGCGGCCTCCAGCAATCGGCGCAGCAAGGCCGGTTCAACCGTGCCGCCGGTGAAGTGGCGCATGTCACGGCGTTCGGCGATGGCGCGGTAGACCGCGTCGCGTTCGGCCTGGGGGAAGGCGTTGTCGGTCATGGCCGCTTCGCGAGCAAGCTCGCTCCCACACTGGATTGCGTTGCACTTGAGATCACAGGGTCCCTTGTGGGAGCGAGCCTGCTCGCGAAGGCGGCCTCGAGGTCAGGCGCAAACAGCGCGGCAATCGCCCTGGGATTGGATGGAAAATAAAAATGCACATAAGAAGCCGTCATTCGCCCTTGCCGGAAAACCGCCTCTGCGCCACGCCCGCCATTAGGGCTATGGCCACGGGCAATCGGCTCAAGCTCGGTGCTGGTCAGCGAATGATGATAAGTGTGCCCACGCAAGGTGCCTTCCGGCAGATCCACTGCTTGCAGGGCCAGGGCCGCCAGACGCTTTTGCATCTGCGCATCGCCGGCGAGCAAGCCCAGCAGTTCGGCGCGGGTGCCCTCGACGTCGGTCAGGGAATCGAGCAGATACAACATGCCGCCACATTCGGCGAGCAAGGGTTTATCCGCTGCATGATGGGCACGGATCGCCGCCAGCATCGGTGCGTTACCGGCCAGCGCCACGTGGTGCAGTTCTGGGTAGCCGCCAGGCAGATACAGGCTATCGGCTTCGGGTAATGCGCTGTCATGGATCGGCGAGAAAAAGCTCAACTGCGCGCCCATCGCCCGCAGCAGATCCAGGCTCGCGCCATAGGTGAAGGCAAACGCTTCGTCCCGGGCCACGGCGATGCGCACACCGTCGAGCCATGGCTGCGCGGTGATCACTTCGGGGGCGGCGAATTCGACCGCGGGCGGCAGCGCCACTTCGCAACTGCCGGCCAACGCATCGGCTGCCGCGTCGAGGCGCAGGTCGAGGTCGTTCAACTCGCTGGCCTGCACCAACCCGAGATGACGGCTGGGCAATTCGATGCCGGTTTCCCGGGACAACGCGCCGTACCAGCGCAAGCCTTCGGTCAGGCTGCCTTCGAGCAACTGTGCATGGCGCAAGGTGCCGACCCGGTTGGCCAAGACCCCGGCGAATGGCAAGTCAGCTTGATAACGCGCCAGGCCCAAAGCCAGGGCGCCGAAGGTTTGGGCCATGGCCGTGCCATCGATCACCGCCAGCACCGGGACGCCAAAATGTCGCGCCAGATCAGCGCTGGACGGAGTGCCGTCGAACAGCCCCATCACCCCTTCGATCAGGATCAGGTCCGCTTCGCCGGCGGCTTCCCACAATAGTCGGCGACTTTCCTGCTCGCCAACCATCCACATGTCCAATTGATAGACCGGCGCGCCGCTGGCCCGCTCCAGAATCATCGGGTCGAGGAAATCCGGGCCGCACTTGAAGACACGCACCTTGCGTCCCTGTTTGCGGTGCAAGCGGGCCAGTGCGGCGGTGACGGTGGTCTTGCCTTGCCCCGAGGCAGGCGCCGCGATCAGCACCGCCGGGCATTGGCGGTTCGCCAGGGAAGCATCACTCACAATTCGACGCCTTTCTGCGCCTTGATTCCGGCCTGGAACGCATGCTTGATCATGCCCATTTCAGTCACCGTGTCGGCCAATTCGATCATTTCCACCTTGGCACCGCGCCCAGTCACCACCACGTGCTGCATCGGCGGACGGGCCTGCAAGTCGCTCAAGACCTGATCGAGGTCGAGGTAACCGTGCTTGAGGGCGATGTTGAGTTCGTCGAGCACCACCAGGCCGATGCTTGGGTCGCTCAGCAATTGCCGCGATACCGCCCAGGCCGCTTCGGCGGCGGCGATGTCACGCTGGCGGTCCTGGGTTTCCCAGGTGAAGCCTTCACCCATGACATGAAAATGCACCTGTTCCGGGAAGCGCCGGAAAAACAACTCCTCACCGGTGCTGTTGCGCCCCTTGATGAACTGCACCACGCCGCATTGCATGCCATGCCCCATGGACCGCGCCAGCATGCCGAACGCCGAGCTGCTCTTGCCCTTGCCGTTACCGGTCAGCACCAGCAACAGGCCGCATTCGTTCGGCGAATTGGCGATGCGCTCGTCGATCACGGCTTTTTTGCGCAGCATGCGCGCCAGGTGGCGTTCGTCGCGATCAGACGTATCGGTCATGGGGGAGCTCTCCGTTGGGATTGGATAACGGCGGGCGGGCACAAAAAAAGACGGCAGCAAGCCTGGCATCGCCCACCGTGATGCCGTTGGATGAGTCAGGCCGGTCTCCGGGCTCATGAGCGGCGTGATGCCGAGCTGCGCGCCTTCCCATGTCCGCGACACAGTGGCGTAGGCGCAGCGTTGACTCATTTACCGTTGCGGGGGCAGCGCCGGGTTCGTGTGCACTCACCGGCTTCCCTGTTTCACTCTGTCGGCCACGGCCACAGAGCACCTGAAACAAGCCGCGAAGGTTAGAGGGTTGGGGGTGGAGCGTCAATTAAAGCTGCCACAGGCCCAGCGCCGATTATTGGCCGAGATCAATGGAATGACGCCAATCTTGTGTCACGCTGGCGGAAGTGATATCAAAGAGACACTACGACCCGATATCACAAGAACAAGAGGGCAAGGTTATGCAAGGCATGATCATCAGCAACCCAAAACTGGAATTCCTGCGTCCGGTGCTGGAACGCTGGTTTGACTGTATCGACCGCTACAACGCCGTGCGCGGCGATAACGACACGCCCTACTGGTTCGATGAAAGGACCAACCTCGGCCTGTTGTCGGCCGCCGCCTGGATGGCCGAGATGGTCACGTTGCAAAGCGCCCCGACCCGCAAGCAGAACGAGGAAGGCGAACGCAACGTCAGCGCCGACCTGGTCATCGCCAGCACGGAGGAACGCGCCTTTATCCAGGCCACCCAGCGCTGGCCCAAGGTCAACCAACTGAACCTGACCCAGCCTTTGCTGGAAGTCACCAGCGATGCCAAGCGCATCAGCTATGCCAGCGACTTGAAATTGGGTTGCCTGTTCGTCACACCGCAAAAAGTCCAGCAGAGCGCCACGCCTGAGGAACTGCAGGACATGGTCGACGACCTGCAGAAGGAAACCACCTGTGCCGTGGCCTGGTACTTTCCCTATGCCTACCGGAAATTGCGCAACGAGGCTGGCCACTATCACCCAGGCGTCGCCGTGCTGTTCAAACAGGCCCACGGCTGACTCGCTCCCACAAGGTTTTACCTGGCAAACTGGCCTACCCGCAGTTGAACCATCGCGCGTCTACGCTTCTCTATGAATAACCACATGCATTCATAGGGAAGCCAGCATGCTCAAGCCATCCCATCTCTTGATCGTCACCCTTGCCGCAGGACTTGTCGCTTGCGGCGAGTCTTCCAGCCTGAAAGTGTCCGATGGCACCGGCCCCTCGCCGAAACTGCCCGAACCGAACAAGACCCTGATCCCCACGGTGAATATTGCCGAAGCCGTCGGTTGGCCCCAAGGCGCCAAGCCAACCCCGGCCCAGGGCCTCCAAGTGGAGGCATTCGCCGAAGGGCTGGATCATCCACGCTGGCTCTACGTACTACCCAATGGCGATGTGCTGGTGGCCGAGACCAACGCCCCGCCCAAACCGGACGATTCCAAGGGCATTCGTGGCTGGGTCATGAAGAAAGTCATGGGCCGCGCCGGCGCCGGCGTGCCCAGCCCCAATCGCATCACGCTGTTGCGCGATGCCAATCACGACGGCATTGCCGAAACCCGCACCGTGTTCCTGGAAAACCTCAACTCACCGTTCGGCATGACCCTGGTGGGCAATGACCTGTACGTGGCCGACACCGATCGGCTGATCCGCTTTCCCTACAAAGACGGTGAAACGCAGATCAAGGCGCAACCGACCAAGGTCGTCGATTTGCCGGGCGGGACTATCAACCACCATTGGACCAAGAATGTCATCGCCAGCCGCGATGGCAGCAAGCTTTATGTCACCACCGGCTCGAACAGCAACGTCGCGGAAAACGGCATCGAGGCTGAAGAAGGTCGCGCGGCCATTTGGGAAGTGGACCGTGCCAGCGGCAGCCACCGCATCTTTGCCTCGGGCCTGCGCAACCCCAACGGCCTGGCCTGGGAACCCAGCAGCGGCGCGTTGTGGACGGCCGTGAACGAGCGGGATGAGATCGGCAGCGACCTGGTGCCGGACTACATCACCTCGGTCAAGGACGGGGCTTTCTATGGCTGGCCCTATAGCTATTATGGGCAAAACGTCGATGTCCGGGTCGAGCCGCAAAACCCGGCCCTGGTGGCCAAGGCCATCGCCCCGGATTACGCAGTTGGGCCCCACACGGCCTCACTGGGCCTGACCTTCGCCGAAGGCAGCCACTTGCCGGCACCGTTTACCGAAGGGGCTTTCATCGGCCAGCACGGCTCCTGGAACCGTAAGCCCCACAGTGGTTATAAGGTAATTTTCGTGCCCTTTAGCGGTGGCAAACCCGCAGGTGAACCGGTGGATGTGCTCACTGGATTTCTGAACGCCGACGAGAAAGCCCAGGGCCGGCCGGTGGGCGTGGTGATCGATAAACAGGGTGGGTTATTGGTGGCCGATGACGTGGGGAACAAGATTTGGCGGGTGTCGGGAAAATAACCCACCCTTGAAGACTCGAGGATGAGCCCGGTGGCGAGGGAGCTCGCTCCCGCTGGGCTGCGAAGCGGCCCCAAGCATCTGGCGGTTGCTGCGCAACCGAGCGGGAGCAAGCTCCCTCGCCACTTCAGCCTCTGTAGCGGCTTTTTCAGGGATTGCGCGCCAGATGCTCCGGCTGCAACACCCGCTTGGCGCTCAGATAGGCTTTCTGCCAGTAAGCCTTGGACAAGCTGTCGAGCTTGACCGTGCCACCGGTGGCTGGCGCATGGACAAAACGGCCTTCACCGACATAGATCCCCGCGTGGCTGACCTGGGAACCGCCGTTGGTGGCAAAGAAGATCAGGTCCCCGGTCTGCAGCGCTTCCTTACCCACATCCGGGGCGCGCATGCCGATCATCTCGCGGGTGGACCTCGGCAAGGTAATACCTGCCGCATCACGGTAGACATAGCCGATCAGGCCACTGCAATCGAAACCCGAATCCGGCGTGTTACCGCCCCAGCGATACGGCGTCCCCACCAGGCCCAGCGCTCGGAAAAGCACATCTTCGGCAGCAGGAGAAAAAGGTTGCGAGGGGGCAAAGACCACCGGAGCCCGCACCGGCGCAGGCGGCGGGGTGCGGCTGGCACAGGCGCTGAGTAGCGCGGCGAGGAACACAAGAGCGAGGCGGGCCGACGTCGACATATGCAGAACAATCCTGATCTGGATGCGGCTTTTTTGCCGTGGAGATGGAAACAAATCCGCCCGCGTAATACGCAGGCGGATTGCCATCAATCAATGATCATGGATTCTAGCGGCTATGTCGCAAACTTCAAGTAAGACTTTAAGTTTGCCTTACAAACTGTGGGCTTACTTGCGAGCCGTCATCACAGTCGGTGCCATCGCGAGGGCGCGCTTGGCTTCGATGAAGGTCTTGTTCCAGTAGGTGTCGCCCAGGCTGTCGATTCGCACGCCACCGCTGCGGCGGCTGCTGGAATGGATGAACTGGTTGTCACCCAGGTAGATCCCGGCATGGCTGACGCGACCGCGACGACCATTGGTGCTGAAGAACAGCAGGTCACCGGGTTCCAGTTGGTTGCGCGCAACCAGCGGAGCGTTAACGTTGATCATTTCGCGAGTCGAGCGCGGCAGGTTCATGCCGGCCTCTTCGCGAAACAGATAACCGATGAAACCACTGCAATCGAAACCGGCTTCAGAGGTACCGCCAAAACGATAACGGGTACCGATCAACGACATGCCCCGCTCCAGAATGCTGTCGGCCAGCACTGGAAGCTGATAAGGCTTGCTGCCGGCGAAGGCGGCCAGTTCTTTGTCGGAGGCCATTTCTTCCTGGAACGCAACGGAGGAAGACTGGGCGGTAACGGAGTTCTTGACCTGTGGTTGTTGCTCTTGCTGGGACACTGGGGAGTGGGCAGCGCAACCGAACAACAGGGTAACGAGTGCGAGAGGCACGAGGGGTGCGAAGCGATTTAGCATGGGCACGACCGTGGCTGAAGTAGTAAAGATGGCGAGACTATGCCTTCTATCAACCTCATTTGCAAATTCAATCGATGCAAATGTGACTTCTCGGTTTTACGTTGCCATCTAAGCGCTTAAGCCCGTTTTGAAGATCATGCAGCCTGCAGCCCAGCAGGACCGCGGGTTTTGCCGTGTCCGGAGCAGGCTAAGAGCCACTATCTATTACGGTTCTACCAGCCCAGGGTTTCTTTCAAAAAAGGAATAGTCAGCTTGCGCTGGGCCTGAAGAGAGGCCTGATCGAGGCGTTCAAGCAACTCGAACAGAGCGCTCATGCTGCGGGTGCCACGGGTGAGGATGAAATGCCCGACTTCATCGGTCAGGTGCAGGCCACGTCGGGAAGCGCGCAACTGCAATGCGCGGAGTTTGTCTTCATCGGATAACGGGCGCATCTGGAATATCAGCGCCAGGGTGAGCCGGGACTTGAGATCCGCCAGCTTCACCGGTAACTCCCGCGGCGACGTCGAGGCAGCAATCAGCAGCCGCCGACCGCTGTCGCGCAGCCGGTTGAACAGGTGAAACAGTGCTTCTTCCCAATCAGCCTTGCCGGCCACCGCCTGGAGATCGTCCAGGCAGACCAGTTCGTACTGTTCGAGGTTGTCGAGGATTTCAACGCCACGATCCAGCAATTCGGCCAATGGCAGGTACACCGCCGGTTCGCCCAGTTGCTCGAACCGCAGGCAAGCGGCCTGCAACAGGTGCGTGCGCCCTACCCCGTCCTTGCCCCATAGATAGATCAGGCTCTCGGTCCAGCCGGCGTCGGCTTCGCAAAGCCGCTCGACATAGCCGAGTGCAGCGGCATTGGCGCCTGGGTAGTAATTGATAAAGGTAGCGTCATCACGCAGACGCACACCTAGGGGCAGCTGAATCGGTTTCATGCTGACTGAACAGTTCCAAAGGAACCGTTAGTGGCCTCTGTGTAAAGTTCGCAAAGTTTATACCCGTGACACGGACCGCACAATGCGCCGGACCACGAGTAAAATCAAAGGTTTGCAGCAGCAAGCGAACGGAACGTCGGTTTCCCTGACGCCCCGCCGGCGATTTGCCCTACAAGTCAGGGTCTTCGGCGCCACTATAAATGTCCGAATCCTTGTACAGATCGTGCATATGGCGCACCAGTACCATGATGACCGCCGCCACCGGCAGCGCCAGCAGGATCCCGGTGAAACCGAACAACTCGCCGCCCGCCAGGATCGCAAAGATTACCGCCACAGGGTGCAGGCCAATCCGATCACCCACCAGCAACGGCGTCAGCACCATGCCTTCCAAGGCTTGGCCGACCATGAACACCGCGACGATACCGATCATTGGATACAAGTCGCCGCCAAACTGGAACAATCCGGCGATCAACGCCGCGCCGATGCCAATCACAAAACCCATGTACGGCACGATGGCCGCCAGCCCGGCGATCAGGCCTATCAACAGCCCCAACTCCAGCCCCACCAGCATCAGCCCCGCCGCATAGATGAAGCCCAGCGCCAGCATCACCAGCAACTGCCCGCGCACGAACGCCCCCAGCACCTCGTGGCACTCGCCGGTCAGGGTCATGATCCGTTCTTCGCGATTGCGCGGCAGCAGACTGCGGATCTTGGCCATCATCAGGTCCCAGTCTCGGAGCAGATAAAAGGCTACCACCGGGATCAGTACCAGGTTGGCCAGCCAGCCGATCAGCGCCAGGCTCGACGCCGTGGCCTGGCTCAAGACCACGCCAACGATGTCCGTGGTCTGGCCCATGTGCTCGCTGATGGCGGCCTTGACCTTGTCGAACTTCCAGAAGCCGTCCGACAGCCCCAGCTTCGACTGCACCCACGGCACCGCGCTGTGCTGCAACCAATCGAGCATCTGCGGCGCCAATTCATACAGGCGCAACAGTTGCTTGGCGAGCATCGGTATCAACACCAGCAACAGGGCGCCTACGATCAAGGTGAATAGCGCGAAGACCGTCACCACGCCCCAGGTCCGCGACAAGCCGAGTTTTTCCAGGCGATCCACCACCGGGTCGAACAGATAGGCCAACAGCAACGCAACCAGAAATGGCGTCAGGATCGGATGCAACAAATAGATGAAGGCGAACAGCAGGGCGAACCCACCCAACCAGAACCAACGCCGCGTATCGCCCATGAACCACTCCTGGCTATATAAAGAAAGAAACTACCAGTGGAACCGCAAATTGGCGGTCGGCGCCGGTGTCGCCGGGACCGAGCCATCGGCGGCCGGCTGAGGCGCTGGCGTCGGCGCAACGGCCTCGCCGGCAGGGATTTCCTGCAGCTTCGCCAGGGCCAGTTGCGCCTTCAATTGCTCGGCGCTGCCGTTGACCCGATAGAAGACCCGGTCACCCTCAACCTGTTGCAACTGCCCCGAAAACGGCTCGAGCAATCGACCCAGCGCCGCGTAACGCTCGAAATTCATGCCCTGCACCTCCAGCGTCTGCTCCGTGGCCACGCCCGGCTTGGCGACAAAGCGCGGTGCCAACCGTTGACTCACCGCCAGCATCACCGCATCGGCCAGGGCTGCAGCATTGGCGCCCTGGGCATTGCCTTGCTCGCGCTGGTCGCCCAGCCACAGGCGCCAGGTGCCTCGCCACTGGCCGCCCTCTTCCTTGGCATGGACCGCGAGCAAGGCATCCGCCGCGTATCGCTCCGAGGCATCGCGCAATGGCGCCGGGTCGCTGCCTTCAAGGTTGGGCGCGGTGGCGACGATCTGTTCGCTCAAGTCGGCCAGCGGCAGGTGCAGCGCCAGGCCCCGGTGCTGCGCGGCGCGGCGCAATGGCGTGGCGCTGGCCTGGCCGTCACCCACCAGGCTGGAGCCTTCGGTCGAGTCGTTCAGCCACCAGCCCAGGATCGATGGCCGGTTCGCGCTCCACAGCGACAACCCCGCCGACCGCAAGGCCCGGTCGGTGCTGGCCGGATCGAAGTCCACCTTGAGGCTTTCCGGGGGGCCGGCGTCGTAGCCGTATTGAAGAATGATCTGCTGCGGATCCTTGCGGATCGCCGCCAGGCCGGGATTCTGGGCGGCCTTGGCATCGCCGGTCAGGCGCAGCACCAACGTGTCCAGGGCGCGCAGCGTCGCCTGGTTACGCTCCTCCGGGGTCTGGTTACTGACCGGTTCGAGTACCTGATAAAGCCCATTGAGGGTTTCGGCATGGCTCGCCAGGCTGATCAGCGCCAGGCAGCCCACAGACAAGAATTTGAACAGACGCATGGAAGATTCCCGGACATAACGGCTGGAACAGGCCGTGTGAAGAAAATTGAGCATGGCTGTGACCACGGCACCCGGCAAAACATTCACACGCCCGGTGCAAGTTTCGCACTGTCATCACCATAGTCGCTTACCGCTACACCTTATACAGACGCGCTGCGCAGTACCAATATAAGAAATATCGTTTTTTTTCCGAGGATATGTCCCTGCCCGTCGGCGCGAGGATGGCCGCTGCCCCTCAAGCCTGATAAAATCGCGCGCCTTCGCAGACCGGCAACGGCTGGGCACCCGGAATAATCCGTACAACGGCTATTCGACGGTTCCGGCGGTCGGTCGTTACCCAGAAATCCCCCCTAAAGGCCTGGATCATGAGCAAGCAACCCTCCCTGAGCTACAAGGACGCCGGTGTAGACATCGACGCCGGTGAAGCATTGGTCGAACGCATCAAGAGCGTCGCCAAGCGCACTGCGCGCCCGGAAGTCATGGGCGGCCTGGGCGGTTTCGGCGCCCTCTGCGAGATCCCGGCCGGCTACAAGCAACCCGTGCTGGTCTCCGGCACCGACGGCGTCGGCACCAAGCTGCGCCTGGCCCTGAACCTGAACAAGCACGACAGCATCGGCATCGACCTGGTGGCCATGTGCGTGAACGACCTGGTGGTCTGCGGCGCCGAGCCGCTGTTCTTCCTTGACTACTACGCCACCGGCAAGCTGAACGTCGACACCGCCGCCCAGGTCGTGACCGGCATCGGCGCTGGCTGTGAACTGTCCGGCTGCTCCCTGGTTGGCGGCGAAACCGCAGAAATGCCCGGCATGTACGAAGGTGAAGACTACGACTTGGCCGGCTTCTGCGTCGGCGTCGTGGAAAAAGCCGAGATCATCGACGGCTCGAAAGTCGCCGCCGGCGATGCCCTGCTCGCCCTGCCGTCTTCCGGCCCGCACTCCAACGGCTATTCGCTGATCCGCAAGATCATCGAAGTCTCGGGTGCCGACATCGAGAACACCCAGCTCGACGGCAAGCCACTGGCCGACCTGCTGATGGCCCCGACCCGCATCTACGTCAAGCCACTGCTCAAACTGATCAAGGACACCGGCGCCGTCAAGGCCATGGCCCACATCACCGGCGGTGGCCTGCTGGACAACATCCCGCGCGTACTGCCAAAAGGCGCCCAGGCCGTGGTCGACGTGGCGAGCTGGACCCGCCCGGCGGTGTTCGACTGGCTGCAAGAGCAAGGCAACGTCGATGAAACCGAGATGCACCGCGTGCTGAACTGCGGCGTGGGCATGGTGATCTGCGTGGCCCAGGAGTATGTCGAGACCGCCCTGAACGTACTGCGTGAAGCCGGCGAGCAACCTTGGGTCATCGGCCAGATCGCCACCGCCGCCGAAGGCGCTGCCCAGGTCGAGCTGAAAAACCTTAAGGCGCACTGATGTCCGCAACCTGTGACGTCGTGGTGCTGCTGTCCGGCACCGGCAGTAACTTGCAGGCCCTGATCGACAGCACCCGGACCGGCGACAGCCCGGTCCGTATCCGCGCGGTGATCTCCAACCGCGCCGATGCCTACGGCCTGCAACGCGCCCGGGAGGCGGGTATCGACACCCGCGTCCTGGATCACAAGCTGTTCGATGGCCGCGAAGCCTTCGACGCCGCGCTGATGGAACAGATCGACACTTTCAATCCGCAACTGGTGGTACTGGCCGGCTTCATGCGCATCCTCAGCGCCGGCTTCGTGCGTCACTACCAGGGCCGCCTGTTCAATATCCATCCCTCGCTGCTGCCCAAATACAAAGGGTTACACACTCATCAGCGGGCCCTGGAGGCCGGAGACACGGAGCACGGCTGCTCCGTGCACTTCGTCACCGAGGAACTCGATGGCGGACCACTGGTCGTACAGGCAGTAATACCGGTAGAGTTGCACGACACGCCGCAAAGCCTGGCGCAACGGGTTCACGCCCGCGAGCACCAGATCTACCCGATGGCCGTGCGTTGGTTTGCCGAAGGACGGCTGACCCTCGACGATCGCGGAGCCTCACTGGACGGCCAGTTACTCGCCGCCAGCGGCCATTTGATTCGATACTAGGAGATTTTATGCGTCGCGCCCTGCTCTTCGCTTGCGCTCTGCTTGCCTTGCCCCTGGCACAGGCTTCGGAACTTCAACCGTTCTCCGCCAGCTACACCGCCGACTGGAAACAGTTGCCCATGAGCGGCACCGCCGAACGCAGCCTGACCAAGGAAGCCAACGGCACCTGGAAGCTGAGCTTCAAGGCTTCGATGATGATCGCCAGCCTGACCGAAGAAAGCACCCTGACCCTGGACAAGGACACCTTGCTGCCACAGTCCTACCACTTCGAACGCGGTGGCCTGGGCAAGGCCAAGAAGGCCGACCTGGACTTCGACTGGAACACCAAGATGGTCACCGGCACCGATCGTGGTGACGCGGTCAAGCTGCCCCTGAACCGTGGCATGGTTGATAAATCCACCTATCAACTGGCCCTGCAGCATGACGTGGCGGCTGGCAAGAAAAGCATGAGCTACCAGGTCGTCGATGACGGTGAAGTCGATACCTATGACTTCCGCGTGCTGGGCTCGGAAAAGGTCGACACCAAGGCCGGCCAGATCGAGGCCATCAAGGTCGAACGCGTGCGCGATCCGACACAAAGCAAGCGCATCACCGTGCTCTGGTTCGCCAAGGACTGGGATTATCTGCTGGTGCGCCTGCAACAGGTCGAGACCGACGGCAAGGAGTACAACATCATGCTCCAGGACGGTACGGTCAACGGCAAGGCTGTGAAAGGCAGCTGACCGACGCTGTTTATCAAGAAGCCCCGCAGATGCGGGGCTTTTTTATGCCCGGATCTTCAAGCCCTCCCATAGGGTTTTGCATGAATTCAAGGGTTGCCTACAAACCATGAAATTTTCTTCACAAACCACACCTGCGACCAAACGCCGCGCATGGCCTGACCTGCAGGATTGTTGCGATTTTCATGAAAACTTCTTAACGGGCCCAGGCATTTACTTAGCACGCTATCCAAATCTATAACAAAGGCCTGCACACGCCTTGCTGCAGATTAAAAGATTGGAGAGCTTGCAAGATGACTGTGAAAGTAACTGAACGCGACGACTCCCATATGTCCCACGAAGGCATTGCCGCCGGAATCCGGATCTGGGATGTGCATCAACAGGATTTGCTGGTAGGGATGTTCCACTCCGAGACGGATGCCCAAAGCTACAAGGCTGAGCTGGAGCGCGAAGAGAGGTTGCGCTCGCGAGAAATGGCGGAGTCCTGAATGACACGGGGACCCCGTGGCGAGGGAGCTTGCTCCCGCTGGGCTGCATAGCAGCCCTTTTTTGTGAGCGCTTCGCACTCAAGCGGGAGCAAGCTCCCTCGCCACGTGTTGTTTCAGGTTGTTGGCTTTACCACATCAAATCATCAGGAATCTGATACGCCGCGTACGGATCATCAGCATCCACTTCTTCAGTCTGTGTGTTGAGCTGGACGATGCGCTGAGGGTCGCGCTCCTGGATCTTCAAGGCCGCTTCACGCGGGATCACTTCGTAACCACCGGCGTGGTGGACGATCGCCAGCGAGCCGCTGCTGAGCTTGTTGCGCATCAGCGTGTTAACCGAGATGCGCTTGACCTTCTTGTCGTCGACAAAGTTGTAGTAATCCTCAGTCGTCAGCTTCGGCAGGCGCGAGACTTCGATCAATTGCTTGACCTGCGCGGCCCGGGCCTTCTGTTCGGCCTTTTCCTGCTGCTGACGGTTGAGTTCCTGGTCGCGCTTGACCTTCTCAGCCATAGCCTCCTGGGCCGCGCGTTGCTGGGAGTCATCCAGTTCGACTTGGCCTTTATGGGCCAGGCGCTGCTGCTTCTGTTTTTCTTTGCCGACCTGCTTGGCCTGCTTTTGGTTGACCAACCCTGCCTTGAGCAGTTGATCGCGAAGGGAAAGGCTCATGGTGCTTACTCACTTAGGCAACGGCCTCAGCCACAGCTGGGCAAATTCTTTTCCTGACGTTTGGCTTCGCCCCACAAGGCGTCCAACTCTTCGAGGGTGCAATCTTCCATGGGACGGTGGGTGTCGCGCAATGCCTGTTCGATAAATCGGAACCGTCGCTCGAATTTTGCGTTGGCGCCGCGCAGGGCTGTCTCGGGGTCGACTTTTAGATGGCGAGCCAGGTTCACCACGCTGAACAGCAGGTCGCCCACTTCGTCATTGATGGCCGCCACGTCGTTGTCCGCCATGGCTTCGAGCACTTCGTCCAACTCCTCGCGGACTTTATCGAGCACCGGCAGCGGACCTGGCCAATCGAAACCAACCTGCCCCGCACGCTTTTGCAACTTCGCCGAACGAGACAACGCCGGCAGCGCGCCGGGCACATCGTCGAGCAATGACAACTGTTCGGGCGCCGAAGCTTTCTCGGCCCGCTCCTGCGCCTTGATCTCCTCCCAGCGCTGCTTGACCTGCTCTTCGCTCAGGCGCGGGATATCCACAGGCGCATACAGGTCACCGGTAGGAAACACATGGGGATGACGACGGATCAGCTTGCGGGTGATGCTATCGACCACGCCGGCGAATTCGAAGCGGTTTTCTTCCCGGGCCAACTGGCTGTAATACACCACCTGGAACAACAGGTCGCCCAATTCACCCTGCAAGTGATCGAAATCGCCGCGCTCTATGGCATCGGCCACTTCGTAGGCTTCTTCGAGGGTATGGGGGACGATGGTCGCGTAGGTTTGCTTGATGTCCCACGGGCAGCCGTACTGCGGGTCTCGCAGGCGGTTCATCAAATGAAGCAGGTCTTCGAGGCTATACATCAAATCCGTCTCATCACACAAAACCCTGTGGGAGCGGGCTTGCTCGCGAAAGTGGCGTATCAGACAACATTAATGTCGACTGACACATTGTCTTCGCGAGCAAGCCCGCTCCCACACTTAGTCATGGGATCACCCTGGCGTCCGGTTACGCCGGGTCTCGATGATGTTCGGCAACTGGGAAATCCGCCCCAGCAACCGCCCCAGTGCATCCAGGCCCGGAATCTCGATGGTCAGGGACATCAGTGCGGTGTTGTCTTCCTTGTTCGAGCGGGTGTTGACCGCCAGTACGTTGATCCGCTCGTTCAGCAGCACCTGGGACACGTCACGCAGCAGGCCGGAGCGGTCGTAGGCACGAATGATGATGTCCACCGGGTAAGTGAGCACCGGCACCGGGCCCCAGCTGACCTGGATGATCCGCTCCGGTTCACGACCGGCCAACTGCAGCACCGAGGCGCAATCCTGGCGGTGAATGCTCACGCCACGGCCCTGGGTGATGTAGCCGACGATCGCATCCCCTGGTAACGGCTGGCAGCAGCCGGCCATCTGGGTCATCAGGTTGCCCACGCCCTGGATCTGGATATCGCCGCGCTTGCCCGGCTTGTAGCCAGTGGCCTTGCGTGGGATCAGCTCCAGTTGCTCGTTGCCACGCTCCGGCTCCACCAGTTGCTGGGCCAGGTTGACCAACTGCGCCAGGCGCAAATCGCCGGCACCGAGGGCGGCGAACATGTCCTCGGCGGTCTTCATGTTGGCTTTTTCGGCCAACTTGTCGAAATCCACCTGCGGCAGGCCCAGGCGGCCGAGTTCGCGTTCGAGCAGGGTCTTGCCGGCGGCGACGTTCTGGTCGCGGGCCTGCAGCTTGAACCAGTGGACGATTTTCGCCCGCGCCCGCGACGTGGTGATGTAGCCCAGGTTCGGGTTCAGCCAGTCGCGGCTTGGCGTACCGTGCTTGCTGGTGATGATCTCGACCTGCTCACCGGTCTGCAGGCTGTAGTTGAGCGGCACGATCCGCCCGTTGATCTTCGCGCCACGGCAGTTGTGGCCGATCTCGGTGTGGACCCGATAGGCAAAGTCCAGCGGCGTCGCGCCCTTGGGCAGGTCGATGGCGTGGCCGTCGGGGGTGAAGATGTAGACCCGGTCCGGCTCGATATCGACCCGCAGCTGTTCGGCCAGGCCGCCGATATCGCCCAGCTCCTCATGCCACTCCAAGACCTGGCGCAACCAGGAGATCTTCTCTTCGTAGTGGTTGGAGCCGGACTTGACGTCAGTGCCTTTGTATTTCCAGTGGGCGCAAACCCCCAGCTCGGCTTCCTCGTGCATGGCGTGGGTGCGGATCTGCACTTCCAGCACCTTGCCTTCCGGGCCGATCACGGCGGTGTGCAGCGAGCGGTAGCCGTTTTCCTTGGGGTTGGCGATGTAGTCGTCGAATTCCTTGGGAATGTGCCGCCACAAGGTATGGACGATCCCCAGCGCGGTGTAGCAATCGCGCATTTCCGGAACCAGCACGCGAACGGCACGAACGTCGTAGATCTGGCTGAACTCCAGGCCCTTGCGCTGCATTTTGCGCCAGATCGAATAGATGTGCTTGGCCCGGCCACTGATGTCGGCTTCAACGCCGGTGGCCTGTAATTCTTCACGCAACTGGGTCATTACGTCGGTGATGAAACGCTCGCGGTCCAGGCGTCGCTCATGCAACAGCTTGGCGATCTGCTTGTACTGGTCGGGCTCCAGGTAGCGGAAGGACAAGTCCTCCAGCTCCCATTTGATGTGACCGATGCCGAGTCGGTGGGCCAACGGGGCATAGATGTCGAAGACTTCCCGGGCGACGCGATTGCGCTTCTCGTCATCGGCGGATTTCACCGCCCGGATCGCGCAGGTCCGCTCGGCCAGCTTGATCAGGGCGACGCGCACGTCGTCGACCATCGCCACAAGCATCTTGCGCAGGTTTTCCACCTGGCCCTGGGTGCCCAGGACCATGGATTGGCGCGGGCTGAGGCTGGCACTGATGGCGGCCATGCGCAGCACACCGTCGATCAGCTTGGCGACCACGGTACCGAAGCGCTGGCTGACCACCGGGAGCTGGATCTGGCCTTCGCGTACGCCACGGTACAGCACCGCCGCCACGAGCGAGTCCTGGTCGAGCTTGAGGTCGGCGAGGATTTCGGCGATCTCCAGGCCTGTCTGGAAACTCGAGGTGCCTTCGGACCAGAGGTTCTTCGCCGCGTTGTGTTGCTGCTCCGCCTCGCGAGCGAATTCGCAGGCCTGCTTCAAGGCTTCGCGATCCAGTGCCAGGTCGATACTGACGGCGTGATCGAGCCAAGCCTCGAGATTGATACTGCCGTCGGTGTTGATCGGCTGGTGTGCTCTCACCTGTACCATCGTTACTTACCTTCCCTACGACGCAGATTCAATGCGTCAACATCGCTGACCTTCATTGTCCGTACCTTCGCCCAGGACTGTGGCGGGTATGCACGAACGGGTCAGTCGGACAAGCCATCCTGGCTCGCTTCAAATAACGCCATGGCCTCGACATGTGCCGTCTGAGGAAACATATCGAGAATCCCGGCACGTTTTAACCGGTAGCCCTGCTTGATCAATTCGACCGTGTCCCGGGCCAAAGTTGCCGGGTTGCACGATACATAAACCACCCGTTTGGCGCCCAGGGACGCCAGCTTGCGCACCACCTCGAAAGCACCGTCACGGGGTGGGTCCAAGAGTACCGCAGAAAAGCCTTCGCCGATCCATTCGGCACCCGCCAGAGGCTGGGATAAATCGGCCTGAAAAAAGGCAGTGTTATTCAAATTGTTGCTGAGCGCATTGGCGGCCGCACGATCCACCATGGTTTGCACGCCTTCCACGGCCACCACTTGGCGCACGCGCTTGGCCAGCGGCAAGGCAAAATTGCCCAGGCCGCAGAACAGGTCCAGCACCCGCTCCTCGGATCGGGGTGCAAGCCACTGCAAAGCCTGGGCGATCATCGCCTCGTTGACGCCGGCATTTACCTGGATGAAATCCCCTGGCCGGTAAGCCAGCGCCAGATCCCAAGTGTCCAAGCGATAACCCAAGGGTTGCTGCGGATCGACCGGTTGCGGCTCGCCTTCGCCATGGAGCCACAACTGGGCTTCGTGGAAAGTGCAGAAGTCCTTGAGGATGCTCAGGTCGGCCTCCGACAACGGCGCCATGTGTCGCAGCAATACCGCCAGGGACGAGCCGGCGAACAACTCCACATGCCCCAGCGCCTGGGGTTTGCTCAAGCGGCGCAGCATGTCCGGCAAGCGGCTCATGATCGGCTGCAAGGGCTGTACCAGCACCGGGCAATCGCCGATGGCGACGATGTCCTGGCTGCCGACGGCACGGAACCCTACTTCAAGCGTCTTCGTCTTCTGGTCCCAGCGCACCGCCACGCGGGCGCGACGCCGGTATCCCAATTCCGGACCGCTCAACGGCGCGGCCCATTCATCAGGCTCAACACCGGCCACTCGCGACAATTGCTCGGCCAGCATGCGCTGTTTCAGGGCGAGTTGTTCGCCGTGGGGCAAATGCTGGACGCTGCAGCCACCGCAGCGACCGGCGTGGATGCACGGCGCCGGACGCCGCAGCTCACTGGGCAGGAATACCCGTTCGGTACGCGCCTCGACCACTTTGCCATGGGCACCCAGCACCCGCGCCTCGACTTCTTCACCGGCCAGGGCGCCGATGACGAACCAGGTCCGTCCTTCGACAAACGCAATGCCCCGGCCATCGTTGGCCAGGCGCTCGATGGTCAGGCGCTGCTTTTTACCAGTGGGCACTTGCGGGGCCCGGCTTCCGCCGCTGGGCTGGAAGCGCAGGCCTTTCTCTTGCTTGGCCATCAGTTAGGCGCGTCGAAGATGCCGGTCGACAGGTAGCGGTCGCCTCGGTCGCAGATGATCGCGACGATCACCGCGTTTTCAACTTCCTTGGACAGGCGCAACATGCCCGCCACGGCTCCGCCCGAAGACACGCCACAGAAAATCCCTTCTTCACGCGCCAGGCGACGGGTGATGTCCTCGGCTTCGTGCTGGGCCATGTCGATGATCCGGTCCACGCGGTCGGCCTGGTAGATCTTCGGCAGATACTCCTCGGGCCAACGACGAATGCCAGGAATGGCCGCTCCTTCCATCGGTTGCAGGCCAATGATCTGCACGTTCGGATTCTGTTCTTTCAAATAGCGCGAGGTGCCCATGATCGTGCCCGTGGTGCCCATCGAGCTGACGAAATGAGTGATGGTGCCGTCGGTCTGGCGCCAGATCTCAGGACCGGTGCTGGTGTAGTGCGCCTCTGGGTTGTCGCCGTTGGCAAACTGATCCAGCACCTTGCCGCGCCCTTCGGCTTGCATGCGCTCGGCCAGGTCCCGGGCACCTTCCATGCCCTCCTCCTGGGTCACCAGGATCAGCTCGGCACCGTAGGCCGTCATCGCCGCCTTGCGCTCGGCGCTGGAGTTGTCGGGCATGATCAGGATCATTTTGTAGCCCTTGATCGCCGCAGCCATGGCCAAGGCGATGCCGGTGTTGCCGGAGGTCGCTTCGATCAGCGTGTCGCCAGGCTGGATCAGCCCGCGCAATTCGCCACGGGTGATCATCGACAGCGCTGGCCGATCCTTGACCGAGCCCGCGGGATTGTTCCCTTCGAGCTTGAGCAAAAGCGTATTGGTGGTCTCGCCGGGCAAGCGCTGCAAACGGACCAGCGGAGTGTTGCCGACGCAATCGGCGATGGTTGGGTACTGCAAAGTCATGGCGTATTCGCAATCCGGACTGCGGGGGCGCCTATCATACCGGCAAACCTGGCGCGGCCATATCACGCAAAGTAAGGGGGTTATGGCTTATAGGAATAAGCAGGGCCCGTGGCGAGTCAGCTTGCTCCCGCCGCGCAGCGCACAGCCCAAAACCTGAGCCGGCGGCGTGCCAGATCCGCGACACGATTTTTACGAAGATCGCCCGCCCGCAAATCGCTACACTGCGCAGGTATTGCGTGCCGGATGCACGCGAGCTCAATCAGACCGCTGGATGCAGGAGACACGTGTGCTCAAGAAACTGGGAATCAAAGGCCGAGTGCTGTTGCTGACCCTGTTGCCGACCAGCCTGATGGCGTTGGTCCTGGGCGGCTATTTCACCTGGATGCAGCAATCGGACCTGCACGCCCAGTTGTTGCAACGCGGCGAGATGATCGCCGAACAGCTTGCCCCGCTGGTCGCGCCGGCCATGAGCCGCCAGGACACCGATCTGCTGGAGCGCATCGCCACCCAGTCCCTCGAACAAACGGACGTACGCGCCGTGACGTTCCTCGCGCCCGATCGCTCGCCGCTGGCCCATGCCGGCCCGACCATGCTCAACCGGGCACCGGAGGGCAACAGCACCCAACTGTTGCAACGCACCGGCAACGACGCCACCCGCTACCTGCTGCCGGTATTCGGCAAGCACCGCAACCTGGCAGGCGAACTGATTCCCGAGGAAGCCGACCGCCTGCTGGGCTGGGTCGAGCTGGAGTTGTCCCACAGTGGCATGCTGCTGCGGGGTTATCGCAGCCTGTTCGCCAGCCTGTTGTTGATTGCCGCCGGCTTGGGCCTGACCGCGCTGCTGGCCCTGCGCATGGGGCGCACGATCAATCGCCCGCTGAGCCAGATCAAGCTCGCAGTGGCGCAACTCAAGGACGGTCACCTGGAAACCCGCTTGCCTGCGCTGGGCAGCCAGGAATTGGATGAGCTGGCCTCAGGCATCAATCGCATGGCCAGCACCTTGCAGAATGCCCAGGAAGAGTTGCAGCACAGCATCGACCAGGCCACCGAAGACGTGCGCCAGAATCTGGAAACCATCGAGATCCAGAATATCGAGCTGGACCTGGCCCGCAAGGAGGCCCTGGAGGCCAGCCGGATCAAGTCCGAATTCCTGGCGAACATGAGCCATGAAATCCGCACGCCGCTCAACGGCATCCTTGGCTTCACCCATTTATTGCAGAAAAGCGAACTGACCCCGCGTCAGCTCGACTACCTGGGCACCATTGAAAAATCCGCCGACAGCCTGCTGGGCATCATCAACGAGATCCTCGACTTTTCGAAGATCGAGGCCGGCAAGCTGGTGCTCGACAATATCCCGTTCAACCTGCGCGACCTGTTGCAGGACACCCTGACCATCCTCGCGCCCGCAGCCCACGCCAAACAGCTGGAGCTGGTGAGCCTGGTGTACCGGGACACGCCGTTGTCGTTGGTGGGCGATCCGTTGCGCCTCAAGCAGATCCTCACCAACCTGGTGAGCAATGCCATCAAGTTCACCCGCGAGGGCACCATCGTCGCCCGGGCCATGCTTGAAGACGAACACGAAGACAGCGTGCAGTTGCGCATCAGCATCCAGGATACCGGCATTGGCTTATCCAGCCAGGACGTGCGGGCGCTGTTCCAGGCATTCAGCCAGGCCGATAATTCGCTGTCCCGGCAACCGGGCGGCACCGGGTTGGGCCTGGTGATTTCCAAACGTCTGGTGGAGCAGATGGGTGGCGAGATCGGCGTCGACAGCACGCCGGGCGAAGGCTCGGAATTCTGGATCAGCCTGCGCCTGCCCAAGACCCGCGACGACGCCGAGGACCTGCCCGGTCCACCGCTGCTGGGGCGGCGCGTGGCGGTGCTGGAGAACCACGAACTGGCGCGCCAGGCCTTGCAGCACCAGCTCGAAGACTGCGGCCTGCAAGTGACGCCGTTCAACACCCTGGAAACCCTGACCAACGGCGTGACCATCGCCCACCAGACCGACCAGGCGATCGATCTGGCCGTGCTCGGCATCACCAGCAACGATATGCCGCCGGAGCGCCTCAACCAACATATCTGGGACCTTGAGCACCTGGGCTGCAAAGTCCTTGTGCTGTGCCCCACCACTGAACAGACGCTGTATCACCTCTCGGTGCCCAACCCCCACAGTCAGTTGCAGGCCAAGCCGGCCTGCACCCGCAAGTTGCGCCGTTCGCTTTCCGACCTGGTCAACCCGCGCCCGACCCGCAGCGAACCCAACGAGCCCGTGGCCAGCCGCGCGCCAAAAGTGCTGTGCGTGGACGACAACCCGGCCAACCTGCTGCTGGTACAGACACTGCTCGAAGACATGGGGGCCAAGGTGCTGGCGGTGGAAAGTGGTTACGCCGCCGTCAAGGCCGTGCAAAAGGAGACCTTCGATCTGGTGCTGATGGACGTGCAGATGCCCGGTATGGATGGTCGCCAGAGTACCGAGGCGATCCGCCAATGGGAAAGCGAGCGGCACTGCACGCCGTTGCCGATCGTCGCCCTCACCGCTCATGCCATGGCCAACGAAAAACGCGCCTTGCTGCAAAGCGGCATGGACGATTACCTGACCAAACCCATCAGCGAACGGCAACTGGCCCAGGTGGTGTTGAAATGGACCGGCCTGGCCCTGCGCAACCAGTCGCCGGAGCGCAACGGCGACGCCCCGGCCGGCAGCGAACTCTTGGTGCTCGATCACGAGGAAGGCCTGCGCCTGGCCGCCGGCAAAGCCGACCTGGCGGCAGACATGCTGGCGATGCTGCTGGCGTCCCTGGAAGCCGACCGCGAAGCGATCCGCCAGGCCAACGAGGCCAACGATCACAATGCGCTGATCGAACGGGTGCATCGTCTGCACGGCGCCACCCGCTATTGCGGCGTACCGCAATTGCGTGCCGCCTGCCAGCGCAGCGAAACCCTGCTCAAGCAACAGGACCCTAAAGCCACCGCAGCCCTGGAAGAACTGGAGCGCGCCATCAATCGCCTGGCCAGCGAGGCACGCATCAGCGCCTGATCCAGGGCAATGGCGGCAGGGACGATGGCGGTTATGCTGAGTCCATCCCAGAGCCAGGAGGCCGCCATGCGCGCTATTCTTTTCAGCAGCCAGACCTACGACCGTGACAGTTTCAGCAAAGCCCCGCCGCCCGCCGGCCTGGAGTTGCAGTTCCAGCCGGCTCGCTTGAGCCTGGACACCGTGTCCCTGGCCGAACGGCATGAAGTGGTCTGTGCGTTCATCAATGATGACCTCAGCGCCCCGGTACTGGAACGACTGGCCCATGGCGGCACCCGGTTGATCGCGCTGCGCTCGGCCGGCTACAACCATGTCGACTTGCCCGCCGCAAAGCGCCTGGGGTTGAGCATCGTGCGGGTGCCCGCCTACTCGCCCCATGCAGTGGCCGAACATGCCGTGGCGCTGATCATGGCGCTCAATCGCTGCCTGCACCGTGCCTACAACCGCACCCGCGACGGTAATTTCAGTCTTCATGGGCTGACCGGCTTCGACCTGGTGGGCAAGACCGTCGGCGTGATCGGCACTGGGCAGATCGGCGCGACATTTGCGCGGATCATGGCCGGTTTCGGCTGCCAGTTGCTGGCATACGACCCCTACCCCAACCCTCAGGTCGAAGCCTTGGGGGCTCGCTACTTGCCCCTGGCCGATCTGCTGGCGCAAGCGCAGATCATCAGTCTGCATTGCCCGCTCAACGAACAGAGTCGACACCTGATCAATGCCCGATCGCTGGCGACGATGCAGCGCGGCGCCATGCTGATCAACACCGGGCGCGGCGGCCTGGTGAATACACCGGCGCTGATCGAGGCGTTGAAAAGCGGCCAGCTGGGTTACCTGGGGCTGGACGTGTATGAGGAAGAGGCCGATCTGTTTTTCAAGGACCGCTCCGACCAGCCCTTGCAGGACGACGTGCTGGCACGGCTGTTGACCTTTCCCAACGTAATCATTACCGCCCACCAGGCATTCCTGACCCACGAGGCCCTGGCTGCGATTGCCATGACCACTCTGGATAACATCGCTGCCTGGGCCGCCGGCGCACCGAGGAACCTGGTGGACCACTAAGCCTGAGCCCCCCCGTGGGAGCGGGCTTGCTCGCGAAGGCGGTGTGTCAGAACCACATTCATGAACTGACACGCCGCTTTCGCGAGCAAGCCCGCTCCCACAGAGATGGAGTTTCGTCGGTCAGCTCTATGGTTGGCCGGCATCAAGACCATCCCCAGCCATGCCCCGTGCTAGCATGTCGCGCCTATTTGGAGGACCCATGGCCGAACACGATTTCCGCTACACCCTGATGAACCCCCAGCACACCCTGACCGAAGTCCGCGCCCTGGCGCCGGGCCGCTATCAGGTCACCGGTAATGGCGGTTCGATCCAGGCCAACGATGTATTGCTCGTTACCCTCAAGGGCAGCAAGGATTTGTCCATGCGCCTGACCGTGGACACCGTCCGGCACTTGCTCAAACCCATGGGCCAGTGGACCGCCATGACCACCGGTCCGGTATTTGGCGAACTGGCGATCCATACCTGGGAGGTCAACTGTGACGGTTGCGCCAAGGCACTGAGCTTCGAATTCGCCGTCGATGCCAAGCTCGGCGTCAAGGCCCAGAAGCCGGCGGCCAGCGCGCGCATCGCCGAACTGGGTTGGACCACCGTCGGCGAAAAGCACCTGTGCCCCAAATGCCAGGAAGCGGCCTGATGAAACGTTTGGCCCTGGCGGCGCTGATCAGCGCCGGTCTGATGGGTTGCGCTGCCGAACCGGTGCAACTGCAGCACAACCGCAGCTACATCCTGGAATGGATCGGTGAACGGCCATTGATGGACTACAGCCACCTGACCATTACGCTTGGCGATGACGGCCGGGCCTATGGCAACGGCGGCTGCAACCACTGGTTCGCCCCCTATACCCTGGAAGGCCATCGCTTGAGCTTCGGCAAGGTCGGCAGCACCCGCAAGCTGTGTGCCCCGGCGGTGATGGAGCAAGAGACGCGCTTCTTGCAGGCGTTGGAAAAGGTCGAACGCTGGGACGTCTCGCCCATCGAGCAAATGCGCTTCTGGCCAGCCCAGGGCAAGCCGCTGCGCTGGTGGTTGGAGGAAGGCTGAGACTGCCCCCTGTGGCGAGGGAGCTTGCTCCCGCTGGGCTGCGAAGCAGCCCCAAAATGTATCTGTCACCCCAGTGTCGGAAAGGACGCAGGGGCCTGCTGCGCAGTCCAGCGGGAGCAAGCTCCCTCGCCACATAAAGCCATCTGCCGAAACCGGGGTTATTCAAGCGCCTGCAACGCCTCTAGCTTCGCCATCACCCCCGCTGCGGTCTGCTCCCCCAGCAACTGCTCGCGCACCTTGCCCTGGTTATCGATGATGTACGTCACCGGCAGCCCTTCGCTGCGAGGCAGGTCGAAGATTTCCGCGGGATCGCGGGCCAGCACCGTGAAGCCAATCCCCATCTTGTCACTGGCACTCTTGAGTTCTTCGCCCTGCACCTGGTCGAAATTGACCCCGAACACGCCGACGTTGCGCCCCTTGAGCTGCTCAGCCAGGGCATTGAACTCCGGGATTTCGGTGCGACATGGCGCGCACCACTCTGCCCAGTAATTGAGCACTACCCATTGCTTGTCCAGCCGTTGCGAGGCGATCGCCTGGCCGTTCTGGTCCACGCCGTAGTCGTTCCCGCAGCCGGCGAGCAACAAGATGCCCATGAATGTCAGTGCCGCCGTCAATCGCCTTGCCATGTGCCAGTCCTTGTCTGAATGTGAACGCTGCCGCGACCGATCGCCTCTCGATGTGCTCAAGGCCTCGCGGCACAGTAGAATAGCCGCCACCTTACGCAAGATGCGACCCGCTCATGACCGATCTGACGCTTTATCACAACCCGCGCTGCTCGAAATCCCGCGGTGCGCTGGAACTGCTGGAGGCCCGCGGCCTGACGCCCACGGTGGTCCGCTACTTGGAAACCCCGCTCGACGCCACGCAGCTCGAACGTCTCCTGGGCAAGCTCGGCATCACCGCCCGGCAATTGCTGCGTACCGGCGAAGAGGAGTACGCAACGCTGAACCTGGCCGACCAAAGCCTGAGCCAGGCCCAGTTGATCGCCGCTATCGCCGCCCACCCGAAGCTCATGGAGCGACCGATTCTCGAATCCGGTGAAAAGGCCATGATCGGTCGTCCACCGGAGAAGATCCTGGAGATCCTGCCGTGACCACGCCGTACATCCTGGTGTTGTATTACAGCCGCAGCGGCTCCACCAATGAGATGGCCAGGCAGATCGCCCGCGGCATCGAGCAGGCCGGGCTGGAAGCCAGGCTGCGCACGGTGCCGGCGATTTCCACCGAGTGCGAAGCAGTGTCACCGGACATTCCTGAGCAAGGCCCGCTGTACGCCAGCCTCGACGACCTGAAAAACTGCGCCGGACTTGCGCTGGGCAGCCCGACCCGTTTCGGCAATATGGCCGCGCCGCTGAAATACTTTCTCGACGGTACCAGCAATCTCTGGCTGACCGGCGCCCTGGTGGGCAAGCCCGCCGGGGTGTTCACTTCCACCGCCAGCCTTCACGGCGGCCAGGAAACCACCCTGCTGTCGATGATGCTGCCGCTGTTGCATCACGGCATGCTGATCACCGGCCTGCCCTACAGCGAATCGGCCTTGATCGATACCGTGGGTGGCGGTACGCCGTATGGCCCGAGCCATCACGCCGGTGCCGACGGCAAAAGCGGCCTGAACGAGCACGAGATCGCCCTGTGCCGGGCCCTGGGCTCGCGCTTGGCGAAAACCGCGCATCTGCTGGAGAACGGCCGTGGCTAAGAAGCCGAAAATCCTGCCGCCCTTGGAGTGGCTGGAGCCGCGCGTACGCATCGCCCGCGTCGTCAGCCTGCTGTGCTTTCTCGGGCTGGTGGGTTTGCTCAGTGCTTATTACCTGTTGGTCGCCGACCTGCACGGCGCAAGGCCCTGGGTCATTCTGCTGATTGAACTGGTGCCGTTGCTGATCCTGGCGCCAGGCATGCTCATCGGCAGCGCTCGCGGGCATTCGTGGATGTGCTTTGTGGTGAACCTGTATTTCATCAAGGGCGCGCTGGCGGCCTATGACCCGAACCGGCAGTGGTTCGGCGTGCTTGAAATGATGGCGAGCGTGGCGGTGTTCTGCTCGGCCTTGCTGTATGTGCGCTGGCGGTTTCAGTTGAACCGGCGGCTGGCGGGGGAAGGCGAGATTTCTGTCGCCTGATACACCGCTATCGCGAGCAGGCTCGCTCCCACATTTGAAATGCACGCCTCTGTGGGAGCGAGCCTGCTCGCGAAGGGCGCGACGCGGCCTCAATGATTGACGGTATACGCCAGCATCATCGATATCTGGCTCATGGGCCTTCCCCCACTCTCTTCATGCCACTGGTTGAAAGCATTCTGCATCACCGCCAGGTCCCGCTGGCTGGTGGGGACTTTGTCGATGATGTCCTGGGCATTGAGCGCTGCCACTACGTCATAACTGGACGTAAAGGTGTCCTTGCCCATCATCCGCAAGTAGCGCGGCGCCGAGTGACCGCCCATCTGATGGCCGTGTTTTTTCAGATAGGTCCACAGGCCCACGATATCAGTCACTGGCCAGTCAGCCACCAGCGCGCCGAAACTGCCCTTTTCATGGGCCACATCCAATATCAGTTGCGCGTTGCGCGGCACGCTCTTGAGCTTGCCCAGGTGGCGGATGATCCGCGCATCTTGCATCAGTCGCTCCAAGTGTTCGGCGCTCATGAGCACGACCTTTTCCGGATCGAATTTGAAGAACACTTCTTCGAATGCCGGCCACTTGGCGTCCACCAGGCTGTGCTTGAGACCCGCGCGGAACACCCTCAGCGCCATGGTCGAGAGATAGCGGTCGTCGCTGATCTTGCGCAATTGCGCCGGGGTCTTGGGCACCGGCAGGTGGGCTTCCAGTTCAGCCGCCGAACCGAAACGGTTCAGACAATACTCGTGCAGCCACTTGTAATCGCGCATGCCCTCTCCTGGGGTTCAAAATGAAAACGGCGCTCGCAAGCGCCGTGTATGGAAGCTGTCGCAAGCGTCAGAGGTTCACCACGTTGACGAACCGCGGCGTGGCGTTTTCGTCGATGCGCAGGTTGGTAAAGTCGAACAGGTTGCGGTCCGCCAGTTGCGACGGGATGACGTTCTGCAAGCCACGGAAGATGCTCTCGGTACGTCCTGGGGTCTTGCGCTCCCACTCCTGGAGCATTTCCTTGACCACCTGGCGCTGCAAGTTCTCTTGGGAGCCGCACAAGTTGCAGGGGATGATCGGGAATTGCTTGAAGTCCGAATACGCCTGGATATCTTTTTCGTTGCAATACGCCAGCGGGCGGATCACCACGTTGCGCCCGTCATCGGCACGCAGCTTGGGCGGCATGGCCTTGAGCGAGCCGTTGTAGAACATGTTCAGGAAGAACGTCTCGACGATGTCATCGCGGTGGTGACCCAGGGCCATCTTGGTCGCCCCGATCTCATCGGCGAAGGTATAGAGGGTTCCGCGCCGCAGGCGCGAACACAGCGAACAGGTGGTCTTGCCTTCGGGGATCAGTTCCTTGACCACCGAATAGGTGTCTTTTTCGACGATGTGATATTCCACGCCGAGCGATTCGAGGTACGCCGGCAGCACATGCTCGGGAAACCCGGGCTGCTTCTGGTCCATGTTCACCGCGACGATGTCGAACTTGATCGGCGCCACCTTCTGCAGGTGCATCAGCACATCAAGCAAGGTGTAGCTGTCCTTGCCGCCGGACAGGCAGACCATGACCTTGTCGCCGTCCTCGATCATATTGAAATCGGCGACCGCCTCACCGGCCAGGCGGCGCAGGCGCTTTTGCAGTTTGTTCTGGTTGACCGTAAGAGTGCCCATGACGCGAAATCCGTGAGGTGTGACGAAAGGGCGGCATTTTACGCAAAAAACCTCCGGTATGGCACCGCCCCCCGGGTGGCGAGGGAGCTTGCTCCCGCTGGGGTGCGCAGCAGCCCTAAGATTTTGCGGTCGCTGCGCAACCGAGCGGGAGCAAGCTCCCTCGCCACGGGGGGACCTCTTGGGCCGTAGGGTTGGGGACACAGATCAAGCCGCGATTAGGCAGCTTTTTTACAGCGCGATTTGCTCTAAGCCACCCATCCCCCTGGCGATAACTCCTTTCTATACTGCGACATAAGGTCGCACACATATTCAGACCTTTACTTACTTGGCCACCTTGGCCCGTAGGCGCTCCGTTGGGGGGCGATGGCAATAACAAAGGAGTGACTGGCTATGATCCATCATGTCGTGGGGCTCTTTACCCACCCTGATCAAGAATGGAAAGACATCCGTGGCGATCAGGAGGAAAGCATCAGCCACATGTACCTCACCCACACGCTGATCCTGGCGGCCATCCCCGCGATATCGGCGTTCATCGGCACCACCCAGGTGGGATGGGTCATCGGCAATCGCCCACCGGTGATGCTGACCCAGGAAAGCGCGCTGTGGATGACCGTCATGTCCTACCTGGCCATGTTGGGCGGTGTGGCGGTGATGGGCGCTTTCATCCACTGGATGGCCCGTACCTACGACGCCAACCCGAGCCTGGCCCGTTGCGTCGCGTTCGCCACCTACACCGCGACACCGCTGTTCATCGGCGGCCTGGCGGCGCTCTACCCACACATGTGGCTGGGGATGATCGTCGGCACGGCAGCTATCTGCTACACGGTCTATTTGCTTTACGTCGGCCTGCCCACCTTCATGAATATTCCGCAGGATGAAGGCTTCCTGTTCTCCAGTTCAGTGCTGGCCGTTGGCCTGGTGGTGCTGGTGGCAATCATGGCATTCACGGTGATCGTCTGGGGGCTGGGCGTCGGCCCGGTCTATACCAACTGAACAACCGAGGCTCTCTCACAAAAAGAACAGATCTGCCCGCACAGGCCGCCGCAAGGCGGCCTTTCTGTGTTTGAGCCCCTGGAAAAATGACCGCTGGGCGCCTGAGCGATTCGCAACGCTGAAGGCTTGCGGCATACTCGGGTTTCTGGAGACCCGTAAAGCATGCTTGAGCAACTCAATACCCGCGTCGAAGAGTGTTACCAACAAGCCGAATCCTTTTTCAAACGTCCTTTCAAACGCCCAGTGGTCAGCTTCAAATTGCGTGGCCAGAAGGCCGGTGTCGCGCACCTGCATGAAAATCTGTTGCGCTTCAATCCACAGTTGTACCAAGAAAACGCCGAAGACTTCCTCAAGCAGACCGTCGCCCACGAAGTCGCGCACCTGATCGCTCATCAATTGTTTGGCGACCGTATCCAGGCCCACGGCGAAGAGTGGCAACTGATCATGCGCGGGGTCTACGAACTACCGCCCAACCGTTGCCACACCTACGCAATCAAACGCCGCAGTGTGACCCGCTACATCTACAAATGCCCGTGCGATGGCAGTGATTTCCCGTTCTCGGCCCAGCGCCACAGCCTGGTGCGCCAGGGGCGACGGTATCTGTGCCGCAGTTGCCGCAATACCTTGGTGTTCAGCGGGGAGACGCGGGTGGAGTAGCAGGTTTAGGTGGCGCCTGGGCTGGCCTCTTCGCGAGCAAGCCCGCTCCCACAGTAGGGGAGTTGTGGACGCCAAAGGTCCAGTGTGGGAGCGGGCTTGCTCGCGAAGAGGCCCTGAAGAACACTACAAAACCACCCCAACAGCCCGCAACTCGGCAATCCGCTGCGCACTGAACCCCAACTCCCCCAGCACCTGGTCGGTGTGTTCCCCCAACCCCGCGCCAATATGCCGAGGCTCGGGCAGCCCTTCGGAAAACTTCAGTGGGCAGGCCATCTGCGTCTGGCTCGAACCGTCGCCCCGAGGCACCTGGGTCACCACGTCCCGGGCTCGCAATTGCGGGTGCCCTATGGCTTCTTCCAGGCTCAGGACCGGCTCGACGCAAGCATCGATCTGCGCAAACAGACGGCAAAGCTCGGTGAAATCATGCTTCTCGAACTCGGTTTGCAAGGCCTGCTTGAGCGTGCGTTGCTGCTCGGGTTTCGGCGACAAGCCATGGGCCGCCAACTCCGGTCGCCCGAGGGCTTCGCACAAAGCCAGCATGAACGCCGGCTCCAGGCTACCCACGGACATCCAGCGTCCGTCCCGGGTGCGGTAGTAGTCGTAGAAACTGCCGCCATTGAGTAGTTGGTTTTCCGGACCCGGCTCCACACCGCAGGCCAGGTAGCCGGCACCGGCCATGGCGTTCAGGCTGAACACGCAATCGGTCATGCTGACGTCCAGGTGCTGGCCTTGCCCGGTCTGCTGACGGGCAATCACCGCCGCCAGCAGGCCGATCACCCCGTGCAACGACCCACCGGCTATGTCCGCCGCCTGGATCGCCAATGGCAACGGGCCGCTGTCGGCACGGCCGGTGTGGCTGGCCAGGCCCGCCAGGGCCAGGTAGTTGATGTCATGGCCGGCGCGATCCTTGTAGGGCCCGGTCTGGCCGTAGCCGGTGATTGAAACGTAGATCAGCCGGGGATTGATCGCCTTCAGGGTTTCGTACCCCAGCCCCAGCCGCTCCATCACGCCAGGGCGAAACTGTTCCAAGAGAATGTCGTAGCCCCCCAGCAATTGCCTGATCACTTCCAGCGCTTGCGGCTGCTTGAGGTCCAGCGCAAGGCTGCGCTTGTTGCGGTTGAGATAGGCGTGGCTGGCCGAGACCCCTTGGTCATGGGGCGGCAGTATTCGCAAGAGGTCCGGGCGAGTCGGTGATTCGATGCGCAACACCTCGGCGCCCATGTCCGCCAATAGCAGCGAGGCGAACGGGCCAGGCAACAGGGTCGAGAAATCCAGAACCTTGAGCGATGCCAGTGGGCCTTGCATGGGCAATCTCCTAGGGACAATGGCTAAAGACTAGGCAGGCGTTTGCGGCGAGGCAATTACCACAGGTGTCACTGGGGATGACCATTGCGCTCAGTGTGAACCCCATTGTGGCGAGGGAGCTTGCTCCCTCGCCACAGAAGCACGCAGGCTTCAAAATTGAGCCAATAAAAAACCCGCCGAAGCGGGTTTTTCATTAGAGCCTGAAGATTACTTCACAGCGCCGGAAGTAGAGGTTTCAGCCGCCGCAATCTGCGCCGCCGCGATCTGCTCGTCATCTTCACGAACATCGGAGATACCGCGACCACCGGAAGCCAGCTCAGTGTGCAGTTGATCTTCGTCCAGCTCCTTGACCCACTTGGCAACCACGATGGTCGCGACAGCGTTGCCCACCAGGTTGGTCAGGGCGCGGGCTTCGGACATGAAGCGGTCGATACCGAGGATCAGCGCCAGGCCGGCCACCGGCAAGGTGCCCACGGCCGACAGGGTCGCCGCCAGCACGATGAAGCCACTGCCGGTCACGCCCGCAGCGCCTTTGGAGGACAGCAGCAGCACCAGCAACAGGGTGATCTGGTGAGTCAGGTCCATCGGGGTGTCAGTGGCCTGGGCGATGAACACCGCGGCCATGGTCAGGTAGATCGAAGTACCGTCGAGGTTGAACGAGTAGCCAGTCGGGATAACCAGGCCCACGACCGATTTCTTGGCACCCAGGCGCTCCATCTTGATCAGCATGCGCGGCAGGGCCGATTCGGAGGAGGAAGTACCCAGCACGATCAACAGTTCTTCACGGATGTAGCGAATCAGCTTGACGACGCTGAAGCCGTGAGCGCGGCAGATGGCGCCCAGCACGACCAGCACGAACACCACACAGGTGATGTAGAAGCAGATCATCAACTGGCCCAGTTGCACCAGCGAACCGACACCGTAGGCGCCGATGGTGAACGCCATGGCACCGAAAGCACCCAGTGGCGCCAGCTTCATGATCATGTTGATGATGATGAACATCACGTGGGCGAAGCGATCGATGAAGTCCAGCACCGGCTTGCCGTAGGCACCCAGGCGATGCAGGGCGAAACCGAAGATCACCGAGAACATCAGCACTTGCAGGATGTCGCCGTTGGCGAATGCGCCGACGATGGTGTTCGGAATCACGTTGAGGATGAAGGCGATGATGCTTTGGTCTTTACCGGCCGAGATGAAACCGGCGATCTTGCTGGTGTCCAGGGTCGACACGTCGATGTGCATGCCGTTGCCCGGTTGCACGACGTTGACCACGACCAGGCCGATCAGCAGGGCGATGGTGGAAACGATTTCGAAGTACAGCAGCGCGTAGCCGCCGGTCTTGCCGACCGATTTCATGTTCTGCATGCCGGCGATGCCGCTGACGACGGTACAGAAGATGATCGGGGCGATGACCATTTTGATCAGTTTGATGAAGCCGTCGCCGAATGGCTTGAGGGCAACGCCGGTCTGCGGGTAGAAGTGGCCGAGCAAAATACCGATGGCAATGGCTACGATCACCTGGAAATACAGGGATTTGTACAGTGGCTGACGAGTCGTCATGGCAAACCTTCCTCAAGAGTCCCGTTCGACGACTTCCACCTGTCGTCCACGGCACCTTAATTGCGAACCCTCCTGCAACTGGAGGGATTTGTTTTGTCGGCTGCACGCGGCAGACCTACGTAACGCATCGCAAACCGCGTGCCATTTTCAACAAACGTCCTACATCCGGTATAGCAGACGGCTTGGCGGATTTCACATGGGTGTTAAACAAGGCGTGCAAGTGGCGAATTTCCGCCAATGGCCTGCTTGCAGCTCCAGGATTTGGCGGATATCCGCCTTGCCGAGCGTCGAGCCCCTGCTACCATCGCGCGCTTGAACGGACGGATTTCTGCCATGCGCCAACGCACGATCGCCAGTCACTTCGCCCGCGCCGCCCTGGGCGGTGCGCGCCGGCAAGGGTTCGACTATTTACCCTTGCTGCAACAACTGGGCATCAGCCCGGAACTGCTGGACGAACCGCGCGCGCGAATCGCGCCGGAACAGTTCGCCCGGCTGCTGCAAGCGCTGTGGCAAAGCCTTGATGATGAATACCTGGGCTTCGGCCAGGCCCCGAGTAAACCGGGGACATTCGCGATGATGTGCCACGCGTTGATCCACTGTCGCACCCTGGAAAAAGCGCTTCAACGCGGCCTGTTGTTCTACAGCCTGTTCGCCGATGCCCCGCGTCTGACGCTGGTGAGCGAAGGTGAACGGGTGCGCCTGGTGCTGGACGAATCGACGCTGCAGGACCCGGATCACTTCCTGAGTGAAAGCCTGCTGGTGGTCTGGCATCGCCTCGCCAGTTGGCTGATCGGCCAGCGCATCGTCCTGGAGCAAGCGACCTTCGGCTACACCAAGCCCGCCCACGGCGCCGAATACGACTTGCTGTTTCCCTGCCCGCTGGTGTTCGACGCGCCGGACACCAGCCTGTTATTCCGCAGCCGCTACCTGGATATGCCGCTGCTGCAAGACGAGCGGACCCTCAAGCATTTTCTCGAACGCTCCCCCGCCGACCTGCTGTCGCGCCCGGACGACGGCCATAGCCTGAGCAGCCAATTGCGCCGCCTGTTGAGCCGCGACACGGATCGCTGGCCTGACCTGGAGACTGTCGCCGCTCATTTGCACATCAGTCCGCAGACGTTGCGCCGGCATTTGCGCGAAGAAGGCACCAGCTTCCAGGAGCTCAAGGACCAGCTGCGGCGGGATATCGCCATCTACCATCTGGGCCGCGCGGACCTGTCGTTGCAGCAGATTGCCGAGCAACTGGGGTTCTCGGAGCCGTCGGCGTTCCACCGGGCGTTCAAGAAGTGGACAGGGGTGACGCCGGGTGCTTATCGGGAACGGGAGAGCTGAGTCATCACGTTTAACTTTTTCGGTGTATCTACCGGTGCCCGTGGCGAGGGAGCTTGCTCCCGCTGGGCTGCGCAGCGGCCCCGTTTTTTTGCGATTGCTGCGCAATCGAGCGGGAGCAAGCTCCCTCGCCACAGGGGCCAGCAAGCACCGGAAAAATTTCTGTCACACCGCCGGAAAATGAATCCGAAACGCCGCCCCGCCCAGCTCCGAATCCCCCAGGGTCAACTGGGCGCCGTAGCTCTCGATGATGTCCTTGACCACCGCCAGGCCGATGCCCTGTCCCGGGTGCTGGCGGTCAAGCCGTTCGCCACGCTGGAGAATCCGCGCGCGCTGATCCGGCGGCACACCCGGCCCGTCGTCTTCAATGCTCAACTCGGTGCCGCCGAGGGTCTGGTGCACACTGACGCGGACTTCGCCCAGGCATAGCCGGTAAGCGTTTTCCAGCAGATTGCCAAGCATTTCCAGTAAAGCGCCCTGCTCGATCGGCACCTGGCAGTGTTCCGGCAGATCGAAAACCACATGCACCTGTTTGTCGCGATAGACCTTGTCCAAGGTGTCGCACAGGCTTTGCAGCACCGGGCGCAATCGCACCTGATGGCGCACCAGCCCGCTTTTGCGCAGGCTGGCGCGCTGCAGCTGGTAGCCGATCTGCTGGCTCATGCGTTCGATCTGGGTTTGCAACACCCAGGCTTGCCCACGTTCCCCGGGGCGCCGGGCCATGTCTTCGCTGACACCCTGCAGCACCGCCAGCGGGGTCTTCAGGCTGTGGGCCAGGTCATCGAGGGAGTCACGATAGCGGCTGCGCTGCTCGCGCTCGCTGTACAGCAGGCGGTTGAGGGAACCGGTCAGGCGCAACAGCTCCCGAGGATGCTCGGTGCTGAGGCTTTCCCGGGTGCCGCTTTCGATTTCATCCAGCTCCTGGCTCAAGCGCCGCAGCGCCCGCAGGCCCCACGTCAGGCCGATCCACAACAGGGCCAGCAACACCAGCAGAGCCGCGCCGAAGCCCAGGTAAAGGTTGTCCCGTAGCCCTTGCAGGGTCACTTCGTAGTCGCGAACCGGTTGCAGGGTGACGATGCTGAACGCCGCATTCTGACCGCCGAGCAGCTTGATCTCGACGTCATAGACAAAAAATTCCTGGCCGTTGTTTTCACGGATACGCGCGAACTGGTTGCCCTGGCCGTCATAGCGCGGGGTGTAGTTGATGTTCTCTTCCTGAGTCGCCTTCGAGCGCCAGACCAGCCGTCCCTCGCGGTCATAGATATAGCCAAGCAGGCGAGCATCGGCGAGGTTGAAGCGCTCATCGGGCAATTGCTCCGGCATCTTCAACCGATTGTTTTCCACTCGGGCGGCGGAAATCAGCGTGGTCACGTCCGAGGCCAGCCGTTGCTCGATGGATTCCTGCAATGCCAGGCTGAACGCGCCTTGCATGGCTGGCAGCAGCGCCAGCATGAACAGCACCGCCAGGGTCATGGCCGCCAGCATCAACCGCAGCCGTAGCGAACGAATCACTGGCAGCGCTCGTTGAACAGGTAACCCAGGCCACGCACGGTATCGATCGGCTTGAAGCCGGCCGGGGCTTCGAGTTTGCGGCGCAGGCGCCCGACCAGCACTTCGATGACATTGGGGTCGCGCTCGTCGTCATCGGGGTAAAGCTGCTCCATCAAGCGGTCCTTGGCGACCACCTGCTGGTGGTGACGCATCAGGTATTCAAGAATGCGGTATTCGTAGGCGGTCAACGCCAGCGGTTCCTCGCCCAGGGACGCCTGCTTGCGGTTGAGGTCCAGCGACAGCGGGCCGGCGACGATGGTCGATTGGGTGAAACCGCTGGAGCGACGCAACAGCGCATTCAACCGGGCTTCCAGTTCTTCGAACTGGAACGGCTTGACCACATAGTCATCGGCTCCGGCAGCCAGGCCTTCGACCTTGTCCTGCCAGTTGCCACGGGCGGTCAGTATCAGGATCGGAAATGTCTTGTCCTGGGACCGCAGGCGGCGGATGAGCTCGAGCCCGCTGATGCCCGGCAAGCCCAGGTCGATCACCGCCAGATCGTGGTTGAATTCACCGACCTGGTACAAGGCTTCCTCGGCATTGGCCACGGCCTGCACCACATGGCCGCTGTCGGTAAGACGGGTTTGCAGATGATGACGCAACAGCGCTTCGTCTTCGACGACCAGTAATTTCATGAAGCCTCCCCAGGCAAATCAAACAATCCAGTGTTGCGCACCTCAACGTAAGACGCCGGATCGTCGTTGGCCGATCCGGCTGGATACGCTCACCCTCAGCCGCTTAGAACGTGTAGTTGGCGGACAGGTAAGTCTGGGCGCTGCTGGTCAGGTCCAGCGAACCGACCTTGTCGCCGCCATGGGGGCTCATCTCGGTGCTGGCGTTGCTGCGCAGGTAACGGTACCCCAGTTCCACCGAGGTGTTTTGCGAAATTTGCTGCAACACGCCCCCTTGTAAGCCCACTGCGTAACCAATGTCGCTGTCGCGGCTGAAGCCCGGCGAATCCTGGGTCAGTTTGGTCACGCCCGCCGTGCCACCGCCGAACAGTTTGGTGCTGCTGGTGACCGGATAAAACACATCGTAGCTGCCCAGCAGGTTTTCCTGCCGCAGCTTGATGCCGTTATGAGTCCCCGAGACGTTGTCGTAGGTCGCGTAGTAGCGGCCCTGGTCGTTTTGCTTGCCCAGGCGAACGCCATAGGTGGAGTCCTTGCCAATGATGCCATCGGCGTTCGGGTGGTTCAGATTGTCGTTCAGGGCATTGGATTTCTTGACCTTGTCGCTGGTCTGGCCAAGGGTCAGGCTGGCGAAATTGTCATCGGCGTGGGCCATGGCGCTGGCGCCCAGTACGGTAAAGGCCAGCAGCAGTTTTTTCATGTGCGTCATGGTCAAGCTCCTTTGAAGCGTGGGTAATGTGTGAAGTCGCAGCCACGTTAACCAGCGCTCCCTGAACACCCCTTGAACGCTCTCTGAACCTGCGCTGAATGAATCGGCTAAAGTGTCTTGCCTCACAAATCGGTTTTTCAAGGAGATCCACCATGCGCAGGTTGCTTGCTGTAGTACTTCTGGCGTTAAGCGGCGCGAGCCACGCCGCCATCCAGACCCAGGAGATCCCCTACACCAGTGCCGACGGCACCAAGCTGATCGGTTACTACGCCTACGACGATGCCGTCAAAGGGCCGCGCCCGGGCGTGGTAGTGGTGCATGAGTGGTGGGGCCTGAACGATTACGCCAAGCGCCGCGCCCGTGACCTCGCCGGCCTCGGCTACAGCGCCCTGGCCATCGACATGTACGGCGACGGCAAGAACACCGAGCACCCCAAGGACGCCATGGCATTCATGCAGGCAGCGCTCAAGGACGGCAAGGCGGCCAGCGCGCGCTTCCAGGCCGGGCTCGACCTGTTGACGAAACAACCCCAGACCGATCCGGACAAACTGGCGGCCATCGGTTACTGCTTCGGCGGCAAAGTGGTACTGGACGCCGCGCGCCAGGGTGTTCCGCTGGCCGGTGTGGTGAGTTTCCACGGTGCGCTGGTGACCAATACCCCGGCCACGCCCGGCAGCGTCAAGGCCAAAATCCTGGTGGAGCATGGCGCGCTGGACAGCATGGTCACCGAAGACAACGTCACCGCCTTCAAGGGCGAGATGGACAAGGCCGGGGCCGACTATAAATTCGTCAGCCTCGAAGGCGCCAAGCACGGCTTCAGCAACCCGGACGCCGACCGCCTGAGCCACGGTGAACATGGCGGGCCGGACATTGGCTACAACAAGCAAGCCGATGAAAAATCCTGGGCGGACATGAAGGCGTTTTTCAAGAAAATCTTCGGCTAACACCTAACCCTGAGGGAGCTTGCTCCCTCGCCGCACAAAGCCTGATCTCACCCATCAGGCTCCCCCCACTACCCAGTCTCAAGCCAACCCGGCAAAATGCCGGGCATGAACGCACTCCCCGACCTGCCCGCCTGCTGCTCGCCCCTGGATGACCTCTGGCTGTTGCCTGAAGTCCTGCCCGGTACAGTGCTGCTGAGCACTCGCTTCGATTCGCAGTTGCTGACCGGCAAAGACTTTTCGAACAGTGCCATCGAGCCGCCGCCGAGCATCCAGCGTTCGGTGGCCAAGCGTCAGGCAGAGTTCCTGGCCGGTCGGATCTGCGCCCGGGCGGCCTTGCAACGGCTTGACGGCCAGCCCTGCGTTCCGGCCATCGGCGAAGACCGCGCGCCGGTGTGGCCGGCCCATGTCAGCGGCTCCATCACCCACAGCACCGGCCGTGCGGCGGCCATCGTCGCCCGAAAAAGTGACTGGTACGGACTGGGCATGGACCTGGAAAACCTGCTCGATCCCGAGCGCGCCGAACGCCTGGCCGGTGAAATCCTCACCCCGCCAGAACTGCTGCGCATGGCAACGCTTGCCCGTGAAGACCGGGCCCTGTTGGTGACGCTGACCTTTTCGGTAAAGGAAAGCTTGTTCAAGGCGCTGTACCCCATCGTTGGGCAGCGCTTTTATTTCGAGCATGCCGAGGTGCTGGAATGGACACATGACGGGCAGGTGCGGCTGCGGTTGCTGACAGACCTGTCGACCGAATGGCGCCATGGCCGTGAATTACAGGCGCAGTTTGGGGTCAAGGATGGGCAATTGTTGAGCCTGGTAAGTATCAAGGCCTGAGATTTACAGCGCCTGAAAGGCCATCTTCGCGAGCAAGCCCGCTCCCACATTTGAAATGCGGTCCACCCTGTGGGAGCGGGCTTGCCCGCGAAGGCGGACAATCAAGCGCCGCCTCCCTCAAGACCGATCCTGATGCCTCGGCCAACTCAAGCTGAAACAGGCTCCGCCCAGGCTCTTGCTCTTGCCGATCAGCGCCCGGCCGTCGTGCCAGTGAATGATTCGCCGCACGATTGAAAGCCCCAGACCGTGGCCGCCGGAAGCCCGGGCGCGGCTGTCATCCAGGCGCAGGAAAGGCTTGAAGACCCGCTCCCACGCCGCCTCCGGCACGCCAGGCCCGTCGTCTTCCACATCCACCCGACAGCGCAACTGGCCCACCTGGTAGCTGACGGTCACCCGTGAACGGGCGTGGCGCATGGCATTGCCCACCAGGTTCTGCAGGGCACGATGCAGGAAGCGTGGCTCGGCCTCGACCCAGGCACCGTCGCAGTCGGCGGCCGACAGGCACAGGCCCCGCTCGACCGTGACCCCGGCCCGCAACGGCCCAAGTTCATCGATCACTTGATTGACCAGCGCATCCAGGTCCACCCGCTGGAAGTTCAGGGCCGGCGACCCTTGTTCCAGCCGCGCGTAGGTGAGCATCTCGTCCACCAGCCGATCCAGGTCTTCGATATCGTGATCCATGCCCGCCAGGTACTTGTCGCGGGCCTGGGACGTGGTGGCGCTGCCAATCATTTCCAGGCCGAAACGCAGGCGCGCCACCGGGGTGCGCAATTCGTGGGACACCGCCCGCACCAGCTCACGCTGGATCGCCAACAGTTGCTGAAGGTGCTCGGCCATGCCGTTGAACGCTGCCGCCAGGCGCCCGACCGAGTCGGCACCCCGGGCCGGCACGCGGGTTTCCAGGCTGCCCTGGGCGATTTGCGTGGCGGCCGACTCCAGGCCACGCAAGCGCCGCTCCAGTTGGCGCACCAACAGATAGACGATCAGCCCGATCAGGCTCAGCCCCAGCGCTGCGATCAGCACCAGCCATTGCGGCGGATAAGGGTTCATCTGGTACAGCGGACCGATCTCCAGCACCCACGGTGTGCCGACCATGCCGGCGAACACCCGGATAGAGTCGCCGCCTTTGCCCAAGGCCATCACCGTATCGCCCTCGGACACGCGACGGCGCTGGTCTTCGTCCATGTCCGCCTGTTCGGCGGTCATGAGCCGCAGCGCGAAGCCGAAGCCTTTCTCCTGCTCCAATTGCGCGAGCCGCTTGGGCTGCTCGGCTACTGGATAGCGCACCAGCTCGTCGGCCAACAGGTAAATAGTCGCCCGGGCCAGTTGTTCACTGATCTGCTGGACTTCCCCCACCAGCATCAATTGCTCGACATCGTTGACCAGCCGATAAACTTTTGCCGCGTGCGGCCCCGTCTGCTCGACCAACGCCTGGCCGCGCAATACGCGGGTGCGCTGGCCGAGGTCGAGATCGGTCTGGGCGAAGGTCTGCAAGGCCAGCGGAATACCCAGCAGGCGCTCCCAGACCAACAGGGCCCGGCGCCGCTCGGTGTCGTTCATTGGTCGCAGATTGTCGGCCATCAATGAAAACGTGCCGTGGGCCAGGCGCTCGCGGTACTGCTCGCTGCGGGTCTGGTTGAGCAGGTGCAGGGCCAGCACGCCAAGGACCGCCACCAACACCAGCGCCGCACACATGCCGCCATATATACGCAGGAAGATCGAGTTCACGGCGCCGGGTCTACGCAAGCTTCAGGGACGAACAGATAGCCTTTGCTGCGGATGGTCTTGATCAGCCGCGGGTGGTCCGGGTCGTCGCCGATCTTGGGTCGGATGCGCGAGATGCGCACATCGATGGAGCGATCCTGGCCGTCATAGCCGATACCGCGCAGGGCGGTGAAGATTTCTTCCCGGGACAGGATGCGCCCGGCATTGGACACCAGCAGCCACAGCAGGTCGAACTCGGCACTGGTCAGCTCGATCCCGTTGCCCTGCAACCAGGCTTCGCGCAAGGCATCGTCGACCACCAGCGGGCCGAACTGCAGGCGTCGCTGCTTTTGCGCCACGGACGGCTCCGGCTCGCTGCGTCGCAAAAGGGCCTGGATACGCGCCAACAGCAAGCGCGGACGAACCGGTTTGCAGACGTAGTCGTCGGCGCCCAGGTCCAGGCCCTGGATCTGGTCGATGTCGTCGGTGCGGGCGGTGAGCATCAGGATCGGCCCGTCGTATTGCTGGCGGACTTTGCGGCAGATGCTCAGGCCGTCCTCGCCGGGAAGCATCAGGTCGAGGATCACCAGGTCCGGCTGCTCGGCAATGATCCGCGCCGCCGCCACCCCACCGTTACCTTCAATGGCGACGCGCAGCCCGTTGCCCTCAAGGTATTCACGGGTCAGTTCGGCCAGCCGCTGGTCATCTTCGACGATCAATATCTGCCAGGGTTCTTGTTCCACTGGGGGCCTCGTCTTGTTATGAAAATAAAGGACCGGATGGCCACAACCCTTGCAGATGGATCCCTCGCCACAACAATGCCCATTCCAGAGGTTCGAATAGGATCCTCCGTGTTTTTGTCACATTAAAGGAGGATAAACATGCCCATGCACGGGCCGATTGTATAAACGCCGGATGCACAGAAAACAAGCGAACAAATGCGTTCGGTCGCGGCAGGTTTAGTGTGGTAATGTCCGCGCCCGCAAAAACCACGGGGCTGTTTTTCGATCCGGTAATTCGATGAAAAATAGCCCACTCCAGCTAGGTCGCGGCCTACAGCGCAGTTCCACGTTTCGCACACAAATTACGCACAGGCTTATCCACAGGTAGTACGTTGCATTCACCCCCCAAAACGCATTATCTTGTAGCCCGCCGCGTAAAAAACCCTACATGTAGGGTTTTCGGCCCAAAACCAAACACAAGTTGGACAGAGAATTCAAGCGATTTTTCTTGCTTCTGTTCACCGGATACATCGCATTTCCCCAAGCCCAGACCGCCCCTGCGGATGGCAACTGTTTCGAGGTCGAAACGACCGAAACGGTACGGGTGTTGCAGTCCATTACTGCCACCTTGGCAATCCGGTTTCGAGCCCAGGCTCGCAACTCAGAACTTCGGATGGAAGCGGCATTAAACGCCTGCTTCCTACTGTCCCGAAGTTGTTATGCCCGGCGCCCAGTCGGTTGTAGTGCTTCAGGACGGAACGGTGGGCACCGTAATGGCGCCCAAACAAACATAGAGAATGTGGAGACACCCATGCACACCGACACAACTCGCGAGAACCCGCAGGGCACCGCGCCGCTGGCCAACGATTCGAGCCCGGATCTGTCCGCCACCGCGCCGGGCCAATTGCGTGTGATCAAGCGTAACGGCACTGTCGTTCCCTACACCGATGACAAGATCACCGTCGCCATCACCAAAGCGTTCCTCGCAGTTGAAGGTGGCACCGCTGCCGCCTCGTCGCGAATCCATGACACCGTGGCCCGCCTGACCGAACAAGTCACCGCGACCTTCAAGCGTCGCATGCCCTCGGGCGGCACCATCCACATCGAAGAAATCCAGGATCAGGTCGAACTGGCCCTGATGCGCGCCGGCGAGCAGAAAGTGGCTCGCGACTACGTGATCTACCGTGACTCCCGCGCCAAGGAACGTGCCACGCGCACCCCGGCCGACGCACCGGTCCAGGCCCACCCTTCGATCCGCATCGCTCGCGCCGACGGCAGCCTGGCGCCGCTGGACATGGGCCGCTTGAACACCATCGTCACCGAAGCCTGCGAAGGCCTGGAAGAAGTCGACGGCGACCTGATCCAGCGCGAAACCCTGAAGAACCTCTACGACGGCGTCGCCCTCAAGGACGTCAACACCGCCCTGGTGATGACCGCGCGGACCCTGGTCGAGCGTGAGCCGAACTACTCCTTCGTGACCGCCCGCTTGCTGATGGACACCCTGCGTGCCGAAGGCCTGAGCTTCCTGGAAGTCGCCGAGAGCGCGACCCACCACGAAATGGTCGACCTGTACGCCAAGGCGCTGCCGGCCTACGTCGCCAAGGGTATCGAGTTCGAATTGCTGAACCCGGTCCTGGCCGAATTCGACCTGGAAAAACTCGGCAAGGCGATCAACCACGAGCGCGACCAGCAGTTCACTTACCTGGGCCTGCAAACCCTGTACGACCGTTACTTCATCCACAAGGACGGTATCCGCTTCGAACTGCCGCAGATCTTCTTCATGCGCGTGGCCATGGGCCTGGCAATCGAAGAGAAGCAGCGCGAAGACCGTGCGATCGAGTTCTACAACCTGTTGTCGTCCTTCGACTACATGGCGTCGACCCCGACCCTGTTCAACGCCGGCACCCTGCGTCCACAGCTTTCCAGCTGCTACCTGACCACCGTTCCGGACGACCTGTCGGGCATCTATGGCGCCATCCACGACAACGCCATGCTGTCGAAATTTGCCGGCGGCCTGGGTAACGACTGGACACCGGTTCGCGCATTGGGCTCGTACATCAAGGGCACCAACGGCAAATCCCAGGGCGTCGTGCCGTTCCTCAAAGTGGTCAACGACACCGCCGTAGCGGTCAACCAGGGCGGCAAGCGCAAGGGCGCGGTCTGTGCCTACCTGGAAACCTGGCACATGGACATCGAAGAGTTCATCGAGCTGCGCAAGAACACCGGTGATGACCGTCGTCGTACCCACGACATGAACACCGCCAACTGGATCCCTGACCTGTTCATGAAGCGCGTCTTCGATGACGGCAAGTGGACCCTGTTCTCGCCATCGGAAGTGCCGGACCTGCACGACCTGACCGGCAAGGCCTTCGAAGAGCGCTACGAGTACTACGAAGCCCTGACCGAGTACAACAAGATCAAGCTGTTCAAAGTCGTCCAGGCCAAAGACCTGTGGCGCAAGATGCTGTCGATGCTGTTCGAGACCGGCCACCCATGGCTGACCTTCAAGGATCCGTGCAACCTGCGCAGCCCGCAGCAGCACGTGGGCGTGGTCCACAGTTCGAACCTGTGCACCGAGATCACCTTGAACACCAACAAGGACGAGATCGCTGTTTGCAACCTGGGCTCGATCAACCTGCCGAACCACATCACCGACGGCAAGCTGGACACCGCCAAGCTGCAACGCACCGTGAACACCGCCGTGCGCATGCTCGACAACGTGATCGACATCAACTACTACTCGGTGCCACAGGCGAAGAACTCCAACTTCAAGCACCGTCCGGTCGGCCTGGGCATCATGGGCTTCCAGGACGCGCTGTACCTGCAGCACATCCCGTACGGTTCCGATGCCGCGGTCGAGTTCGCCGACAAGTCCATGGAAGCGGTCAGCTACTACGCGATCCAGGCTTCCTGCGACCTGGCCGACGAGCGCGGCGCCTACGAGACGTTCCAGGGTTCGCTGTGGTCCAAAGGCGTGCTGCCGCTGGATTCGCAACAGATCCTGATCGCCCAGCGCGGCCAAAAGTACATCGACGTTGACCTGAACGAATCCCTGGACTGGGCACCGGTTCGCGCCCGTGTGCAGAAAGGCATCCGTAACTCCAACATCATGGCCATCGCACCGACCGCCACCATCGCCAACATCACTGGCGTGTCGCAGTCGATCGAACCGACCTACCAGAACCTGTATGTGAAATCGAACCTGTCGGGCGAATTCACCGTGATCAACCCGTACCTGGTTCGCGACCTCAAGGCTCGCGGCCTGTGGGACTCGGTCATGATCAACGACCTGAAATACTACGACGGTTCGGTGCAGCAGATCGAGCGCATCCCGCAAGAGCTCAAAGAGCTTTATGCCACCGCGTTCGAAGTGGACACCAAGTGGATCGTCGACGCCGCCAGCCGTCGCCAGAAGTGGATCGACCAGGCTCAGTCGCTGAACCTGTACATCGCCGGCGCCTCGGGCAAGAAGCTGGACGTGACCTACCGCATGGCCTGGTACCGTGGCCTGAAAACCACCTACTACCTCCGTGCCCTGGCCGCCACCAGCACCGAGAAGTCGACCATCAACACCGGCAAGCTGAACGCTGTTTCCAGCGGCGGTAACCACGGTGACGACTCGGTCCTGGCCGCTCCAGCAGGACCTGCGCCAGTGCCAAAGGCCTGCGCAATCGACGAGCCGGATTGCGAAGCTTGCCAATAAGCTGAGTGGGTGGGCGTGTGAAGACGCCTGCTGAAGAAACCCCCGATAGACCGCTGGTTTATCGGGGGTTTTCTTTTGTGTGGAGGAAGCTGGGTAAAAAAAACGGCAAAGCCTGATTGCGGGCTTTGCCGTTGGTGTTTTATCTCACCGCAACATCCGCTGAAATCGACAGATGGTGCGGTGGCCAGATGGACGCTTAGACCGGAAGAGTGAAAGAGTCGCCATTGTTGGTAAAGAACGTCTCGATGGTATTGCTTCCTGCGTACCAGTCTTTCAGGAAAACACCGGAGTCCAGGTTACCGCTCTGGTAATCGGCAGCGTTGAAGATGTAGGCGCCTGCATCGGTCTTGATCACCTGCACGTCGTTGACGCTCTGAATGTTGTTCAGCCTGACAGTGTCCACACCCGTCGTCCCGGTGTCTTCAATGGCGACCATGCTTTTTGAGTTGACGATGTAGGCATCCCCACCCTCCCCACCATAGGCATCGCCAGACGCATTCATATTGAAAATATCAAAACCCGCGCCCCCATGAAGTTCATAGGCGTAGCCGGCTCCCGTCAGGATATCGTTGCCATCGCCGCCATAGGCAATACCGGAGGAGACCGTCAACGTATCACTGCCGGCCTCGCCGTAAAGCGTGCTGCCAACGTCGTTGCCACTACTCTGCATGGTGTCATTGCCATTGCCGCCATACAGCGTATCGGCCTGGGCACCAGTGGAAGGCGTCAGCGCAAGGGTGCTGATATCCGTGACGGTACCGCCATAGATAAAGTCATCGCCATCACCGCCATAAAGCAAGTCGCTACCCGCTCCGCCTTCCAGTTTGTTGGAGTAGGCATTGCCCGTCAGTGTGTCGTTGAATTGCGAGCCGATCAGATTATCGATATTGGCCAGCACGTCGCCTTGCGCATCACCACCCGACGCGGTTCCCGTCAGCAGGTCGACCTGCACGGCATCGCTACTGGTCAGATACCAGGCGCCGTCGCCGCGGCCCAAGCCATTGAGCGTATCAGCGCCTGCACCACCAATGAAGTTTTCCGCAGCACCTGTACTTCCGGTGAAAGCATCAGCCTGGGCAGTTCCTTGGAAAATCTCGATGGAGGTGTAGCTATCGCCCGCAGCGACACCTGTCACCAGAGGCGCACTCAGGTCCAGCGTGATACCTGAGCTCTCATTGGCGAAGCTCAACAAGTCCAGGCCAGTGCCGCCGTTGAAGATGTTGGCGCCTGCGTCACCCACAAAGACATCACTGAAGTTGGAGCCGGTAATGGCTTCAATGCTGCTGTAGGTATCCCCTGTGGCGATGCCCGTGTGGATGCCCGTTTGGGTGTTGATGGTCAAACCCGCAGTGCTGTCAGCGTAGCTGACGGTATCGGTTCCCTCACCACCGATGAACTGGTCGGCCCCGGCCCCACCGAACAGAAGGTCGTTGCCGGCGCCACTGGTGATGATGTTGTCCGAAGCATTGCCGCGACCGATAAAATTACCCGTGCCGGTAAAGGTCAGGCGCTCCACCTCTGTCGCCAGGGTCACATTGGCCTGATTGGTGCGTACCTCATCATCACCACCGCCAGCAAACTCTCGCACGAACTGGCTGGCAGTGCCGTTGATGACGTAAACGTCATTACCGCCATCACCATAAAACTCGGTAGTACCCGCTGTGGTGGTAAATACATCGCCAAAGTTCGAGCCCCTGATGGTCTCGAAGCTGGTGAATGTATCGCCCTGCGCATCACCACCCACACCTGTCCCCGCCGTGGCGGAAGTCATCGTGATGTTGACGCCCTGTTCGGACTGCGAGTAAGTCAGCGTGTCGTTACCGGAGTAGCCATCCAAATTATCAGCGGCAGCACTGGCGTAGAAAGTATCGAGTGAGGCCGAGCCCCGGAAGGTTTCGATACCGTCGAAAGTGTCACCCAGCGCAGCTCCGGTATGTACTCCAGTTTTCAGGTTCAGGGTCACATTGCCAGAGTCTTCGTAACTGGCGGTGTCTACACCGGCACCACCAATCAACTGGTCCGCGCCTGCACCACCGATCAGGGTATCGTTACCCGCGCCGCCGGTAATGATGTTGTCCGAGGCATTGCCGCGACCGATAAAATTACCCGTGCCGGTAAAGGTCAGGCGCTCTACCTCTGTCGCCAGGGTCACATTGGCCTGATTGGTGCGTACCTCATCATCACCACCGCCAGCAAACTCTCGCACGAACTGGCTGGCAGTGCCGTTGATGACGTAAACGTCATTACCGCCATCACCATAAAACTCGGTAGTACCCGCTGTGGTGGTAAATACATCGCCAAAGTTCGAGCCCCTGATGGTCTCGAAGCTGGTGAATGTATCGCCCTGCGCATCACCACCCACACCTGTCCCCGCCGTGGCGGAAGTCATCGTGATGTTGACGCCCTGTTCGGACTGCGAGTAAGTCAGCGTGTCGTTACCGGAGTAGCCATCCAAATTATCAGCGGCAGCACTGGCGTAGAAAGTATCGAGTGAGGCCGAGCCCCGGAAGGTTTCGATACCGTCGAAAGTGTCACCCAGCGCAGCTCCGGTATGTACTCCGGTTTTCAGGTTCAGGGTCACATTGCCAGAGTCTTCGTAACTGGCGGTGTCCACACCGGCACCACCAATCAACTGGTCCGCGCCTGCACCACCGATCAGGGTATCGTTACCCGCGCCGCCGGTAATGATGTTGTCCGAGGCATTGCCGCGACCGATAAAATTACCCGTGCCGGTAAAGGTCAGGCGCTCAACGTTAGCCGCGAGCGTCAGGTCCGCAAGTGTTGTCCGAACCTCATCGTTCCCCCAACCAGCTGCCTCGTAGACTGTTACGCCGATCCCGTTGACGACATAGACGTCATCACCGCCCCCTCCCTGTAGGGAATGTCCATTGGTCTGGGAGATCAGCGTGTCGTTGAAAGACGAGCCCACTACGGCTTCCATGCTTGTCAACGTATCGCCCTGCGCATCCCCACCCAGTCCAGTCCCTGTGGTCAGATTGACTGTCACCCCAGCGGTCGAATTGGCGTAGGACGCTGTGTCAGTCCCTGTCCCGCCATTGAGAGTGTCCGAACCTGCACCGCCCTCCAGCCAATCGTTGCCGTCCCCGCCGCTCAGCGAGTCGTTTCCTTCCAACCCATATAGCTGATCCGCACTCGTAGTACCAACCAAAGTGTCCGTACCCGATGTCCCATTAATCACTGCCATTTTTTCTTCCTTGCCCTGTTGATGATTCGGTTGCGCGCTGCTGATTCAGCAGAGCCTCATCCTTCCCGGAAGGCCCGCTGAGCATGATCGCTGATCGGTTTAAGCAAATAAGACATGACGTTCCTGGAGCCGGTCTGGATCATCGACTCCACGGGCATCCCCGGCACCAGGGCAAGCCCTTGGAGTTTTGCCAACTCACTTTTAGGAATCTTGATGCCCGCCCGGTAAAAGCCAATTCCGGTACGTTCGTCCTGAATCAAGTCCGCTGACAGGCGCACCACGGTGCCGGTCAGTTCCGGCGTGGTGCTGCGGTTGAAGGCGCTCAATCGCAAGATTGCCGACTGCCCGACCGTCAGTTGATCGATGTCCTGGGCGCTGATTTTCGCCTCCACCAGCAATTCATCATCGGCGGGGACGATTTGCATCAACCCTTCGGCAGGGGAAATCACGCCGCCAATGGTGTGCACCGCCAATTGCTGCACGCGGCCGGCAATAGGCGAGATGATGTCGACGCGCTTGAGCTGGTCGCTGGCAGTGATTTCCCGCTCGATCAACTCACCCTGCCGGGCAAGCAGATCACGCAACTCCTGGGACACCTCACTGCGGAAGGTCTGGTCAACCTGAAGGCGTTGCAATTCGGTTTCGGCGATTTTGCCCCGCGCTTCGGCAATGGAGGCCATCAGCTGGCCCCGCTCCCCACGCAGCCGGGCAATTCCCCGGGCCAGGGCATTGACCCGGTCGAGGGTCATCATGCCTTTGTCGAACAGTTTCTTGACGGCCTGGTATTCGCTGTCGATCAGCTCGATTTCTTCTTGCTTGGTTTTCTGCTGGATGTCGTGGCCGGCAATGGTTTCGTTGAGCTGCTGGACACGCTCACGCAGCTGCTTCTTCTGGCCTTCGCGGGAAGCCCGGCGGTCGAGGAACAGTTGCTGCTCGATGGCCATTACAGCCTTGGCCTCATCCACACTCATGCGGGTCAACAACTCTTGGGGTATCGCCACTTCGCTGGCATTGTCCCGCTCGGCCTCCAGGCGAGCCAGACGGGCCCAGGCCTGGTTCAATGATTTACTGACGATGGCCTGGCTGGCAGCGGGCAATGTGGCATCGAGGCGCAACAGCACGTCCCCCGCAGCGACTGCCTGCCCTTCCTTGACCAGGAGTTCGGCGACGACGCCGCCGGTAGGATGCTGGATAGTCTTGACGCTCCCCTCCACAGCCACCACGCCCGTGGCGATCACTGCGCCGGACAGATTGGTGCACACCGCCCAGGTCAACCCTCCACCGAGCAGCACCACCAATGAGATCGCCCCCCAGCGCAGATGACGGGACAAGGAAGCGGTCAGGGTGACTTCTTGATCGGTATGCATCAGTTCGACGCTCCCAGTTCCACCACATTATTGGAAGGCTTGGGAGGCGCTACGGGAGGTCGTTTAAGGACGACATCCCTGGGGCCGTAAGCGACTTGCACGCCGTTTTCGAGGATCAGTACCTGATCGATCACTGCCAGAATATTGGTGCGATGGGCAATCACCACCACGATTGCGCCACGGGCCTTGAGCGCCAGGATGGCCTTGGCCAGCGCCTGTTCGCCTTCGGCATCGAGGTTTGAATTCGGCTCGTCCAAGACCACCAGGAACGGATCACCAAACAATGCCCTGGCCAGGGCCACCCGTTGGCGTTGGCCGGCCGAGAGGTTGACCCCACCCTCGCCCACTTGGGTTTCATAGCCTTGGGGTAACTGCAGGATCAGCTCATGAACCCCGGCCAATTGCGCAGCGCTGACAATCGCGCTGTCCAGTGCCGAAGGATCTAGCCGGGCGATGTTCTGGGCGACGGTTCCAGTGAACAAACCAACGCTCTGCGGCAGATAACCGATCAGCTTGCCGCGAGCCTGCTCGGTCAGCAGGTCCAACGGCGCCCCATCGAGCCGGACATGCCCCCGCGCCGGCGCCCAGGCGTTGACCAGCACGCGCGCCAATGACGACTTGCCCGATGCACTCGGCCCCACCACGCCAACGGCGGTGCCTGCGGCGACCATGAAGTTTATATTCTGCAAGGTCAGGCGCTGCGCGCCGGGCGGCGCAGCAAAAATACTTTCGACCTGCAAACTGCGATGGGCAACGGGCAGCTCGGTCTTGCTCTGGGCATCCGGGAACATGGAAAACACTTCCAGCAACTTCTTCCAAGCAATCTGGGCACCCAACAGGCTGCGCCACGTGGCAATCACCTGCTCCGCCGGCGCCAGGGTCCGCGCCACAATAATCGAGGCTGCGATCATCGTGCCGCCGCTCATGTCCCCCTTGATCACCAGCCACGCCCCCAGCGCCAGGGCGGACGACTGGACGATCTGGCGCAGGGTTTTGGAAATGCCACCGTAAAAACCACCGATGTCGATCGAGCGTCGTTGCAGGGTGATGAAGGTGCTGTGATTCTTCTGCCAGACATTCGACGTGTTAGCCAACATGCCCATGGCCTTGAGGGCCTCGGCGTTCTGGTGGGCTTGCTGGCCCAGATGATTGCGCTTGTTCAGTGCATCAGCCGAAGCCTGCATCAGTTTGCGGGTTTGCCGGTCAGTGGTTACGGTCAGCGCGATGAGGATGACCATCAGGCCGGCGGCCAAAAGACCGAACAGCGGATGAATGTAAAAGCACACCGCGAGGTAAACCGGCATCCAGGGCAAATCGAAAAACGCCACCAGACCCGGACCGCCTATGAAGTTCCGGATCTGGTCCAGTTCCTGGGCCGGTTTCAGGGCATCGCCAGTAATCGGCGTTTTCAGCGACGCACCGGCAATCACATTGAAGACCTGGGTGGACAGTGCCAGATCCAGCGAAGAAGCGATTCGCACCATGACACGGGAGCGAATGACATCCAGCAACCCCGAAAGCGCATAGACCCCCAACGCCAGCAAACCCAGCGCTATCAATGTCGGCACGCTCTGGCTCGGAATGACCCGGTCATACACTTCCAACATGAACACCGGGCCAATTAGCGCCAGGATATTGATCACACCGGAGAACAGCGCAGCGCCGAGCAGGCCCCGACGCAGTAGCGATTTCAATGGAGGCGCGACGACAGGCGCAATGACAGCGTTATGAGGTTTCAACGGGTATCCGTCCCTAGGTTCTTGGTGACATCCCTGTCGTCAGTCAATACAGGCTTGATGACAGTCGTATGGAAACTTGACGCTCTTTGAGCGATTTGGACTGAAGTGCAAATTCCGCACCAGCCCCCCGACAAACGGTCAACCGTTCAAAGTTCACCCATAAAAAAACCGACGCCCAAGACGTCGGTTTTTTGAAACAGCCCGCTATCAGGTCATCTGAATAATGGTCTGCATGATGGTGCTCTGGGTGGAGATGGTCTTGGCGTTCGCCTGGTAGTTGCTCTGGGCCTTGATCAGCTCGACCAGTTCGTTGGTCAGGTTGACGTTGGACTCTTCCAGGGAGTTGGAGACGATCGAACCCAGGGTGCCGGTTTCCGGGGCATCATAGCCTGGGATGCCCGACGCGAAGGTTTCCTTCCAACTGGTGCCGCCGACAGGTTGCAGGCCTTGTTCGTTGGTGAAGCTGGCGAGTGCGATCTGACCGATCGGCTTGGTCTGGTTGTTGCTGAAGTTGGCCAGCAAGACACCGCTGCCATCGATGGTCAGGTTGGTGATCTGGCCGGTGGCGTAACCGTTCTGGGCGGGAATCGACCGCGCGGTGTCCGCGTTGAATTGGGTGGTGTTGCCCATGGAGATTGTGATGGTTGGTGCACTCGCGGCGCCGTTGGCGGTCCATACGCCGTTGGTTACGGTGCCGGGAATCCAGCCAGTGAGCTTCAGGTCGCTGTCAGTGAGCGGCGCACCCGGCGGATTCGGGGTGCTGACCTGAACCAGCTTACCGCTTGAATCAAAGGTCATGGTCGAAGGGACCGGCGCATTCGCCCCAGTCGTAGTCGGCAAACTACCATTCAGGTTACGACCATCGATCAGCGTATACACATTCCAGGTATTACCAGCAGTCTTGACCATGTACTGGTCCATGGAATGCTGGTTACCCTGGGTGTCGTAGACCGGCGTGGTGAATTGCTTGGTGAACGTGGCCGTATCGGTCGGATTGAACGCAGCGGTGATCGGCAACGCCGTCGAGTTCAGATTGATCGTCGACGAAATCAGGCTGGTAGCACTCGGCGGCAGGTTCGAGGTGTCGATGCGCAGATCGGTCAGGATCCCGTTCTGGATCTTGCCATTGGCATCCACGCCATAGCCTTGCAAACGCGATGTACCATCACTGTTCGTGACGTAGCCGTCTTTATCGGTCTTGAAAGTACCGGCACGGGTGTAGCTCAAGGAGCCGTTGTTTTCCAGGACAAAGAAGCCCTGGCCTTGGATACCCATGTCCAGCACGTTGCCGGTGTTGTTCACATCACCCTGGCCGAACTGCTGGGAAACGTTGGCCAAGCGCACGCCGTTGCCGACGGTCTTGCTGCCCGAGCCCAGCTTGGTGGCCGAGTAGACGTCTTCGAATTCCGCGCGAGACGATTTGAAGCCGGTGGTCGCCACGTTGGCGATGTTGTTACCGGTCACGTCCAGCTGTTTGTTGGCGGCATAGAGACCGCTAAGGCCGATGTTAAAAGACATGTTGACTCCTTGTGCCGGTTAGTCGGCTCTATATACCAATAGTTTGTACTTTGGACAGGGCGATGCTGCCCAGCCCGGCCAGGTTGAGCATCAGCTCACCGCCCGTCTGGCTGATCGTCACGCTGCTGACCGTTGCCGGCAGGTTGGTGATCAGCGACGTGGCCTTGCCGTCGATGGTGGTCGAGGCCGCGAATGTGTATGTACCCGACTCGACAACCGTGCCCGCGTCGTTCTTGCCGTCCCAGATGAAAGCGGAGTTGCCGGCTTTCTGGGTGCCCAAATCGATGGTGCGGACGGTCTTGCCGTCTTTATCGACGATCTTGACCGCGACGGAGGCTACCGAAGCCGGAACCACCACCGTGCCGTTGAGGCTCTTGGAGGTATCGACCACGGCCTTGTCGCCCGGGGCGATGACTGAGCGCCCTACCAGTGACGAGGCCTGCAATGCCTGGGACGAGTTGTAGTTGCCGGCGATACCGCTCACGGTGGTGTTGAGGGTGGTGATGCCTTCCAAGCTGCTGAACTGTGCCAACTGGGCAACGAATTCACCGTTGTCCTGAGGCTCCAGCGGGTTCTGGTTTTTCAGCTGGGTGACCAGCAATTGCAGGAACGCATCCTTGCCCAGCTCTTTCTTGCCGGTCGCCGCGCCCGCTGCCGAGGCCAGGCCATCGGTGGTGGTGTTGGTCTTGACCGAAGAGTTGGCAAGGATCTCGTTGAGGCTCAAACCGCCAGTGGTATTGGTAACGCTCATGTGACTCGCCCCTTATCACTGACCGAGGGTCAGGACCTTCTGCATCATGGTTTTGGCGGTGTTCATCATTTCGGCGTTGGTCTGGAACGAACGACTGGCGGAAATCATGTCGGCCATTTCTTCGACGACGTTGACGTTCGGGTAGTAGACGTAGCCCTTGGCGTCCGCCGCCGGATGGTTGGGCTCGTAGCGCGCCTCGAGGTTGCTCTGGTCTTCGACCACGCCAAGCACCTGTACGCCCTGACCGGCCGCGTCTTGCTGCTGGAACAGCGAATCGCTGCCACCGGACTGGCCGCCCTGGAACATGGTGGCGAACACTGGATGGCGGGCGCGGTAGGTCTGGTCGATGCTCGAGGAAACGGTCTCGGCGTTGGCGATGTTACTGGCGACGGTGTTCAGGCGAGTGGTCTGGGCACTCATGGCACTGCCGGCGATGTTGAATACGCTCGCTATCGACATGGCTTATTCTCCACGCAGGGCCGATACCAGCCCTTTGAATTTGCTGTTGAGCAGGGTGAAGCTGGCCTGGAAGTTCACGGAGTTTTCCGCGTAGTTGGACTGTTCCAGTTGAGCATCCACGGTGTTCTGGTCGATCGAAGGCTGCATCGGCGTGCGATACATCAGCGATCCATCGCCGTTGCCCAGGCCTTCGGCCTCGATATGACGGCTATTGGTCATGTTCAGGGCGAAGGTGCCGTTCTTGGTCTTCTCGTTCTGCTCGGCGAGCACTTTGGAGAAATCCAGGTCCCGCGCCTTGTAGTTCGGGGTGTCGGCGTTGGCGATGTTGTTGGCCAGGACTTCGGCACGCTGGGCGCGGAAGCTCAGGGCCTGTTCGTGGATACCGAGCGCTTTATCGAAGCTGATGCTCATGTCGGAAACCTTTGGGTGACCAGAATGTACGTGCAGTCGATAAAGCAAGCGTCGTGCCATTTTCAAAAAGCCCGTAAACCGGGGCTTTGCGGGCATCGGCAAAGCGGCAATGCCAGAAAAGCGGCAACTGGCTTCCGCTGCCTGCCGCTTTTCTGCCGCTTTCATGGAGCAAATTCCACTCCATTGTAGGACCGAGCTTGCTCGCGATGGCGGTCTGTCATTTACATCGGTTTTGGATGTGCCACCGCATTCGCGAGCAAGCTCGCTCCCACAGGGGACGGTGGCGCGGGCTAACGCGCATAAAAAAACGGGAGCCTTTTGGGACTCCCGCTTTTTTTTTTTGACAACCCAAGCCAATCACTTCGCCTGGTAAATAATCCCCGGACTGCACTGGACCATTTGATAGTGGTCCGGCAAGCCATTCAACGCTTCGGAAGCGCCAAGGAACAGGTAGCCGCCCGGCTTGAGCGTGCTGTGGATACGCAACAGGATGTCCTTCTTCACTTCGGCGGAGAAGTAGATCAGGACGTTGCGGCAGAACACGATGTCGAACTTGCCCAGGCTGGCGTAGCTGTCCAGCAGGTTGAACGAGCGGAACTCCACCCGGCTCTTGATCGGCGCCTTGACCACCCACTTACCCGGCCCTTTCGGGTCGAAGTAACGTTGCAGGCGATCGGGCGACAGGCCACGGCCTATGGCCAGGCTGTCGTACTCGCCGGTCTTGCAGTTGTTGAGCATGGTTCCGGACAGGTCGGTGGCGACGATTTGTACACCACCTTTCAGCTGGCCCAGGTTGGTCCGCTCGAACTCATCAATGGACATCGACAGCGAATAGGGTTCCTGCCCTGACGAACAGGCCGCCGACCAGATCCGCAGGCGTTGGCCCGGGCTGGCCTTGATGGCCGCCGGCAGCACCTTGTTCTTCAACACCTCGAACGGGTAGGTGTCGCGAAACCACAGGGTTTCGTTGGTGGTCATCGCATCCACCACCATCTCGCGCAAGCCGCTGCGCGGCTGCGTCTGGATACGCTGCACCAGTTCGCCCAAGGATTTGAGGCCCTGTTGTTCCATCAACTTGTTGAGACGGCTCGACACCAGGTATTGCTTGTTTTCACCAAGCAAGATGCCACAGGCTTTTTCCAGGAAGACCCGGAACTGTTCGAAATCCAAATTACCCGTAGACAAGATACCGCCTCTTTCATTGTGTTGACTTGCCGGACGCACAACGCGCCCGACCTTTATTCTGCTGCCTTGATCCGCTCGACGACCCGCGAAGCCAGGTCATCGGGCCGAAATTTCGCCAGGAAGTCGTCAGCGCCGACTTTCTTGACCATTGCCTGGTTGAATACCCCGGACAATGAAGTATGCAAGATGATATGCAACTTTTGCATACGCGGATCGCTGCGGATTTCCGATGTCAGGGTGTATCCGTCCATCTCTGGCATCTCGATGTCGGAGATCATCATCAAGAATTCTTCTTCGGGCTTCTTGCCCTCTGCGACCAGCTTTTGCAGGTAATCCAGCGCCTGACGCCCGTCATTCAACGCCACCACTTCGACGCCGACCGTTTGCAGGCAACGGGTCACTTGCTTGCGTGCCACCGAAGAATCATCGACGGTCAGTACGCGCAGCGAAACCGCCTTGTGCTGGGTTTCGGCATCCACCACACCCACGGAAATCGTTTCCGGGGTAGGTGCCACTTCGGCGAGGATCTTCTCCACGTCGATGATTTCCACCAACTGGTTGTCGACCCGGGTCACTGCCGTGAGGTAGTGATCGCGGCCGGTGCCCTTGGGCGGTGGATGGATTTCTTCCCAGTTCATGTTGACGATGCGCTCCACCGAGCGCACCAGGAATCCCTGGGTCTTGGTGTTGTACTCGGTGATGATCACAAACGGATTGCTCTGGTCCAGCAGACGACCGGAACCGGTCGCCATGGCCAGATCGAGAATCGGGATGGTCGCTCCGCGTATGTTCGCCACACCGCACACGACGGGACTGGACTTTGGCATCAGGGTCAGCTTGGGGCATTGCAGCACCTCCCGGACCTTGAATACGTTGATCCCATAGATTTGCTGGCCGTCGAGACGGAACAGCAACAACTCCAGGCGATTCTGACCGACCAGCTGTGTGCGCTGGTTTACCGAATCCATTACTCCCGCCATGCCCTGACTCCTACGTAACGCTAATGTGTCCGACGCGCATTCATCACTAAACGGCACGGGGCTTGCTATTCAACCGGCATGAACGCACAAACGACATTTTCTCGACGCCTGACCACTCGCTGCCGCCACTGGCTCGGTGCACTGCTGGCTGCCAGTCTGCTCGCATCGGGCGGCTTTGCCCGTGCCGATGCTCCGGTCACCTTGCCTGATCTCCTTATCGGCGTCACTCAGGGCTTTCTTGAATTCACCGTAGAAGACTATCTGGCAACCAGTCAAACCGAAGGTCGTTACGAAATCGAAGTCAACCAGCTCGATCCGCGCCTGCGCATGCCGATGTGCGACAAGGAATTGACTGCGTCCCTGGAGAGCCCTGCCAGGCCCCTGGGCCGCGTCACGGTGAAGGTTCGTTGCGACAGCGCCGCGCCCTGGACGGTGTTCGTGCCCGCTCAAGTGCGCCTGTTCCGGGAAATCGTGACCACCACTCGTCCGCTCAAGCGGGCCGGGATCGTCGAGCCTCAGGATGTAACGCTGCGTGAACGGGACATCAGCCAGATCACCCAGGGATTCCTGACGTCGGTGGATCAGGCCATCGGACAGAAACTTGTCCGACCAATGGTCGCCGATCAGATCGTGACGCTCGTGCATCTGGAGCAGGCCGAGGTGGTCCGCAAGGGCGATCAGGTCGTGATTACAGCCCGCAGCGGTACCCTGGCCGTGCGGATGCCGGGCGAGGCCCTGTCCAACGGTGGCATGCGTGAGCAGATTCGTGTGAAAAACCTCAATTCCCAACGGGTTATCAAGGCGCAGGTAATAGCCCCCGGCCAGGTGGAGGTGGCGATGTAGTGACCCGGTAGAGCCCCGGTAGAGACGGTAGAAAGCTGGCGCTTGGACCCGACGTTCCCTAGACTGTGCCTTACGCAAAGGCAAGCGCAGACGTGCGCACGTTCATTGAATAAATGAGCCTAAAGTTTTTTTGGGAATGGCCGAAAACATGGCAAGCGTCCAAATACCCAGAGGTTTTTTACCATGGTCATCGATTTCAACCGTTTGAACAGCTCTTCACCGTTGACAGGCACTACGCGTACCAACGCGAGCAAAGAAGCCGACAAATCTGCGCCGCTGCCTACGCCAGCCGAACAGGTCAGCAACGGAGAGTCCGTACACCTCAGCAATGAGGCTCAGCAGTTGCAGAAGGTCACTGACAAGCTGCGCGATCAACCTGTCGTCGACAACGCCCGCGTGGCCGAGTTGAAAGCAGCCATCGCCGATGGCAGCTATAAAGTCGACAGCAACCGCGTAGCCAGCAAACTGCTCAACTTCGAAGCCCAGCGCTAGGCTGCCGCCTGCGCCAGGCTTTTGGACGCTTAAGACCCAAGGCCAGCCATGCACGACTCGACTTTATTGCAATTGATCACCGATGACTTTGTTCCAGCGCAACAACTGCTGGAATTATTGCGGGCCGAATCCCTGGCCCTGCACGGTCGCGACATGCCGCTGCTGGAAAACATCCTGGCGCAAAAACAGGCACTGATCATCTTGCTCGACCAGCATGGCCGCAAGCGCAGCGAGATTCTCGCCAGCCTTAAACTGCCCGCCAACCACGACGGCCTCGAACAGTTGGCGAGCCAGTCGTCGATTGGCGATCAGTTGCTGTCCCAGAGCGCAGTGCTCAATGACCTGCTCGCCCAGTGCCAGGCCACCAACGTGCGCAACGGCCAGTCGATCCAGATGCAGCAGGCCGCCACCGCCAATCAGTTGCGCATCCTCAATGGCGGCGAAGTTCCTACGCTGTATGATGCTCGCGGCTCGACCGCCAACATGGTCAAGCAACGCCCCCTCAGCCAGGCATGAAACGAACCATGGCTGCGCACTATCAACGCGCGATACATGCTGGCAAAATGCTGGCCATTCGTAGTCGTATTTTGCCTGGAGATTGACCCACCGTGTTCAACGACTCAAGCGCGGATGATGCTCCGCAGCCCCCCAAGGTCCTCTCGACGCCCCTGGAAATCGCCGGCAACCTGCGGATGCTTCAAGATAGCCACGACCCGCTGATCATTACCTTCCATGAACGCACCCAGCGCTTCCAAAGCTACCTGGTGGATATCGATCGCGACAACAACACCATCGCCCTGGATGAAATGATCCCCAGGGATGGCGAGCGCTTCCTGCAGGCGGGCGAGCCGTTTCGGGTCGAGGGTTTCCATGACGGCGTGCGCATCGCGTGGGACGGCAACGGCCCGTTCACCATCAAGGAATCCAGCGACGGTCGCTGCTACCGCGGCGCCCTGCCCGACGAAGTGGTTTACCACCAGCGTCGCAACGCCTTCCGCGCTGCCCTGAAGCTGGCGCAACTGGTGAACGTCGAGCTCGGTGGCGATAAGCTCAAGTCGGCGGTAAACGGTAAGCTGCTGGATATTTCCGCCACCGGTTGCAAGCTGCGCTTTGACGGCGACATTACCGAACGCCTGCAATTGGGCCAGGTCTACGAGCGTTTCATCGCCGCCCTGCCCTTTGGCAACATGACCGCGCCGGTCGAGCTGCGTTACCTGCATTTTGAAGAGCGATTCAACACCACCTTCGCCGGCGTTCGCTTCCACAACATCAGCGGCCTGGTGCAACGACAGGTCGAGCGTTTTGTCTACCAGCTCCAGCGTGAAGCCCGTCGTTTCGATAAAGACGACCTCTGATTTCCGAGCACATGAAAAAACGGGCAATCCTCGCGAAGGGATTGCCCGTTTTTTTATGCCCGCTTAAGGCCTGGCCTGAGTGAAATCGGAGGGTGGCGGCTCGTCCGCAGCCCCCTCGGTGACCGGTTCCAGCTCCGGCTCCGGCTCGACGTCCGGGCTGGGCGAGGCCTGCATCTGCTCCTGCACGACCTGTTCGTCAACCCGTGGATCGAGACACGCCACCAAAGGTGAACTGGTCATGTTGTCTGGCATGGCGACGTGATGCAGCGGTGCATCGTCGACCTGGTGCAGATTGGTCACCGCTTTCGGCCGGATCCGCCATACCAGCACCAGCGCGAAGAAGGCAAAAAAACCATACAGCATCTGACTGCCGAACAGTTTCATCAGCACCCCTGCGGCCAACGGCCCAATGCTGGCGCCAACGCCATAAGTCACCAGCAGCATTGCCGTCAGCGACACCCGCCGATCACCTTCTACGTGGTCGTTGGAAAAAGCCACTGCCAGCGGATACAGGCAGAACTGGACCAGCGAACAGAAGAACCCGGCGACGAACAGCACCTCCAAGGGCACCTGCGGCAGGATCGCCAGCGGCAAGGCACAGACTGCCAGGCACAGCGCAAAGCAACGGATCAGCAGTGCCCGGTCGTAACGGTCGGACAGCCAGCCCAGCGGCCACTGCACCAGCAAGCCGGCAAAAATGCAGCTACCCATGAACAGACCCACCTGCTCGGTCGATAGCCCCTGCTGAGACGCGTACAGCGGTGCCAGGCCATAGAACGAACCGACGATCAGCCCCGCGCCCAACACCGTACTCAACGACTGCGGCACACGCTTGATAAAAAAGCGCGGCTCCATCGGCGCCGGATGCAACGGCGCCGGGTGAATCCGCCGCGTCAGCGTCACCGGGACCAGGCACAGGGCGAAACACAGCGCCACCAGCATCAACAGCTCCAGGCCCAGGGCCGGATGCATGACCAGAATCAGCTGCCCCAGCACCAGCCCCAAGTACGAGGCGATCATGTAGCCGCTGAATACCGCGCCGCGCTGCTTGGCGTCGGCCTGTTCGTTGAGCCAGCTCTCGATGACCATGTATTGGCACATCATGCCGAGGCCGACAATCATCCGCAGCACGATCCACGCCGGCAGCCAGTCCACCAGACCGTGGCCCAGCACCGCGGCACCGACGATCCCGGCGCAGGCCGAATAGGCACGGATATGTCCGACGCGGGCAATCAGCCGGTGGCCGATCTTGCCGCCCAGTACCAGGCCGAAATAGTTGGCCGCCATCAGCGCACCGACCCAGAGGCTGTCCACATGGTCGGCGGCCAGGCGCAAGGCCAGGTAAGTACTCAGGAGGCCCGAGCCGATCAACATCATCAGCGAGGCGAAATAAAGCGCTCGAAAAGGTTTCCAGATTTGGCGCATCGACGTTCCGAGCGGCTCCTTGAGTTGAGTAAGGGCTATCTTGAAAGATAGCCCGAATGCGACGGTTCGTTATGCCTGGGCCGCTAGAACACGCCGCTCCCAGGGAGTGATTTCATCAAAGAAACTGGTCAGTTCCAGGGTTTTTGAAGCGATGTAGCCTTCGATGAACTCCGCACCGAACAGTTCCTTCGCCAGTTGACTACGCTTCAGACGCTCAAGGGCAGCATGTAAGGTACATGGCAGGGAAAGATTATCCGGCACTTGGAATTCGCCCTGGATCGCGGCGCTCGGCTCCAAGTGATGCTCGATGCCGTAGAGCCCGGCGGCCAGGCTGGCGGCAATCGCCAGGTAGGGGTTGGCATCAGCCCCGGGCAAGCGGTTCTCGACCCGACGGGCCACTGGCGAACTCGCGGGGATTCGCAAGCCGGCCGAACGATTGTCATAAGACCAACAGGCGTTATTCGGCGATGCAAACGGATGGCACAGGCGCTGGTAGGAATTCACGTTCGGCGCGAACAACGCAGTGAAATCCGCGAGACAGGCCTGTTGCCCACCGATGAAATGCCGGAAGGCCGCCGTCGGCTCGCCCGCCTCGTCGCTGAACACATTGCGGCCGCTCACCGATTCGACAACGCTCTGGTGGATGTGCATCGAACTGCCCGGGGTATGGGCCAGTGGCTTGGCCATGCAGACCACCGTCAGGCCGTGCTTGAGCGCCACTTCCTTGAGCAGGTGCTTGAACAGGAAGGTCTGGTCGGCCAGCAACAAAGGGTCGCCGTGAAGCAGGTTGATCTCGAACTGGCTCACGCCCATTTCATGCATGAACGTGTCACGCGGCAAGCCCAGCGCCGCCATGCATTCGTAGACTTCATTGAAAAACGGGCGCAGGCCATTGTTGGAACTGATGCTGAACGCCGAATGGCCGTCCTCGCGCCGCCCGTCCAGGCCCAGGGGCGGCTGGAACGGTTGGGTCGGGTCAGGATTGGGAGCGAACACGAAGAACTCAAGCTCAGTGGCGACGACCGGCGCCAGGCCCATTGCGGCGTAGCGAGCGACAACCGCCTTGAGCTGGCCGCGCGTCGAAAGGGCCGAGCTTTCACCGGTCAGCTCGTCCGCATCGCAAATCGCCAGGGCGCGTGGCTGCTGGCTCCAGGGCAGGCGGTGGATCTGCTTCGGGTCCGCCACCAGCGCCAGGTCACCGTCATCGCTGCCGTAGAAACGCGACGGTGGATAACCGCCCATGATGCATTGCAGCAGCACACCCCGCGCCAGCTGCAATCGCCGGCCCTCGAGGAAACCCTCCGCGGTCATTACCTTGCCTCGCGGCACGCCGTTCAAATCCGGCGTGACACACTCAATCTCATCAATGCCCGTCAGTCGCTGCGCGAGTGAACGCTGGCCATCGGTCGTCATGACGCAATCCTTGTTATGTGCGAGCCGCGAACGGCAACCCGTACAAAATAGGCTTCGGCTGTTCGGAATATCAAGCACCCGGAGGCAATTAAAATCCTACGCAATACGACCGTGCTCAGGGCAGGTAAAGCCGGAACACGCCTCCACCCAACACACCGCCATTGGCAATTTCCGTCCGCCCGCACACACCGCCGCGCTGATGCAGCCCGGCGATCCGCGCAGCGAAGTACAAGCCAAGTCCGGTGCTACCGCTGCTATGGTTGATGCCCTGCACATATTCGGCCTGACGCTCGATCATCTCGGCCGGGTAGCCTTCGCCATCGTCGTTGATGGTCAGCACCAACTGCCCGGCCTCATCGCTCACACTGATCAACAAGGCCTGGCGCGCGTGGCGAATGGCGTTGTTGATGCTGTTGTCGAGCACCGAGGCGATCAGCTCGCGGTCGAAAAAGCCCAGTGGGCTAAGCGGATCGACTTCGTAAGTGGCCATGATTCCACGGCTGCGAAACACGTCCTGATGCCCGGCCAGCTGCGCCTCGATAAAGTCGTCCAGCTCATGGTAGGCCGGATGCAGCGGCAACTGGTTGACACCGAGCTTGTACAGCCCCAGCAGTTGCACCAGCAAGCTATTGAGATGGGCGAACTCGAACTCGATGACGCCCTGCTCCGAGGACTGGCGCTCAGGCGCCGGCAAACGCTCCAGCCACTGCCCATGGGTCTGCATGAGCAAGGTCAGGGAGTTCTTCATGTCGTGCACGGTAGACGCGATCACCGTGGAAAAATCGAGGGCCTGTTCGCTGTCATTCATCGCCAAATGCCTTGCTTCGCAGTTTCTGATAACGCGCAAAACGCGCATCGGTGTCGGGCATCATGCCCACCAGTTTCAGACAGGCGCGGCACTCCGTCAGCAGCTCCGATTCCACACGGGTATCGGTACCGTGTAACAGAGACTGCGCCATATTCAGGGCAATACTGATGTTCTTCGGTTGCATCTTCAGGGCCCGGCGGAACAGTTCTCGCGCCTGCGGCAAGTCGCCGGTCTTGTAGACACGCACGCCTTCGCGGTTCAGCTCGGCGGCGGCATTGCCCTGGTTGAGAATATTCGGGTCATCGGTGAGCTTGGCGATGCCTTGCATCACGGTCGGATCGTCGCCGTAGATTTCTGCGCAGTTCTTGAGCATGGACTCGCCGGCACTGGCCTGGCCGAGCATCTGCAACTGCTTGGCCACCAGCAACGCGGCTTCAGCGCTCATGAACTGCTCCATGCCGTCGAGGCGCTGCATGGCCTGTTCGGTGAGCTTTTCGGCGGTTTCGGCGTCATTGAGCAGCAAACTCGTGGCTTTCATCAGCCGCGCCCGGATCTGCAACCCCGGATCGTTGAGATTTTCTTTCGCCACCGCACTGAGGGTAGTGTTGATTTCCAACCGGGTGCGGGTATCCAGGCCTTTCGCACTGCCCTTGCTGATCAGCGCATGGGCCAGGCCCAGGTTGCTTTCCGGGTCCTTGAAGCGCGATTGTGCGCCCTGCCCGACCGCCTGGCGATAAGCCTTGGACGCGGTGTCGTAGTCTTCGTTGGTCATTGCCAGCTTGCCCAGCAGCGACTGTCGGCGCACCGCCAGCGGCGACAGGCGCACCGCCTCTTCCAGCACGCTCTGCGCCTGTTTCGTGTCGCCTTCGGCCACCAGCACATCGGCCATGCCGTCATACAACGCTGGCATCATTGGGAATACTTTTAATGCCTTCTCATAAACGGCCTTGGCTTGCCCCACCTGGCCACGTTTGAACATCAACTTTCCCAGCCCCGCATAGGCCCACGGCAACGGGCGATCCGCGATGATCGAGTTGTACAGTCGCTCAAGGGCTTCGTTCTGATTCAGGTCGCGCAACGCATCGGCCCGATAACGCAGGCACAACGGCCCGTAGCGCGGGTCCTGCTTGCACAGGGCGATGCAGGCGTTCAGCACTTCCATCGGCTTGCCACGATCGAGGGCTTGCAGGATCGGCTTGAGCAGGGTTTTGCGCTGCTCCAGCCGCTCCAGCCGCTGGGCAAGGCCAGAGCGGTTGAACGGCTTGGTCAGGTACGCATCGGGTTCATGCTCCAAGGCACTGAGCACCATCGCCTGGCTGGTCTCGGCGGTGACCATGAGGAAGACACTTTCATGGCTGATCAGCTTCTCGACCATCAGGTCTTCAAGCACTTGCTGGCCATTCTTACGCCCATCGCCCAGGTGATAATCCTGCAAGATGAAGTCATAGCGTTTCTGCGAGCACATGCGCAGCGCCACCTCACCGGTGTCGGCGGTGTCCACGTCCTTGACGCCCAGCTCACGCAGCATGGAGCGGATCGAGCTGCGGAAATCCGAGAAATCATCGACGATCAGAAAACTTTTTTGGTGGTACGCCAGCATCGAGGATGTCCAGGCAAATAAGAAGATGCACCCAATGGCAAACAACGAAACATCATGTCGCAGCCCGGTATAGCACGCAGATGATAGCCATCAGCCAACCATGATCGAGGAGTTTTCCGAATCGCTTGGTGTGGCTGTGTTGCGGCGCACATTGCGAGCTGTTCCTGCGCGTCGAAACGCTGGAGAAAACGGGGCTCGACAGGTTATCGGCAGGGAATGGTGTTCCGTTAAGGGGATCGTGCGGGAGCGGTTGCAACGAATACGCTAACCCACTGAATATAATGGTGTCCCAGGGCAGGTTCGAACTGCCAACCTTCCCCTTAGGAGGGGGATGCTCTATCCAATTGAGCTACTGAGACACAAGTCGACCGCGAGAAACGCGGTGTACGGGACGGCGTGCATGTTAACGGCCTACCCTGCGTTTGTCATGTCGTGCATGGCTTTTTAAGTGTAGGCAAATGGTGCCGCCCATGAAGCTTGCATCCACCACTCATCTGTCCTTGGCGTACTAATGCTAGTAAATCGGCCATTTGCCACTATCCTTTACAAGACAAGGACGATAGGCGCCTTTGCTTCATTGCGGTTATCCGCCAGACGGTATGGCACAACGACACGATGCGACGGTCACAGCATGCAAACCTGTGGATTTTTCCAACCAGTCCGCATTTTTTGATGAAGGGTACTGGCATAACGCCTTTACCCGGATCAGAATTTGTCACAGAATTGGCGCCAATGATCTGGCAATTTTGAGGCATGATGCGGGCCTCTTAACAATTCAGGTTGAACATTTGGCCGCTGGGCTTGTCCTATTCGACATCCCGCGGCCAATCCCGAGAACCGCTCCCCTGAACTAACCGGTTAAATATATGCGCCCATTGAAACAGGCAATTTATTCCAGCCGTACGGCTGACAAGTTCGTCGTACGTCTGCCAGACGGAATGCGGGAACGCATTGCCGAGGTGGCTCGCAATCATCACCGCAGCATGAACTCCGAAATCATCGCGCGCCTTGAGCAAAGCCTTATCCAGGAAGGCGCGTTGGGTGAAGAGTTGAGCATGCGCCTGGACAGCCCGGAGCTGTCATTGCATGAGCGTGAGCTGCTTCAACGTTTCCGACAACTTTCTCATCGCCAGCAGAACGCTCTCGTTTCGCTGATCGCGCACGACGCAGAAATGGCCGCAGACGCGTCCTGATCGCAACCTTTTATTAAAGCCAGCCTCGTGCTGGCTTTTTTTTGCCTGGGATTTGGCCCTGATCCGCCTTTCCAGCGCCCATGAAAAAGCCCGCCAAACAGGGCGGGCTTTTTCATGGGAACGATTCAGAGCAGGAAAATAGTCGCCAGCCCCAGGAAAATAAAGAACCCCCCACTGTCGGTCACGGCGGTGATCATTACGCTGGCCCCCATGGCAGGGTCACGCCCCATGCGGGCCAGGGTCATGGGAATCAAGACCCCCATCAACGCCGCCAGCAACAAATTGAGCGTCATCGCGGCAGTCATGACCACGCCCAGCGACCAACTGCCATAAAGCAGATAAGCCACCACGCCGATCACCCCACCCCAGATCACACCGTTGATCAAGGCGACGGCAAGTTCCTTGCGCATCAATCGCGACGTATTGCCGGTACTCACCTGATCCAGCGCCATGGCACGGACAATCATGGTGATGGTCTGGTTGCCGGAGTTGCCGCCAATACCCGCAACGATAGGCATCAGTGCCGCGAGCGCCACCAGCTTCTCGATGGAGCCTTCGAACAAGCCGATGACCCGGGAGGCAACAAAAGCCGTGATCAGGTTGATTGCCAACCAGGCCCAGCGGTTACGCAGGGATTTCCAGACCGAGGCGAAGATGTCTTCCTCTTCGCGCAAACCGGCCATGTTGAGGACTTCGCTTTCGCTTTCCTCACGAATCAAGTCGACCATTTCATCGATGGTCAGACGGCCGATCAGCTTGCCGTTCTTGTCGACCACCGGAGCGGAAATCAAGTCATAACGCTCGAACGCCTGAGCTGCGTCATACGCATCTTCGTCCGGGTGGAACCTCACCGGATCGCTGGCCATGACTTCGGCCACCTGCTTTTCCGGATCGTTGACGAGCAAACGCTTGATAGGCAGTACGCCCTTCAGCACGCCGTCGTAATCGACCACAAAAAGTTTGTCAGTGTGCCCCGGCAGTTCCTTGAGACGACGCAGGTAACGCAATACCACTTCAAGGCTGACGTCCTCGCGGATCGTCACCATCTCGAAGTCCATCAGCGCACCGACCTGCTCCTCGTCGTAGGACAACGCCGAGCGCACACGCTCACGTTGCTGGCCGTCGAGGGTTTCCATCAGTTCGTGGACAACGTCCCGGGGCAGTTCGGGCGCGAGGTCGGCGAGTTCGTCGGCGTCCATTTCCTTGGCCGCCGCCAGCAACTCATGATCATCCATGTCAGCGATCAGGGTTTCACGAACCGAGTCGGACACTTCGAGCAGGATGTCACCGTCGCGATCAGCCTTGACCAACTGCCAGACCGTCAGACGCTCTTCCAGGGGCAACGCTTCAAGGATATAGGCGACGTCGGCAGAGTGCAGGTCATCGAGCTTGCGCTGCAGCTCGACGAGATTCTGCCGGTGGACCAGGTTTTCCACCCGGTCATGATGCGGACCTTCCTGGCGATGCGTCAGGTCTTCAACGACCCGCTGGCGCTGCAGCAACTCAACGACTTGAGCGAGACGATCCTGAAGGCTTTCCTGCGTTTTTTTTACTTCTACTTGGGTCATAGGCGAACTCCACTCCCAGCAGTGGAGCACGCCGGAAGGATCAATCAGTTAATTCATGATTGGTAAAACTGAATATTGAGTAACTACTGGGTAAGTCCATGGAGATATTCCAAAGCCCCGGCGGGGCTGACGGGCGCAATCATACACCGCTTGACGCTTTAAAACGTTAAAAAATCATGGCAAGAACAAGCGCTTGCGAGACATACCTGAACGCAGGCTGAACCTGGGTTTTGCGATGACTTATCCTGAAAAGAAAACACACACCCGGATAGAACGGCAGCGACTAACCTTCTCTTTTTCATCGTCAAGGAGGACGTTCGAATGCTTGTCAGGCGCCACCTGTTTTTGCTCGCTGCCCTGCCCTGCCTGCCCTTGTGGGCTGCCGGACAAACCGTGCATCGCTGCGAAGACCACACAGGGCATGTCACCTTCACCACGCTGAGCTGTAGCCCGGGAGACGCGTTATCGCTTCAGGAAATCCATCCTTTCAACGTGGGCACAATCGAACCAATGACTGAGCCGATGCTGCCCGAAGCCGAGTTTCCGCAAACATCCGGCAACAAAACCAAGCGCAAGGAACCGACAGTGGTCGGCCAGTTCGAAGACCGCTGCGGGAATCTCATCAACGCCAGCCAGCGCCGCGAAGCCATCATGGATCGGCGGATCCTTATCGGCATGAGCCAGTACGACGTGGAAAGCGCGCTGGGCAAGCCGGACGCGATCAAGATCAGGAATTCGAGCACACGGTATACCTACAAGGCGAAGAAGGGTCGCAGTGCAGAGGTCGTGTTCGATGAGAGGGGATGCGTGAAAGGCAAATCGTAGACAGCAAAAAGCCCGCGTTAAACGCGGGCTTTTTGGTGTTTGGTGCACTCGACAGGATTCGAACCTGTGACCGCTCGGTTCGTAGCCGAGTACTCTATCCAGCTGAGCTACGAGTGCAAGTTGTGGTTTTATACCAGATCACAACTGGTTGAAGCCAAGTTATTTGCATTGCTGCAAACAACTCTTAAATGGTGCACTCGACAGGATTCGAACCTGTGACCGCTCGGTTCGTAGCCGAGTACTCTATCCAGCTGAGCTACGAGTGCATTTGTTGCCGCGCATTATAGGTCGTCAAATCCTTTTGTAAAGCGCTTTTTCCAGTAATTTCAAACACTTACTGAACAAGCCAGGTTCTGACGCACTAAACGAATAATGGCGGAGAACGGGGGATTCGAACCCCCGACACCCTTTTGAGGTGTACTCCCTTAGCAGGGGAGCGCCTTCGGCCACTCGGCCAGCTCTCCGCAACACGGGGCGTATATTAACCACCTTCCTCCCCGTTTGCAAACATAAAAATCGATAAAAATTAATGGCTTGGTTCGTCGTCCTTCTCTTTCTTGATACGCAGGTAAATTTCCTCCCGGTGCACGGCAACCTCTTTCGGAGCATTGACGCCGATACGCACCTGGTTTCCTTTAACGCCGAGCACGGTCACGGTGATTTCGCCATCGCCAATAATCAGGCTTTCCGCGCACCGACGAGTCAGAATCAGCATACCTTTCTCCTCACGCAATTCACTTCAGGGACAACAGTCTGCAAAAAGAAGGCATTGGACCTACAACCGGAACGGTCGAAGCCTACAAGCCTCAGTATTGACCAGCGCGGGCAAAAGAACAGTCTTGGGGACGCGCCATTCAAAAAAACAAAGGGCGCGGTCAAGCCGCGCCCTCAAGGCAACGCTTACTCGCCCTGTCGGGCAGCAGCGTCGAGCTCGAAAGCCGTGTGCAGGGCGCGCACAGCCAGTTCCAGGTACTTCTCTTCGATCACTACGGAAACCTTGATTTCCGAGGTAGAAATCATCTGGATGTTGATGCTTTCCTTGGCCAGGGATTCGAACATGCGGCTGGCCACGCCTGCGTGAGAACGCATGCCGACACCGACGATCGAGACCTTGGCGATCTTGGTATCACCCACCACTTCCCGGGCACCGATTTCACCAGCGGTTTTTTTCAGCACAGCTTCGGCGGCCGGGTAATCGTTGCGGTGCACGGTGAAGGTGAAGTCAGTGGTGTTATCGTGCGCGACGTTCTGCACGATCATGTCGACTTCGATGTTCGCGGCGCTGATCGGGCCGAGAATCTTGAACGCCACGCCGGGGGTGTCTGGCACGCCACGGATGGTCAGCTTGGCTTCATCGCGGTTGAAAGCGATGCCGGAGATGATCGGCTGTTCCATGGATTCCTCTTCATCGATAGTAATGAGGGTGCCCGGACCCTCTTTGAAGCTGTGCAGAACGCGCAGCGGAACGTTGTACTTGCCAGCGAATTCGACCGCCCGGATCTGCAGCACCTTCGAGCCGAGGCTGGCCATTTCCAGCATCTCCTCGAACGTGATCTTGTCCAGTCGCTGAGCCACAGGCACTACCCGTGGGTCGGTGGTGTAGACGCCATCCACATCGGTGTAGATCTGGCATTCGTCAGCCTTGAGAGCCGCCGCCAGCGCTACGCCTGTCGTGTCGGAGCCACCACGGCCGAGGGTGGTGATGTTGCCCTGCTCGTCCACGCCCTGGAAGCCGGCGACGACGACGACACGCCCAGCCTTCAGGTCGCCGCGGATTTTCTGGTCGTCGATCTGCAGGATACGCGCTTTGTTGTGCGCGCTGTCCGTCAGGATACGAACCTGATTGCCGGTGTAGGACACCGCCGGCACGCCACGCTTGATCAGCGCCATGGCCAGCAAGGCAATGGTCACCTGCTCACCAGTGGAAACGATCACGTCCAGTTCACGAGGTACCGGTTGCTGGTCGCCACTGATTTGCTTGGCCAGATCGATCAGACGGTTGGTCTCGCCGCTCATTGCCGACAGCACAACCACCAGGTCATCGCCCGCTTCACGGAATTTCTTAACCTTGTCGGCGACCTGCTCGATTCTCTCGACAGTGCCGACCGAGGTGCCTCCAAATTTCTGTACGATCAAAGCCATTTCAAAGCCGCCTCTGCCCATGAAGGGCGCCCAATAATCAATCAACAGTAACCGGGCCCGTTACTAGACCACGAGCCCGGATCGCTGCCTTAAATACCCTGCTCTACAAATGCAACGGTTTGGGCCAGTGCCGCGTCCAGTGCGCCGGCGTCGGTACCACCGCCTTGCGCCATGTCCGGACGACCACCGCCCTTCCCGCCCACTGCCGCAGCGGCCTGCTTCATCAAATCACCGGCTTTGAGTTGGCCAGTCAGGTCTTTGGTCACGCCTGCGACGAGAACGACCTTTTCCTCATGGACACTGCCGAGCAGGATCACTGCGCGGCCGAGTTTGTTCTTCAACTGATCGACGAGCGCCAGCAGCGCCTTGCCGTCCTGGCCGTCGAGACGCACGGCCAGCACCTTCACGCCCTTGATGTCCACGGCCTGGGCCGACAGATCGTCGCCCGCCGCGCTGGCGGCCTTGGCCTGCAACTGTTCCAGTTGCTTTTCCAGCAGGCGATTGCGCTCCAGCACAGCCGACAGCTTGTCGATCAGGTTGTCACGACTGCCCTTGATCAGGCTCGCCGCTTCCTTGAGTTGTTCTTCTGCCGCGTTGAGGTACGCCAGCGCCGCAGCGCCGGTGACCGCCTCGATGCGGCGAACGCCCGAGGCCACGCCGCCCTCGCTGATGATTTTCAGCAGGCCGATGTCGCCGGTCCGGTTGGCGTGGATGCCGCCGCACAGTTCCACGGAGAAATCGCCCATGCTCAGTACGCGTACGCTGTCGCCGTACTTCTCACCGAACAGTGCCATCGCGCCCTTCTTCTTGGCGGTCTCGATGTCGGTTTCCTCGGTTTCTACCGGGGAGTTCTTGCGAATCTCGGCGTTGACGATGTCTTCCAGCGCCTTGAGTTGCTCAGGCTTGATGGCTTCGAAGTGGCTGAAGTCAAAGCGCAGGCGCTGACTGTCCACCAAAGAACCCTTCTGCTGGACATGCTCGCCCAGTACCTGGCGCAACGCGGCGTGCAGCAAGTGGGTGGCGGAGTGGTTCAGCGACGTGGCATGCCGAACGTCGGCGTCGACATGGGCGGCCACCGGGGCGGCGATCATCAGGCTGCCCGATGCCAGCACGCCGTGGTGCAGGAAAGCGCCGCCAGTCTTGGTGGTGTCGCGCACGTCGAAGCGCGAACTGCCGGCCTGCAGGTAGCCGCTATCGCCAATCTGGCCGCCGGATTCGGCGTAGAACGGCGTCTTGTCCAGCACGATCACGCCTTCCTGGCCTTCGCTCAGGATGTCGACCGACTGGCCGTCCTTATAGATAGCAACGATCTTGGCCGAACCGGTGGTACCAGCGTAGCCGGTGAACTCGGTGGCCACGTCAACCTTGACCAGGCTGTTGTAGTCCATGCCGAAGGAGCTGGCGGAACGCGCACGCACCCGCTGGGCTTCCATCTCGCGTTCGAAACCTTCCTCGTCGAGGGTCAGGTTGCGTTCACGGGCGATATCGCCGGTCAGGTCCATTGGGAAACCGTAAGTGTCGTACAACTTGAACACCACATCGCCCGGAACCACGTTGCCCTTGAGCTCGGCCAGGTCCTGTTCAAGGATCTTCAGACCTTGTTCAAGGGTCTTGGCGAACTGCTCTTCTTCAGCCTTGAGCACGCGCTCGATATGCGCCTGCTGGGACTTGAGCTCCGGGAAGGCCTCGCCCATCTCGGCCGCCAGAGCCGCGACGATCTGATAGAAGAAGCTGCCCTTGGCACCCAGCTTGTTGCCGTGGCGGCAGGCGCGGCGAATGATCCGGCGCAGCACATAGCCACGGCCTTCGTTGGACGGCAGCACACCGTCAGCAATCAGGAAGCCGCAGGAACGGATGTGGTCGGCGACGACTTTCAGCGAAGCCTGGTTGTCGTTGGTGCAACCGATGGCCTGGGCCGAAGCGCTCAGCAGGCTCTGGAACAGGTCGATCTCGTAGTTGGAGTGAACGTGCTGCAACACCGCACTGATCCGCTCCAGGCCCATACCGGTATCGACCGACGGTGCCGGCAGCGGATGCAACACGCCATCGGCGGTGCGGTTGAACTGCATGAACACGTTGTTCCAGATCTCGATGTAGCGGTCGCCGTCTTCTTCCGGCGAGCCGGGTGGGCCGCCCCAGATGTCGGCGCCGTGATCGTAGAAAATCTCGGTGCAAGGGCCGCACGGGCCGGTGTCGCCCATGGTCCAGAAGTTGTCGGAGGCGTAAGGCGCGCCTTTGTTGTCGCCGATACGCACCATGCGCTCGGCCGGGACACCCACTTCTTTGGTCCAGATGTCATAGGCTTCGTCATCGGTGGCGTAGACCGTTACCCAGAGCTTCTCCTTGGGCAGGTTCAGCCACTTGTCGGAGGTCAGGAAGGTCCAGGCGAAGGTGATGGCGTCGCGCTTGAAATAGTCACCGAAGCTGAAGTTACCCAGCATTTCGAAGAAGGTGTGGTGACGAGCGGTATAGCCGACGTTTTCCAGGTCGTTGTGCTTGCCACCGGCGCGCACGCATTTCTGGCTGCTCACCGCGCGGGTGTAGGCACGTTTTTCCTGGCCCAGGAAGCAGTCCTTGAACTGGTTCATCCCCGCGTTGGTGAACAGCAGGGTCGGGTCGTTGCCCGGAATCAAAGAGCTGGAGGCTACTCGGGTATGGCCTTGCTCTTCGAAGAAGCGAAGGAAGGCTTCACGGATTTCTGCGCTTTTCATTAGGTTCTTCCACGGAGGCTGCGGCCAAAGGCCTGTGCAAAACGTCAACAGACGAAGCAACGGCAAAGGGCCGCATTATATCGGCCCTTCGCGTGGGGTACAGCGTGTTTATGCGATAGAAACTGTCAATTGGCCCGCTTGACGGGTCATTGGCGAGAAAATTCGACGAAAGCCTCGACTACCCGGTCGATCTGCGCACTGCTTACGTCCATGTGCGTGACCATTCGCAGCCGTGGGGCTGCGCTGAGCTTGATCCCACGTTCAGCGGCAAACGCCTTGATCGCCTCGGCCCGCTCGCCCATTTGCACGTACACCATGTTGGTCTGCACTGGCTCGACCTGGTAACCCGCCGTCCGCAATCCTTCGGCGAGGCGCTGGGCATTGGCGTGGTCGTCGGCCAGGCGCTGGACCTGATGCTCCAAGGCATACAACCCCGCCGCCGCCAGGATTCCGGCCTGGCGCATGCCACCGCCAACCATTTTGCGCAGCCGACGCGCCTTGCCGATCAGCTCGACGCTGCCGCACAGGACCGAGCCAACCGGAGCGCCGAGCCCCTTGGACAGGCACACCGAGACCGAATCGAAGTGCTGAGCGATCTCTCGGGCATCGACATTCAACTTCACGGCAGCGTTATACAGCCGCGCTCCGTCCAGATGCAGGGCCAGGCCATGCTCCCGGGTAAAACGCCGAGCCTGGGCCAGGTAATCCAGCGACAGCACCTTGCCCTGCATGGTGTTTTCCAGGGCCAGCAAGCGGGTGCGGGCAAAATGAAAGTCATCGGGCTTGATCGCCGCGGCCACATGCGCCAAGTCCAGGGAACCGTCCGCCAGCACTTCGAGGGGCTGGGGCTGGATCGAACCGAGCACCGCCGCACCGCCACCTTCATATTTGTAGGTATGGGCCTGCTGGCCGACGATGTACTCGTCGCCGCGCTCGCAATGGGCCATCAATCCCAACAGGTTGCTCATGGTCCCCGTGGGCACGAACAGCGCCGCCGCGAACCCCAGGCGCCCGGCCAGTTCGGCTTCGAGACGATTGACGGTCGGGTCTTCGCCATACACATCGTCGCCGGTCGGCGCGCTGGCCATGGCGTCGAGCATGCCGGCGGTGGGTTGGGTGACCGTGTCGCTGCGAAGATCGATAACGCTCATGAATCTGGCCTCGGGCTCAAGTGGTGGGAAATTCCTTTCGAACGGCAATTACTGCGGGCATGGCGAAGAATAATCAAGCCTGATCGACGGAATTTCGGTGGCGAGGGAGCTTGCTCCCGCTGGGCTGCGAAGCGGCCCCAAGATTTTTGCGGCTGCTTCGCACCCGAGCGGGAGCAAGCTCCCTCGCCACAGAAAGCTCCTGACTGGCCATGTGTTCGTTGTGGAATCCGCTCATGCGTTACGCTGAAATATGTGTTAAAAATCCTCCGCTGCCAAAACGATGGCGGCAAAAACGTTCTCAGGGCGGGGTGTAACTCCCCACCGGCGGTAATTGCACGCAACGTGCATAGCCCGCGAGCGCTTGGTGGTACACGGCTTTTGCGGTGTAGCGGCAAGGTCAGCAGACCCGGTGTGATCCCGGGGCCGACGGTCATAGTCCGGATGAAGAGAGAACGGGATTGACACCCAAGGGCCGACCGCGACTGTCTTGTATGCGGCGTACCCTCGAATCCCCTTCGATTCATGACGCCCTGTTTTTCACACAAACAGGAACCAGAACATGCAACCCACCGCAATCGACAGCAAGATCAAAAGCCACCCGGGCGAGCGCGTCGCGTTCATCCAAGCCTGCTGGCACAAGGAAATCGTCGACCAGAGCCGTAAAGGCTTCGTCGCTGAAATGGTCAATCAGGGTTATCAGGAGAGCGACATCGATTTCTTCGAAGTCGGCGGCGCCTTCGAAATCCCGCTGCACGCCAAACTACTGGCCAAATCCGGCCGTTATTCCGGCATCGTCGCCGCAGGCCTGGTGGTGGACGGTGGCATCTATCGCCACGAATTTGTCGCCCAATCGGTGATCAGCGGCCTGATGCAGGTTCAGTTGGAAACCGAAGTGCCAGTGTTCTCGGTCGTGCTCACACCGCATCACTTTCATGCTGGCGAAGAACACCAGAAGTTCTTCTTCGAGCATTTCGTGCACAAAGGTCAGGAAGCAGCGAAGACCTGCGCCGATACCCTGCACAAGACCCGGGCGTTGCGCCGCAGTGAGCAGCGGGCGGTAGCGAGCTAAAAACCGCTAGAAAAACCTGTGGGAGCGGGCTTGCTCGCCAAAGCGGTGTATCAGTAAACAATTTTTGACTGACACGCCGCTTTCGCGAGCAAGCCCGCTCCCACATTTGAACGATGTTGATTTCAGGCCAGGTTTTCATCCGTGGCCGGCACGATCAGGATCCCGGCTCGCAAGCCATTCTTGACCTTCGGGTTCGGGAAGATGATCCGCGCGCCCTCTTCTTCGATCACCCAGCGAGTCTGGGCGATGTCTTCGGCCAGTACGTAGCCTTTTTCAAGCTCCGAAAAGTTCTCGATATCCGCTGGCAGGTTCAGGCGGAAGCTGTCGCTGTGCTTGATGATTTCCCGCGCCACGCTGAAGAGTTGCAGGCCACCGAGCCCGTCGTCCAGTTCCGGCTCGTTGCCTTCGATGATCTGTTGCAGGCGGGTTTCCAGCAGGCTCACGTTGACGCCTTCGTTCTCGCCGAACGGCCGGGCCTTGCCCAGCTCCAGGGTGAAGGACTCGGCGCCGAGCTGGTCGTAGGTATAAGAACTGAAGACGATGGACGGTTTGTTCTGCAACAGCACCGCCTCCATGCCCGCCGCACGCAGGCGCGCCAGTTCACGGCGTGAATGCTGGCGGCCTTCTTTCCATGGGTACAGGGCGAACTGCTCGATCTTCGAACCACGGATGGCGGTGTGCAGGTCGTAATGCAGGCGACTGCGCTCGGGCCGATTGAAGAAACTGGCGGCCAGCCGCTCCAGCTCACAGGCCCGCAACGCCTCGGCACCGCCGCTCAGCTCATGGCGACCATTGAACAGCCGGTTGACGTCCTGTTCGACGAAACGCTCGCCGCGCCGAATGGCCTCGGGATTGCCGAACAGAAACAGAATGCGTGCCCGCGGCTTCAAATCCCCACGGGCGATGTCATGCAGCAAGCGGTCGAGCAATTCGATGGGCGCGGTTTCGTTGCCGTGGATACCGGCCGATAGCAGCAGGTCCAGGCCGTTGTCCCGGGCTTCGGGCGGCTTGACCTCCAGCGCGCCCTCGCTCAACCAGCGCATCCGTACGCCTTCGACAGTCAGTTGAGTCTTCTCCGCCGGTTCACGGCCGGCGAGGGTCAGTTCAAGCAGTTTGCCGAGGGCGAGCATAGCGCGGTTTCCTTAATGGTCGTGGCCGCAATCCGGGCCATGGACATGGTCATCGTCGCCGACGTCAGCCGGTTCCATTTCCAGTTGCAGGCTGACCAGGTTGGTCGCCAATGGACGCAGCAACAGGTTGGCGTATTCCTCGTCTCCTTCCTCGACATCCACGCCGATCAGCAACTGACCGCGGCCATCCTGCTGGATCCACAACTCCTTGCCTTGCCACATCACCGCGACGCGGGTGCAGGAGGTTTCCAGTTGGGTGCCGTCGGTGTCTTCAAGGATCAGCTGCAGGGTATCGCTCATGTTTTTACGTTCTCGTCTGGAGATAAAGGCAACGCGCCCTTCCTTGACTGTAGTCAGGTCGCGCGCGCTTTCAATTGATCTGGAAAGGATAAACCGCGCCAAGTTTAAGGATTTGTGTCAGTTCATCCAGTGCCGCACGGCATTCAAGCAGCAACTGCGGGTCCGCCAGATCATTTTCGGTCATGCGGTCGCGGTAGTGCCGCTCGACCCATTGGGTCAGCGAATCGTACAACGGCGCGGTCATGATAACCCCTGGGTTGACCGCCGCCAGCTCGGTTTCATTGAGGGCCACGCGCAACCGCAGGCAGGCCGGGCCACCACCGTTCTGCATGCTTTGCTTGAGGTCGAAGACCTTCACTTCGCGAATCACCCCGCCGGCGCCCGTCAGGCCTTGCAGATATTGCCAGACACGTTCGTTGCTGCGGCACTCTTCCGGCACGATCAATAGCATCGAGCCGTCTGGACGCGACAGCAATTGGCTGTTGAACAGGTAGGAACGCACCGCATCATCCACCGTGACCGCCGAACGCGGCACACACACCGACTGGAATTTGCCACCGACCTTGGCGAGCTTGCTGCTCAGCTCGGCCAGCATCTTGTCGGTCTCCAGAAACGCGTCCTCGTGATAGAACAGCACTTCACCGTTGCCCACCGCGATCACGTCATTGTGGAACACGCCCTGGTCGATCACCGACGGGTTCTGCTGGGCGTAGACCACGCCGTCCTCGCTCAGGCCATGCAGGCGGGCGACAGCTTGGGACGCTTCGAGCGTCTGGCGCGCCGGGTACTTCTGTGGCGCAGGGTAACGGGGATCAAAGGCACTACGACCGAACACAAAGAATTCGACACCGGCCTCGCCGTAGGCGCGGCAGAAACGGGTGTGGTTGGCTGCGCCTTCGTCGCCGAATTGAGCCACCGCCGGCAACGCGGCGTGATGGGCAAAATGCTGCTGATTGGCAAACATCGCCCCCAGGACGCGACTGGTGGTTGGATGCTCGATGCTGCGGTGGTATTTGCAGTTCAGGTTGGCGGCGGTGAAATGCACGCGTCCGTCAGCAGTGTCGGCGCTCGGGCTGACCGTGGCAGCGTTGGCCACCCACATGCTGGAGGCCGAGCAACTGGCAACCAACAACGGCATCGCTTCTTTTGCCGCCTGCTGGATGACCTGCGCATCGCTGCCGGCAAAACCCAACCGGCGCAGGGCCGCCACGTCCGGACGCTCTTGCGGCGCCAGCACGCCTTGCTGGAAGCCCATGTCCATCAGCGCTTTCATTTTCGCCAAGCCCTGCAACGCTGCTTCCTTGGGGTTCGAGGACTGCTGGCTGTTGCTCTGGGACGCGACGTTGCCGAACGAGAGTCCGCCGTAGTTATGGGTCGGCCCCACTAGACCGTCAAAGTTGACTTCATAGGATTTCATCAGCGAGGCTCCACGAGAATCTGTTTTTATAGGCATCAATTGCAACCGCGTCGCGGCCTTCGCGGGCAGGCCCGCTCCCACAGGGGCTTGCGCAATCCATGTGGGAGCGGGCTTGCTCGCGAATGGGGCTACACCATTTTTATGCCGGGGGTCAGGGCAGTCGGCATGACAAGCTTCGGCGTCTCCAGGGAAGCCACCGGATACGCGCAATAATCCGCCGCGTAATAAGCGCTGGCGCGATGGTTGCCCGAGGCGCCGATGCCGCCAAACGGCGCGCTGCTCGCGGCACCGGTCAGCTGCTTGTTCCAGTTGACGATACCGGCCCGGCTTTGCAGCCAGAACTCTTCGTAGCGCGCCTGCGAGTCCGAGAGCAACCCGGCAGCCAAGCCATACTGAGTATTGTTGGCCTCGGCGATTGCCGCGGGGAAATCCGCATAGCGAATCACCTGCAGCAACGGTCCGAACAGCTCTTCATCAGGCCGCTCGGTCACTGCCGTCACGTCCAGGATGCCCGGCGTCAGCAACGCAGCCTGGGGCTGGGGTTGGGTCATGGCCAGCAGCGGCACGGCGCCTTTGCCCAGCAAATGGTTTTGCGCATCCATCAGCGCCTTCGCCGCGCCCAGGGAAACCACCGAACCCATGAACGGTGCAGGCTGTTGGTCAAAAGCCCCCACGTCTATGGTCGAGCTGACCGCCACCAGGCGTGCCAGCAGAGCATCGCCCCATGCCCCTTGCGGAACCAGCAAGCGGCGCGCACAAGTGCAGCGCTGGCCAGCCGAAATGAACGCAGACTGGATAATGGTGTAGACCGCCGCATCGACGTCCGCCACTTCATCCACTACCAGTGGGTTGTTGCCGCCCATTTCCAGCGCCAGGATCTTGTCCGGACGCCCGGAAAACTGTTGATGCAAGAGATTGCCGGTGCGGCTGGAACCGGTGAAAAACAGCCCGTCGATGCCCGGGTTGGCCGCCAGGGCGATACCGGTTTCCCGGGCGCCTTGCAGCAGGTTCAGCACGCCTGCCGGCAGACCGGCCTCGACCCAGCATTGAACCGTCAGCTCGGCGACTTTTGGCGTCAGCTCGCTTGGCTTGAACAGCACGCTGTTACCGGCCAGCAACGCCGGGACGATGTGGCCGTTAGGCAGGTGGCCGGGAAAGTTGTAAGGGCCGAACACTGCCACCACACCGTGAGGTTTGTGGCGCAGCACGGCGGTGGCGTCGCCCAGGGGGCCGCTCTTCTCACCGGTCCGCTCGCGGTAGCTCTGCACCGAAATGGCGACTTTGTTGACCATGCTGGTGACTTCGGTGGCGGCTTCCCACAGCGGTTTGCCGGTTTCTTCACCGATGCAACGGGCCAGTTCATCCGCGCGCTTCTTCAGGGCGGCGGCAAACGCTTCCAGCACCTGGATGCGTTCGTCCAGCGTACGCCGGGCCCAGTCCGGGAAGGCCTGGCGTGCTGCTTGTATCGCCGACTCAACTTGCGCCGCCGTGGCGCCCTTGCCGGTCCACAGCACTTGCTGAGTCACTGGATTCAACGATTCAAAGACGTCGCCCTGGCCTTCGAGCCAAGTACCTGCGATATACAGCGACTTCATTATTTCGACTCCCGAGCAGCAGACAACGCGACGGCACGTACCTGATCGCCAGCGTTGAGTTGAAGACGTTTGGCGGTCAGCGGATCGACCACCAGAGTGCCTGCGGCAAAGCGCGCCGGCGCAGCGGTGATACGGCAGTCCTCGCGCTTGCGGTTATGGATGAGGAATGGCGTGGCATCGTCGCCCGGCGTGCCGATGGCCAGCACCAGCGCCTGGCTGTCGCGAACCGCACGGATCTTGGCGGTTTCGCACTCTACGGCGGGGCCGGCATCGAAGATGTCGACGTAACCCTGGTAGCTGAAGCCTTCGCTCTTGAGCATTGACAGCGCCGGTTCGGTATCGGGATGAACCTGACCGATCACCGCCCGCGCGTCCTCGGAAAGGAAGCAGGTGTACAGCGGGAATTTGGGCATCAATTCGGCGATGAACGCCTTGTTGCCCACGCCCGTCAGGTAATCGGCCTGGCTGAATTCCATCTTGAAGAAATGCCGGCCCAGGCTCTCCCAGAACGGTGAGCGGCCGTTGTCGTCGGACATGCCGCGCATCTCGGCGATGATCTTGTTGCCGAACAATTGCGGGAATTCGGCGATGAACAACAGCCGCGCCTTGGCCAGCATCCTGCCATTGAGGCCGTTGCGGTAATCGGCGTGCAGGAACAGCGAGCACAACTCGGAATTGCCCGTCAGGTCGTTGGCCAGGAACAAGGTCGGGATTTCCCGGTAGATGTTCAGTTCCTGGGAGGCGCTGACCGTCAGGCCGACCCGGAAGTTGTACCAGGGCTCACGCAGGCCCACGGCACCGGCGATGGCGGAAATGCCCACCACCCGACCGTCGTCGTCCTCAAGCACGAACAGGTAGTCCGCATCGCCGCGCCCGGCTTCGCCGCGAAAGGTCTTCTCGGCCCAGCCGACCCGATGGGCCAGGCGCTCTTCGTTGGCCGGCAAGGTGGTCAGGCCGGTGCCGGTGCTGCGGGCCAGGGCAATCAGAGCGGGTAAATCGCTGCTGCGTACGGGACGAACGATCATGCTATCTCCTCAAACGGGTCGCTCTCGCCACCCGCGAAACTCAGCTGTAAAGCGTTAAACCGCCACCAGGCGCACGCTGGCACCCTCGCCAACACCCAGGGCTTCGGCCGCTTCCATGTCCAGCGTTACAGGCTTGCCCGGCGCGTAATCAAGCTCAAGCAACACGGCGCGGTAGTCCTGCAGCTGGGCATTGGCCACCAGGTATTGCCGGCCGGCGCCCTTGACCGGTTCGCCGATCTTCACCGGTACCACGCGGCTCTGGGCAATCGAGCGGATCCCCGAGACACGGGCATGCAAGGTCGGGCCACCGTCGAAAATGTCGATGTAATGATCGGTCTCGAAACCTTCGCGCATCAGGATGTCGAAGGTGATCTGCGCACGCGGGTGGACCTGGCCCATGGCTTCCTGGGCGGCGTCCGGCAACAGCGGCACGTAGATCGGGTAATGCGGCATCAGCTCGGCGAGGAAGGTACGGCTTTTCAGCCCGCACAGGCGCTCGGCGGCGGCGTAGTTGAGGTCGAAGAAGTTACGACCGATGGCGTCCCAGAACGGCGAGTCGCCATTTTCATCGCTATAGCCGACGATCTCGGTTACCACCGAATCGGCAAACCGCTCCGGATGGCTGGCGACGAACAGCAGGCGACCACGGGAATTGAGTTCCGACCACGGCGAACCCACCAGCTCCGGCACAACATAGAAACTGGTCAACAGGCTGTTACCGGTCAGGTCATGGCACTGGGAGAGCACGTGGATCTTGTTGTGGATCTTCAGCTCGCGGGAGGCGTGCACGAAGGTCTCGTTGCGAAAGCTGTAGAACGGCTCGGAATAACCGGCCGACGCGACGATGGCCGAACAGCCCGCCAGCTTGCCGGTCGCGGTGTCTTCAAGGACGAAGAAATAGCTCTCTTCACCGTTAAAGCTGACTTCAGCGGCAAACGAGGCTTCGCTCGCGGCGATCTTGTCGCTCAGGCGTTCCACGTCATCCGGCAAGGAAGTGACACCGATCGGACTGTCCGCAGCCAGACGCTGTACCTCGCCCAGATCAGCCATTTGCGCGGGGCGCATCACCAGCATGGTGTCACTCCTTAACTTGAAATAAACGGTTCGACTATTGAGGTCGATACACAGAGAAAAAAAACTGGGCGTGGGAGCGGTTTTGCTCGCGGAGAGGCCATCACTTCCAACGGAAATGTTGACTGATCAATCGCCTTCGCGGGCAAGCCCGCTCCCACATTTGGACCCTGTCAGGCCCTAAGCATCAGGCCTGGGTCAGCTTCGCCGCGGCCCGCTCGAAACGATCCAGGCCGGCATCGATGTCGGCGTCTTCCACCACCAGGCTCGGCGCGAAGCGAATCACGTCCGGGCCGGCTTGCAGGATCATCAGGCCTTCCTGTTCGGCGGCGTTGAAGATGTCCTTGGCCTTGCCTTTCCAAGCGTCGTTCAACACGCAGCCGATCAACAGGCCCAAACCGCGCACCTGGGTAAACAGGCCGTACTTCGCGCCGATCTGCTCCAGGCGTGCCTTGAACTTGGCATGCTTGGTTTTGACGCCGGCCAGCACTTCGGGCGTATTGATGACATCGATCACCGCTTCAGCGACCGCGCAGGCCAGCGGGTTGCCGCCGTACGTGGTGCCATGGGTGCCGACCACCAGGTGCTTGGCCAACGCTTCGGTGGTGAGCATCGCGGCAATCGGGAACCCCCCGCCCAGGCTCTTGGCGCTGGTGAGAATGTCCGGGACCACGCCGTAATGCATATAGGCGAACAAGTGGCCACTGCGGCCCATGCCGGTCTGCACTTCGTCGAACACCAGCAGCGCATCGTGGGCATCGCACAGGTCGCGAGCACCTTGCAGGTAAGCCTGTTCCGCCGGCAGCACACCGCCCTCGCCCTGAATCGGCTCCAGCACCACGGCGCAGGTCTTGTCCGAAATAGCCGCTTTCAGTGCAGCCAGGTCGTTGTAAGGAACGTGGGTGATGCCGGTGATTTTAGGACCGAAGCCGTCGGAGTACTTCGATTGCCCACCGACGTTGACGGTAAACAAGGTACGACCGTGGAAACTGTTGAGCGCGGCGATGATTTCGTATTTTTCGCTGCCGAACCGATCGAACGCGACACGACGGGCCAGCTTGAAGGCGGCCTCGTTGGCTTCCGCGCCGGAGTTGCAGAAGAACGCACGTTCGGCAAATGTCGCGTTGACCAACTTATGGGCCAGGCGCAGGGCCGGCTCGTTGGTGAACACGTTGGACACGTGCCACAGCTTGTTGGCCTGCTCGGTCAATGCACCGACCAGCGCCGGGTGGGCATGGCCCAGTACATTGACTGCGATACCGCCAGCGAAGTCGATCAACTCGCGACCGGACTGGTCCCACACGCGGGAACCGGCACCACGCACAGGAATAAAGGCAGCAGGTGCATAGTTGGGAACCATCACCTGGTCGAAATCGGCGCGTTGTACCGCGGCTTGCTCAACGGACATCGGAGTCTCCTGAAGAGGAACACCCGCCTGGAACTGGCGAGCTTGGTAGGGATTGTAAGGACAGTTTTCAGCCCGGCCTTGCCGCCAAGCGACAACTTCTTATAGCGCCAACCCACGTTTTTCGCGGGTTTACGGCAATGCGACAAATAGCGTCGCAAAGGCGCAGTTTAAACGGTGCAGCGGGATTTGAGGCGCCGGCATTTACATTTCCCTGGCCAGCCACAACTGGAGTTTTAGAGGAGTAATCTGTGGCGAGGGAGCTTGCTCCCGCTGGGGGCGCGCAGCATCCACCAGGAAAACCTCCAATCAATCTGACGCAACAGGGTTACCGTTTGGGCCCGCTTCGCGGCCCAGCGGGAGCAAGCTCCCTCGCCACAGGTAAGTTGCCTTACCGCAGGAGTCTTATCTGCCCTAGCCGCGCTCGGACGGCACCGAGGACAATTCGAACGGGCTGCTGCTGCGCCGCTGGTTGCGATCTTCCCGTGGCGTGGCGCCAAAGAAGTTGCGGTAGGCGCTGGAAAAATGCGGCCCCGAGGAGAAACCGCAGGACAGGCCGATCTGGATGATGGACTTGCTGGTCTGCATCAGCATCTGGCGGGCCTTGTTCAGGCGCAGCTCCAGGTAGTACTGGCTCGGTACGCGATTGAGGTATTGCTTGAAGATCCGCTCCAGCTGTCGACGGGACACGCACACATGCTGGGCGATTTCGTCGGTGGTCAGCGGCTCCTCGATGTTGGCCTCCATCAGCAGCACCGCCTGGGTGAGCTTCGGATGGCTGGAGCCGAGGCGATTCTGCAACGGGATGCGCTGGCGCTCGCCGCCTTCGCGGATACGCTCGACCACCAACTCTTCCGACACCGCACCGGCCAGCTCCGCGCCATGATCCCGGGCCAGCACCGCCAGCAACAGGTCGAGCACTGACATGCCGCCGCAGGCGCTCAGGCGATCGCGGTCCCAATCGAACAAATGACTGGTGGCGATAACCTTGGGAAAGCGTTCAGAGAAATCGTCCTGCCAGCGCCAGTGCACAGCCGCGCGGTAACCGTCGAGCAACCCCAACTGGGCCAGGGGATACACACCGGCGGACAAGCCACCGATCACACAACCGGCCCGCACCAACTGCTTGAGGGCGCTGCTCAAGGGCGACGCCAGGGTGGTCGGCGGTTCGTCGGCCAGCAGGAAAAGCTTCTGCAAGCCTTCAAGCTTGCCGGCCCAGGGTTCGCCCGGCAATTGCCACGGCCCCTCGGCTGCCGGCTCGGCCTGCAGGAACGACAATTCGTAGATCACATCCGGATGCACCCGCTGAGCAACGCGCAAGGCCTCCTCAGCCAGCGCCAGCGTCAAGGCTTTAGTGCTGGGCCAAATCAGGAAACCTATTCGATGGGCAGTCATGGCGGGCGATCCGAAGCAAAAACAGTGTTAAAGCCAAAAGCGGCTGCAACCAAATTAGACCATCTGGCGCGCGGTGCGCAGCATGACCCAAATCAGGTGCGTAGCGGGAGCGATTACTTGAGGCTGCCCGAAAGAAATTGCTGCAGGCGCTCCGATTGCGGATTGACCAGCACTTCGCGCGGGTTGCCGCTTTCCTCGACGACGCCCTTGTGCAGGAACACCAGCTGGTTCGACACTTCACGGGCAAAGCCCATCTCGTGCGTCACCACCACCATGGTCCGGCCTTCCAGGGCCAGGGCCTGCATCACCTTGAGCACATCGCCCACCAATTCAGGGTCGAGGGCCGAGGTCGGCTCATCGAACAGCATCACCTCGGGCTCCATCGCCAGGGCACGGGCAATCGCCACGCGCTGTTGTTCGCCGCCGGACATGTGGCCCGGGTAGGCATCCTTGCGATGCGCCACGCCCACCTTGTTCAGGTAATGCTCGGCCTTCTCGCGAGCCTCGGCCTTGGAAACGCCCAGCACATGCACCGGCGCTTCCATGATGTTTTCCAGCGCGGTCATGTGGGACCACAGGTTGAAATGCTGGAACACCATCGACAGCCGCGAACGCATGCGCTGCAGTTGCTTGGGGTCCGCAGCCTTCAACGCGCCATCCTTGTTGGCCACCAGCTTGAGCTCTTCGTTGTTGAGCAAAATCTTGCCGGCATGGGGCTGCTCGAGCAGATTGATGCAACGCAGGAAGGTACTTTTGCCGGAACCACTGGAGCCGATGATGCTGATCACATCGCCAGCGGCGGCTTTCAGGGACACGCCCTTGAGCACTTCGTGACTGCCATAGCGTTTATGCAGGTCTTGGACTTCGAGCTTGTACATGCGGTCGGTTCTCACAAAACGTCAGTCGTTGAGCAGTCGATCGGATCGATGCGTTATCAGTGCTTGCGCGGAGCCAGGTAACCCAGCCAGCGGCGCTCGGCCAATTTGAACAGGCGCACCAGGATGAAGGTCAGGCACAGGTAGAAGACGCCGGCCGTGATGTAGGCCTCGAACGGCAAGTAATACTGCGCATTCACCGTGCGCGCGGCACCGGTGATGTCGATCAGGGTCACGATGGACGCCAGACTGGTGGTCTGCAACATCATGATGACTTCGTTGCTGTATTGCGGCAGCGCGCGGCGCAGGGCCGATGGCAACAGGATCCGGCGATACAGCTTGTAGCGCGACATGCCCATGGCCTTGGCCGCCTCGATTTCACCGTTGGGCGTGGCCCGCAGGCTGCCGGCAATGATTTCGGCGGTGTAGGCGCTGGTGTTGATGGCGAACGCCAGGCATGCGCAGAAGGTCGCGCTGGACAGCCATGGCCAGAGGAAGCTCTCGCGCACAATCGCAAACTGCGCCAGCCCGTAGTAGATCAGGAACAGCTGCACCAGCATCGGCGTGCCGCGAATCACATAGGTGTAGAGCCAGGCCGTCATGTTGACGATTGGCTGCTTGGACACGCGCATCAAACCCAGGGGCAGCGCCGCCAGCAGACCGAAGAACAGCGACAGTGCCAGCAGCTTCAGGGTGGTCACAAGGCCACTGAAGTACAGCGGCAAGGCATCGAAGATGACGTTGTAGTCGAAGATCATAGATCAGCCGCCCTTACGCCTACCGAGTAGCGCTTCTCAAGGTGACGCAATGCCAGCAACGAGACGCTGGTGATCACCAGGTACATCGCCGCCACTGCCAGGAAGAAGGTAAAAGGCTCGCGAGTGGCGTCTGCCGCCTGCTTGGCCTTGAACATCATGTCTTGCAGACCCACCACCGAAATCAGCGCGGTGGCCTTGGTCAATACCAGCCAGTTGTTGGTGAAGCCCGGAATCGCCAGGCGAATCATCTGCGGCACCAGCACCCGGAAAAACACCTGGAAGCCGTTCATACCGTACGCCATGCCCGCCTCGGCCTGCCCTTTGGGGATCGCCATGAACGCACCGCGAAAGGTTTCCGACAGGTACGCACCGAAGATGAAACCCAAGGTGCCAATACCGGCCGCCAACGGGTTCAGGTCGATGTAGTCGTCATAACCGAGCATCGGCGCGACGCGGTTGAGCAAGTCCTGGCCGCCGTAGAAAATCAGCAGGATCAGCACCAGGTCGGGAATGCCGCGAATGACCGTGGAATACAGGTCGCCCAGCCACGCCAGCCAGCGTACCGGCGACAGGCGCAATGCAACGCCGATCAGCCCCAGGACAATGGCCAGGGCCATGGACGACAAGGCGAGCTGAAGCGTCAACCATGCGCCATCGAGGATGACAGCCCCGTAGCCTTTCAACATGATTCAGGTCCTCGAATGTGGGATGAAAAAATGGCGCAAACCGCAGAGATTCTGTTGCTTGCGCCATTTCGCACTTATCAAAGCGACGTATTTACTTGCCGTAAATGTCGAAGTCGAAGTACTTGTCCTGGATTTGCTTGTACTTGCCGTTCTCGCGGATGGCTGCGATGGCAGCGCTGATCTTGTCTTTCAGCGCGTCACCCTTGCGCACCGCGATGCCCACGCCGTCGCCGAAATAGTTGACGTCGGTGAAGGCCGGGCCAACGAACGCGAAGCCTTTGCCGGCGTCTGTCTTCAGGAAGCCGTCATTCAGCAGCGTAGCGTCTGCCACCGTGCCGTCGAGACGACCTGCGGAAACATCGAGGTAGATCTCGTTCTGCGAACCGTACGGCTTGATCTCGGCGCCCAGCGGGGCCAGGACTTCACGGGCGAAACGCTCGTGGATCGAACCGCGCTGCACGCCAATGTTCTTGCCCTTGAGCTCGGTCAGGCCGTCGCTGACCTGGGTGCCGGCCTTCATCACCAGGCGAGCCGGGGTGTTGTAGTACTTGTTGGTGAAATCAACGGACTTCTTGCGGTCTTCGGTGATGGACATGGACGAAAGGATCGCGTCGATCTTGCGGACCTTGAGCGCCGGGATCAGACCGTCGAATTCCTGCTCGACCCACACGCACTTGACCTTCATCTCTTCGCACAGCGCATTGCCGATGTCGTAGTCGAAACCGACGATGTTGCCATCCGGGGCTTTCGAGGCAAACGGAGGGTAAGCCGCTTCGATACCGATTTTCAGAGGCTTTTCATCGGCGAAGGTCGGCAGCGACAGCACGGACAGTGCCAGGGCGCCAAGCAGCACAAGTTTCTTCATCTTGGGACTCCATCGGTAAAGGGCAAAAACGGCAGAGTGAGCAACAGCCCAATATGCGAATGGGTGAAACGAACTTTGGTGCTGCGTCCTAGGAAGCCCACGCTTTATTCAACGCAGGCCACGACGAGCGAGTGATCGGCATTCTAACGACAGGCCCGAAGCCGATATTTCTTCAATGCGACAACAAATTACAGAAGCACCAAGAAAGCGGATCGAGCACATTGACAGCCCCGCAAATTCATGCAAAGGCAAAAGAAGGGAAACCGATCTATGCTGCAAATAGCGGGCCCATTATTCGCAAACCCTTCTAATCCGGCAAGCACAGCGTGTCGGCTTATTTTCAGAGACGTCTGGAGCCGCCCTGTAGCAGGGCGTTACGTTTCACATCGCCCCGTTGTGGCGCCTTTGGTTACACATTTCGAAACATGGGTAACATTCGGAAGCGTCTGACGACAAAGCTCGATATTTATTCGCGGACCATGCCAGCCACACACACAACCCTGTGGCGAGGGAGCTTGCTCCCGCTCGGCTGCGCAGCAGTCGTAGGTCGGCCGATACGGTATGACTGAATGACCGCAGTGTCTGGTTTTGGGGCTGCTGTGCAGCCCAGCGGGAGCAAGCTCCCTCGCCACAGAGCTACGCGCTCGACATCCAAAAAAAGCCCCGCTCGGCACTGCCGGGCGGGGCTTTTCGGTTTTACGGGTTACCGTCAGGCGACGTTCATGGTCTTGTGCGTCTCGATCAAGTGCGCCACCACACTTGGATCGGCGAGGGTGGAGATATCACCCAACGCGTCGTATTCCGCCGTGGCGATCTTGCGCAGGATGCGGCGCATGATCTTGCCCGAACGGGTTTTCGGCAGACCCGGCGCCCACTGGATGACGTCCGGCGAAGCAATCGGACCGATCTCCTTGCGCACCCAGTTTTTCAGTTCCAGGCGCAGTGCCTCGCTGGTTTCTTCGCCAGCGTTCAGGGTGACGTAGACATAAATGCCCTGCCCCTTGATGTCGTGCGGCACACCGACCACCGCCGCTTCGGCGACTTTCGGGTGGGCGACCATGGCGCTTTCGATCTCGGCCGTGCCCATGCGGTGACCGGACACGTTGAGTACGTCATCCACCCGGCCGGTGATCCAGTAGTAACCGTCCTCGTCGCGACGCGCACCGTCACCGGTGAAATACATGCCGCTGAAGGTCTTGAAGTAGGTGTCGACGAAGCGGTCATGGTCGCCGTACAGCGTACGGGCCTGGCCTGGCCACGAATCGAGAATCACCAGGTTGCCTTCGGACGCGCCTTCGATCAGGTTGCCGAGGTTGTCCACCAGCGCCGGCACCACACCGAAGAACGGACGCGTGGCCGAACCGGGTTTCAACGCCGTGGCGCCCGGCAATGGGCTGATCAGCACGCCACCGGTTTCGGTCTGCCACCAAGTGTCGACGATCGGGCAACGTTCCTTGCCGACATTCTTGTAGTACCAGTCCCAGGCTTCGGGGTTGATCGGCTCACCCACCGAGCCCAACAGGCGCAGGCTGCTGCCATCCGCGCCTTCAACAGCGGCGGTACCCGACGCCATCATTGCGCGGATAGCGGTTGGCGCGGTGTAGAGGATATTGACCTTATGCTTGTCGATGACCTTGGCCACCCGGGTAATGTCCGGGTAGTTCGGCACGCCTTCGAACAGCAGCGTGGTCGCGCCGTTGGCCAGCGGGCCATAGACGATGTAGCTGTGGCCGGTGACCCAGCCGACGTCGGCGGTGCACCAGTAGACCTCGCCCGGCTTGTAATCGAACACGCGCTCGTGGGTCAGCGCCGCATACAACAGGTAGCCGGCCGTGGTGTGCTGCACACCCTTGGGCTTGCCGGTGGAACCGGAGGTGTAGAGGATGAACAACGCTTCCTCGGCGCCCATTTCCTTCGGCGCGCAAACGGTGCCGGCGACTTTCATCAGGTCTTCGTACCAGATGTCGCGGTGCTGGTTCCACTTGATGCCACCACCGGTGCGCTTGCACACGATGACTTTCTGGATGCTGCTGGTTTCCGGGTTGGTCAACGCATCATCGACGTTGGCCTTGAGCGGGATCTTCTTGCCGGCGCGAACGCCTTCGTCAGCGGTGATCACCACTTTGGATTTGCAGTCGATGATCCGGCCGGCCAGTGCTTCAGGCGAGAAACCGCCGAACACCACCGAATGAATCGCACCGATCCGGGCACAGGCCAGCATCGCGACCACGGCTTCAGGGATCATCGGCATGTAGATCGTCACCACGTCGCCGCGATGCACGTCCTGGCCGCGCAGGGCGTTGGCGAACTTGCAGACTTCTTCATGCAGCTCGCGATAGGTGATGTTGCGGCTCTCGGCCGGGTCATCGCCCTCCCAGATAATCGCAATTTGATCGCCGCGCTCGGCCAGGTGACGGTCGAGGCAGTTGTAGGAAACGTTCAAGGTGCCATCGGCAAACCACTTGATATCGACATGGTGATCGTCGAAGGACGTCTGCTTCACCGTGGTGAAGGGCTTGATCCAATCGAGGCGCTTGGCCTGCTCGCGCCAGAAGCCATCCGGGTTGACGACCGACTGCTGATACATCGCCTTGTAGGTCGCCTCGTCAGTCAACGTACTGGCCGCAACCTCGGGGCGAACGGGATACAGAGAAGCCGCACTCATCTTTCTTACCTCGGAGACATAGTTGTTTTTGTATGGTCCCGTTGTAGCCCGGGGCGGGCCTATAGAACCATTCGACGATGGTAGTAACAAGTCCCTACAAAATGTCGGTACTAACGTGCAAGGCGTTGCCAGCAGGAATTTCCCTGTGGGAGCCGAGCTTGCTCGCGATGACGGTGTGTCAGTCAACATCAACATTTGATGTAAATGCCGCCTTCGCGAGCAAGCCCGCTCCCACAGTTGAATGTCGGTGAATGCCTACTTTGTGTGCGACACAGATCCCCCTGTGGGAGCGGGCTTGCTCGCGAAGACGGCGGTAGATCCAACACAGATGTAACAGACAGCCACCGCTTCCTACGACGATTATTACCAGATCAACCAACAGTGTTTATCAAAACCGAGTCTGTTTACCCCTACCCTCACCTTCTAAAATCCGCCTCGCCAACCGGCAAACACGATTAACGCAACACAGCCCCCACGAAGGCCGTTAATCCAACTTCCAAAACTTGCTCCACACGCAACCCCAAAAAGGTTGCGTGACCCCATTCGACCTCAAAAAAGGTGAAATAAAGATGAAAGCTTTATGGGTTCTGGTCCTCGGCAGTCTTTGCGCAACCGCAATGGCAGACGAGGCCCCGACCGATGTCGCACAGCAAAAGCCAGCCATTGAGGAGTACACCTACTCCACTCACCTGGATATCGCCAAAGTCATCTCCATGAGCGAAATCCCCAATATCTGCGAAGTGGTCCCGGCAAAGATGGAATACGACGACTCCAAAGGCCAACGTCACATCCTGCGCTACAGCATCATGGGCAACGGCTGCTCCAACGGCTGATCAACGTATGAACGAACCAGGAGCAACCACCATGAAAAGCAAACTGTTCTTCGCCTTGACCCTGTCCGTACTGGCCGCCAATAGCTTCGCCGCCGACGGCTTCGATCGCACCGGTTCCGCCGCCGCCATCGATCGCTACAACCTGACGGATGCAGCCACTATCGCCACCGACGGTTTCGACCACAGCGACTCGGCAACCGTCGCCGCCGATGGCAGCGATCGCACCGGCTCAAGCCGTACCGATTGATCAATACTGGCATTTTCCATGGCCCGATTTCGATCGGGCCTGGTTGTGTCTGCAACCGCTGAAAACCCTTCATAAACACAACATGTAGTGCAAAACTGCAAAAAACGCTCGTTTTTTGATCAAAAAAACGGCCATCCGACTCATGCAAAAAAAATCTTCAACGGCCAAAGCCTTGTAAACCCTCGCTCCCACGCGGATATGCCCTTCGCCACCCCTTCTGTGAGCCATTTCGCCGCAGCACGTAGGCAAAAAAGTCCTTATAATGCCGCCTTAAACGGGCCTGCAATATTCCCTTACAGGGAGTCAAGCCAACCTGAAGCCCACGCAGGGGCCCCTAGCCTCCTCGCGTACACAGCCGCTTCAGGATCGCCCGTACATTTTTCTGTTTATTGCCTGCGTTAGCTGCTGCAACAAACGATTTTCCAAGATCCACCGCGGCCAGTAGGCCTTCATCGGGCATCTGGCCCTCACGCAGGAGACGACACGTCATGCTGAGCTGGGACGAATTCGACAAAGAAGACGGCGAAGTTGCTGTAAAAGGCGCCAACGCCGGCCACGCTTCTGAAGCCAACATGGACCGCCTCGACAGCGCCGGCGGTGCCGCTGCTCTTGAAGCCCGGGCCGTGACGGCCAGCGACTCGGCCGCGATCATTCGCGCCAAGGCCGCCCTCGACAAACTCGACGTCGCCGAAGGCCTCGCCGAACTCGAAGGCGCCGCCGCCCGTGTCGCCGTCGATGAAAAGCGCATGATCAACTGCCGCGCCGACCTCAACCAGCTCGTGCCATTCAAATACGACTGGGCCTGGCAGAAGTACCTGGACGGCTGCGCAAACCACTGGATGCCGCAAGAAGTCAACATGACCGCCGACATCGCCCTCTGGAAAGACCCGGAAGGTCTGACCGACGACGAACGCCGCATCGTGATGCGCAACCTGGGCTTCTTCTCCACCGCCGATTCCCTGGTTGCCAACAACCTGGTCCTGGCCGTGTACCGCCTGATTACCAACCCGGAATGCCGCCAATACATCCTGCGCCAGGCGTTCGAAGAGGCGATCCATACCCACGCCTACCAGTACTGCATCGAATCGCTGGCCATGGATGAAGGCGAAATCTTCAACATGTACCACGAGATCCCATCGGTCGCGAAAAAAGCCGCCTGGGGCCTGAAATACACCCGTTCGATCTCCGATCCGAAGTTCGAAACCGGCACCCCGGACACCGACAAAGAGTTGCTGCGCAACCTGATCGCTTATTACTGCGTCCTGGAAGGCATCTTCTTCTACTGCGGCTTCACCCAGATCCTCTCCATGGGCCGCCGCAACAAAATGACCGGCGTCGCCGAGCAGTTCCAGTACATCCTGCGCGACGAATCCATGCACCTGAACTTCGGCATCGACGTGATCAACCAGATCAAAATCGAAAACCCACACCTGTGGGATGCCGAGATGAAGGAAGAAGCGACCCAGATGATCCTGCAAGGGACCCAGCTGGAAATCGAATACGCCCGCGACACCATGCCTCGCGGCGTGTTGGGGATGAATGCGGCGATGATGGAGGACTACCTCAAGTTCATCGCTAACCGTCGTCTGTCGCAGATTGGTCTTAAGGAAGAGTATCCAGGCACGACTAACCCGTTCCCTTGGATGAGCGAGATCATGGACTTGAAGAAAGAGAAGAATTTCTTTGAGACGCGAGTGATTGAGTATCAGACGGGTGGGGCTTTGAGCTGGGATTGACAGTGGCGTAATGCCATGCAATAAGAGTCTACCTTACATGGTTGTTAGGGTAGCTAAAAAAGCCCTGCTCATGCGGGGCTTTTTTTTAGCTAAGGAACTGGCATGAACGAGTCCGTGCACAACCCCGACCAATACATGTTTGGCTTTCGTCAGATCATCACTAATGGCAAGAAGAAAATTGGGATCCTTCTCGGCGCGGGAGCACCTGTAAGTATCAACGTTGGAAAAGACACTTGGGAGCCGCTAATCCCAAACGTTGTAGGCTTAACTCGCGCTATAAAGTTAGATCTATCCACGGAAGACCTAAGAGTTTTCAATGAAATTGAAAACTCGATAGATGATAAAAACTTCGAAAAAGTCTTGTCAAAAATTAGAGCACTAGCGGATGTTATAGGAACAGCAACAGTTCACGGCTATGACAGCAAAAATTTTACACAGCTTACGGAAAACATATGCAACTCCATAAAAAAAGTAGTTGACCGAGAACTACCAGCGAGCCCCACCCCATACTGCGAACTGGTATCTTGGATTAACGGAATTAATAGAAAGCACGGAGTTGAGATCTTCACCACAAATTATGACTTACTAGTGGAGCAGGCATTAGAGCGCGTTAAAACACCATACTTCGATGGATTTAGTGGCTCTAGAAATGCCTTTTTCGACCCATCAAGTATTTCAAGAAATGATCTACCATCAAGGTGGGTAAGGCTATGGAAATTGCACGGTTCAATTGGATGGGAAATCGGGCCAAGCAAGGAGGTCATCAGAATACCTCACTCACAAAACACGAGCATGGTTTACCCATCACACATAAAATACGACCAAACTCAAGCGGCACCATTTTCTTCTCTATTTGAGCGCTTTAAAAACTTCCTCTTAGAACCAGACACTTTATTAATTTCATCAGGCTTTTCTTTCGCAGACGCCCACATAACTTCAAAAATAATTGAAAGCTTAATAGCAAATCCCTCAACAGCCATGTTCGCCTTTCAATACAATAAGCTATCTGAAGAGTCATTCGCTCGCGAAATTGCTATGAAATGTCCCAATGTGAGTGTTTTCTGCAGGGACGGGGCAATAATTAATGGAGTAGAAGCGAAATGGCGTACGGGGATACTACCAGCCAAAAACTGGGAAGCTATTAGAGAAGAATACTTCAAGAACGAGGACTTTCTTCTTGGAGACTTCAAGATACTAACTCGTTTCTTGGCGACTGCTGGAGGTGAATTTGGAATTAAATTTGAAGAAATACCACTAACTCCCCCCTTCCAACTCTCTGAACCACCGCATATCCAAACAAGCGGGGATGACAAACATCATGTATAGCCCCACATTGCTAGGGAATATTAGTTCCGTTTCGAGTTCATCCATTGCTGTTGAACTTTCTGAAACAATGGAGTCCGGAATAACTATTCTTGAGGGCAAAAACTACAGGATCGGCCAAGTCGGAAGCTTCGTAAAAATCCCCCTTGGATACAATCAATTATATGGTGTTATTTCCGAATCAAACGAATCTTCAAACTTAGAAAGCGACCATAAAATATTCCCGCAAAGACGCTGGATACGAGTCGAATTAATCGGAGAGATCATCGGCGGCGAGTTCGATAGAGGTATTAGCGAATATCCCAGCATAGGTGACAACGTCCACATTGTTGTCGATAGCGATCTTCTAACAATTTTCGGGACCTCAGACGAAGGACAATTTAAAATAGGTAAATTGTCGAGCTCAGATGGGATAGACGTTAGCGTTGACTTAAATAAACTTGTCTCAAGACACTCCGCAATATTAGGATCGACCGGCTCAGGAAAATCCACAAGCACAGCTTCCATTCTAAGATCGCTCGTCTTGCACAACGACCACATAAAACTCCCATCATCCAGAGTCTTACTAATTGACATCCATGGTGAGTACGCCTCTGCACTGGGAGATATTGCCAAAGTTTTTTCAGTCACACCAGACAGCGTAAATAAACTCTTCATCCCATACTGGTGTATCTCCCCCGAAAATCTTATTGACTTTCTGTGCGGCAACTTGAACGAAACCTATAAAACACAGTACCTAGACAAGACTATTGAAGAAAAGAAGCTTTCCCTAACAACAAACAAAATTCTAGATATTGACCCGGAAAAAATAACCGGATTCACCCCTTTACCGTATAGAATAAAAAAAATCTGGTACGATCTGTACCATGACGACACTGTCAACTGGAACGATGAAGACTTAACAGACCCGGCCTATACCTCGAAGGGCGACTTCGACAAGTTAATTTCACCAAAATTTAAGCCGCCAGGTGCTGGTAAGAGCCCACCACAAAAAGGTGGCCCCGGACAAATAAAGAAGCAGCTCGAGCTAATGAAGTCCCGATTGCTCGATTCACAATATTCTTTTTTACTAAATCCCGGTCCTTGGAATCCAGACAAAGACGGCAAAGTCGAAAAAGATCTAGACGAGCTGTTAGCTGAATGGTTAGGACATGATAAACCCATCACAATACTTGACTTATCAGGAATGCCCTCCACTCGATTGAGTTTACTTCTCGGGTCAATTCTAGACATTTTATTTGAGTCGGCAATATGGGGTAGAAATCTATCCTCGGGGATGAAAAGTCGCCCATTATTAGTAGTACTAGAGGAAGCGCACAGATATCTCTCCAAGTCCGAAACAGGGCTAGCGAAGCATATGGTTCAAAGAATTGCAAAGGAGGGCCGCAAATTTGGTGTAGGAGCAATGATTGTTAGCCAAAGACCTTCAGAGATAGATGAAACCATTTTATCGCAATGCGGAACAATTATCGCGCTTCGAATAAACAACTCAACGGATAGAGGCATAGTTAAATCCGCAATGTCAGAAGGATTAGCGGGAATAATTGATTCTCTCCCGGTGTTAAGAACAGGTGAGGCCATAATCGTTGGAGAGGCAGCAAAGCTCCCAACAAGATGCAGAATTAGCATACTACCTCCTGACAAATATCCAAACAGCAAAGACCCAGAAGTATCAAAGAACTGGGCAACTCCACGCACATCAGAGGACTATGGAATTTTAGTATCGGCCTGGCGAAACCAGGAAACCCTGAAGGAGAAAACGTAAATGGAAAGAATATCGGTTAGTTCAAGCAACGTAGCCAGTGTTGGCTATGAATCAGAGACATCCACCTTACAAATTGAGTTTAATAATGGCTCAATTTATGATTATTACGACGTACCAGAAGACATTTACACAGCCCTAATAAATGCAGGTTCGGTAGGCTCTTTCTTCCACGCAAACATTCGAAATATATATAGCTATCAGCAAACTTGACAACTACCGTAGTTGACGCTGCCCCACGGATTGACGCCACCTAGACACTCCGTCTTGACCAATCGCTTGCAAAGCCATAGTCTCCAAATCCGGTGCCTAAGAAACACCTCACACAGCGGACCAACCGCACCCGACAGTAGCGGCTTTTTTGTGCCTACGGTTTCTCCGTGCGCATAAAAAATCTCTGTTATGCCGGGAGTGGGCGAATACAAGACCCGAAAGGGGAATAAGTCCGGCCCTCTGTGTGGGGTTTCTTAGCTCCCGGCACCCAGCCCTAAGAAAGCTGACACCACACAGAGGTAATGGATATGCCTAAAAATTCTCCCTTCATCCTGAAGGATGAACAGCTACAGCGTTACACCGGACCGCGCGCCTTCCTGCAAGGAGGTTGGTCATGTCTGATCCACTGATTCCTACTCAATTTATTCGCCACAATATTCATCTGCATGCCCTCTTGGTCGAAAACCAGGCCTGGTTCAGCGCCTCCGACTTGGGACGCCTGATGAGCAAGCACCTCGATGAGCGCATGACCCGCAAGCTTGACCCCGACCAGCGCCGGATGATGCTCGTGCATGTCCACGGCTTGACCGAAGAGCGTCTGATGCTGAGTGAGTCGGGCGTTTATGCGTTGCTGGTTTATCACTACTGTCCTGAGTATCGATTGCTGCGTGAGTGGATCACGCATCAGGTGGTGCCTACGCTGCGGGATGAGCGCTGCTCGCATAAGGTGGAGCGGCCGACGTTGAGCGTGTTGGATTGGCCGAAGATGTCGCTCTGCATGCTGCACTGGCAGGATGAGCCATGGATTCGTTTGCGGGATATGCCGGCGGTATTGGTGGATGATCCGTTTAATCAGCATGAATCTTGGTGGCGGAAGGCGTCGCGGGTTTTGCGGGGGTTTTGACTGTTGATGAAATGCCGTCGTCCGTGTTCGGGCGGCGGTTTTTTGTTGGTGATATGGCATTTTGAGCTGCTGCGCAGCCCAGCGGGAGCAAGCTCCCTCGCCACGGGGGTGGGGTAAGGCTTGAGTCCAACTTACTGGAGATACTGATGACTAACGAATTCAAAAGTGAGGCGTTCGAGTTGATTCACAGTTCGGCTGAAGCACTGCTGAAAATCGGCGCTATCAACACGGCCACTATGCGGGAGTTCGACGAAGCCTGCATTGCTGAGGTGCCTGCTGAAATCTCAGATGAGGAAAATTCGTCCGAACTCACGGCCGCCCCTCAAAACCCTCGATGATGTCCCCGGGGGTGCGGTCAAAATCCGCCGACATCCGAATCTTCCCCTTCAACCGACCTGGCTTGCGCATCTGAGGCGTATCAGCATGAGGTAGCAGATCCAGAGGAGGCTTATCGGCCTTAGTGATCATCACCCTGTCGCCCTGCCATGCACGCGTACCTACGGATTTTGCGTCATCACTCATTCGATCCCCCTTGTCATCAACCTTGGCCTTCGCAATGCCTCACAGCGTAAGCAACGCTCGCTTCAGAAGCAGGCTTGTCCAACATAGTCGGAACTATAATTCCGATTGTCGTGGCTCACCCCTCCACTTCCGGCAATATAGTTCCGGTTATGCACGTGCGTGGTGAAGCGAGTTGTAATTGCGACGCTGTCGTCTGTGTTCGGGCAGTGGTTTTTGTTGGTGATATTGAAATGGGGGCTGCTGCGCAGCCCAGCGGGAGCAAGCTCCCTCGCCACAGGATCGGAGTCGTGCTGGAAGAATATCAGCAACGTCTCGGGCCTTGTCCATGGTCGGCACTGCTACATATTTACTTTGAGCTGAAAACAGTCAGTGCAACCCACCCCGCCTCCCGCTATTAATACCCTTCCCCACTCAAGGACCCGAGCCCCTCATGAAATTCGACCTCGCCTACTGCCGCAGCCTCGACGACAAGCTGTCGATCTATGACGTGCGCGATTTGAATTTCGACGAGACGGTGGCGTTCGATTCAGCGAAAGAACAGTTCCAATGCCCCAACGACGACTGCCGGGCAGCATTTGATGCGGCGAATGTGTTGGGGACGTTCAACGCCAAGAATGTGAACTACGTGCGTACGCCGCATTTCAAGAACATCCCCAGCACGCGGCATGTCGAGGGTTGTCCTTATGTCAGCCTGAAAGCACCGGCGTCGGGCCTGGAAGTGGATGGTGCGGAATCGGATGACGGTCGGGAGGAACATTTCCCTTCGGAGCTGTTGCTGGTTCGACGTGAATACGTGCGTAAGCCGTCCAGCCCGGCGGTGGACGCGGACGTGTTGCGTGATGAGCGAGTGCCTTCGATCGCCAGGCATGACGAGCACCCGAGCCGTGATTCGGCGCCCGACAAGACCCATGTCTTCGCCCATCCGGTGGAGTGCTTCGTGTCGAACTTCGCGGACAAGGATCTGCTCAAGCGCATGCCACTGAAGATTGGCGAGCACACGGCGCCCTACAGTTCTTTCTTCAAGAAAATCGAGTTCTTGCAGGACAACAAAGGGCTGATTTACTGGGGCAAGATCAAGAAAATCGAGGACTATCACAGCGCCAGTTTTCGCATCGATTTCGAACAGAAGGTCTGGGTCAAGCAACCGAGCGAGACAAAGAAGAAGCCTTACTCGGTCAACGTTTACCTGAGCAAGAAGCTGATCGACAACTACCGCAAGCGCAAAGCGTTTCTGGCAGAGATCAAGCACGCCATCGAGAGTGACGCGCCGTTGTATTGCTTCTTTTATGGCGTGACGCCGAAGTTGAAGCAGGTGCCGAGCAAGAAAAACCCCGAGCAGACGTTCGGGGTATTCAGTGCCAATATCGAGAACCTGGACCACTTCATTATCCGGGAAGCGCCGGGGTTGGCGGGTCAATAACGCCCCTACCCCAGCAACATCCCCCCCATCACCACCATCAACAACCCCACATACACTCGCGCATGCAGGCGATCCGGTATCCGCCCGATCCACGGCGTTGCCAGGCGAATACCCAGTAACGCGCCGAGTATGAGTGCAACAAAGGCCAGTAGGTCGACGTAACCGACAAACCATGGGCCGAAGTCTGTGTCAGTGAAGCTGGCCAAGGCCATGTAGGTAAAGGTGCCGGCCAGGGCGACGGGGACGCTCAACGGGTTGGCCATGGAGGTGGCCTGGGACATGTTCAAGCCACACCGGCGCAACAGCGGCACGGTCATGACACTTCCACCGACACCCAGGAATGTGGCAATGATTCCGACAGCAGTACCACCGAACGTCGTCTCCATTGTCGACAATGACCGTGGGATGGCATCGCTGGCGCGTGTCAGAAAACCTCGCCGCAGCAGGCAATCCAAAATGGTCAGGCCCAAGTAGGCAATGAAGGCGTAGCGGATAATCTCGCCGCTCATCCAGGTGGCGGCCGTTGCGCCGAGGGTCGCGCCCAGGGCGATGAAGCCGCCGAATGGCCACAAGTAATGACGAAGCAGTTGTCCGGCGCGGTGATGTTTTCGAGTGGCAACCAGGGCGTTGACGATCATGACGCAGGTGGAAGTGGCCACGGCGATGTGCATCGCCGATTCTCCGATAACGTCACCTGCGTGGCTTGAAACCAGCAGGCGATAGATCAAGGGCACCACGACAAAGCCGCCGCCGAATCCAAACAGCACGGCGGTGACGCCACTCAGGCAGCCGAAACAGGCGAGCAAAACGTAGAACATCTAGGAAAGTCCGAGGAATGGAGGCGTCCACGATAGGGAAACGAGGGCTGGCCTGCTGTAGCAAGTCGGACAATACTGTTCGCGTTCACGCCAATCTCGAGTCACCCTTCAATGCGCAACACTTCGATCGATTTATTGGATGCGACGCCCAGGGCCGTCGTCGCCATTGGTACCGATTACCCTCACGGACATTTACTGCCGCTGCACCATCACCGCCGGGCACAGTTGCTGTATGGCGCCACGGGTGTGATGCAAGTCAGCACCACGAACGGTAATTGGGTGGTACCACCGCAACGGGCAGTGTGGATTCCGCCCGGGGTCGACCATGAGGTGCTGATGGTGGGCGTCAGCACGCGAAGCCTGTATATCGAACCGGCCGCCGTGACGGGCATGGACGATCGTTGCCAGGTCATCAATGTCTCGCCCCTGATGCGCCACTTGCTGCTGGAGGCTGTGGAGCTTGCGCCGGACTATGACGAGGCTGGACGGGACGGCGCGTTGATTAATCTGCTGCTGCACGAATTGTCGCGCAGCGCCCATTTACCGCTGCACCTACCACTGCCCAAGGACCCGCGCCTCTTATCGCTGTGCCAAGCATTCCTCAAGCATCCCGACGCCCATGTTTCACCCGCGCAATGGGCCGCGCAGTTGCCTGTCAGCCTGCGTTCGTTCAATCGGCTGTTCAGCCGACAAACCACGCTGAGCTTCAGTCAATGGCGACAACGGGCGTGCGTGATGTCGGCGCTGCCACGCTTGGCTGAGGGGGACTCGGTGACCCGCATTGCCCTGGACCTGGGCTATGACAGTCCCGCAGCGTTTTCCACCATGTTTCGCCGGGTGCTGGGTCAAGCTCCTAGCGCCTGGCAGGAAGGGACCGCTGGGCATTGATCAAAAAAATGAGATTGATCCGGATTCAAAACAACTGTACAAAAACACAGTATTTTTGAATTCAACAGCTTTGGAGAACTCCCATGGCCTCTCTCGCAATCAAGACCACCCTGCAACGCATCGCTGTGTATCAATTCACCCCCGCCCATAGTGCGCAAGCCCGCGCCATGCTGGGCTGGAGTGTCGAGGAGTTATCGCGTCAATCCGGCGTCTCGGTCCAGGCCATCCGGCGTTTCGAAGCCGGAGGCCAATTGCTCGACGTGACGCGCCTGGCCCTGGCCTTTCGGCTGGAATCCGAAGGCCTGGTGTTCTTTCCCGGCTTCGCCCCGGGGCGTGGGATGAACATCAAGGGCGCCACGCCGGACCCAATGGAGCGGGCGGACTACGCCATGATCGAATGATGGGCATTGCTTCCGTTGTCAGGCCACGCCGGTCTGGTTCTGATAGGCCGAGGCCTCTACATCCAGCCACCAGGCCCGGCCACGTTGCGGCTGGCTCAGGGTGAATGCCTGGCCCATCTGCGGCGTGGTGATGGATACGCTGCGCTCCCACGCCAAGGCCAGGATGCGATCGAAGGGTTCATACCAGGCGTGCATCGCCAGGTCGAACGTACCGTTGTGGATCGGCAGCAGCCAGCGGCCCTTGAGGTCGATATGAGCCTGCAGGGTTTGCTCCGGCTGCATGTGGACATGGGGCCAATCGACGTTATAGGCACCGGTTTCCATCAGCGTCAGGTCGAAAGGTCCGTACTGCTCGCCGATGCGTTTGAAGCCATCAAAATAACCCGTGTCGCCGCTGAAGAAGATCCGCGTGCCGCCGTCGATCATGACCCAGGAGGCCCATAGCGTGCTGTTGCTATCGAACAGACCGCGACCGGAAAAGTGCTGCGACGGCGTGGCAACGAACTCGATACCGTCCACCTCGGTGCCTTGCCACCAATCCAGTTGGCGCACCTTGTTGGCCTCGATGCCCCATTTGACCAAGGTGTCACCCACGCCAAGCGGCGCCAGGAAATACTGGGTCTTGGCGGAAAGCTTGAGGATGGCCTGGTGATCGAGGTGGTCGTAATGATCATGGGAAAGGATCACCGCTTCGATCGGCGGCAAGTCTTCCAGGCTGATAGGCGGCTGATGGAAACGCTTGGGACCGGCCCATTGTACGGGCGAAGCGCGTTCGGAGAACACCGGGTCGGTCAGCCAGAATTTGTCCCGTAACTTGAGCAGCACGGTGGAGTGACCGAGGCGGAATACGCTGTGGTTCGGCGCGGCCAGCAACGCGGCGTGCGTCAACGGCTGAACATCGATAGCGCCCGCAGGCCGGGTGCTGCGCGGTTTGTGGAAGATCATGTTCCAGATGATACGCAGGGTCTTGCCGACCCCTTCCCGCGGTGTGTAGGCGCGATTGCGGTACTTGCCCTGTTCGTGCCGGGACGAATGATCGGCAGGTGGGTTGTCGGTCGAAAAAGAAGGAATGCTCATGGTGCGATAGCTCCAAGGACGTTGTCGCAATTGCGCTTCGCCGTGGTGGGACGCTGGATGGCCGTTGCATGCACGCTTAGCCGTTCGCTCGTGAAGTACACCACTCGGTGTAGTTTCTAGATTGCATGAATCCCGGGAGCAAGTAAACTGCCCAGTGCAAGTTCTCCTCTCTCAACCGACGAACGCCCATGACCGTACCGCAGCGCCTTACCGAACGAAAACGCGAAGCCATCCTTCAGGCCGCGATCGCCGAATTTCGTAGCAGCGGTTTCGAGATCACCAGCATGGACAAGATCGCAGCAACGGCCGGCGTATCGAAACGCACGGTGTACAACCATTTCCCCAGCAAGGAGGAGCTGTTTGCCGAGATTCTGAACCGGTTATGGAACAGCATTACGGCAGAACAAGACACTTCCTACGATTCAACAAAGCCGTTACGGGAACAGCTTCAAACGCTGCTTCAAGCCAAGTTGCACATGCTCGCTGATGAGAACTTCCTCGACCTGGCGCGCATCGCCATCGCCGCGACGATTCACTCTCCTGAACGAGCCCAGGACATGGTTGCGCGCATGGGCGAGCGAGAAGAAGGCCTGACGTCATGGATTCGCCTTGCCCAGGCCGATGGCCGGCTGAAACCGCTGGACCCGGCATTTGCCGCTCAACAGATGCATGGCTTGCTCAAGGCATTTGCTTTTTGGCCACAGATTTCCATGGGCCAGCCGAGCTTGTCCCTGGACCAGCAAACACAAGTGGTCGAATCAGCCTTGGATATGTTCCTGGCCTGTTACCAGGCCTGAACATCGCCTCGCACAGTCAAGCATTGGGACTGTTTGAGGATTACTGCGCCGGTGGGGCACTGACGAATTTCTGATGCATTTCCGTGGTCAAGCTATCGATACGTTCAGTCAACGCCTTGGTCATCTCCGTCAGGCGGGTGTTCTGTTCCAATAACTCAAGCAACTGCGCGGTGTTCTGAGCAGCTTGGGCCTGACGCTCACTGTTGGCGATGGCCAAGGCTTCACGATGCTGGGCATCGGCTTCGGCCTGGGCTTTGTCCCGGGCCGCCTGACGGGTTTGCGCCAGCAGGATCAACGGAGCGGCATAGGCCGATTGCAGGCTGAACGCCAGGTTAAGCAAAATGAACGGATAAGCATCGAAGTGAAAGACCCCCACCAAGTTCAGGCTTACCCATAACAGCACGATCAGCGTTTGCGCCCCCAGGAACATAGGCGTCCCGAAAAAACGCGCGAAAGCCTCCGCTCTCAGGGCGAAGCGGTCATTGCCGAACGTCGGGCCCAGATGAGCGTGGGGGCGATGAAAACGTAGATGGTCAACTGGAGCAGCGGTGGGTTGAGGCGATTTCGTCATCATGATGTTCTCGGCGGGGGTTGGAGCTAACAGCACTATAACCGTTGGCCGCTCATCCTCGATTAAACCGTGCGTACGCCGTTCGTTTAAGGTCAGCGCCAGCGCAGATTGCGCCCCAGCTCGTCGAACAAGGTCACCACCGAACGCAAGGCGCGGCAGTCCGGACGGGTCAGCAGCCAAAGCGCCGTGTCATACCCTGCCAACGGTTCGCCCAACGGAACCAGGCTCTGATGCTCGTCAATCAGGAAGTCCGGCAGCGCCGCAACCCCCAGGCCGGCCCGCACCAGCTCGGTGACCGAGAGCATGCTGTTGCAGCGATAGGCAGGCACGACGCCAGGAAGCTGTTGACGGCGCCAGGCCACGGTGGGGTGATCTGGAAGAAAATCATCCGGTGCTATCCAAGTCATGGAGGCCAGGTCTTGCTGTTGCATCAAGCGAAGGTAAGTGGCGCTGGCACAGACCCGGTACGCCACGTTGCCGAGGTTTCGACCGACCAGGTGTTCTGGCGGCGTACGGGTCAGCCGCAATGCGATGTCGGCGTCGCGGCGGCTGAGGTTGGCGAAGTCGTTCGAAGTGCTCAGTTCGAGGGTCAGCGCCGGATAGTTGGGCATGAACCGCGCCAGCGCAGGCAACAGCAATGCCTGCAGGACTGAGTCACTGCACGTCAGGCGTACCGTGCCGCTGATGACCTCACCGCCCTGCTCCACACCCACCCGCGCCGCCTCCAAGGCCTGCTCGGCGCGCTCGGCTTGTTCGGCCAATGTCTGGGCCAGACTCGTGGGCAAATACCCGGAACGGCTTTTTTCGAACAGAGGCTGACCCAGGGCCGCCTCAAGCCGGCGCACCGAGCGAAATACCGTGGACACGTCCACTTTCAGCAACCGCGAAGCCCGCGCCAGCGAGCCGCCACGGACAAGCGCCAGGATCAGGGAAAGATCGGGGTAGTCCAGACGATAGTGCGTCGATGCATTGATCACTTGGGGAAACGCCAATATTGATTGCGTGAGCGCCAATCTATAGTGGCAACCAGGAATCAACAAGCGGCGAGCCTCCCATGGAAAAACAGCATCCTTTGCACATTGCCTTGATCGGCGATCACGACCCACACATCACCGCCCACCGAGCGATCCCCATCGCACTGGAACTGGCCGGAAAACAAACCGGCCATGACATTCGTTTCCAGTGGGTGGCCACCGAGCTCATCGCCGACGACACGATGCTGAACGACTTCGATGGCGTCTGGTGTGTGCCGGGGAGCCCTTACCGAAACGAAGACGGCGCCTTGCGAGCCATTCGTTTTGCCCGCGAACAACGTCGCCCCTTCCTCGGCACGTGCGGCGGTTTTCAACACTCGGTACTGGAATATGCGCGCAATGTGATGGGCTGGGCCGATGCCGCCCATGGCGAAACCGCCCCCGACGCCGAACGGGCGCTGTTGACGCCGTTGAGCTGTGCCTTGATTGAAACCATCGACAGCCTCCGGTTCGAAGCAGATTCCCTGATTGCCAAAGCCTACGGACAGCAGACAGCTTTCGAGGGCTACCGCTGCCGATTCGGGGTCAATCCGGATTTCGAAAAGGATTTGCTGAGTGAACGCTTGCACGCCGTCTCCAGGGATTCGGCTGGCGATTTGCGAGCCGTGGAACTGCGCGACCATCCGTTCTTTGTCGCGACGCTGTTCCAGCCTGAGCGTGCTGCATTGGAAGGTCACGTACCGCCGCTAATCCAAGCATTCGTCGAAGCATGTGCCCATTCAATTCATAACATTCCTGTCAGCTAAAACAAAAACCTGTGGGAGCGAGCTTGCTCGCGATAGCGGTGGGTCAGTCAACATTGTTACCGACTGACAGTCCGCCTTCGCGAGCAAGCTCGCTCCCACATTTATTTCGGGCGCCTACCGATTCATTGTTCACCGCAAAGCCCAAGTGGGAGCAAGCTCACCCCCACAGGGCTTACATTTCAATTCAAGATTGCGGCTCAGCCTGCCACCAACTGCCGCACCGCCACGATTTCCGGCAGATCGCCGCGGGCCATGTAGACCCGCAGTGGTTCGCTGAGGTTGATGCGGTCGTCGATGTTCTGGTCCAGCAGCAACTGGATCCGCTCGCGCTTGAGGGCCATGGTGCCGTCTGCCGCGGGCGCCCAGACAAATTCGCTGGTGGGAATGATGCCGTCGTCGGCCACGTCCATGCCGAACGCGTCTTCGCTGAATCGCACAATGTATTGGCCGGTCTTGCGGTTCAGGCCAACGAAACCCTTGAGCTGGTCGGCGGCCTGACAGATGAATGTGGAGGTGGTGCGCATGGTAAACCTCATGAATGCGTCCTGCTGGACGTCCGGTCGATGGTTTACACACAGGGCATATGGAGCGATGGCTTCGCGTCTCCCTCTGCCGGGGAAACTGATGCGGCCAAGGGTACTGCAAAGCGACCCAAAAATGCGTGGGAAAAATCTGCTTTGCACATGTTTATGTCGGTATGGCGATAGCGCCAAAAGCGTTCAGTTGTTAAAAGATAGGTTTTGCAGAAAACCTACGAAAGGATCTCGAGCATGCCTGTTACTTTTACCCGCAGCGTCCTGATGCTGAGCCTGTTGCTCGGCTTCGGCCAGACACAAGCCTCGGAGGCTCCGAGCCCCAAGGTCCTGGCGACCCTTCAGGGCATTCCTCACCCAGCGGTCATCGCCCACCGTGGCGCCTCGTTCGACGCGCCGGAATCCACCGCTGCTTCCTATAAACTGGCCCGCGACCTAGGTGCCGACTACCTTGAACTGGACCTGCAACGCAGCAAGGACGGGGTGCTGTTCGTGCTGCATGACGACAGCTTGCTGCGCACCACAGACGTCGCGGTCAAATTCCCCGAGCGCAAGGACAGCACCGCCAACGCGTTCACCATGGCGGAACTCAAGACGCTCGACGCCGGCAGCTGGTTCAACACCGCCTACCCGGACCGCGCCCGTCCTTCGTTCGCTGGTCTGAAGATCCTCACTCTTGATGAAGTGATCGACATCGCCGAGGGCAACCCGCAGCAAAAACCGGGGCTGTACATCGAAACCAAGGAGCCGAAACTGTTCCCTGGCATCGAGCGCGATCTGAAGGACAAGCTGCAGGATCGCGGCTGGCTGAGCCCGTCCGGTTCCAAACTGGCCAAGCGCGCCACCGGGGTGGGCCAGGGCAAGGGCAAAGTTGTCTTGCAGACCTTTGAAAAAAGCAGCCTCGAATTGCTGCACAAAGAAATGCCGAAAGTGCCGAAGGTCCTGTTGTTGTGGGTCGGCGAAGGCAACATCGAACCCAAGTCCACGGTGCCTTTTGCCCAGTCCGGCGAAACCGACAAGGCGGCCTATTACGCCAAGCAGGAGCCCAAGGACAAGGCCGAGTTCGAAAAATGGGTCCAGTACGCCAAGGCCCAGGGCGCCATCGGCACCGGACCGTCCGCTGCGTTGACCCATGGCGGTAGCCAGAGCTACGCAGACTTGGTGCAACCGTGGATGAACCAATACACCCATGACCAAGGTTTGCTGGTGCATGTCTACACCGTGGATGAAGCGGTGGACTTCAAGAAAGTGATGGATGCCGGCGTCGATGGCATTTTCACCAACCGCGCCAGCGAACTGCTTAAATACTTCAAGCGCCCCGAAACTGGCAGCGTGGCGCAGCTGTTGGAGAAAAGCGGTTACTGACCCGAATACGCCCATGGGACTACGGTTTTATTTCCATGGGCTTATCCCGCGTTTCAAAAGTTTTCCGAATTAAGGGTGAGTTAAGTTGCCAGAGATAATCTGAACCCACTTGAACGACTCACCCTTAATGACACCAAGGAAAGAACTTATGAAAACGTTGACTGCCCTGTTCGCCGCTGCTGCCCTGACCCTCACCGCCGGCCTTGCCCAAGCGGATGTGCGGATCGACCAGATCCCTCAGTTGGTCAAGGATGGCAAGATCAAGTCCCTCGAATCGATGAACGAAGAAGCCCTGAAGTTGCACCCGGGCGCGACCATCACCGACACTGACCTGGACAATCACTTCAATGGCTATGAGTACGAAGTGGAACTGAAAACCGCCGACGGCAAAGAGTTTGATGTGGACTTCGATGCGACCACCGGCAAAGTCCTGAGCAACAAGCAAGACACTTGATCTAAAGCAAAACATAAAGAGCCGCGCAACTTTCGAGTTGCGCGGCTCTTTTGCGTGCGCGGTGTAAATCTTTACCGGTCTGGCAAGGCAACCCAAGCTGTCACAAAAGCATCAAGAAAGCTTGCGATGATGCCATTCAAGTGAACCTGTCGCCGCCACAGGCACTTCCCGCCAGCGAGACCTCATGAACCACAGCATCGATCAAAGTCACCGCGATCCGGATCTGTTCGGCCTGCTTTACGGCTTTCGTTTCCGTCCTGGCGAACGCGGACGGGAAATCGATTCGGCCCAAGCCCTGCAAAGCCTGGAACAACCGCAAAATGAAGATGAGTTTCTCTGGCTGCACCTGAACCTGGCCCACGCGGCGTGCGAGCGCTGGATGAAAAGTCATCTGGCCTTGCCCGAGGATTTCTTCGAAGCCTTGCACGAAGGCTCGCGCTCGACCCGCATCGAACATGTGGACTCAGCGCTGCTGGCTGTGGTGAACGATGTCGTGTTCAACCTCAGCAACCTTGTCTCTTCGGATGTCTCCACCTTGTGGGTGTGCGTGCGCAGTCGATTGATCGTCAGCGCGCGGTTGCAGCCCCTGCACTCGGTCGACAAGCTGCGCTCATCGGTCAAGGCCGGCGAGTGCTTTCGCTCACCACTGGAACTGCTCGTGCATCTGTTGCGCGACCAAGGCGAAGTGCTGACCCAGATCGTGCGCAAGACCAGCCTGAGCGTCGATCAGATCGAAGACCAATTGCTGTCTTCGCGATTGTCGACCAATCGCAGCGAATTGGGCAGCCAACGCCGGGTGCTGGTGCGCCTGCAACGGCTGCTGGCCCTGGAACCTGGATCGTTGCTGCGCCTGCTCAATCGTCCACCGCAGTGGTTGCAAAAGGAAGACGTCAAGGAGTTGCGCAAATCCACCGAGGAGTTCGCGCTGATCATCAACGACCTCACCGCCCTGGGTGAACGGATCAAACTGTTGCAGGAAGAAATAGCCGCCAACCTCAATGAACAAAGCAACCGCACCCTGTTCACCCTGACGGTGGTCACAGTGCTGGCATTGCCCATCAACATCATTGCCGGTTTCTTTGGCATGAACGTCGGCGGCGTGCCACTGGCCGGTGATCCCGAGGGTTTCTGGATCCTCGTGGCACTGGTGGCGACCTTCACGCTGATTGCCGGGCGATGGGCGTTCCGCAAGCGGCGTGATTATTGAGATCGACCCTCTAGCCCCCAGCTCATCATGAGTTTTGTGGCAAATGTATGAGATCAGGCACTCAACCGCGCCGTTACTTCGTTCAACTGGCCCGACAGGCCATGCAGATTACGACCAGCGGCCTCGGTGCGCTGGACGTTGTCCAGGTTGGTGCTGGCGATGCTGGTGATTTCAGTGAGGTTGCGCGAAATGTCCTCGGCCACGGAGGTCTGTTCTTCCGCCGCAGTAGCGATCTGGCGGTTCATGTCGCGAATCGCTTCGACGGCCTGGGTGATGCGTTCGAGCATGGCGCCGGCCTGGGTCACCTGTTCCACACTTTCTTCACTGCGCGACTGCCCGCTCTCGATGGCCTGGGCCGCGTCCACAGCGCCGGTTTGCACGGTCTGGATAATCTGATTGATCTCAATGATGGACGACGCCGTGCGCTGGGCCAGGCTGCGGACTTCATCGGCGACTACCGCAAAACCGCGTCCAGCCTCACCGGCGCGCGCTGCTTCGATGGCGGCGTTAAGAGCCAGCAGGTTGGTCTGTTCGGCGATCCCTCGAATCACCTCGAGTACCTTGCCGATGCGACCGCTGTCGGTTTCCAGCTGACGAATAACCGTGGCCGTGTTGGCGATTTCACCGCGCATGCGCGTGATGGTGTGGATGGTCCCTTGCATGACCTTCTCGCCCTGCTGCGCCGACTGATCGGCATCGTCGGCCGCCCGCGCCGCATCCGCGGCGTGACGGGCAACTTCCTGGGCGGTGGCGGACATTTCGTTCATCGCGGTCGCCACCTGGTCGGTGCGTTCGAATTGCTCATTGGTGCCATGGCTCATCAGGCCGGCGATGGCGTTGAGCTCGCCACTGGCGCTGTTCAGCTCAGTGGCACTGCGTTGCAGGCGTGTAAAGGTTTCGGCCAAGAACTCACGCAAGGTGTTGGCTGCCAGCGCCAGGTCACCCAATTCGTCCTGACGGCTGCTGACCACCCGCTCGGCAAAACGACCGCGACTCAGTTGGGTCACGTATTCAATCAGGCTACGGATAGGCTGCACCAGGCTACGGTTGACCAGCCACAGGCTGAACAGTCCGATGAGCAGGCTCGAAACCAGCATCACCACGGCACCGAGCAGGATCGTGCGTTCGGCCCCCGCGCTGATCGATACCGACTGCTCGGCCCCAAGCTTGTGCAGGTCGATTACCAGTTCGCTCATTTGCTCACTGGCCGCGCGGTCCACACCTTTTACTGCCGCATCGCCCGCTGCCGCATCGCTACCCGCCGCGACAAACGCATCACGTCCCTTCTGATAGGCTGCGCCCAACTGCCGATGCTCGTCACGCAGGCGCTCGATGCGCGCCTTGATCGGCGCCGGAACGCCTGCATGCCCGGTCAATTCGCCCAGAAGCGCCTGGACATCGTGCTGGCGGTCTTCGAATTGCTTCCAATATTTATCCAATTCCGCCGGCTGCTTGCCGCGCAACAGCACGTTTTTCCATTCCTGGACCTGCACCTTGAATTGCAGGTTGGCCTCGTCGATCAGCTGCGAAGCGCGCAACGGGCCGTCGATCAAGTTGCGGTAGTTCTGGACACCGTCGGAAAGGAAATGAAAGGACGCCAGGGCGATCAGCAACATTGCCAGCAGGCTGCCGCTCAGCAGAGCGAGAATCTGGGTTTTCAAGGACTTTTGTAGAAACATGAAGGGCGATCTCAGGGTACGAAAAAGGGCCAGGTTCAGAGAGCGACACGTCCCGACCTCCATGTCCGCGGTACGCGGCGTCGCAACCGAATGCGAGGGGATATGCCTGGGCTATCGGCCCGTAATCCGCGGTCTTGAGCGTTTCCGACCATCGGTCGAGAAAGCGAATCGCTGGTTATCAGACCTCTAAATGGACGTACCTGTGCAGACAACCCCATCTGTCGGCGCAACGGAAATTAATCGTCTATTTGTCATTTTCCCTGCTGTATCCTGCCCAGGCTTTGTAAAAGCGCGGATCTACCCGATCGATCAACAGACTTTGCGAGGAGCGCGATATGCACGAGATCCCTAATCTCCCCTTCCCAAGCCTGCACGACACTGAGCAGACGACCACGCTACAAGCCGGGGGGCAACCAGACGCCCAGCAACCCGAGCCGAAAGAAGCCACTGAACGCCGCCAGGCCGACAACGAAGACTGATACACCCGCATCACCAGACCGTGTGGAAAGCGCTAAGATGCGCTTTCCACACTGCCTGAATCCCGAGCCCCTACCATGACCGATGACCGCGACACCTTCAGCGAAGCCCAAGCCAGCGTGCTGATCGGCACCGCCGAAAAAATGGTCGAGATCTGGACACGCCTCTCCCCTGAGAAACAAGCCGCCCTGCTGGCCCGTTTCGGCACCGAAGAAAATGCCCTCGCCGCGCTGGTCACCACGCAACTGGTCGGCCAACGGCCCGACAGCTGAAAAACCGCTGGGCAAATAGTTTTACTTTTACCTCCGCTGACAGCACGCTCGCCGCTATCATAAGCAGCCTATCTATCCTGCTGCTCCGTGGACCCTTTCCCCATGTCAGATTCCCCGCGCGCCTTGGCGGTCACGCTGCAAGTCGTCTCCATCGTCCTGTTCACCTTCATCGGCTACCTGAACATCGGCATTCCCCTGGCAGTGTTGCCAGGCTACGTCCACAGCGAACTGGGTTTCGGCGCGGTGATGGCCGGGCTGGTGATCAGCGTGCAATACCTGGCCACCCTCCTCAGTCGGCCCTATGCAGGACGAATCATCGATAACCAGGGAAGCAAGCGCGCGGTCATGATCGGTCTCGCCGGCTGCGGGCTGAGCGGTGTGTTCATGCTGGTATCGGTCTGGACGCCGCATTTGCCCACGTTCAGCCTGATCAGCCTGTTGATCGGTCGCCTGGTGCTGGGCAGTGCGGAAAGCCTGGTGGGTTCGGGGTCGATTGGCTGGGGCATCGGCCGAGTGGGTGCGGCCAATACCGCCAAAGTGATTTCCTGGAACGGTATCGCCAGTTACGGCGCGCTGGCGATCGGTGCGCCATTGGGGGTGTGGCTGGTCAATAGCCTGGGGCTGTGGAGCATGGGCGTCAGCATTATCTTGCTGGGTTTGCTGGGTTTGGCACTGGCCTGGCGCAAGACTGCCGCGCCCATCGTCGTCGGCGAGCGTCTGCCGTTCATGCACGTGCTGGGGCGTGTTCTGCCGCACGGCTGCGGCCTGGCCTTGGGCTCCATCGGGTTTGGCACCATCGCCACCTTCATCACCCTGTATTACGCCACCCAGCACTGGGACAACGCGGTGTTATGCCTGAGCTTGTTTGGCGCCAGCTTCATCGGTGCGCGCTTGTTGTTCGGCAACCTGATCAACCGTCTGGGTGGTTTTCGCGTGGCGATTGCCTGCCTATCGGTGGAAACCCTGGGCCTGTTGCTGCTGTGGCTCGCCCCGGATGCCCACTGGGCCTTGGCAGGCGCGGCATTGAGCGGCTTCGGATTTTCCCTGGTGTTCCCGGCCTTGGGCGTGGAGGCGGTCAACCTGGTGCCGGCTTCCAGCCGTGGAGCCGCGGTAGGCGCCTATTCGCTGTTCATTGACTTATCCCTGGGGATTACCGGCCCCTTGGCTGGAGCGATTGCCGCAGGCTTCGGCTTTGCCTCGATTTTTCTGTTCGCGGCCCTGGCGGCCCTCGGCGGACTGGCGCTGAGCGTCTATCTGTACCGGCAGGCGCCGAGGTATCGCGAGGAACGGGAGAGAAGCTAGAAATCCACCTTGCCGCGCCCGGCCTTGATCGAGCCGCGCTTGGTCTTGGATTCCAGGCGGCGTTTTTTCGAACCCAGGGTCGGCTTGGTCGGGCGACGTTTCTTTTCAACCTTGGTGGCGCTCAGGATCAGTTCGGTCAGGCGCTCCAGGGCATCGGCGCGATTCTGTTCCTGGGTGCGATACTGCTGGGCCTTGATGATCAATACACCGTCGCTGGTGATGCGACTGTCACGCAGGGCCAGCAAGCGTTCCTTGTAGAACTCGGGCAAGGACGAGGCCGGGATGTCGAAACGCAGGTGCACGGCGCTGGACACCTTGTTGACGTTTTGCCCACCGGCCCCCTGGGCACGGATGGCTGTCAGCTCGATCTCGGCGTCCGGGATGTGCTCAGTGTTGGAAATCGCCAGCATGGGAAAGGGTCCGAAATCAGGCTCCACAGAATACCGCGAATCCCCAGGGCGACGCGTAACTCCTGTGGGAGCAGGCTTGCTCGCGAAAGCGGTGGGTCAATTTTGATGATGTTGGATGTGCCACCGGCTTCGCGAGCAAGCCCGCTCCCACAGGGGTTGGGGTCTTGCCTGAAACAACAAACCCGGCACTTGGCCGGGTTTGTTGTTTCTTTCAGGACTGCTTACTTGGCAGCAGCCGCCACAGCCAGCTCATGCCGGGCACTGCGCTTGTCCTTGATCAGGTAGCACACCCACATGAACACCAACCACACCGGAATCGCATACACCGAGATCTGGATGCCGGGGATCAGCAACATCACACCCAGGATGAACACCACGAACGCCAGGCAGACGTAGTTGCCATACGGATACCACAGCGCCTTGAACAACGGCGTCTGGCGGGTCTGGTTCATGTGCTGGCGGAACTTGAAGTGCGAGTAGCTGATCATCGCCCAGTTGATTACCAGGGTCGCGACCACCAGCGACATCAGCAGCTCCAGCGCATGCTGCGGGATCAGGTAGTTCAGCAGCACCGCCACCAACGTCACGGCAGCCGAAGCGAGGATTGAACGCACCGGCACGCCACGCTTGTCGATCTTGGCCAGAACCTTGGGCGCATCGCCCTGCTCGGCCATGCCCAGCAGCATGCGGCTGTTGCAGTAAGTACCGCTGTTGTACACCGACAGCGCCGCCGTCAACACCACGAAGTTGAGGATATGCGCCGCCGTGTTGCTGCCCAGCATCGAGAACACTTGCACGAACGGGCTGCCGCTGTAGGCATCGCCGGAGGCGTTGAGGGTGGTCAGCAGACTGTCCCAAGGCGTCAGGGACAACAGCACCACCAAGGCGCCGATGTAGAAAATCAGGATCCGGTAGATCACTTGATTGATGGCCTTGGGGATCACGGTTTTCGGTTTGTCGGCCTCGGCGGCGGTGAAACCGAGCATTTCCAGGCCACCGAAGGAGAACATGATGATCGCCATGGCCATCACCAGGCCGCTCACGCCGTTGGGGAAGAACCCGCCGTGGGACCACAGGTTGGTCACTGAGGCTTGCGGGCCGCCGTGACCGCTGACCAGCAGGTAGCTGCCCAACGCGATCATGCCGACGATCGCCACCACCTTGATGATCGCGAACCAGAACTCGGCCTCACCGAAAACTTTGACGTTGGCCAGGTTGATGGCGTTGATCAGGATGAAAAACGCCGCCGCCGATACCCAGGTCGGGATGTCCGGGGCCCAGTAATGGATGTACTTGCCAACCGCAGTCAGCTCGGACATGCCCACCAGAATGTAGAGAATCCAGCAGTTCCAACCCGACAGGAATCCGGCGAAACCGCCCCAGTACTTGTGGGCAAAATGACTGAAGGAACCGGCCACCGGCTCTTCGACGATCATTTCACCCAACTGGCGCATGATCATGAAGGCGATGAAGCCGCAAATGGCGTAGCCGAGGATCATCGACGGGCCGGCTGACTTCAGCACTCCCGCCGAGCCCAGGAACAGCCCGGTGCCGATCGCGCCGCCGAGGGCGATCAGTTGGATGTGGCGATTTTTCAGGCCGCGCTTCAGCTCGCCTGAATGCGAGTTTTGTCCACTCATGAAAAGGGTCTCACGCAAGGTTTGATGATGTTCGTTAGACGTTGCCGCTCGAATCGGATCTCAAGCAGCGCCGATCAAACCCCAGCGCAGGCACCAAGAATTCAGCGTTGTTTCAACAGTCATGCGTCACCTGTTTGTTTTTATCTGTGACGAAATCGAACCCGACACGCTTGTGACGTGGCGGAGTGAACAAGGTGGATAACCTTGAAAGTGCGTGGGAACGCGAAGGGTCACAGTAAAACGCGGCGCATTGTACACCGCCGACCCCCTGCTGCCAGACACCACCGGATCAGCGTGTCGTTTGCCGGGATTGCACGGGGCCGCCTCGAGCGTCTCGGGCGACTGCAAAAATGCGTCCAGGCCCTTGCGAGCCCTTGAAGGGTGTGGCGCGAAAAACGCCACGACGGGAGAAATGCGGTTGAGCTGCGGCGTTCATTGCGCCTCCTTCTTGTTATTCACCTGCACGACAGGCATGGAGCGCATCTGACCCTCCCCGCGTGTTTGAAACAAGCAGGCCAGAGCCTGCAATGAACCGCTGGGGCGGCGTCTGCGGAAGCTTTTTCTTACAACTCCCTGAGGCTGCCGCTGCGGCCTTCACAACCGGGTCCGGACGTCAGCATTTCTTTACAACCCGTAAGGAATTCTTGCCGAGTAGGAATATTCCGTCGGCTGCCTGCAAATTGACGGTAGGTAGCTACCTAATAAATAAACGCCCCAGACAGCTGTTTTTGAATGAGTAATGTTCGCCTTTCAATTTGGAATAAAAAGTTCATTCAAAAAAATAAAATTATTTTTTGCAATCCAAAAATCCCTCGACTAGGTTTTCAGCGACTTGCCAAGGCATCGTGCCGACAAGTTTTGCGGTGCCGGTTCTGTGTAGTTTTTGCTCGCCGGATCGGCCCGCGTTTTCCGTAAAAAGTCCTCTAGGAGATTCACTATGCAAGCACTGGACAAAGACTTGGAAACCGAACTGCAACTGGACGAATGGTTTGAAGCGCCAACCCATGAAGCCGCTGTCGAAATGATGCAAGCCGATGCGGTCGTTCCGTTCGGCACGGCGATGTGGCCTCTGTAAGCGATACCCGGCGGAGCTGATCCGGCCGGTCGGCTCCGCCACTTTTGCAGGGACGTCAAATCAATCGTCAGGGAAGAATAAGCATGGACACACAACGAGCCATCTCACATTTCCTTTACTACCTCGAACACCACCCCGCCCTGGCCGGCATCCAGCCCGCCAAGGTGCTGCTCGGCCATACGGCAGACTACGAAGCGTTGGCCGGCGCCATCGCCGAACAGGCTGGCAGCGGCTCGCCCTTCCGGTTCAGCGCGATGCGCCTGGATATTGAATCCACCGAGCGCCTGTCCAAGGCGATTGCCGACAGCGATCTGTACATTTTCTTCTACGACTCATCCACTCTGCCCAACCCACGCCCGGACGGCCCGGACTTTGTCCGTGCGCTGCAAGGCGTCATGGCCGACAACTGGAAGAAATCGCTGCTGTTCAAGGACTACGGCGATTATTTCTACGACACCTTCAGCGTCATTCCCCAGCGTATCGCCGGGCTCAACAGCCATCTGATCCGGCGCATGTCCCAAGCGACTACCTTGAGTTTCGAGGATGACCACGGCTCGTATTTCGACACGGCTCTGAACAGCGTCAAGAAATGGACCGATATCAACGGTGTTGGCAATTACGACCTGGCCCCCGGGGAAATCGCCACCCACAGCGACACCATCAATGGCCGGGTGAAATTTGTCGGCACCTTCCTCAGCACTATTCCGTTCGCGCGCAAATACGGCGTGCTGCAATCGCCCCTGGAATTGTGGATCGAAGATTCGACCATCCAGAAAATCGCCACGGACGTGCCAGGCCTGGAACACGACTTCAACAAATACCTGGACGCCAATCCGTCCAATCGACGCATCGAGGAGCTGGGCATCGGCACCAACGAAGGGGTCAAGAGCCTGTACGCCCGCAATGCCGGTTTCGAGGAGCGCCATTGCGGCCTGCACCTCGGGCTCGGTGGCGGGGCCAAGGGCAGCCATCACCTGGATCTGATTTTCGAAAGCGGTGTGCTGGCGCTGGATAACCAACCGATGTTCGATGGGCGGTTTGTGCTTTAGGGGCAGTTGCAAGCGGCGAGCTTCGAGCGACAAGGAAGAGCGGGCAGTCTCTGGATGGTGGTGAGGCTGCTGGCCTCTTCGCGAGCAAGCTCGCTCCCACAATTGATCTTCGGTGAATGGAAGATTTGCGAGCAACTGCGCCCCACTGTGGGAGCGAGCTTGCTCGCGATAGCGGACGCACCGGCACCCAATCAATAAAGCCAGGGCAAAAAAAAAACGCCAACCCGAAGATTGGCGTTTTTTTCTTGCAGCTTGCAGCTAGAAGCCCACAGCTGCCTTACTCAGGCTTGCGACGCCCAAACCCAGGACGCTGTCCGGAGCCTGCCGGCGCGCCGCGGCGTTTGCCCGATGGCGCGTCGCGATCGGCCAACACGATACCTGGGCGTTTCTTCGGCGCCGGCTTGGCCGGACGCTTGGTGTCGGCCGGACGATCGGCAACTGGCGTACCACGGCCAGCAGGAGCACCACGGCCCTCACCGCGTTCGGTGCGACCGTTGGCTGGGCGTGGCGTGCGTGGACCGCGCTCGCCGTCCTGGCGTGGCGCAGGCTTGCGGGCCGGGCGCTCGCCTTCGATCTGTGGCTCGCGGGAAGGACGCGGGCCGGTCGCAACGCCTTCAGCGGCAGGACGCAGCGTACGTACCCGCTCGGTCTTGCCCATCGGACGCGAGGATTTACGCTGCATCCGCTCCAGCTTGTCCTTGCTCTTGGCGGTCATCTGCGGCATCGCCACCGGCTTGAGGCCTACTTCAGCCGCCAGGATGTCGACTTCGTACTGGCTCATTTCGCGCCAGCGGCCCATCGGCAAATCGGAGTTGAGGAACACCGGACCGAAACGCACGCGCTTCAGACGGCTGACCACCAGCCCCTGGGATTCCCACAGGCGACGCACTTCACGGTTACGACCTTCCATCACCACGCAGTGGTACCAATGGTTGAAGCCTTCACCGCCCGGCGCCTGCTTGATGTCGGTGAAACGCGCCGGGCCGTCTTCCAGGACCACGCCAGCCTTCAGCCGCTCGATCATCTCGTCATCGACTTCGCCACGTACACGCACGGCGTATTCGCGGTCCATTTCGTAGGACGGGTGCATCAGGCGGTTGGCCAGTTCACCGTCGGTGGTGAACATCAGCAAGCCGGTGGTGTTGATGTCCAGGCGACCGATATTGATCCAGCGGCCTTCTTTAGGACGCGGCATCTTGTCGAACACGGTCGGACGGCCTTCCGGGTCGTCGCGGGTGCAGATCTCGCCGTCGGGCTTGTTGTACATGATCACGCGGCGCACCGTTTCGGCGGCCTCTTCGCGCTTGATCACCTTGCCATCGATGGTGATGGCGTCGTGCATGTCGACACGCAGGCCCAAGGTGGCATCTTTACCGTTGACCTTGATGCGGCCCTGGGTGATCCAGGCTTCCACGTCGCGGCGCGAACCGACGCCGATCCGGGCGAGGACTTTTTGCAGTTTCTCGCCTGCTGGGCCGATTTCCTGGCTGTCGTTCTGGTCTAGGTCTTTCATTCTGGGCACCTCCCGGTGTGGTCGGGTCAGGCTTGGCCTGACGCTTTGGAAACAGGTCTGTGGCGAAGGGATCGCCAAAGGGTCGCGAATCATACGCCCGTTGAGGCGTTTGCGCATCAGAGACTAGCTGATGGATGCTGGCCCAGCGCTTTTTCCGCCGACCGGTGGTGCCCTGCTGTACCACATTACTCATGTGGGAGCGGGCTTGCTCGCGAAGAGGGCGTGTCAGGTTAATAGATGCTGGCCGACCCACCGCCTTCGCGAGCAAGCCCGCTCCCACAGGGGAATGACGGTGTATCAGTCAACTCAATCGTCGAACTGGCGCCGTTCGTTTTCGATCGCTTCAGCCAATGCACGAGCCTCGGCTTCTTCGTCGCTCAGTTCGGGTTCCGGCGGCTGGAGGGCGGCGACGGCGGCCAGCAGTTTTTCCCGGGCTTCGGCCACGCCGAGGATATCTTCTTCCGGTTCGGGCTCTGGCTCTGGCTCTGGCTCTGGCTCTGGCTCTGGCTCTGGCTCTGGCTCAGGTTCCACCTTGCTTTCAGGCTCCGGCAACTCATCCGTCTCCCCCTCAGGCCCCTCGCGCAGCAGGTCGTCGAAATCGGTCTTCAAGCCCTCCTCCATGGTGTCCAACTCCAGCAACAACGAGTGGAAACTGGTTTCTTCCTTGGGTTCCTCGGGCTCGGCGCTGGCGTCGGCCAGTTCCTGGAGGCCTTGGGGCACCGGGGCGTCGTCGAACTCCAGCATCGGCTCGGGCTCCAGCTCCCGCAGCTCGGCCAGGGGCGGCAGGTCATCGAGATTCTTCAGGTTGAAGTGGTCGAGGAAGGCCTTGGTGGTGGCGAACATTGCCGGTTTACCCGGCACGTCGCGATAACCGACGACGCGAATCCACTCACGCTCCAGCAGCGTCTTGACGATATGACTGTTGACCGCCACGCCGCGCACGTCCTCGATCTCACCGCGGGTGATCGGCTGGCGATAAGCGATCAATGCCATGGTTTCGAGCATGGCGCGGGAATAGCGCTGGGGCCGTTCCTCCCACAGGCGCCCGACCCAGGGGGCGAATTTTTCGCGGATCTGCAGGCGATAACCGGAAGCCACTTCCTTGAGCTCGAAAGCTCGCCCTTCGCAGGACTTCCCCAACAGCGTCAGGGCTTTCTTGAACACGGCCGGCTCAGGCCGCTCGCCCTCTTCGAAGAGTTCGAACAATCGTTCCATCGATTGCGGTTTTCCGGAAGCCAACAGGAAAGCTTCAAGCAAGGGTGCCAGCTCGCGGGGTTCAGTCAGATTCATTGATTTGCTCGTTATTCGGCTCGTGCCCGCACGTGGATCGCTGCGAACGGCTCATTCTGCACCAGCTCGACCAAGGATTCCTTGACCAGTTCCAGGACCGCCATAAACGTCACCACCACACCCAAGCGCCCCTCTTCGGCGGTGAACAGCTCGACGAAGGGCACGAAACCGCCGCCTTTGAGCCGTTCCAGCACATCGCTCATGCGCTCGCGGGTGGACAGCGCTTCGCGGCTGACCTGGTGACTTTCAAACATGTCGCCCCGGCGCAGGACCTCGGCCATGGACATCAGCAATTCTTCCAGGCTCACATCGGGCAGCAATTTGCGCGCCCGCGCTTCGGGCGCATCGAGCTTGGGCACCACCACATCGCGCCCGACCCGGTTCAAGCCATCAAGGCCTTCGGCCGCGACCTTGAAGCGCTCGTATTCCTGCAAGCGGCGGATCAGTTCGGCGCGCGGGTCGTCTTCTTCCGCTTCGACTTCCGCCGAGCGCGGCAGCAACATGCGTGACTTGATCTCGGCGAGCATGGCCGCCATCACCAGGTATTCGGCCGCCAGCTCCAGGCGCACCGACTGCATCAGCTCGACGTAACCCATGTACTGGCGAGTGATTTCCGCCACCGGAATGTCGAGGATGTTGATGTTCTGTTTGCGGATCAGGTACAGCAGCAGGTCGAGCGGCCCTTCGAAGGCTTCAAGGAATACCTCCAGCGCATCCGGTGGGATGTAAAGGTCCAGGGGCATTTCCATGACCGCCTGGCCATAGACCATGGCGAACGGCAGCTCTTGTTGCGCGCCAGCCTGGCTGTCTGCGCTGTCCACGGCGGTTTCCACAACCGACATTCAGGCCTCGGCCATGAACGGCGCGGGGTCGCCGCAGCCAACGCGGACCACTTGCGGCTCGCCGTCGGCCAGGTTGATCACGGTGGACGCCTTCATGCCACCGAAACCGCCGTCGATGATCAGGTCGACTTGATGCTCCAGCAACTGGCGAATCTCGTAGGGATCAGTCATCGGCTCAGTCTCGCCGGGCATGATCAGTGTCACGCTCATCAATGGTTCACCCAGCTCTGCCAACAGCGCCAGGGCGATGGGATGGCTCGGTACCCGCAGCCCGATGGTGCGCTTCTTCGGGTGCAGTAATAGTCGCGGCACTTCTCGCGTGGCATTGAGAATAAAGGTGTACGGCCCCGGCAAGTGGGCCTTGAGCAGGCGGAAGGTGCCGGTGTCGATCTTCGCGAACAGGCCCAACTGCGAGAGATCGCTGCAGATCAATGCGAAGTTGTGCTTGTCATCCAACTGACGCAGGCGTCTGACTCGCTCAACGGCGTTCTTGTCACCGATCTGGCAACCAATGGCGTACGCGGAATCGGTGGGATAGACCACCACACCGCCGCTGCGGATGATTTCCACGGCCTGTTTGATCAGGCGCGCTTGCGGGTTTTCCGGATGAATCTGGAAAAATTGACTCACGTGTTCTACCTGTTCAGACGGCGGCGGTAACGGGATCATGTTTGAATCTACACCAAAGCGGTGGCAGATCTTCCGGCAACGGGCGGTATTCGCCAATCTCGGACCAGCCCCCAGGGCCATGGAAATCACTGCCGGCGGTCACCAGCAGACCGAACTCACGGGCCAGGATCGCCAGGCTGCCGACCTGCTCGGCCGGCTGATGGCCATTGACCACCTCAATAGCGTGCCCCCCCGCTTGAATATAGTCGGCGATCAGGCGGCGGCGCTTGCTACGGGTGAAATCATAGTGCCACGGATGCGCGAGGCTGACCCAGGCGCCAGCCGCCCGCAGGGTTTCAACGGTTTCTTCCAGCGTCGGCCAATGCTGCTTGACGTCCCCCAGCTTGCCGGCCCCCAGCCATTTGCGAAACGCTTCGGCGCGATCCTTCACGAACCCTTCGCGCACCATCCAGTCGGCAAAGTGTGGGCGGGCCGGGGCGTTGCCGCTGTCGCCCAGTTCCTGCTGGATCTGCCGGGCGCCCTCCAGCGCACCGGGCATGCCCTTGAGGGCGAGCTTGCGGCTGATCTCCTCGGAGCGTAGCCAACGGCCGTCGCGCAATTGGGCGATGGCCTGAACCAGTGCCGGTGCATTCACATCGAAACCGTAGCCCAGCACGTGAATGGTCGCCCCACCCCAGGTGCAGGACAATTCGACCCCATTGACCAGTTGCATGCCCAGCGCGGTGGCAGCGCCGCGGGCCTCGTCGAGGCCTTCGAGGGTGTCATGGTCGGTCAGGGCCAGGACTCGCACGCCGTGCTCGAACGCCCGCGCCACCAGAACCGCAGGCGCCAGGGCGCCATCGGAGGCCGTGCTATGGCAGTGCAAATCAACATTCACGAGAGTTTGTTACCTCAAATCAGCTGGCCCTATCGCGGCCAAGGATGTTTGTTATTATGCCGCCACATCCTGCTTCTGGCTGCCACTGTGAAACAATTCATCGACTTCATCCCGCTGCTGCTGTTTTTCGTCGTCTACAAACTTGATCCCCGGACCGTCGACATCGCCGGTCACTCCTTGACTGTAGGCGGTATCTACAGCGCCACCGCCGTGCTGATCATCAGCTCCCTGGTGGTCTATGGCGCGTTGTTCGTGTCCCAGCGCAAGCTGGAGAAAAGTCAGTGGCTGACGCTGATCGCCTGCCTTGTCTTCGGCAGCCTGACCCTGGCGTTCCACAGCGAAACCTTCCTTAAATGGAAAGCCCCGGTGGTCAACTGGCTGTTCGCCCTGGCCTTCATCGGTAGCCATTTCGTCGGTGACCGCCTGCTGATCAAGCGCATCATGGGCCATGCCCTGAGCCTGCCAGACGTGATCTGGACCCGGCTTAACATCGCCTGGATCGCGTTTTTCCTGTTTTGCGGCGCCGCCAACCTGTTCGTCGCGTTCACGTTCCAGCAGTACTGGGTCGACTTCAAAGTCTTCGGCAGCCTGGGCATGACGCTGTTGTTCCTGATTGGCCAGGGCATTTACCTGTCCCGTCATCTGCACGATGCCGACCCCACCACGCCAAAAACCGAGGACTGACATGCTCTACGCAATCATTGCCACCGACGTCGCCGACTCCCTGGAAAAACGCCAGGCCGCTCGTCCCGCTCATCTGGAGCGCCTGCAAAAACTTCAGGCCGAAGGCCGCGTCGTGCTGGCGGGCCCGCACCCGGCGATCGACAGCAATGACCCGGGCGCCGCGGGTTTCAGTGGCAGCCTGATGGTAGTCGAATTCGACTCCCTGGCTGCCGCGCAAGCCTGGGCCGAGGCCGATCCGTTCGTGGCCGCAGGCGTCTATGCCAATGTCGTGGTCAAGCCCTTCAAGCAAGTCATGCCGTAAATCCCCCTGGCGCGATGAGCCTTCGCGGCTCATTGCGCCCAGTTGTTCATCTTTCCCATTTGCCTGCCGACAACCTGTCTAATCTCGATTGGAATTCAGGAGTTGCAATGCGCAAAGGTCCGTTGTGCCTGTTATTGGTCACGTTGGCGATCGGAGCCCCCGCCCATGGCGAGGACAGCACCGAGGGCAACCATTCGACCCCCTTGTCCCTGAGTGCCGGCGGCCAGATCGCCGAACTGCAGCAACGCTTGAAAGACAGCGAACGCCAGCGCGAAGAACTGAGTAAACAACTGCAAAGCGCCGACAGCGAACGCGAAAGTGCGTTGCTGGCCCGGTTGCGCCAGGAAAACCAGCGTCTGAAGCTGCAACTCAAGGAAGCCTTGGCGAGCCCATTGCCGCGCCTGTTGACCGATCAACAACAATGGTTCGTCATTGGCGCCGGGGTAGCGCTATTGGCCCTGCTCTGCGGTATCTTTGCCAGCGGTGGACGTAGACAACGTCGGCAATGGCTAAATTGAGTGAGTCATGAGCGAGCTGTTACTGATTGATGATGACCAGGAGCTGTGTGAGCTCCTCGTGAGTTGGTTGAGCCAGGAAGGGTTTCAGGTCCGGGCCTGCCACGACGGCCAAAGTGCCCGCAAGGCCCTGGCCGAAACCGCTCCGGCAGCGGTAGTACTGGACGTGATGCTGCCGGACGGCAGTGGCCTGGAACTGCTCAAGCAGTTGCGCAACGACCACCCGGAACTGCCGGTACTGATGCTCTCGGCGCGGGGCGAACCCCTGGACCGGATCCTTGGCCTGGAACTGGGGGCCGATGATTACCTGGCTAAGCCCTGCGACCCTCGCGAACTGACTGCCCGCTTGCGCGCCGTGCTGCGGCGCAGCCATCCGGCGGCAGTGTCCAGCCAGATCGAACTGGGGGACCTGACCTTCAGCCCGGTACGTGGCGTGGTCAGCATCGACGAGCAGGAACAGACCCTCACCGTTTCCGAAAGCCGCCTGCTCGAAGCGTTGCTCAAGCAGCCGGGCGAACCGCTGGACAAGCAGGAACTGGCGCAGATCGCCCTCGGGCGCAAGCTCACCCTCTATGACCGCAGCCTCGACATGCACGTGAGCAACCTGCGCAAGAAAATCGGCCCCCACCCCGACGGCCGGCCGCGCATCGTGGCGCTGCGCAGTCGTGGCTATTACTACAGTCTCTAGGCCCCACCGATCCCCTGTGGCGAGGGAGCTTGCTCCCGCTGGGTTGCGCAGCGACCGCAAAATCTTGGGGCCGCTTCGCAGCCCAGCGGGAGCAAGCTCCCTCGCCACCCGGTTACCTTATATTCAGCACAATCGTTGTGCAGGCTTATTGGTTTTGTAAGCCCCGCACCAAACCGTCTTTACCCAAGCTTTACGCCCCCCTGACCGCCGCTGACCTTGATCTCCGTAACCTGCACACATCCGGAACTGACCGGGAACGAGACAAGGAGAAACACCATGCGCAAGACCCTTATCGCTCTGATGTTCGCTACCGCCCTGCCTACCGTCGCCATGGCCATGCCTGAAGGTCCCGGCCCGATGGGTCCGATGGACGGCCCACGTCACGGCGGGATGATGCACGACAAAGGCCCCTTCAGCGAACTGGACCTGAGCCGCGAACAACGCCAACAGATCCGCAAGATCATGGGCGAACAGCGTCACGAGCGCCGCGAACTGGTAGAGAAGTACCTGGCCAAACTGTCGCCAGCCGACCAGAAAGCCATGAAAGACGAAATGGAAGCCCGGCATCAGAAAGTCGATGCCCAGATCCGCGGGCTGCTCAAGCCTGAACAGCAGAAAGAGTTCGACGCGATCCAGAAGAAGCAGGCCGAGCGTCGCGCCGAATGGGCCGAATTCAAGGCCTGGAAAGCGCAGCAGCCGCAAAAAGCGCAATAATGCGCTGAAGGTACCCAGCCCAACGGCGAATCGCCGTTGGGCTTTCTTTGTTTTCGAGGACTCAACGTGCGTTCATTGTTCTGGCGCATCCTGGCCAGTTTCTGGCTGGCCATCGCCCTGGTCGCGGGGCTTTCGATTCTCATGGGCCACATGCTGAACCAGGACGCCTGGATCCTCAGTCGCCACCCGGGCCTCAACACTCTGCCCGAAGAGTGGACGCAAACCTACGAAAGCCAGGGCGAAGACGCCGCGCAGGAGATCCTGCAGCAGCGCAAGCGCCAGTATCACATCGACGTCCAGGTGCTCAACGAAAGCGGCGACCCGGTGGTGCGCGGCACTTTTCCCCGTCGTGCCGCCGCTTTCGAGGCGCGGCAGAACAACGACGACCGACGCCTGCCCTGGCGACGCCTGACCGATGAATTCACCAGCGCCAAGACCGGCGACACTTACCTGTTCATCTACCGCATTCCCCATCCGGAACTGGACGCCTGGCACCGCGAAAGCCTGCTCTGGCCCCTCAGTGCCTTGGGCATCGCGCTGGTGGTGCTGACCTTGTTCAGCCTGCTGGTGACCCTGTCCATCACCCGTCCGCTGAGCCGCCTGCGCGGTGCGGTGCATGACCTGGGCCAGGCCACTTACCAACAGAACAGCCTCGCCAAGCTGGCCAACCGTCGGGATGAGTTCGGCGTACTGGCCACCGACTTCAACCGCATGGGCGCACGCCTGCAAAGCCTGATCGCCAGCCAACGTCAGCTATTGCGCGACGTGTCCCACGAATTGCGCTCACCCCTGGCCCGGCTGCGCATCGCCCTGGCACTGGCTGAACGGGCCGGCCCCGAGGAACGCGAAAAGCTCTGGCCGCGCCTGACCCGCGAATGTGATCGCCTGGAAGCGCTGATCAGCGAAATTCTCGTCCTGGCCCGGGTCGATGCCGATAACGCCAGCGCGGAAGAGGTGGAACTTAACAGCTTGCTGGTCACCCTGCAGAAAGATGCGCAACTGGCCTCACCCGACCAAAACGTGCAGTTGGACGCGGAGCCAAACCTGACCCTCAAGGGTTGGCCGACGATGATCGAACGGGCGGTGGACAACCTGTTGCGCAACGCCCAGCGCTTCAATCCCGCCGGGCGTTCGATCGAAATGCACGCGGTGCGCCAGGGCGAACGGATCCTGATCAGCGTGCGCGACCACGGGCCGGGGGTGGAAGCCGAACACCTGGGGCAGTTGGGCGAACCCTTCTACCGCGCGCCCGGCCAGACCGCTGCCGGTCATGGCCTGGGCCTGGCAATCGCTCGTCGCGCCGCCGAGCGCCATGGCGGTGCGCTGGTGTTGGGCAACCATCCGGGAGGTGGGTTCATCGCGACGCTGGAGCTGCCGTTGGTGCCGGGGGCTGTTGTCCAACCGTAGCCCGCAAATGAACAGTTAACTGTTTAGCCCAAGGCAACACTGCCCCCTGTGGCGAGGGAGCTTGCTCCCGCTGGGCTGCGAAGCGGCCCCAGGATTTTCGCGGCTGCTGCGCAACCGAGCGGGAGCAAGCTCCCGCGCCACAGGGAATCGAGCAAGCCTAAGCGAGCAGTGTTGCCAACCCAATAGCAAGAGCCCCTCAAACCAAACGATAATTCCTCTTATTCAAACTGCGCCGCCCTGTTAGACTTTGCGCCCCGTTTCACTCCTCTTCCAGGATGCCCGATGCCGTCGTTGCCTCTTCGTCTATGTGCACTGTTCATGGCCTTGGGCCTGAGTGCCTGCGATGATGCCCCGCGCTTTACCCAGGCCGAGCCCGGGGAAGCCCGGTCCGGTGGCGCCGCGACGGTACGCAAGACGGATCAGAATGCCTTTTCCCTGCCTTCGGCCAACCTGCCGCCTTCGCGGCGGGTGGATTTCAGCGTCGGCAACAGCTTTTTCCGCAGCCCCTGGGTGATCGCCCCTTCGACCACCACCGCCCGCGATGGTCTCGGCCCGTTGTTCAATACCAACGCCTGCCAGAACTGCCACATCAAGGACGGCCGCGGCCATCCTCCCGCGCCAGACGCGGCCACGGCAGTATCGATGCTGGTGCGCCTGTCGATTCCTGACGCAGCGCCTTACGCCAAGGTCATCGAACAATTGGGCGTGGTGCCAGAACCGGTCTATGGCGGGCAGTTGCAAGACATGTCCGTACCCGGCGTCGCTCCGGAAGGCAAGGTACGGGTCGATTACAGCCCCGTCCCGGTCAGTTTCACCGACGGCACCGTTGTGGAACTGCGCAAGCCAAACCTGCAGATCAGCCAGCTGGCCTATGGCCCGATGCACCCCGACACGCGGTTTTCCGCCCGCGTCGCACCGCCGATGATCGGCCTGGGATTGCTGGAGGCCATTCCCGACGAAGCCATCCTGGCGAACGCCGAGGCCCAGGCGCGGGAGAACAAAGGCATAGCCGGTCGTCCCAACCAGGTCTGGGACGATGTCCTGCAAAAAACCGTGCTGGGGCGTTTCGGCTGGAAGGCCGGACAGCCGAACCTCAACCAGCAGAACGTCCATGCATTCTCCGGTGACATGGGCCTGACGACGAGCCTGCGGCCCTTCGACGACTGCACCCAGACCCAGCTCGACTGCAAGCGCGCCCCCAGCGGCAACGGCCCGGACGGCGAGCCGGAAGTCAGCGACAACATCCTGCGACTGGTGCTGTTCTACAGCCGCAACCTCGCCGTGCCGGCCCGTCGTGAGGTGGGTTCGCCCCAAGTGCTGGCGGGCAAGAATCTGTTTTTCCAGGCCGGTTGCCAGTCCTGCCACACGCCGAAATACACCACGTCCGCCAACGCTGCCGAGCCGGAGCTGGCGAACCAGGTCATACGCCCCTACACCGACCTGCTGTTGCACGACATGGGCGAAGGCCTGGCCGACAACCGCAGCGAATTCAAGGCCGGCGGCCGTGACTGGCGAACACCGCCCTTGTGGGGCATCGGCCTGACCGAAACCGTCAATGGCCACACCCAGTTCCTGCACGACGGACGCGCCCGCAATCTGCTCGAAGCCGTGCTGTGGCATGGTGGCGAGGCGCAGGCGGCGCAACGACAAGTATTAGCGTTCGATGCCGAGCAGCGCACCGCGTTGCTGGCTTTTTTGAATTCCCTTTAAACGCACTTTCCGAAACACGGGAGCCCGACATGTTCCGTCCCAAGCTGTTGTTCACCAGCCTCGCCGCCATCGCCCTCGGCGCCTGCTCGCCCCAGGATCCGCAAGCGGTCACCTCGGCGGCCATCGCCAAGCAAGTGATCCTGCCGACCTACAGCCGCTGGGTCGACGCCGACCGGCAACTGGCGAGCAGCGCCCTGGCGTTCTGCCAAGGCAAGGAAAACCTGGAGGCCGCCCGCGCCGACTTTCTCAAGGCGCAAAAAGCCTGGGCTGAGCTGCAACCATTGCTGATCGGGCCGCTGGCCGAGGGCAACCGCGCCTGGCAGGTGCAGTTCTGGCCGGACAAGAAAAACCTGGTGGGCCGCCAGGTCGAGCAACTGGTCAACAGCGAGCCGCAGATCGACGCCGCCGGCCTGGCCAAGTCCAGCGTCGTGGTCCAAGGTCTTTCGGCCTACGAATACCTGCTGTTCGATGCCAAGATCGACATGGCCGACAACGCGCAGAAAGCCAAATACTGTCCGCTGCTGACCGCCATCGGTGAGCGCCAGAAGCAACTGGCCGAAGAGATCCTGTCGCGCTGGAATACCAACGACGGCATGCTCGCCCAGATGAGCAAGTTTCCTAACCAGCGCTACGCCGATTCCCACGAAGCCATCGCCGATCTGCTGCGTGTCCAGGTCACCGCCCTGGACACGCTGAAGAAGAAACTCGGCACACCGATGGGCCGCCAGAGCAAGGGCGTGCCCCAACCGTTCCAGGCCGATGCCTGGCGCAGCCAATCATCACTGCAAGGCCTGGAAGCCAGCCTGAGCGCGGCCAGGACCGTGTGGGCAGGCGTGGATAACAAAGGCTTGCGCGGCTTGTTGTCCAGCGAGCAGAAGCCTCTGGCCGACAAGATCGATGCCGCCTACGATGCGTCGTTGAAGTTATTCGCCAGCAGCCAGCGTTCGCTGACCGAGATGCTCAACGACGATGCCGGGCGCCAGCAACTCAACGATTTGTACGACAGCCTCAACGTCGTCCATCGCCTGCACGAAGGCGAACTGGCCAAGGCGCTGGGCATTCAACTGGGCTTCAATGCCAACGACGGTGACTGATCATGCTACGACGTCAGGCCCTGGCACTGGGCAGCTTGCTGCTCGGCGCCGTTACCCTTGGCGGCTGGACGCTGTTCAAGCAAAAGGACAAGAGTCCGCTATTGCTTTCGGCACGGGACGATGACGATGGCAAGCATTATGCCGTGGGCTATCGACTGGACGGTAGCCGGGTGTTCGCCACCCAGGTTGGCCAGCGCTGCCATGACATCATCAATCATCCGGCGCACCCGATCGCGCTGTTCGTCGCCCGTCGCCCGGGCACCGAGAGCTACCTGATCGATCTGCGCGACGGCACACTGCTGCAAACCATCACCTCGTTGCCGAACCGGCATTTCTACGGCCACGCGGTAATCCACAACAGCGGCGAATGGCTGTATGCCACCGAGAACGACACCACGGATCCGGGTCGCGGCTTGCTGGGCGTCTACCGATTCGAAGGCGAGCGGCTGGTCCACAGTGGCGAGATCCCCACCCACGGGATCGGCCCTCACCAGGTGTCGTGGATGCCCGACGGCGAGACGCTGGTAGTGGCCAATGGCGGCATCCGCACCGAGGCCGAAAGCCGCGTCGAAATGAACCTCGACGCCATGGAGCCGAGCCTGGTGCTGATGCGCCGCGATGGCACCCTGCTGAGCAAGGAAACCCTCGGCCAGTCGATGAACAGCGTTCGTCACCTGGGCATCGCCAGCGACGGCACCATCGTTTCCGGCCAGCAGTTCATGGGCCCTGCCCACGAGCCCTCGGAGCTGGTGGCGATCAAGCGGCCGGGCCAGCCATTTCAGGCATTTCCGGTGGCTGACGAGCAATTGCAGGCCATGGGGCACTACACCGCCAGCGTCGCCGTGCACAGCGACCTGCGCCTGGTCGCCCTGACCGCCCCACGGGGCAACCGGTTCTTCATCTGGGACCTGGACAGCGGCGCGGTACGCCTGGATGCGCCGCTGCCGGACTGCGCCGGCGTGGGCGCCGTGGCCGACGGCTTCGTCGTGACCTCGGGCCAGGGACGCTGCCGCTACTATGACTGCCGGCAATCGAACCTGGTGGCAAAACCGCTGGATCTGCCGGCGGGGCTCTGGGACAACCATTTGCATTTGGCCTGACGAGAGGACGGGAAACGTTAAAGAAAAGTTCTTACACATTAGCGGCAAACATCATTTGGAATGGCTGGCGTAGTCAGAGTAATGTGCCCGCCTGCCTGTCTTTTCTCTCAGTTTATTTCCAAGGAAGTGGAACATGCTGCGACGCCGCATGCTGATCATGTTGGGTGTTGTCCTGCTGGTGGTGCTGTTATTGGCCGGCTACAAGGCCTTTTCCGTTTATCAGCAAATCCAGATGTTTTCCGTGCCCAAGCCGCCGGTCAACGTTGCCGTGGCCAAGGCCACCGAGCAACCCTGGCAGGCCCGCCTGCCCACGGTTGGCAGCCTCAAGGCCCTGCAAGGCGTCGACCTGAGCCTGGAAATTGCCGGGACCGTGCAGAAGGTACAGTTCCAGTCCGGGCAGAAGGTCAAGTCCGGCCAGCCGCTGCTGCAACTCGACAGCGAGGTGGAAAGCGCCCTGCTGGAAACCGCCGAGGCCGACCTGGGCCTCTCCCAGCTGGATTTCGGTCGCGGCCGGCAACTGGTGGGCAGCCAGGCGATCTCCAAGGGCGAATTCGACCGACTCTCGGCACAGTTGAAAAAGAACCAGGCCACGGTCAACCAACTCAAGGCCTCGCTGGCCAAAAAACACATTCTTGCGCCATTCAGCGGCACCATCGGCATTCGCCAGGTGGACGTCGGCGACTACCTGGCCAGCGGCACGGTCATTGCCACCCTGCAGGACCTCAGCAGCCTCTATGTGGACTTCTACGTACCCGAGCAGATGGTGCCCCGGCTCGCGGTTGCCCAGCCGGTCAACGTCAGCGTCTCGGCCTATCCCGGGCAGAACTTCGTCGGCGCCATCAGCGCAATCAACCCCAAGGTCGAGGACAGCACCCGCAACGTGCTGGTGCGCGCCACCCTGGCCAACCCCGACGGCAAGCTGCTGCCTGGCATGTTCGCGGATCTGCAGGTGATTCTGCCGGACATTGCGGCCGGAATCGTCGTGCCGGAAAGCGCCGTGACGTACACCCTCTACGGCAATTCCATGTACGTGGTCACGCAGAAGAAAGCCGCGGACGGCAATGTCGAGAAGGATGACAAGGGCCAGCCGGTGCTGATTGCCGAGCGCCGCTTCGTCGAGACCGGTGAACGCCGTGACGGCCAGGTGCTGGTGGCCAAAGGCGTACAGAGCGGCGAACAAGTCGTGATTGCCGGCCAGATCAAGCTCGACAACGGTACGCACATCGCGATCAGCGATGACAAGACCCTGACCGAACAGAACAGCCCGCCACGCGCGGACTGATCAAGGAACCCCCATGGCTTTTACCGATCCGTTCATCCGCCGTCCGGTGCTCGCTACCGTGGTCAGCCTGTTGATCGTGCTGCTGGGCTTCCAGGCCTGGAGCAAGCTGCCGCTGCGGCAGTATCCACAAATGGAGAACGCCCTGATCACGGTGACCACCGCCTACCCCGGGGCAAACGCCGAAACCATCCAGGGCTACATCACCCAACCGATGCAACAGAGCCTGGCCAGTGCCGAGGGCATCGACTACATGACGTCGGTCAGCCGGCAGAACTTCTCGGTGATCTCGGTCTACGCCCGCATCGGCTCCAACAGCGACCGACTCTTTACCGAACTGCTGGCCAAGGCCAACGAGGTCAAGAACCAGTTGCCCCAGGACGCCGAGGACCCGGTCCTCAGTCGCGAGGCGGCCGATGCCTCGGCGCTGATGTACATCAGTTTCTTCAGCAAGGAACTGAACAACCCGCAGATTACCGATTACCTGTCACGGGTTATCCAGCCCAAGCTCGCGACGCTGCCTGGCATGGCTGAGGCAGAGATCCTTGGCAACCAGGTCTTTGCCATGCGCCTGTGGCTGGACCCGGTCAAGCTCGCCGGTTTTGGCCTGACCGCCGCCGACGTGACCAACGCCGTGCGCCAGCACAACTTCCTTTCCGCTGCCGGTGAAGTCAAGGGCGAGTACGTCGTCACCAGCATCAACGCCAACACCGAACTCAAGTCGGCCGAGGCCTTCGCCGCGATCCCGCTCAAGACCGACGGGGACAGCCGCGTACTGCTGCGGGACGTGGCTCGCGTGGAAATGGGCGCCGAGAATTACGACACCATCAGCTCCTTCGGTGGCACGCCCTCGGTGTACATCGGGATCAAGGCCACGCCCGGCGCGAACCCGCTCGATGTCATCAAGGAAGTGCGCAAGATCATGCCGGAGATGGAGGCCCAGTTGCCGACCAATCTCAAGGCCGAGATCGCCTACGACGCCACCCTGTTCATCCAGGCATCCATCGACGAGGTGGTGAAAACCCTGTTCGAGGCGGTGCTGATCGTCATCGTCGTGGTGTTCCTGTTCCTCGGCGCCTTGCGTTCAGTGCTGATCCCCGTGGTGACCATCCCTCTGTCGATGATCGGCGTGATGTTCTTCATGCAGTTGATGGGCTACTCGATGAACCTGCTGACGCTGCTGGCCATGGTGCTTGCCATTGGCCTGGTGGTGGACGACGCCATCGTCGTGGTGGAGAACATCCATCGGCACATCGAGGAGGGCAAGACGCCCTTTGACGCCGCAATCGAAGGCGCCCGGGAAATCGCCATGCCGGTGGTCTCGATGACCATCACGCTGGCGGCGGTGTACGCGCCGATCGGCCTGCTGCAAGGCCTGACGGGGGCCTTGTTCAAGGAGTTCGCCTTGACCCTGGCGGGGGCGGTAGTGATTTCCGGAATCGTCGCCCTGACCCTCTCGCCGATGATGTGCGCGATGCTGTTGCGCCATGACGAAAACCCGTCTGGGCTGGCCCATCGGCTGGACGTGATTTTCGAACGCTTGAAGAACCGCTACCAGCGCCTGCTTCACGGCACACTCAATTCCCGGCCGGTGGTGCTGGTGTTTGCCGGGATCATACTGCTGCTGATTCCGGTGCTGATCATGTTCACCAAGTCCGAACTGGCGCCCGACGAAGACCAGGGCATCATCTTCATGATGGCCAACGCCCCGAAGACGACCAACCTCGACTACCTGAACGCCTACACCGACCACTTCCTCACCATCTTCAAGGAATTCCCCGAATACTATTCCTCGTTCCAGATCAACGGCTACAACGGTGTGCAGTCCGGCATCGGCGGCTTCCTGCTCAAGCCCTGGAACGAACGCAGCCGCACCCAGATGGAAATCCTGCCAGAGGTCCAGGCCAAGCTGGAGACTATTCCTGGCTTGCAAATCTTCGGGTTCAACCTGCCCTCATTGCCCGGCACCGGCGAAGGCCTGCCATTCGCCTTCGTCATCAATTCGCCGAAGGATTACGCCACGCTGCTGGAGATCGCCGAACGCGTGAAGAAACGCGCCTTGGAATCGGGCAAATTCGCCTTCATGGATATCGACCTTGCGTTCGACAAACCCGAGGTCGTGGTCGATATTGATCGCGCCAAGGCGGCCCAGATGGGCGTTTCGATGCAGGACCTGGGCGGCACACTGGCGACCCTGCTAGGTGAGGCGGAAATCAATCGTTTCACCATCGAGGGGCGTAGCTACAAGGTCATTGCCCAGGTCGAGCGATCATTTCGGGACAATCCGGACCGGTTGAACAACTACTACGTAAAAAATGCCAAGGGCGAGTCCTTGCCGCTGTCGACCCTGATCAAGGTCAGCGACCGGGCGCGACCGCGACAACTGAATCAGTTCCAGCAGCTCAACGCGGTGACGATCTCAGGCTTTCCCATCGTGAGCATGGGTGAAGCCATCGAGACGGTCCGCCAGATCGCCCGGGAGGAGGCTCCGGTGGGCTTCGCCTTCGATTACGCCGGGGCTTCGCGGCAGTTCGTACAGGAGGGCAGCGCGCTGTGGGTCACCTTTGCCCTGGCCCTGGCAATCATCTTCCTGGTACTGGCCGCCCAGTTCGAGAGCTTCCGCGACCCGCTGGTGATTCTGGTGACGGTACCGCTGTCCATTTGCGGCGCATTGATTCCGCTGTTCCTCGGCTGGTCGAGCATGAACATCTATACCCAGGTGGGCCTGGTGACGCTGATCGGCCTGATCAGCAAGCATGGGATCCTGATCGTCGAGTTCGCCAACCAGTTGCGCAAGGAACAGGGCCTGACGCCGCGCGAAGCCGTGGAACTGGCAGCGTCGATTCGTCTGCGGCCGGTGTTGATGACCACCGCAGCCATGGTGTTTGGCATGGTGCCGTTGATCCTCGCCACAGGTGCCGGCGCGGTGAGCCGCTTCGACATCGGCACGGTGATCGCCACGGGCATGTCGATCGGTACGTTATTTACGCTGTTCGTGCTGCCCTGCGTCTACACCTTGCTGGCCAAGCCGGACAAACCCTGAGGCATCGGGTCCTGCTGGAGACTTGTGGCAAGTGGGAAAAATCCAAAAAAAAGCCTCGCACAAGCGAGGCCTTTTATCCTGGTTCCATGATGCTCAACTCTGCGGCTTCATCCCCTGGGAAAGACTGAACATGAACAGCAGCAGATCGTTGTCCGGCCGGATCGCCTCACTGGCCTTCGCCACGCGTGGCAAAGGACAGTGCGCATCAGCATTGGACACACTAAGGATCTGCGCGCGTGGCTGCTCCCAGACAGCCACCGCCATCGATGCAACTGCCAGGGCTCCCACTAAAAACACACCTCTAGCAATTTCTAGTTTCATGGCTATAAACCTTTGATAGCGCTGCCAAACGCCGCCTCATAAAAGTAGACGAGTTTTTTCCAGTCGGCATCGCTGAACGACGAATGGCGCCGCAGTTGCTTCATGTCGTGGGAAGCCGCTCGCTGAGCGGTCAGGCGCTGGCGACACTTCTCGAAATCAAGCAAGGCCACCTCGGGTTTGGCCGCCTCGCCTTCTCCCGTCACACGCACAAAAACGTGCTTGATGTAGATGCAGCCATGCTGCCAACGGCCCTTGTGCATGCGAGCCAGGCTTTCAGCCAGTGCCTGGAGCATTTGATCATGCACCGCTTCACCGTGACGCTCGCGCCCACCTGCGGCATACCAGTGTTCGATTTCTTCAAAGCCGTCGAGCGCCTTGGTCACCAGCAGCGCTCGCCACTTATGAACCGGGTCCCGCTGGGCGCCACAGAAAATCAGCTGGGGAACACGCACATCGAGCCGGGTCAACGCCAGCAGTGCATCCTGCTCGCGCAGCACCGTCGGTCGACCGAATGGGTGCAACCAACTGCGATAAATATGTCCGGTCTGACGCTTGGCATAAAGCAGCTTGCCGTCCTTGCTCCTGATCCGTTGCACACCGCTTTCACCGCCGCGACGCACGTTGGGTTCTTCCACCCACTCCCCCTGCTGGCTCCAGAAATGCTCGAAGTCATCGAGGGGGGTCGTTGATGTCTCTGCTGCTTGTATACCCATGCCATTACCTCTTGCGTAATACATAAACTCGCCACATGGCATAGAGCGGTAGAAAGTCCAGTCGTTCCTGAATGCGAAACCCGGCCTGCCGAAACTCTTCTTCTACTGTAGCAACCGGTAACACAAATCGATTCTGGTAGTCTTTCTGCCCACGAGTGCGTTCCTGACGCTTGCGTTTCCAGGCCTTGAAATTACCATCGACCCATAACGAAACAATCACACTGTCACGACTCACGCGCCCGAACTCCTTGAGGATCGCCAGGCGGTGCTCGGCTTGACCGATGTGATGCAACAGGCGCATGCAAAAAATGCTGTCGACGGCATTATCAGGTAACGCAATGTCGAACGCAGAAGTGTGCAAGGGTTGTACCCGTTTTACGACATCCGCCGGTTGAGCCTCCAAAGCAGTCTTGAGCATGGCCTCGGAATTGTCCGCGCCAATGATGACGCGATTCGGCTTTTCGGCCAATAAGGGCCAGAAACGCCCCGCGCCACAGGGCAAATCCAATACCAGCCCCGGGTCACCGGCGAGCGCCAGTGCGTGCCGGGCCAGTTGTTGATCACGAAGGTTGGAAAGGCGACGACTCAGACCGCTACGATGCTTTTGAAAATATTTACGGGCATGTTGCTCGTCGTACTTTTCAGAAAAATCGAGCTTGATGGGTTTGGACATGGGGAAGAGCTCCATAACTGATCAGCTCAACCTTATGAATCCCCATGTCATCTCTTTGTGAAAAAAATGTCATCGGATGGGTGCAATAGTTACAAGGTTTTTCAACGAAAACCGTCACGCCCTTGGATCCAGCTGCACCTCGAAGCGGCAACCGTTGGGCTCCATTGTGCTGAGGCTCACCGTCCAGCCTTGGTTCTCGCAGATTCGTTGCACCAGGGAAAGCCCCAGCCCAAGCCCTTCGCCGCGCTGTTCATTACCGCGCACGAACGGCTCGAACATCGCCTCGCGCTTCTCTTCGGGAATGCCCACGCCACTGTCCTCGACCACAAATCCGGTGGCGGACAGTGAGAGGCGGATAAACCCCTGATCGGTGTAGTGCAAGGCATTGCGCAACAGATTGCCCATCACTGCCGTCAGGAATGTGGCGTTATACAGGGTATCGACGGGGTGCCCCGGTACGAAGACCAGCGTCAGGCCTTTGGATTCGATGGCAGCGCGCCACACACCAATGAGGTTCTCCGCCACCTGTCCAAGGGTCAAGCGAGGCGACATGCCGTTGTCTTCACGTTGGGCCCTGGCGAGCATCAGAAAGGTTTGCACCAGCTCGCGCATTTCTTCGCTGGCTCGGTTGATACGCTCGACCTGGGTACGGCCACGCTGGTCCAGCGCCGGGTTCTCCAACAGCAACTCGCATGAAGTCGCCAAGACCATCAACGGCGTACGCAACTCGTGGCTCACGTCGCTGGTAAACAACCGCTCGCGCGTCAGGGCCTGGCGTAACCGTCCCAGCGTTGCGTCGAACGCCACCGCCAGCTCACCCACCTCATCGGCGGCATAATCCGGTGCCAGCGGCGGAGCGAGCCCCAGCAGTTGATCGCGATGACGCACTTGCCGGGCGAGGCGAACCACGGGCGCCATTACCCGGCGCGCCAGCACCCAACCGAGGAAAACCGCCAGCGCCAGGCTGAGCACGAAGCCCACCAGCACCACGGCGAACAACACCCGTTCGCGCTCCTCGAAATCGCTCTGGTCTTGCAACAGCACGTAGTGTCGACCGTCGACGACTTCGACCATGGCGTGATACGACAACTGTTCGCGAAACACCTCGTGGAAACCGCGCTCCAGATGGCGCAGGTCCTTGGGCAGCTCGAAGTCACCGGGACCGCCACTGAAATAAAACAGCTGGTCGGGTTCCGGACGATGGCTCCAGTCAGAGACGCTGTCCATCAACAGCAGGCGTTGCAGATCGCCGCCAAGCCCGGCGGAAATCAGTTTCTCTTCCACCAAGTGAACCGTCGCCACGATGCCCATGGCGAATGCTCCTGCCACCAACGCGCTCATCAGCGCGAAAGCGATAATGATCCGTTGAGCAAGGCTCTGCTTAAACTCCATCTCGGCCCTCGGCCAGGCGATAGCCGACGCCGTGTACGGTGTGCAACAGCGGTTTGTCGAACGGTTTGTCGATCACCTGGCGCAATTGGTGGACGTGGCTGCGCAGGCTGTCGCTGTCCGGGCAATCATCACCCCACAATGCTTCTTCGAGAATTTCCCGGCGCAGCACATGAGGGCTTTTCTGCATCAACACCGCCAGCAGCTTGAGGCCTACAGGGTTGAGCTTGAGCAGTTTGCCCTGGCGGGTCACCTCAAGGGTATCGAGGTCGTAGGTCAGGTCGCTGACCTGCAAGGCCCGACGGCCGCCGCCCTGGGCCCGACGCATGACGGCTTCGATCCGTGCCGCCAGCTCCGACAAGGCAAAAGGCTTGATCAGGTAGTCATCGGCGCCGGACTTGAAGCCTTGCAGGCGATCATCCAATTGATCCCGGGCTGTGAGCATGATCACCGGCGTGTCGCGCCGGGCGTCTTCGCGCAGGCGCTTGCACAGGGTATAGCCATCGATGCCCGGCAGCATGATGTCCAACACGATCAGGTCGTAGTGCTCGGTAGCGGCCAGGTGCAACCCCGACAAACCGTCCTGGGCGCAATCGACGGTATAGCCCTTGAGGCCCAGGTAGTCGGCCAGGTTGGCCAGGATATCGCGGTTGTCTTCGACCAATAGAATTCGCATGGGCACCTCTGCGTACACGTTAACAGCCATCTTGGCCCGCGCAGCTTACGGCCAATGCCGACTCAGGGCTAGGCCTTGCGGCGCGCCAGCCATGACCTTCATTCCATCAGTTTTTTTATGGATTTTTCACTATCGATTCACAAACTGACTACAGTCACAAGGCAACACTCTCGCACTATCGGATTGATCTAATAAGGAAATGTAGTAAATGGACTTTATTAAAATGGCGCCAATGCGCCTTCTGCTGCTGATCATCGGCATCTGGCTGTCGATTTTTTTCCTGACCCGAACCGTTTTGTTACTGACCCATCTGGATGAGGCGGCGGGATTCAGCGTTTCCACGTTCGGCATCGGCCTGCTGTATGACCTGGGTTTCCTTGCCTATGCGATCCTGCCGATGGGCCTGTATCTGCTGCTTTGCCCTCCGGCCTTATGGCGCCGTCGCGGTCACCGCTGGTTCCTTCAAGCGCTTTTGACCGTGAGTATTTTCATCATGCTGTTCACCTCTGTGGCCGAATGGCTTTTTTGGGATGAATTCGGCGTGCGCTTCAATTTCATCGCTGTTGACTACCTGGTCTATTCCGACGAAGTGCTCAATAACGTGCTGGAGTCGTATCCGATCGGCACCCTGCTGACGATTCTCGCCGTGCTGGCCGTGGGCTTGAGCCTGGCCTTGCGCAAATCCTTCAATGCCGCCGTGGCCGCCCCGTTACCACAACTGCGCGGGCGCCTGTTCAACGCGCTGGGCTTGCTGGCCATCGCAGGCCTGAGCCTGCAACTGCTCAGCCAGGACGCTCCGCGTGCCCAAGGCGGCAATGCCTACCAGAACGAACTGGCGAGCAACGGCCCGTATCAGTTCTTCGCCGCATTCCGTAACAACGAGCTGGACTACGGACAGTTCTACAGCAGCCTGACCCCGGCCACTGTGGCCCAGCAGATACGTGCCGAATTGAACGAGCCCAATACCCGTTTCATCGGTGAAGACCCGCAAGACATCCGTCGAATGATCGACAACCCTGGCACCCCCCGTAAACCGAACATCGTGCTGGTGACCATCGAAAGCCTTAGCGCCAAATACCTGGGCAGCAATGGCGACAAACGCGACTTGACGCCCAACCTGGACGCCTTGCGTAAACAGAGCCTGTATTTCAACAATTTCTACGCCACGGGCACTCGCACCGACCGTGGCCTGGAAGCCATCACCCTGGCTATCCCCCCAACCCCGGGGCGTTCGATCGTCAAGCGCATCGGGCGTGAGAGCGGTTTTGCCAGCCTGGGCCAGCAATTGAGCGCAGTCGGTTACGACAGCGTATTTGTCTATGGCGGACGCGGTTACTTCGACAACATGAATGCATTCTTCAGCGGCAACGGTTATCGGGTTGTCGATCAGAGCAGCATCGACGAATCCGAGATCCATTTCAAAAATGCCTGGGGCATGGCCGATGAGGATCTGTATAAACAGACACTGAAGCTGGCCGATGCCAATTTCGCCAAGCAACAGCCCTTCTTGCTGCAGTTGATGACGACCTCCAATCACCGCCCCTACACCTATCCCGATAACCGGATAGACATCAAATCCGGCAATGGCCGTGATGGCGCGGTAAAGTACACCGATTACGCCATCGGTCAGTTTCTGGAACAGGCGCGGCAAAAACCGTGGTTCGATAACACCCTCTTCGTCTTCGTCGCCGACCACACCGCCGGCAGCGCAGGGAAGGAAGACCTGCCGATCAGCAACTATCAGATCCCGCTGTTCATCTACGCGCCGAAGCTGATCGAACCGCGGGAGAGCGACCAACTGGCCAGTCAGATCGATCTCGCGCCCACCTTGCTTGGATTACTGAACCTGGATTATCAATCAACGTTCTTCGGTCGCAACCTGTTGCAGGACAACCCGACGCCACCCCGCGTTGTCGTGGGCAATTACCAACACCTGGGTCTGTTCGATGGCAAGGATCTGGCAATTCTCAGTCCGCGCCAGGGTCTGCGACGGCATGACGATGCGCTGACCGAGAGCCGCGAGTCCAAGGCAACCGGCGACGATCCGTTGATCAAACGCGCAATCACGTATTACCAAACCGCCAGTTATGGCTTCAAGCAACAGCTGCTTGGCTGGAAGGCACCCAAGGAGGGTGTCGAGCAAATCAGCGAACGTTAACCGAACTGCCCCAGGCTGATGCCCTGGGGCGCTTTCATTGTTCAGGACCTGTCATGTCATCAAGCGTCATATGTTCCGCCCCTCGCCCATTGAACTTTTGGCTATGCCTTGCCATTCCCGCCGTCACAGCGGTCATCCTGGTTCTGCTGGAGTGGACCGATCTGGACATGGTCCTGGCCCGATTGTTCTATGATCCGGCCGTGGGCACCTTCATCGGACGTCACAGTTATTTCCTGGAAGATATTCTCCACGACCGGGCGAAGCAGGTGGTCATCGCCTTCTCGGTGTTTTCCATCGTCGGGTTCATAAGCGCGTTTTTTGTGCCCCGGCTCAAGCCGTTCAAGCGAGAACTGGGCTGCCTGGTGCTCTCCCTGGCGCTGGCGACGTCTTTCGTCACGCCAATGAAAGCGGTGACAGCAGTGCAATGCCCCTGGAGCCTGAAGGAGTTCGGGGGCAAGGAAACCTACAGTGAACTGCTGAGCCCACGCCCGGCCACCGATAAACCCGGCCGCTGCTGGCCCGGGGGGCATGCCGCCACCGGGTTCACGCTGTTCGCGCTGTTCTTCGTATTGCGTGACCGCCGTCCGCGCCTGGCGCGCCAGGCACTCATCTTTGCCTTCACCCTGGGAACGGTGTTCTCCATCGGCCGCATGATGCAGGGCGCACACTTCTTTTCCCACAATGTGTGGACCGCCGTATTCTGTTGGCTGATCTGCCTGGGCTGTTATTACTTCATCCTGTATCGCCCGGCTTTAAAGGCCGGGTCTGTAGCCGCCACCTTGCCTGTAAATGCTTGAAAATACATATCCCTGTGGGAGCGAGCTTGCCCGCTCCCACAGGGAACCCGTGTATTTCATAAACCGGGGTAAACCCAAGGCAATAAAAAACCCCGCCTGCTTTCGCAAGGCGGGGTTTTTCGCTACAGGGGTAAGGCTGGCTTACATCATGCCGCCCATGCCACCCATGCCGCCCATGTCTGGCATACCGCCGCCAGCACCGCTGTCTTTCTTCGGTGCATCAGCGATCGCCGCTTCGGTGGTCAGGATCAGGCCGCCGATGGAAGATGCTGCCTGCAGCGCGGAACGGGTCACCTTGGTTGGGTCCAGGATGCCCATTTCGATCATGTCGCCGTAGACGCCAGTCGCAGCGTTGTAACCGTAGTTACCTTTGCCGTTCTTGACTTCGTTGACCACAACGCTTGGCTCGTCGCCGGAGTTGGCAGCGATCTGGCGCAGCGGTGCTTCAACGGCACGGCGCAGTACTGCGATACCGACGTTCTGGTCGGCGTTGTCGCCGGTCAGGCCGGTCAGGGCTTCCAGAGCACGGATCAGCGCAACGCCACCGCCAGGTACCACGCCTTCTTCAACGGCTGCACGGGTTGCGTGCAGGGCGTCTTCAACGCGGGCCTTCTTCTCTTTCATTTCGACTTCGGAACCAGCGCCAACCTTGATCACTGCAACGCCACCGGACAGCTTGGCCAGACGCTCTTGCAGTTTTTCACGGTCGTAGTCCGAGGAAGTCTCGGCAACCTGGGCGCGGATCTGAGCGATACGCGACTCGATGTCGCCTTCAACGCCAGCACCGTCAACGATGATGGTGTTTTCCTTGGAGATGGTCACGCGCTTGGCGCTACCCAGGTTTTCCAGGGTGGCGCTTTCCAGGCTCAGGCCGATCTCTTCGGAGATAACGGTACCGCCGGTCAATACGGCGATGTCCTGCAGCATGGCCTTGCGACGGTCGCCGAAGCCTGGAGCCTTGACGGCTGCGACTTTGACGATGCCACGCATGTTGTTCACGACCAGGGTCGCCAGGGCTTCGCCTTCAACGTCTTCGGAAACGATCAGCAGTGGGCGGCCGGCTTTGGCGACGGCTTCCAGTACTGGCAACATTTCGCGGATGTTGGAGATCTTTTTGTCGACCAGCAGGATCAGCGGGCTGTCCAGCTCGGCAACCATGGTGTCCGGCTTGTTGACGAAGTACGGGGACAGGTAGCCACGGTCGAACTGCATGCCTTCTACAACCGACAGTTCGTTTTCCAGGCCCGAGCCTTCCTCAACGGTGATCACGCCTTCTTTACCAACTTTTTCCATGGCTTCGGCAATGATGTCGCCGATGGAGCTGTCGGAGTTGGCGGAGATAGTACCTACCTGAGCGATAGCCTTGGTGTCAGCGCATGGCTTGGACAGGTTTTTCAGTTCGGCAACGATGGCGATGGTCGCCTTGTCGATACCGCGCTTGAGGTCCATCGGGTTCATGCCGGCAGCGACGGCTTTGTAGCCTTCGTTGACGATGGCCTGAGCCAGAACGGTGGCGGTGGTGGTGCCGTCGCCAGCGTCATCGTTGGCACGGGAGGCAACGTCTTTGACCAGCTGCGCGCCCATGTTTTCGAAACGGTCTTCCAGTTCGATTTCCTTGGCTACGGAAACGCCGTCCTTGGTGATGGTCGGAGCGCCGAAGCTCTTCTCGATGATCACGTTACGGCCTTTCGGGCCCAGGGTCGCTTTTACTGCATCAGCCAGGATGTTGACACCGGTGAGCATTTTCTTGCGGGCGGAGTCGCCGAATTTAACTTCTTTAGCAGCCATGATCGATATTCCTTAAATACTTTGGTAGTAGCGGGAAAATGAGCGGGGGTATCAGCCTTCGATGACAGCGAGGATTTCGCTTTCGCCGATCACCAGCAGGTCTTCGCCATCTACTTTCACGGTGTTGCTACCGGAGTAAGGGCCGAAAACAACCTTGTCACCCACTTTCACGGACAGCGCACGTACTTCACCGTTTTCCAGTGCTTTGCCTGGGCCAACAGCGAGAACTTCACCCTGGTTTGGCTTTTCGGCAGCCGAACCTGGCAGGACGATACCGCCAGCGGTTTTCTTTTCTTCTTCGCTGCGACGGACGACGACGCGGTCATGCAGAGGACGAAGCTTCATTGTCGATCTCTCCTAATTTTTGGTTTTCATCGGCCGGTGTAGTCCCGGCGGGTTTTACAAAGCCGGCAAAGCCGGGTGCGGTTCGTCAGTCGAACCGCGGAAGTCTGTCCGGTGTTGCCACCGGAAACCTTGCGGTGACCCATACATAAGGGCGGGCAAGCCGATTACAAGGGCGGGGTAGAAAATTTTTTAGCTTGATGGCTTGAAACGAACACGGCACCCGAAGGTGCCGTGCGCAGTTTTTTACTTGGAGTCGCGGTGTTCGAATTCGCCTTCGATCACCTGGGGGTCGCGGCCCACGGGCTCGCGCGGAGCCGGACCGCCACGTGGCTGCAGGTCATCGGCAAAGGCCCGCTGGCGCATCGCCTGTTCTTCGGCGCGCTGGCGCATTTTATTGGCCAGCAATCGACGGGTGAAAGGCAACAGCAGCACCAGGCCCACCACGTCGCTGATAAAGCCAGGCAGGATCAGCAGGCCGCCACCCAAGGCCAGCATCAGGCCTTCAAGCATGGTCTGGGCCGGCAGTTCGCCACGGCTCAGGCTTTCACGGGCACGCAATGCGGTGGCGAGGCCGGCGATACGCAGCACGAACACACCGAGCATCGTGCCTAGAATGACCAGCAGCAGCGCCGGGAAAAACCCGATCGCACCGCTGATCTTGACGAATACGAACAGCTCCAACACCGGGAACAGCAGAAAGAGCAACAAAAAAGGGCGCATCAAATGGTTCCTCAACGCAAGAATGCCTTGCTATGAAACCTTAAATGACGTCGCCCTTTCGTGAAATCAAGCGTCGGCCTCAGCTTTTTTCGGCCAATGGACGGCGTGAGCCAGATAAACCAAGGCTTCGCGCACTTGTGTCGGCGTGTTGCAGGGTGCTTGGAAAGCCAGCCAATACAAGCCCTGGCCAATGCGCAAATGCATGCCTTCGCTGTCGATGCCCACCATTTGCGCCGGCTCGGTTGTCGGCAGGCCGGCCAGTTCCACGTAATGGGCGATGGCCTTGGCGTGATCAGCGTTCATATGATCGATCATGCCCGCCTCGGCCTTGCCGGCGAACGGGTTGGCGAGGGTGACCTGGTCGAGCCAGTGGATGGCGCCAAAGCCACCGATATAGCGATGACGCACCGGATTGAGCACCCAGAAATCGAAATCATGGGCCTTGTGGTAGTTACGGGAGTCGGGGAAATAACGGTAGTAGCGCTCAGCGGCGGCGTCGATAGCGGCTTCATCCTGCAATTGCTGCGCTTCGGCCAGGTAGGTCAGGCGCCCGACAGCCTGCACATCCTCGGCGCCCCGCTCCCCCACCAGCATCGAGCACTTGGGATCTTTTTGCAGGTTGTGGGTGTGCTGGGCGATTCGACTGATCAGGATCAGCGGCCGGCCCTGCTCGTCCAGGCAATACGGTACGACGGAGCCGAACGGAAAACCGGGCATGGATTTGGAATGGGTGGAGAGCATTCCACGGTATTCCTTGAGCAGCAATTCTCGTGCATGCTTGGCAGCGTCAACGCTCAATTTATGACTCCTTTGATGAAATCCGTTTAAAAACCGGTCGGACAGCTGGGCAATGTTCCAGCGAGTCGTCGGGGCAGTTCTGCGCAGCCAGGCTGCACGTCGCAGATCGAGAAGCTTTCAAAGGACCTTATCCATCGTTCTGCCCGGGACATACGAAATGCAACTCACCGACAAAGTAATCATTATCACCGGCGGTTGCCAGGGTTTGGGCCGCTCCATGGCCGAGTACCTGGCCGGCAAAGGCGCAAAGCTGGCCCTGGTGGACCTCAACCAGGAAAAACTCGACCAGGCCGTTGCCGCGTGCGTGGCCAAGGGCGTCGAGGCCCGGTCGTACCTGTGCAACGTTGCCAATGAAGAACAGGTGAGCGACATGGTCGCCCGGGTGGCCGAGGATTTCGGCGCGGTACATGGCCTGATCAACAACGCCGGGATCCTGCGCGACGGCCTGCTGCTGAAGGTCAAGGATGGCGAAATGACCAAGATGAGCCTGGCCCAGTGGCAGGCGGTCATCGACGTCAACCTGACCGGTGTATTCCTCTGCACCCGTGAAGTGGCGGCGAAAATGGTCGAGCTGAAGAACAGCGGCGCGATCATCAATATTTCGTCGATCTCCCGCGCCGGCAATGTCGGCCAGACCAACTACTCGGCCGCCAAGGCCGGTGTGGCCGCCGCCACCGTGACCTGGGCCAAGGAACTGGCACGCTACGGCATTCGTGTCGCGGGCATCGCACCGGGCTTCATCGAAACCGAGATGACCCTGGGCATGAAACCCGAGGCCCTGGAAAAAATGACTTCGGGGATTCCGCTCAAGCGCATGGGCAAGCCCGAAGAGATCGCCCATTCGGCAGCCTATATCTTCGAAAACGACTACTACACCGGTCGGATCCTGGAGATGGATGGCGGGTTGCGGATCTAAACTCCGCGAAAACCAAATGTGGGAGCGGGCTTGCCCGCGAAGGCGGTGTGTCATTCAACAGATAAGTTGACTGATCGACCGCATTCGCGAGCAAGCCCGCTCCCACAAGGGCCAGCGCGTAATTAATCGTCGCTGACGGTGATGTTCGGCATCGCCGGCGAGGCTGCTTCCTGCAACACGATCCGGGCGCCGACGTGGCGGGCCAGTTCCTGGTAGACCATGGCGATCTGGCTGTCCGGTTCGGCGATGACCGTGGGCTTGCCGCCGTCGGCCTGTTCGCGGATGAGCATCGACAGCGGCAGCGAGGCCAGCAGTTCGACGCCGTACTGGGTCGCCAGTTTTTCCCCGCCGCCTTCACCGAACAGATGCTCGGCATGCCCGCAGTTGGAGCAAATGTGCACGGCCATGTTCTCCACGACGCCCAGCACCGGAATGTTCACCTTGCGGAACATTTCGACACCTTTACGCGCGTCCAGCAGCGCCAAATCCTGGGGGGTGGTGACGATCACCGCGCCGGCCACCGGGACTTTCTGCGCCAAGGTCAGTTGGATGTCGCCAGTGCCTGGCGGCATGTCGATCACCAGGTAATCCAGGTCACCCCAGGCGGTTTGCGTGACCAACTGCAGCAAGGCGCCGGACACCATCGGGCCGCGCCATACCATCGGCGTGTTGTCGTCGGTGAGGAAGGCCATGGACATGACTTCCACGCCATGGGACTCGAGCGGGACGAACCACTTCTGGTCCTTGATCTGCGGGCGCGTGCCTTCGGCAATGCCGAACATGATGCCTTGGCTCGGACCGTAGATGTCCGCGTCGAGAATCCCAACCTTCGCCCCTTCACGGGCCAGGGCCAGGGCCAGGTTGGCGGCGGTGGTGGACTTGCCCACGCCGCCCTTGCCCGACGCCACGGCGATCACATTCTTGACGTTCGCCAACCCCGGCACCTGCGCCTGGGCCTTGTGGGCGGCGATCACGCTGGTGACTTCGACCTTGGCAGCCGTTACGCCGTCCAGGGACTCGATGGCCATTTGCAGCATCTGCGCCCAACCGCCCTTGAACAGATCGGCGGCGTAGCCGATTTCCAGCTGGACGCTGACGCGATCGCCCTGGATATCGATGGCGCGCACGCATCCGGCGCTGACCGGGTCCTGGTTCAGGTAGGGGTCGGTGTACTGGCGAAGAACGGCTTCCACCGCTGCGCGATTGACGGCGCTCATGGGCAACTCCGATAGCAAGACTTGAAAAACAGGCCGCTATCCTACGCCGCGCGTGCCTGTGTGGCGAGGGAGCTTGCTCCCGCTCGACTGCGCAGCAGTCGCCTTAAGGCTGACTCAGTCCAGTTATCAGGGCGCACAACCATTTTGGGGCGGCTTCGCCCCCCAGCGGGAGCAAGCTCCCTCGCTACAGAAGCCCTGCCAGCATTCGGAAACAGGCTCACAGGGTGAAAAAAAGCCGCCAGCGCTTTATAGTGGCCGACCTCCGTTTCATCAAGTAGCCGAGCCCCATGTCCGAGCCACGCAAGATTCTCGTCACCAGCGCCCTGCCCTACGCCAATGGTTCGATTCACCTCGGCCATATGCTGGAATACATCCAGACCGATATGTGGACGCGCTTCCAGAAACATCGCGGCAACCAATGCATCTATGTCTGCGCCGACGACGCCCACGGTTCGGCCATCATGTTGCGCGCGGAAAAAGAAGGCATCACCCCGGAACAACTGATCGCCAACGTCCAGGCTGAACACAGCGCCGACTTTGCCGAGTTCCTGGTGGACTTCGACAATTTCCACTCCACTCACGCCGAAGAAAACCGTGAGCTGTCGAGCCAGATCTACCTGAAGCTGCGTGACGCCGGCCATATCTCCACCCGCTCGGTCACCCAGTATTTCGACCCGGAAAAGAAAATGTTCCTGGCCGACCGCTTCATCAAGGGCACCTGCCCCAAGTGCGGCACCGAAGACCAGTACGGCGACAACTGCGAAAAATGCGGCGCCACCTACGCACCCACCGACCTGAAAGACCCGAAGTCGGCGATTTCCGGCGCCACCCCGGTGCTGAAGGACTCCCAGCACTTCTTCTTCAAGCTGCCGGATTTCCAGCAGATGCTGCAAGCCTGGACCCGCAGCGGCACGCTGCAGGAAGCGGTTGCCAACAAGCTCGCCGAGTGGCTCGATTCCGGCCTGCAGGAATGGGACATTTCCCGCGATGCGCCGTACTTCGGCTTCGAAATTCCCGGTGAGCCCGGCAAATATTTCTACGTATGGCTGGACGCGCCCATCGGCTACATGGCGAGCTTCAAAAACCTCTGCGACCGGACGCCGGAGCTGGACTTCGATGCGTTCTGGGCGAAGGACTCCACTGCCGAGGTGTATCACTTCATCGGCAAGGACATCGTCAATTTCCACGCGCTGTTCTGGCCGGCGATGCTCGAAGGCGCCGGCTATCGCAAACCGACTGGCATCAACGTACACGGCTACCTGACCGTCAACGGCCAGAAAATGTCCAAGTCCCGTGGCACCTTCATCAAGGCCCGGACCTACCTGGATCACTTGTCGCCGGAATACCTGCGCTACTACTACGCGGCCAAGCTTGGCCGTGGCGTCGACGACCTGGACCTGAACCTCGAGGACTTCGTGCAGAAGGTCAACTCCGACCTGGTGGGCAAGGTCGTCAACATCGCCAGCCGCTGCGCCGGTTTCATCCACAAAGGCAACGCGGGCGTGCTGGTGGCCGGCAACGCCGCGCCGGAACTGACCGACGCCTTCCTGGCGGCGGCGCCCAGCATCGCCGAAGCGTATGAAGGTCGTGACTTTGCCCGTGCCATGCGCGAGATCATGGGCCTGGCCGACCGTGCCAACGCCTGGATCGCCGACAAGGCCCCGTGGTCGCTGGCCAAGCAGGAAGGCAAGCAGGACGAAGTCCAGGCCATCTGTGCCCTGGGTATCAACCTGTTCCGCCAGTTGGTGATTTTCCTCAAGCCGGTGCTGCCATTGCTGGCCGCCGATGCCGAGGCGTTCCTCAACGTCGCGCCGCTGACCTGGAACGATCACCAGACGCTGTTAAGCAACCATCAGTTGAACGAGTTCAAGCCGTTGATGACCCGTATCGACCCCGCCAAGGTGCAAGCCATGACCGACGCCTCCAAGGAAGACCTCACCGCCAGCCAGACCGACACCGGCGCCCCGGCCGGAAACGGCGAGTTGGCCAAGGACCCGTTGTCGCCGGAAATCGAATTCGACGCGTTTGCCGCCGTTGACCTGCGCGTAGCGCTGATCGTCAAGGCCGAGGCCGTAGAAGGTGCCGACAAACTGCTGCGCCTGACCCTGGACATCGGCGATGAGCAACGCAACGTGTTCTCGGGCATCAAGAGCGCCTATCCGGATCCAGCCAAGCTCGAGGGCCGGCTGACCATGATGATCGCCAACCTCAAGCCGCGCAAAATGCGCTTCGGTATTTCCGAAGGCATGGTCATGGCAGCGGGCCCCGGCGGTGAGGAAATCTACCTGCTGAGCCCCGACAGCGGCGCCAAGCCGGGCCAGCGGATCAAGTAACACGGTTGCGTGCTGCACCGATCCCACAGTCGCCTTGCAGGCGGCTGTGGGATTTTCATATCTGGCCCACGCTCCTCGGGTGCCGGATAATGCCTAATCTTGCAACAGGCCCTTTGTCGCCAACACGCCCATGACCGAAATCCTCCTCACGCTGTTCAGCGCTGCCCTGATCAACAACCTGGTGTTGCATTGGCCGCTGGGCGTCGATCCGCTGCTGGCGACCAACGGTAGGAGGAAAATGCATGCCTTGGGCCTGGCGACGGCGTGCCTGATGTTGGTTGTCGGCACCCTGGGTTATCTGGTCGATCACGGGGTGCTGGCGCCGACGAGCCTGACCTCGCTGCGCCTGCTGGCGTGGCTGTGCTTGAACGTATTGCTGATCGGCCCCTTGCTGCGCCTGTTGGCGCGCTGGCTGCCAGCGCTGCCGTTCGAGGGGTTGTGGCCATTGCTGCTCGGCAATGCCGGCGTACTGGGCGTCACGCTGCTCAACGGCCAGGATGACCGAGGCCTGGGCCACGCCATGGCGCTGAGCCTGGGTGCCGGGCTGGGCTTCTGGTTGGTGCTGAGCCTGTTCGACGATCTGCGCCGGCGCACTTTGAATAACGATATTCCCTTGCCCTTTCGGGGCCTGCCGATCCAATTGATCAGCGCCGGACTGATGGCGGTGGCATTTCTGGGTTTGCGCGGTCTGGTCAAAACATGAGCCTGATTCAACGTATCGACGCCCTGCTGCCGCAGACCCAATGCGGCAAATGCGGTCACCCTGGCTGCAAGCCCTACGCCGAAGGCATCGCCCAGGGCGAGCCGATCAACAAATGTCCACCCGGCGGTCAGGAAACCATCGCCGCCCTGGCCGACCTGATGAAGATACCGGTGCTGGAACTGGACACCAGTCGCGGTTCAGCCCCGGCGCAAATCGCCTTCATTCGCGAGGCTGAATGCATCGGCTGCACCAAGTGCATCCAGGCCTGCCCGGTGGACGCAATTGTCGGCGCGGCCAAGCTGATGCATACCGTTCTCATCGACGAATGCACAGGCTGCGATCTCTGCGTGGCGCCCTGCCCGGTCGACTGCATCGAAATGCGGCCCTTGCCAGTGGCGACCGTGGTGCCGATTGTCGCAGGCTTGGCCTTCAGCCTGGAAGAACAGCAGGCACGCGCCGTCAAGCGCAACCACGCCCGGCGGCGGTTCGAACAACGCAATGCGCGCCTGCGCCGCGAAGAAGAGCAGCGTCAGGCTGAACGCCTGGCCCGCTCCCAGCGCGCCGCCCAGGCTCAAACCCAGGCCCTGGATCCGGTGCAAGCGGCACTGGAGCGCGTGCGTGCGCAAAAAGCCGCCACTGCCGATGCTGCCCTGAAAAAAGCCAAGGTCGACCTGGCCATGAGCCGGGCACAGTTGAACAAATCCTTGAAAGCCTTCGGCCACCCGCCGACCTTCGAGCAGCAATCGCAATTGATCGTCCTGCAGCGTCAGTTCGAAGCAGCGGAACAAGCCCTGGCGCAGCTCGAGAGCGCCGCGTCGCCCGTGGCCCAAACCGTGGCACCGGTACAAAGTGCCGAGCTGAAGCGGGCCAAGATCCAACTGGCGATGCGCCGCGCCGAACTCAGCAAGGCCCGGACGGCGGCCGCATCGGATGAGCAGGTGCAGGCGTTGGAGCAAGCCGTGAAGGACGCCGAACGCCAGGTGGACGCTCATGCCACGGCCTGAGCCGCTGGACGAACGGCTGCGGCCAACGATGCAGCGCGTGCTGCTGGCGACGGTGCCCGGCGGGCTGGCATTGCTGTGGTTCCAAGGCTGGGGCATCGCGCTCAACCTGATATTGGCCGGGCTCACCGCACTGGCGGTCGAAGCACTGATGTTGCGTCTGCGCCGCCGTCCCCTCACACCCGATCTGAACGACGGCAGCGCGCTGGTCAGCGCCACGCTGCTGGCCCTGGCCTTGCCGGCCTATTGCCCTTGGTGGCTGACCGTCACAGCGGCCGCCTGCGCCTTGCTGTTTGGCAAGCACCTGTGGGGCGGTGTCGGCGCCAACCCCTTCAACCCGGCGATGCTCGGATACGCGCTGGTGCTGGTGGCATTCCCCGCCCACATGAGCCAATGGCCGGCGGCCCATGGCGTGGGTTTGCTGGACGGCTTGCAGCAGGTGTTCGGCGCTCAGCAAACGCCGGATGCCTGGGCCGGAGCCACCGCTCTGGATACCCTGCGAATCAACCGGAGCCTGACGGTCGACGAGCTGTTCGCCCACGATCCGGCATTCGGGCGCTTCGGTGGCCTGGGCAGCGAGTGGGTCAATCTGGGGTTCCTGGTTGGGGGGGTGTTCCTGCTGCAGCAACGGGTGTTCAGCTGGCACGCGCCGGTGGGCATGCTCGGCAGCTTGTTTATCGTCAGCCTGCTGTGCTGGAACGGCTCGGGTTCCGATTCCCATGGCTCACCGCTGTTTCATCTGTTCACGGGCGCGACCATGCTCGGAGCGTTTTTCATCGCGACCGAACCGGTCTCGGGCGCCAAGGCCCCCTTCGCACGGCTGTTATTTGGCGCCGGCATGGGCTTGCTGGTCTATCTGATCCGCACCTGGGGAGGCTATCCCGACGGCGTAGCATTTGCCGTGTTGTTGATGAACCTTGCCGTACCAGCCTTGGAGCGATTTGCCGAGGCGCGACAACGGCGGCAACCGGCATGAAGCATCCCGGCGGCGTGGCAATCCTCATTCTCTTGATCGCCCTGGGGATCGGTGCCACTTACTTCACGCACATCGGCACGGCCGGACGTATCGAGGCCCAACAGCACGCTATCGCCAACAGGAGCGTGCTCGAGGTACTGCCGGCCGACCGCTATGACAATCAGCCGCTGGCCCAGCCTGTGCTGACAGGTCCGCTGGCCTTGGCCCATAGCACGCTACTGAGCGGTTACCTCGCCACACGCAACGGCCAGCCCAGCGCCGTGTTGTTGCGCAGCCAGGCGCCAGGCTACGAAGGCAGCATCGAACTGCTGATCGCCATTGACCCGTTGGGTCGGTTGCTTGGAGTGAAAACCCTGCGCCAGTCCGAAACGCCCGGATTGGGCGCGGCGATTGCCGGTTGGCCGAACGCCTGGTTGCAGGCCTTTACCGGAAAATCACGGCAGGCGCCCGAGGACAGCGGTTGGGCCTTGAGCAAAGACGCGGGGCAGTTCGATCAGATCGCCGGCGCGACCGTGACCTCTCGAGCCGTGCTGCAGGCGGTTCATGATGCGTTGCGTTATTTTGACGAGCACAAGGCTCAATTGACCGGAGTGGCTGCAAATGAGTAAGCAATGGGTACTGACGCAGGGCCTGCTGCTCGTCCCGTTGGTCGGCGCGAGCGACTCGTTCGCCGGTGCACTGGGGTTATGGCTGGCCTGGACGTTGGTCATCCTCGGCCACGGCTCGGTGATGGGGCTGATTCGGCCCCGCCTGACTACGTATCAGCGGCTGCTCGCCTCGGTCGTGCTGGCCGCCACCCTGGCCACTTGTGCAGGCTTTGCCGTACAGGCCGGGGCGCTGGAAATGTTTCAACCGCTGAGCCTTTATTTTGGCTGGATCGCCTTGAGTTGCGTAGTGCTGGAGCATGAGGGTTTCTTCGCTGAATCCTCCCTGCCCGCGCGCCTCAGGCTGGTCGGGCTGTTTGGCCTGTGGATGACAGGGCTGGGAGCCTTGCGCGAGCTGACCGGCAGCAACATCCCCATGATCTTGCTCGCACCGGGCGGGTTCATTCTGCTGGGCCTGCTATTGGCTGCACACCAGGCCTGGACAACCGTCGCCCCCCATTCAATCGTCGAGGAAAAGCCGCGCCCATGAACGCCGCAAAACGCCTGGAAATATTCCGTCGCTTTCACGAGGACAACCCGGAACCGAAAACCGAACTGGCCTATTCTTCGCCGTTCGAATTGTTGATCGCGGTCATCCTGTCGGCCCAGTCCACCGATGTCGGGGTCAACAAGGCAACGGCCAAGCTGTTCCCAGTGGCCAATACGCCGGAAACGATCTACGCCCTGGGCGTCGAAGGCCTGTCCGAGTACATCAAGACCATCGGCCTGTTCAACAGCAAGGCCAAGAACGTGATCGAAACCTGCCGCCTGTTGATCGAACGCCACGGCGGTGAGATCCCGCAGACGCGTGAAGCATTGGAAGCCCTGCCCGGCGTCGGTCGCAAAACTGCCAACGTGGTACTCAACACCGCATTCCGGCAACTGACCATGGCGGTCGACACTCATATCTTTCGCGTCAGCAACCGGACCGGGCTGGCCCCAGGGAAGAATGTGGTGGAGGTGGAGAAAAAACTGCTGAAATTCGTTCCCAAGGAGTTCCTGCTGGACTCCCACCACTGGCTCATCCTCCACGGACGCTACGTCTGCCTGGCACGCAAGCCCCGCTGCGGCAGCTGCCGAATCGAGGATTTATGCGAATACAAGCACAAGACGTCCGACGATTGAGGCGCTATTGGTTTAATTGATCCATCGATTGAAAAAATCTTTTTTACCCGCCCGTGGTTTATCGATATAAGGAGCGCCAATGGCAGTCTTAGCCTGGAGTCGAACCCATGAGTGCTGGTAAAGAACAACTGGATGTGGAAGACGAATTCATCGCCGTTGAGGCCGACGACGTGGAACCTGTGGTCGTGGAAGTGGCGAAAACCAACCTGAGTAAACGCCGCACCATCGATAATCTGCTCGAAGAGCGCCGCTTGCAGAAGCAACTGGCCGATTACGACTTTGATCTCTGACACGTAAAAGCCTCCCTGATGGAGGCTTTTTACTGAATACGCGCTATCTGGGGCTCACACCAAACCATTACGTTGCGCCAGCTCGATCAGATCGACCAACGAGCGTGCGTTGAGCTTCAATAACAAGCGCGTCTTGTAAGTACTGACGGTCTTGTTGCTCAAGAACATGCCATCGGCAATTTCCTTATTGGTTTTTCCGCGAGCCAATTGCTGCAGGACCATCATTTCCCGTCCCGATAGGCGATCAACCATATCGGACTCGCTGGCGTTACCCAGACTTGAACGCACTGTATGCAGCGCCTGGTTGGGGAAATAACTGTAGCCCGACAGGACCGCCTTGATCGCACTCAATAATTCAGTCAGGTCCTGTTGCTTGCATACATAACCGGCGGCCCCCGTTTGCATGCATCGCATCGAGAAATGCCCGGGTGCCTGGGAGGTCAGTACCAACACTTTCAATGGTGAAGGGTTGGCGGTCAAGCGGGCAATAACCTCCAATCCGTCAAGTTTCGGAATGCCTATATCGAGAATGACAATATCGGGCGCCAGGTCGCGGGCGAATTGTAACGCATCGACGCCGTTATCCGTTTCGGCAACAACTTCATAACCATGACGCTCCATCAGCAAACGTACAGCAAGACGAATGACGGGATGATCATCCACGATCAGCACTTTATTCATGGGCAAATCCAACTTCGCTGTTCGAATTTTTAGAGCACGCACAATAGCCTAGTCATTTCTACCTTGGCATGCTGCCCCCCCCTGACCGCTCGCACCGAGAGACGCAACCTACAAGCTATACAGAAAAATCCTACAAATTACCCCGAAAAAAATGTGACATGAATTTGTCTGGCGAGGGGGAGCGAGTCTTCTTCATCACCCGTTGCCCCTACGGGTCGTGTGCTCTTTGATCGCCAAACCCGGCCGCGAGCAACCCGATAAAACAATTTCATTCATAAAGCGTAACTGAATTATTTACCGGCCATGCCACTTCCAATGCACTTCCAGCACCGAAACTCATATATAAAACAGACGTCACTCGAACCATACTTCTTACTCAACACGGCCAGTCTAACCTGTGCCTACACTCGATCAACCACAGCCACTTCCAATTCATTCACGAGCCAGAACAATCCATGAGCCACCACCATGAACAAACCCTTGAAGACCATTACCAACCCCATGACACTTATCGCGATATTCGCAACTTTATCCGAAACTTCCGCGGCGATTTCCCTGCCCTTTCTCGATGACGACGATCGTGAATACTATCTTTGGTTCTTGATCAGTTTTCCGTTCTATCTGTTGCTGCTTTTTTTCATCACACTGAACTTCAACTATCGCTCCCTCTATTCGCCCTCGGATTTTCGCAAGAGCAAGCATTTCATCAGAACCATGGCTGACTCGACTTCCCGGCGTAAACGAATGCTGCGCAGGACCGCCCAGGCCAAGGCATCATTGCTCCCACATCGAGGTCGAAAACAGCCACTGCGGGTCATTTGTATTGTCTGCAGCCAATCGCAACCCCCGACCGAGGCTTGTCATTCAAAACCGGTCGCAGGCGCCACGGACGTCATCGTGTACATCATCTACAACTATGCGGGCACCAAGGCGGGTGTACACGCGGGTGAGCGGCCACTGGACGGTGCCGCGGCAGACGAGCGACCTGCGCACCAATAGGCACCCCAAAAAAACGGCCTGCTCAAAGGCAGGCCGTTTCTCGTATCACCCGGGTCAGAACAGCTTGCGACCCTTGTTCGCCGCGATGCGCATGCGCAGGGCGTTGAGCTTGATGAAGCCGGCCGCGTCGGCCTGGTTGTACGCACCGCCGTCTTCTTCGAAGGTCGCGATGTTGGCATCGAACAGCGAGTCGTCGGACTTGCGCCCGGTCACGATCACGTTGCCCTTGTACAGCTTCAGGCGCACGACACCGTTCACGTTGGTCTGGGAGGCGTCGATCATCTGTTGCAGCATCAGGCGCTCAGGGCTCCACCAGTAGCCGGTGTAGATCAGGCTCGCATACTTGGGCATCAGCTCATCCTTGAGGTGAGCCACTTCGCGGTCCAGGGTGATCGATTCGATCGCCCGGTGAGCGCGCAGCATGATGGTGCCGCCCGGGGTTTCGTAGCAGCCACGGGACTTCATGCCGACATAGCGGTTCTCGACGATGTCCAGGCGACCGATACCGTGTTCGCCACCGATGCGGTTCAGCGTAGCCAGCACAGTGGCCGGGCTCATTTCCACGCCGTCGAGGGCGACGATATCGCCGTTGCGATAGGTCAGCTCAAGGTATTGCGGAGCATCCGGGGCTTTCTCCGGGGAGACGGTCCAGCGCCACATGTCTTCTTCGTGCTCGGTCCAGGTGTCTTCCAGCACGCCGCCTTCATAGGAGATGTGCAGCAGGTTGGCATCCATCGAGTACGGGGATTTCTTCTTGCCGTGACGCTCGATCGGGATCGCATGTTTCTCGGCGTAGTCCATCAGCTTTTCACGGGACAGCAGGTCCCACTCGCGCCATGGGGCGATGACTTTCACACCCGGCTTGAGGGCATAGGCACCCAATTCGAAACGTACCTGGTCGTTGCCTTTGCCGGTGGCGCCGTGGGAAATGGCGTCGGCGCCGGTTTCGTTGGCGATTTCGATCAGGCGCTTGGCGATCAGCGGACGGGCGATGGACGTACCCAGCAGGTACTCTCCTTCGTAAACGGTGTTGGCGCGGAACATCGGGAACACGAAGTCGCGGACGAATTCTTCGCGCAGGTCGTCGATGTAGATCTCTTTGACGCCCATGGCCTGAGCCTTGGCGCGTGCAGGTTCAACTTCTTCGCCCTGCCCCAGGTCAGCGGTGAAGGTCACCACTTCGCAGTTATAAGTGTCCTGCAGCCACTTGAGGATCACCGAAGTGTCCAGGCCGCCGGAATACGCCAGAACGACCTTGTTTACGTCCGCCATGCCATCACTCCACGGGTTGTACGGAAAGCCGGGAAGTCTAACGTCCAGCGCGGATAATTTACAGGGGCGCGACAGCTTATGACGACGAAGCGACAGATTATGTCGATTGCGCGACGATCAATCTCGAATCAGGAGGTGCGCGCGGTCGCCGGGGCGGGCGTCGCAGCGGGAGCCTTGACTGGCGCCGCAGCCGGGGCCGGAACCTTCGCTGGCGCCGCTGTTGGCGCGGGCTGCGGCGCTGGCGTGGCCGGCACCTGGGTCACCGCCACGCGCTCCAGGCGCACGGCCACTCGCCGGTTCTTGGCCCGGTTGGCGGCGTTGGTATTGGGTACCAAGGGATAACGTTCGCCATGGAAACGCAAGGTGATCTGCGATTCCTGAAAACCGTTGGCCTTGAAAAAATCCTGCACCGCCAGGGCCCGGCGGCGTGACAACTCGCGGTTAGTCAGGCGATTGCCGCTGTTGTCGGAATGACCGTCAAGCTCGATGTGGTTGACGCTCGGGTCGGCCTTGATGAAGTCGAGCATCACCTGCAACTGGGCCTTGGCCCGTGCATCGAGCTCGACTTCTTCGCCAGGGAAACCGATCTGGGTCTGTTTCACCTGCTCGAAATTTTTCGGCAGCAGTTTCGCCACGCAGCCTTGATAGTCGTTGAAAGCCTTATTGAAACGTACAGGCAGCAACCGGACCTCCGACACCCGTCCGTCCTCGGTGTTGCGGCGCACGACCGGGCTACGGCCCTCCATCAACCCGCTGATCAAGCGACCAGCCTGGATCTGCGAGCTGTTGAACAGCACGTCGCCGCTGCCAATGCTGACCGACCCCAAGTTGATATCGCCCCGCCCCGGTTGCCACGGCGCAGCGGCCGCCAGCAAGGTAGCGGAACCGCCGCCGAGCATCGGGTTGTAAGCCTTGAGGCGGAACGTGGCCTGCTCGCCTGCCCGGCGCACGAATTCACCGCTGCCGAAATCGGTGATCGGCTGGCTCAGCCGGCACTCGAACTTGTCGCCTTCGACCGTCCACTCAATGCTCTCCAGACGGGTCTGGAAAGTGAGCGCCATGGCAGGAAAACTGGCAAACACACTGAGCAAGGCTAGATAACGCTGGCGCACGGGAGGCTCCACTGGCTTTTATACAAAAAATCGACTCGCGCTGAGAGTAAGACGCAGGTCCTCGGCGCTGCACGGATTCATGGCGCACCTATAGGCTCTATCGGTCACTGGGGCCAGAACTTGATAGCGGGTGCCTGAATCGGTCTTTTCCGGTAGCATTCCCCAGAGTTTGACCCGCCTGGAAGCCCCCCAATGTCCAACCGCCTGACCCTGCTGCGTCCCGACGACTGGCATATTCATCTTCGCGATGGTGCTGTGTTGACCCATACCGTCGCCGATGTCGCGCGTACCTTCGGGCGCGCAATCATCATGCCTAACCTGGTTCCGCCAGTGCGCAACGCCGCCGAGGCCGATGGCTATCGGCAGCGCATCCTTGCCGCGCGCCCGGCCGGCAGCCGCTTCGAGCCGCTGATGGTGCTTTACCTCACCGACCGCACCCAGCCCGAAGAGATCCGCGACGCCAAGGCCAGCGGCTTTGTCCACGCCGCCAAGCTGTACCCTGCCGGCGCGACCACCAACTCCGATTCCGGCGTCACCAGCATCGACAAGATCTTCCCGGCGCTGGAGGCCATGGCCGAAGTGGGAATGCCCTTGCTGATCCACGGTGAAGTGACGCGCGGCGACGTCGACGTATTCGACCGCGAGAAAATCTTCATCGACGAGCACATGCGCCGCGTCGTGGAGCGTTTCCCGACACTCAAGGTGGTTTTCGAACACATCACCACCGGTGACGCCGTGCAGTTCGTCAACGAGGCCTCGGCCAACGTCGGCGCGACCATTACCGCGCATCACCTGCTGTACAACCGCAACCACATGCTGGTCGGCGGAATCCGGCCGCACTTCTACTGCCTGCCGATTCTCAAGCGCAACACCCATCAGGAAGCCCTGCTGGACGCCGCCACCAGCGGCAGCGCCAAGTTCTTCCTCGGTACGGACTCGGCGCCCCACGCCCAGCATGCCAAGGAAGCCGCTTGCGGCTGCGCCGGCTGCTACACCGCCTATGCCGCCATCGAGCTGTATGCCGAGGCGTTCGAACAGCGCAACGCGCTGGACAAGCTCGAAGGCTTCGCCAGCCTGCATGGCCCGCGTTTCTATGGCCTGCCGGTGAACACCGATCGTATTACCCTGGTCCGCGACGAGTGGACCGCCCCCGCCAGCCTGCCGTTCGGCGAGCTGGCTGTCATCCCGCTGCGCGCCGGTGAAAAACTGCGCTGGCGCCTGCTGGAGGAAAACGCGTGAGTGAAGATCATTTCGACGAAGAACTGGACGGCAACGGTGGTTCGGGCGGCGCCCGTCACCCCATGGCGGCCCGGTTCCGCGGCTATCTGCCCGTTGTCGTCGATGTAGAAACCGGCGGCTTCAACTCCGCCACCGACGCCTTGCTGGAAATTGCCGCGACCACCATCGGCATGGACGAAAAAGGCTTCGTGTTCCCTGACCACACCTATTTCTTCCGCGTCGAACCGTTCGAAGGCGCCAACGTTGAAGCCGCCGCGCTGGAGTTCACCGGGATCAAGCTCGATCACCCACTGCGCATGGCGGTGAGCGAAGAGACGGCCCTGACCGACATCTTCCGGGGCGTGCGCAAGGCGCTGAAGGCCAACGGCTGCAAGCGGGCCATCCTGGTCGGCCATAACAGCAGCTTCGACCTGGGCTTCCTCAACGCCGCTGTCGCGCGCCTGGACATGAAGCGCAACCCGTTCCACCCGTTCTCCAGCTTCGACACCGCGACCCTGGCCGGCCTGGCGTATGGCCAGACGGTATTGGCCAAGGCCTGCCAGGCAGCGGACATCGATTTTGATGGCCGTGAAGCTCACTCGGCCCGCTACGACACCGAAAAGACCGCCGAGCTGTTCTGCGGCATCGTCAATCGGTGGAAGCAGATGGGTGGGTGGCAGGATTTCGACGACTGACCTAAAGCCTGGCTCTTTGTGGCGAGGGAGCTTGCTCCCGCTTGAGTGCGCAGCGCTCACAAGATCTTGGGGGCGGCTGCGCCACCCAGCGGGAGCAAGCTCCCTCGCCACGGGGGGCTGTGTTTTCATTTTGAAGTCCCATAAAAAACCGGCCCATCGAGGGCCGGTTTTTTTATGCCTTGTGCGCTTACAGCTTGTCGCCGTGCTCGCCCAGGTAAGCAGCAACGCCTTCAGGCGATGCGGTCATGCCCTTGTCGCCTTTTTTCCAGTTGGCAGGGCAAACTTCGCCGTGCTCTTCGTGGAATTGCAGTGCATCGACCAGGCGGATCAGCTCTTCCATGTTACGGCCCAGCGGCAGGTCGTTGATGATCTGCGAACGGACAACGCCCTTGTCGTCGATCAGGAACGCGCCACGGAAGGCCACGCCGCCTTCGGACTCAACGTCGTAGGCCTTGGCGATTTCGTGCTTCATGTCGGCAGCCATGGTGTATTTCACCTGACCGATGCCGCCACCGTTGATTGGGGTGTTGCGCCAGGCGTTGTGAGTGAAATGCGAGTCGATCGAGACAGCGATCACTTCAACGTTGCGTGCCTTGAAGTCATCCATGCGGTGATCCAGTGCGATCAGCTCGGATGGGCAGACGAAGGTGAAGTCCAGCGGGTAAAAGAACACCAGGCCGTATTTGCCTTTGATGGCCGAGGACAGGGTGAAGCTGTCGACGATTTCGCCGTTGCCCAGGACGGCTGGGACGGTGAAGTCAGGGGCTTGTTTGCCTACGAGTACGCTCATTGGATATCTCCTGGTGTAATAACGTGAAAACAAGGTCCGGGCCAGCCTGCCACCCTCAGGCGACAGCCCTGTGACACGAACCCGCTTTGCAAGGACCGACCATCATACACCGCACATTTGGACTGTCTTCAACGGTTTTTAGGCGATGGTGCAAATTCCTGATTTCGTTTCAGTGCGCCTTCACACTCGATGAGAAAACCGTTCGTCAGTCAGGCGACATTCTGGCGCAAGGGCTTCAGAAACCACTTTGACAATCATTCTCGTTAACATTAAGATCCGTCTCAATTGAGTCACAACCAGCGACGGTTCTCACTTATGTATGTATGCCTCTGCACTGGCGTCACCGACGGGCAAATCCGCGAAGCGATCTATGAAGGTTGCTGCAGCTATCGCGAAGTCCGCCAGGCCACCGGCGTAGCCAGCCAATGCGGTAAATGTGCATGCCTGGCCAAGGAAGTGGTGCGTGAAACCCTCGCCAAGGTGCAAACCGCGCAGGCGTCGATCCCCTACCCGGTAGAATTTACCGCCGCGTAAACATCAGCATTTCAAGGAACCGGACTTCATGTCCGGTTTTTTATGCTCTTAAATCAGTTAGTTAGCCTCAAGACGCGGAACACAAACATTCTTATTCCGATTAATTTTCATTTATTATTCAATAACTTAGGTTTGACACTGGTAAATGTGCGGCTCAAACTCCGCTTTATACACAGCAATTACAGGACAGGCCCTCACCATGAAAGGCGACATTACAGTCATCCAGCATCTCAATAAGATCCTTGCCAATGAGCTGGTCGCGATCAATCAATACTTCCTGCATGCGCGCATGTATGAGGATTGGGGCCTGAACAAGCTGGGCAAGCACGAGTACCACGAATCCATCGACGAGATGAAGCACGCGGACAAGCTGATCAAGCGCATCCTGTTCCTCGAAGGCCTGCCGAATGTCCAGGACCTGGGCAAGTTGCACATTGGCGAGCACACCCGGGAAATGCTCGAGTGCGACTTGCGCATCGAACGCACCGGCCACGCTGATCTCAAGGCCGCCATCGCCCACTGCGAAAGCGTTGGCGACTTCGGTAGCCGTGAACTGCTCGAAGACATTCTCGAGTCTGAAGAAGAGCACATCGACTGGCTGGAAACCCAACTGGGCCTGATCGATAAAGTAGGCCTGGAAAACTACCTGCAATCGCAGATGGGTGAAGAGTAACCTTCACCGAAAGCGAGCCATTAAAAAGCCCCGCCCTCTTTCGAGAGGCGGGGCTTTTTATTGCCTGGACTCCAGGCAACTGCGATCTCCTGTGGGAGCGGGCTTGCTCGCGAAGGCGGTGGGCCAGATAAAAAATGCTAACTGACACACCTTCGCGAGCAAGCCCGCTCCCACAAAGTCCGTGTTCGACCACAACACGTGAGGCGAACAGGACCTTCTCGATCACGCTTCGGTCTTGTTCGCCGCAGCTTCTACCGCTTGCTTGATGGTGGTCTGCAGCGAGCCGTCAGCGGCCATTTCGGTCATGATGTCGCTACCGCCGACCAGCTCACCGGCTACCCACAATTGTGGGAAAGTTGGCCAGTTGGCGTACTTGGGCAGGTTGGCGCGGATTTCCGGGTTCTGCAGGATGTCCACGTAGGCAAACTTCTCGCCACACGCCATCACAACCTGAGCAGCCTTGGCCGAGAAGCCGCACTGGGGCGCGTTCGGCGAACCTTTCATGTAGAGCAGGACGGTGTTATTGGCAATCTGGTCTTTAATCGTTTCGATGATATCCATGGAGCACCTCGGCTTAAACTTTCGCGACTTAAGTTGTCGACACGGTGGCGCATTGTAACGGAAAGCCGAGCATGCTGCTCGGTCTGGCCGAGAGACAAATTCACGCAGCAGCCACCTTCACCGGCACGCCATTGAGCGCCGCGTTGCCGGACAACTCGTCGAGCTGATGATGGTCGGTCAGGTCGTTGGCACTGGAGCCCGGCTGCTCGCAGGCGATGGTCATCTGCACGCCCGGCCGCGCATGGCCCCAGCCGTGGGGCAGGCTGACCACACCTTTCATCATATCCAGGCTGCCCTGCACTTCGACTTCGATCACGCCCACCCGGGAGCTGACCTTCACCCGCTGGCCGTCGACAAGGCCGCGACTGGCGAGGTCATCGGGGTGCATCAGCAACTGATGACGGGGCTTGCCTTTGACCAACCGATGAAAGTTATGCATCCAGGAATTATTGCTGCGCACATGGCGACGGCCAATCATCAGCAGCTCATCGGGTGTGGGCGCCTGCAACGCGGCGAAGCGTTCAAGGTCGGCGAGAATCACGGCCGGAGCAGCTTGCACCCGCTGGTTTTCGGTCTTCAGACGCGGGGCCAGGTTAGGCTTGAGTGCGCCGAGGTCGATGCCATGAGGGTGATCGAACAAGGTGGCCAGCGACAGCTTGTGCGGCGAAGCATCACCATAGGCTCCACTGCGCAGGCCCAGGTCAATCATCTGTGCCGGCGGCAGGGTCGGCTTGAGTTCCTTGCCGGTTCGGGCGGCGAAGGCCTTGGCCAGGCCGACAAAGATTTCCCAGTCGTGCAATGCGCCCTCGGGCTTGGGCAGGATCGCCCGATTGAATCGCGTTACGTTGCGCACCGCGAACACATTGAACGTGGTGTCGTAATGATCGTTCTCCAACGCCGAGGTCGATGGCAGGATCAGGTCGGCGTAGCGCGTGGTTTCGTTGATGTACAAATCGACGCTGACCATGAATTCCAGCCCATCGAGGGCCTGCTCCAGTTGTCGCCCGTTGGGTGTGGACAGCACCGGGTTGCCGGCCACGGTCACCAGTGCACGGATCTGGCCCTCGCCCTCGGTGAGCATCTCTTCGGCCAGGGCCGAAACCGGCAACTCGCCGGCATACTCGGGACGCCCGGATACCCGGCTCTGCCAGCGGTTGAAATGGCCTCCCGAGGTCGTCGCCACCAGATCCACCGCCGGCTCGGTGCAGAGCGCCCCGCCCACCCGGTCGACATTGCCGGTGACCAGATTGATCACTTGGATCAGCCATTGGCACAGCGTGCCGAACGCTTGGGTCGACACCCCCATTCGCCCGTAACACACCGCTGACGGCGCCGCGGCGAAATCCCGGGCCAATTGACGGATCTGCTCGGCCGGCACCGCACAGAGTGGGCTCATCGCTTGCGCCGTGAAGGGTGCGATGGCTTCACGCACCTCTTCCAGGCCGTCCACCGGCAAGTGGCTGTCACGGGTCAGATTTTCGCTGAACAAGGTATTGAGCAAGCCAAACAGCAATGCGGCATCGCCACCGGGGCGGACGAAAATATGCTGGTTGGCAATGGCTGCCGTTTCGCTGCGACGCGGATCGATCACCACCACCTTACCGCCACGGGCCTGGATCGCCTTGAGGCGTTTTTCCACGTCGGGCACAGTCATGATGCTGCCATTGGACGCCAGCGGGTTGCCGCCCAGGATCAGCATGAAATCGGTGTGGTCGATATCCGGGATCGGTATCAGCAGGCCATGGCCGTACATCAGGTGGCTGGTCAGGTGATGGGGCAACTGATCCACGGAAGTTGCCGAGAAGCGGCTGCGGGTTTTCAACAGGCCCAGGAAATAGTTGCTGTGGGTCATCAACCCATAGTTATGCACGCTGGGGTTGCCTTGATAAACCGCCACTGCATTCTGGCCATGACGTGCCTGGATGTCCGCCAGACGCTCGGCCACCAATGCGAAGGCGTCATCCCAGGCAATGGGGTGCCATTCGTTGCCAATTCGCTGCATGGGCTGGCGCAGACGGTCCGGATCGTTCTGGATATCCTGCAGGGCCACGG